>NZ_FNGZ01000011.1:0-110261 GCF_900103515.1 Pedobacter antarcticus
TTACAACTTAAGCCTAAACCTGAGTAACATCTTCGAGAAAACCACCGACAAACTTTATGGTCTGGCAAGACTTGCCAAATGGCATGAGGCAGTAAGACAATCAGGCTTTAAGTCGTTCAATACGATTTCAAGATCCATTCAGCACCATTATGAAACCATCCTAAACTACTTTGATAGTCGTTCCACGAATGCTTCAGCTGAGTCTTTCAATGCAAAGATAAAGGCATTTAGAAGCCAGTTTAGAGGAGTAAGAAGCACTGAGTTTTTCTTGTATCGCCTCACCCAACTTTATGCTTAAAAACACCCTTAGTCCACAAGTTTTTGACTTGATCCGCAATACAGGCAAATTGTAAATTAGATAAAAAACAAAAACCCCTCTCTAAGTGATTTAGAGAGGGGTCGTACCCGGAGCCGGAGTCGAACCGGCACGGTTTCCCACAGGTGTTTGAGACCAGCGCGTCTACCAATTCCGCCATCCGGGCATTTCCTTATTAGCGGGACGCAAATCTATATATTCGCACCAGCATTTCCAAGGCTTATTTTCAATAAAAATACAATTAAGATGCTTTAGGCTGATCTACAGGCTCTTCCTTTAGCTTTTTATCTATATAAAAAGGCACGAAAGGCAGCAATGAACCTAAAAATATCAAAGCAGCCTTACCAATACTCCATTTATACTCTACCAGACACATGATTACTAATGCGGCATACAGTACAAATAATAACCCGTGTGCCCAGCCAGTATACTTAACTGCCAGAGGCATGTCCATATAATACTTCATCGGCATGGCAATAAAAAGCAAGGCGATATAAGATATACCTTCTGCAACGGCTACTTTTCTAAAGATTGATAGTGTATTCATAATTTGAGTTTGTCCCAAAAATAGAAAAACCGGTTCATCTCTGACCGGTTATCTTTCTTTTTGACACTATTCTAACACCTTATCTTACAGCATCTAATTTTACAATACTATCATTGATACGGGCCAGATACTTTTTTCTGAAATATAAATCTTTTACTTCTTTAAGCGTCTCCTCCTGAGCAGCAGAATACTGTCCTTCGAAGCCATCTGTAAGTCTATCCAGCATAGTGTCCATAGTTGAGGATATTTCGGCTACCTGCGCCTTAATAGCGGCCAATTTAGCAGCATCAGGATCAAACTGCAGATCCATCAGTTCCTCATTAACTTCCATCATTTTCATAAGAAACTCCTGAGGAAGATTATATTGCTCTCCCTCAGTGAGCATGCCTTTTAGTTCCAGGATATAATGCAGTCGCTTTTGCGGATCACTTAACAACTGGTACGCCTTATTATTCAAGGTAGATAACTCCAAAACTTCTGCCTGTTTCTCTTCAGACTCATTGATATAGAAATCCGGGTGATATTTCTTGCTTAAAGCATAGAACTGCTGTTTAACTTTTGCAGGATCAGGATGAAAAGACACCGGCAAGTCGTAAAAACTAAAATAGTCCATCTACTTATTTAATAAATGCCTTAAAAATATCATTACCAAGCACAAACACCATTAGACATAACAGAATTACAAATCCTACCATTTGCGCGCCCTCCATGAATTTATCTCCAAGCGGTTTCCCTTTAATCATCTCTACAATCAGGAATACAACATGCCCACCATCCAGAGCAGGAATAGGAAGCAGGTTCATAAATGCCAGTGCGATTGAAATAAGCGCTGTAGAAGCCCAGAAATGCGACCATACCCAAACTCCACCATAAACCTTCTGTGCTATTGCTACAGGGCCGGAAAATGCTTTATCAGCTTTAATCTTCCCGGTTAACACTTTTGAAATACCTTTTGCATTGTCAGTGAAAGTTACCCAGGCTTGATTCACACCAATCGGCAATGCCTGAAAGAAGCCATATTGAATAGTTTCTAACTTCAGATCGCCTAATGTAAAACCAATACCTATCGTTCCCAGACTGTCTGTTTTGACAGTAAATTGCTTCGCAACACCATCGCGCATCGCATCTATCTGCACCTCTTTATTCTTTTGGGCTTTTAAAGCGTCAGACACATCTGCATCGTATTTAACGGCTTTACCGTTTATGCTGGTAATTAAATCACCTTTCAATAATCCAGAAGCAGCAGCAGGTCTGTTTGCAATTATGGTATCAAGTTTAGGCAGACGCAACGGGGTACGACTAATCAATTCCTCCAAACCCAGATCCGCCACTTTGTTAAGAATATTGTCGGGAATTTTAACTTCCAGTGTTTTACCACTCCGGTCAATTGTTAAGGTCGTGTGGCTTAAAAGTATATTCGAACTCGTGATCTCATCAAAACGAATCACTTTCTTTCCGTTTATCGCCAGCACATGATCTCCATCTTTCAGCCCAATTTCCTTTCCGATCACACCGACATTAATTCCATTTTTAACAGAGCTGTTTGGAATGTAGGTATCACCAAATTTAAAGGCAAGCATCCAAAAGATAAAGATACCAACTACAATATTGACAAAAACACCACCCAGCATCACGATTAAACGCTGCCATGCTGGCTTAGACCGGAATTCCCATGGTTGAGGTGGAAGCGCCATCTGCTCTTTGTCCATCGACTCATCAATCATTCCGGCAATTTTTACATAACCGCCCAGGGGAAGCCATCCTATACCGTATTCGACGCCACCGCGTTTAATGCTAAATAATTTAAATCCCCACGCATCAAAAAAGAGATAGAATTTTTCAACTTTAATACCAAAAGCACGTGCCGCAAGAAAATGACCTAATTCGTGTAAGATTACTAATATTGATAGGCCCAATAATAACTGGGCAACCATAATTAATCCGTTCATATATTATTTTAGAGTTTTTAATTGAAAATTTAGATAGCTAGATGTTTTTTAGAAACCAGTTCCCTGGCAAATATACGGGTATGACGATCTGTTTCTAAGTAATTGTTCAGGTCTGGTTGTTGAATAAATTCCAGGTCGGACATACATTGTGCGATTACGTCACTCATTTCCAGGAATCCGATCTGGTCATGAAGAAAAGCGTCAACCACAATTTCATTTGCCGCATTGATTATACAAGGCATATTCCCCCCTTTTTCCAGGGCAGTGTAAGCAAGTCCAAGATTACGGAATGTCTCCATATCAGGTTTATAGAACGTAAGTTCGGGATAATCCATGAAGTTAAAACGTGGAAATTGCGTTTCTATTCTGTCCGGGTAGGCCATTGCATAATGAATTGGCAACTTCATATCTGGGACACCTAACTGGGCTTTGATAGAACCATCATTGAACTGCACTAGTGAGTGTATGACAGACTGCGGATGGACAATTACATCAATCTGATCCAAACGGAGGTTAAAAAGCCATCTGGCTTCTATAACTTCCAGTCCTTTATTCATCAGGGATGCAGAATCTATTGTGATTTTAGCACCCATTACCCAATTTGGATGTTTAAGTGCCTGTTCTTTTGTTACCTTAAGCAGATCATTCCTGTCCTTCCCACGGAAAGGTCCGCCAGAAGCTGTAATGTAGATCTTCTCAATAGAATCAATTTTCTCCCCTACCAGACATTGGTAGATTGCAGAGTGTTCAGAATCTACAGGCAGAATCTCTACGCCGTATTCAGCTGCCAGTCTTGTGATTAATTCTCCGGCGACCACTAAAGTTTCCTTATTGGCCAGCGCAATTGATTTTCTGGCACGAATGGCTGCTATGGTAGGTCGAAGTCCGACGGAGCCCACTATAGCTGTGAGCACAAGGTCTACATTCTCATAGGCCGCAGCCATTGACAATGCCTCTTCTCCGGCATGAACTGCAATGCCATGTCCGGCAAGCATTTCTTTAACCTCTGCATATTTAGCATCGGAAGTTATAACGACCAGCTCAGGTTTAAATTCAAGAGCCTGCGCGATCAGCAGATCTGCATTGGAATGTGCACTTAAAACTGTCACATTATACAAATCCGGATTAGCCCTGATTACCTCCAGAGCCTGGGTACCTACGGATCCCGTAGAACCAAGTATTGCTATATTTTTCAAATCTTTCTGGTCAAATGAATAAGCCCGTCTGCTATTTTTCTGTCATTGGACAAACGGGGTACTTTATTTTGCCCGCCTAGTTTACCTTCAGCTCGCATATAGGTAACAAAGGCATCTTTCTGAAGGGATCTGATCACCAGCGGCTGCAGAATTTTCCCTTCAATCAGGTCAAAGTAGTAAATATTTTTCTTTTGGAGCGCCTGATCAACTTTTTTACTAAAAGCAGACAGATCAGCAGGGGGGGCTGAAAACTCTATAAACCACTCGTGATATGGCAATTCACCTGCTTCAGGATTAACCTGCGGAGCAACGGTAAATTCTGTTATACCAACACCCAGCTCATTCGCAACCGACAATAAAGATTGTTCGACCTCCTCCCCGATCACGTGTTCACCGAAAGCGGAAATATAATGCTTAATCCTTCCAGTAACCATAATCTTATACGGATTTTTAGAAACAAACTTTATAGTGTCCCCAATGCTATATCCCCATAATCCGGCATTCGTGTTTAAAATCAAGGCATAGTTCGTATCCAACTCCACCTCTTCCAGACTTAGACGGGACGGATTTTCATTGTAATATTCCGAAGCTGGTATAAATTCATAAAATATCCCTGCCTGTACAAGTAGTAATAAACTTTTATCATGCTGGGAATCCTGATAGGCTATAAATCCTTCTGAAGCAGGGTAAGTCTCAATAGCATCAATCTTTTTCCCAATACTGTTTTCAATTTTTGCGCGATATGGCTCGTAATTAACACCCCCATATACGAAGAGCTCAAAGTTTTTGAAGATGTCTTTAATCTTTTTTCCATCGGACTTCTCAGTCAGCCTGTCAAAATACATTTGTACCCAGGGTGGAATTCCAGAAATGAGTGTCATATTCTGATCGATGGTTTCCGCTACAATTGCATCTACCTTTTCTTCCCAATCTTCTATGCAATTAGTCTGATAAGAAGGCAAGCGGTTTTTCTGCAGATAAGCAGGTACCAGATTTGCCACTATCCCTGACAACCGTCCTACATTAATGCCATTCTTTTTCGTCAGCACAGGACTGCCTTGTAAAAAGATCATCTTTCCATTTACAAAGTCCGCATTGCCTGTTTCATGTATATAAGTTAACAAGGCGTTTCTTGCAGCTTTTATATGCTCAGGCATCGACTCCTTTGAGATCGGAATATATTTGGCACCAGAAGTTGTTCCGGAAGTTTTCGCAAAATACGCCGGTTTACCCTTCCAGAGCACATCTGCTTCTCCCGCCACCACGCGGTCAATATAAGGGCGCAATTCTTCATAGTCCCTTACAGGAACGTGTTTCTTAAAGTCTTCATAATTACGGATCTGTTCAAAATGATGGTCTTTACCGAATGCCGTATTGCCGGCTTCTGCTACCAGATGATGGAGAACCTCTTGCTGTGCAGCAACTGCGTTGTTCTTCCAGCGATTGATCCGCCAGACAACATAGGCTGCAAAGGGTTTACTTAATGCCGCTTTTAATCCCATTTGGATTTAAACTATGTTATGAATAATATCGGGTTCTCCCTCGCCATCATATTTACTCATCATCCAGCGATAAGCAATAGTCAATGCCACACTTGACAACGGAACAATGATGAATGAGCTTAGGATATTGACAAAAAATGCGATAACCGGTAATTTGAGTGCTATCAGTAATAGACACATCACGTAAAAACCGCCCAATACCAGCAGCAGTAACAGAATTTTTGTAAAGTTACCTTTGGTAATAGCCAAACTGAACTTGATGGCTGCAAAAGGGCTCTGGTTTTTGTCAATAATAAAAAAAGGAAAGAAAGATATTCTGATCCAGGTTATAAAAATCGCAACTATACCTACCGAAACCGCGATGTTAGTAATGACTTCCATTCTTATACCTGTATATATAAAAGGGAAAGCTGCAAGAATAACGATCGCGTACACGCCAACGATAACCAGCATAAAGTAAAGCATACTTACCATGAATCTAATAATTTGCTGTCTTGTAGGTAGGGTGCTCACAATGCTGACATCGTTCTCCTCATCGTCTAGTAAATGAAATATGTATTTCAACAGAGAAAGATTGAGCGTGAAATACATCATCATAAAAAAGAAAGCCATCAGTATGCTTAAATAGATGTTGACGTCCTTGATTAAAAAGGCCATTAGCCCGGACGCATTGGAGGTAATAAACATCAGAAAACACAGGGTCGCGATAGAGAAATAGTTTCTCTTGGTTACTTCCCAGGCCTTTCCAATTACTTCGTTAACGGTAAACGTACTCTCCTTTAGATAATTTATCATAGTTGTTTAAATACTAGTCTCTTGAAAAAATCCTGAATAAACCCCAGTCCATAAGCTGTCAATTGTATAAATGAAGACACGATACTCAGCGAAGCAACTTTAAATGAATGGTTTAGATACAGGGAATGAAAAAATATCAGCATAAAGTATACCAGAAGAAAAACATTCCCGGTATGTGCCAGCGGAGCACCGAAAAGATTCAACAAAACTAAAACACCTACTCCAATGGTAAACAGTGCAGGAAAAAAGTGAACTGGTTTTAATTGAGAGGGAAAATGTTTATAGATATTGATTCTTGCACGACCGAAAAAATGGATTTGTTTATAAAACTGAAGCATACTGGTCCGTCTTTTATGAAAAACCTTCGCACCGGGAATGAGCCCGATTTTAAATCCGGATTCATGTATACGAATGCTGAATTCTATATCCTCTCCCAGCCTGGTTAAAATAAAACCACCCGTTTTCCTCCAGACTTCTGCCGATATCCCCATATTGAAACTTCTGGGGTGAAACTGGCCTACGTGCTGCTTATTACCACGGATACCCCCTGTTGTAAATACAGAAGTCATTCCATAACTGATAGCCTTTTGCACCGCAGTAAAACTTTCATGTGCAGCATCCGGCCCCCCGTAAGCGTCTAGCTGATGAGTAAATAAATACGAAGAAACAATTTCCAGATAATCTTCAGGAATCAAGCAGTCAGAATCAAAAATAACGAAGTAATCTCCTTTCGCTCTTTCGAATCCATAGTTCCTTGCAAAACCCTGCCCGGCATTTGGCTTGTAGTGATAATGCACATCAAGCTTGTCAGCGTATGCCTCTACAATCTCCTTTGCTGGTACAGCAGATCCATCATCAATAACAAGCACCTCAAACTGCTGATAAGTCTGAAGGCACAGGCTTGAGAGTAGCTCGTCAATTTCCTGCGGCCGGTTATATAGTGGAATGATTATAGAAAAGAACATAAATTAGACAATTTCTTTTTCAATCAGGTATTGATTGCGTTCTGTCGCATTCCTTGTGACCAGCTCGGCTACAAATCCAGTAAGAAATAATTGTGATCCAACGATAATGGCTACCAGTGCTATATAAAATCCTGGCTGGTCTGTCACCTCCCTTTTAATCGGGATGCTCATTGAAATATGATAAAGTTTTTCACCAATAATCCAGAGAGCCATGATTGTGCCGATTAAAAAGCTCAATACGCCCAGCGAACCGAAAAAGTGCATCGGCCTTTTACCGAATTTTCCGACAAAAAAGATCGACAGTAAATCAAGGAAGCCATTTATAAACCGGCTGAACCCAAATTTGGTTACACCATATTTTCTTGCACGGTGCTCCACAACCTGCTCACTGATCTTTTTAAATCCTGCCCATTTAGCAATCACAGGAATATACCGGTGCATTTCACCATAGACCTCAATAGTCTTAATCACATCACTGCGATAAGCTTTAAGCCCACAGTTGAAATCATTCAACTGAATACCGGACATCTGCCTGGTCGCCGCATTGAATAATTTAGTGGGAATGGTTTTGGTTATCGGGTCGTAACGTTTTTTCTTCCAACCGGAGATCAGATCCAGCTTTTCTTCTTTTATTCTCCTGTAAAGTTCCGGGATCTCGTCGGGGCTATCTTGCAAATCGGCATCCATCGTAATCACAACATCGCCCAAAGCCGCAGCAAATGCTACATTTAATGCCGCAGATTTCCCGTAATTACGTCTGAATTTAATTGCTTTAACAGATGGATAGCTAACCTTTAGATTCTCAATAACCTGCCATGAGGTATCTGTACTCCCATCATCTACGAAAAGAATTTCGTAGGAGAAGCCATTTTTGTCCATTACCCTGGAGATCCAGTCGGTCAGTTCAGGTAAGGATTCTTCTTCATTATATAAGGGAATGACAATAGATATATCCATGCAGGTATAAAAATGTATTTGATAATTAACGCGCAAATTTTATCATTTATAATGATAAAACCTGCACGCAAAAAAAATTATTAGCCTAATTCTCGTCAGAAACGAACATTGGTCTGGCCTTCTTGAAGATGGCAGCAAAGATCATTGCCCCTATTCCATACATAATTGCCTGAATACCAAACCCAACGATAGCCTGGAAAAGTGTAGGATTAAACTGACTTTCCATCTGCTGATTTTGAGTCGCAATCATCTCCTCCATTCTGCTGTCATCCACACCAAGTTTAGTTAACATATCTTCAGTTTTACCTGCGATAAGCTCTTTCATTCTCTCCGGATAAGTAGGGTCAATGAACTTTCCAAAAAGGATTGTAAAGACGTAAACAATTGCCGCAGAAACCAGAAACATAATAAATATGTGTAACAAGGCTTCGCTGAAAGTCCAGTAACCACCGGCTTTTTTGCGCATATCCAGCGAGAAGAATACAGCCAGCGCAATTCCTACAACAATATTTACAATAGATAATGCAGTAGACCCCATTAAGTGAGGCACAGTGTAATTGATCGCCAGAAAAATCACCAGGCTGACAGCAGCCATGATAACTCCATTCTTAATTGCTTCAGATCTAAGCAGACCATTTTGATTCAGCAGATTTGTTTCCATAGCTGTAAATTTAGTTTTTCTGATTAAATACTGTAATCAGTTCGTAAACCGCAGTATCGAATTCTTTATTTGTACTGAAGTTAGACAAATCCTCGTAAGCCTGATCGTTCGCTTTTGGCTGATTGAAGAAACTCATAAAAGGTATAAACAACTCTTCCATTTCCTCTCCAAGGTCGATCATACCCTTATGGGCGCAAATATCTTCGATACTGCTTTCTGCCAGCTGCTGATTGCTGATCAGATCTTCATAAATATGAAACTCGTCCTGGAATTCATCTTCTTCCACTAAAAGGAATTCACGAAGGAAATCTCCCAGTTCAGGCTTGATTTGCTCGTCATGGCATTCATTGATATACAATAACAGATTTAGCAACTCAGTGCCACGGTCTATTGTTTCCTCTTCGATATTTGCCCATTCTTCTGTTTCGAGGTAATCTTCTTCTAAACGCTTCATATCACTTGCAAAGAAGTTGATCATGAGCAGATCAAAGAATACTTCTCTCAGCTCCTCAAAAGATGGATGCTCATCAAAGACAGCGTCAAATGCTTCTACTTTTTCCAGGAACCCCTGCTCTTTACTGAATACTTCAATTAGACTTTGTTTAACAGTGGAAGAATCCTGACCAGAAAGTGATGCAAATTTATCTAATGAAGCGACTAATGCGCGGTTAACTTTATTATCCATATACTTGAAATTGATTATTGTTATAAACCATTTGAACTTTACCGGTTAATGTTTCTCCTAGTAAAGGTGTGTTTGATGAAAGAGAATAGTTTTGAGCCTGATCATAAACCCAGGTTTGAGAAGGATTAAAGAGCGTAAAATTGGCAAGCTCCCCTTCAGCAATCACCGGAATGGATAGACCAAGCAGCCTGCGCGGGTTGATACTTAATTTTTCTACGATCTGATTCACGGTAAGCCCGGCTTTGAGTAGCAGAGGCAGTACGGTTTGCAAAGCGATAATACCATAAGCAGCAATTTCAAATTCTACCTGTTTATGTTCTGGTTCGTGAGGGCGGTGTTGTGAAGATACCGCATCAATAGTTCCGTCTTTTAAGCCCGCAAGCAAAGCCTTGATATCCGCTTTGTCCCGTAATGGTGGTTTCACCTTATAGTTACTATCAAAGTCATTTAAAAGCTCCTCTGTAAAGACCAGCTGATGTGCAGCTACATCACAGGAAATCTTTATCCCATCTTTCTTCGCTTTTCTAATTAGGCTAACAGAGCCGGCGGTAGAGATGGTACTGATATGAATCGGGGCATCATGATAAGTGGCAAGAAAAATATCCCTGGATATCTGCATTTCCTCTGCCAGTGCGGGAACACCCTTCATGCCCAATAATACACTTATTTTACTTTCATTGATCTGGGATTTACCAGCAATAGATTTATTCTCGGGGTGTACCATTAAAAGGCCGTTAACGCCTTTGCTGTATTGTAGCGCCCGGCTCATAAATCCATCATCAACCACAGGCTTTGCTCCGTCCGAGAACGCAACTGCACCTGCAAGCTTCATATCATATAATTCGGCTAGCTCTTTACCTTCCAGATCCTGGCTGATTGCTCCTATAGGATGAATGTCGACGAGATATCCTGCCGCTTTATTGACCAGATAAGCCACCTGCGCCTTTGAATGTACGACTGGTTTTGTCTGCGGCATTAAGGTGAGTCCGGTAAATCCACCGGCCTGCGCTGCTGCAGCTACAGAATCCAGATCTTCCTTTGCTTCAAAACCCGGATCTCCTGTTAAACAGTTCAGATCAAAAAAACCAGGTGAAAGCACAGCACCATTACCGTCGATAACCTCTTCACCTTTTTGCGGGCTCAGTTTATCTTGAATAAATGCAATTTTACCCTGTACCACGCGAACATCACAGTTTTTTTCATGGAAAGGGCTGTTAGGATCAGCTATGGTTACGCCTTTAAGCAGAAGGTTCATGTTTTCTTATGTTTTTAATGGTTAAAAAATTCGAATCAGTTGAATTCCCTTTAGACAGCACTACCCGCAAAATTAGGTAATTTTCATCAAGCATCGGCTGCATATTCATTTCATACGCTATCGTTGTTAAATCAATTAATAAAAACGTCGAAAGACTCCCGGAAGCCGGAAAACTTAACAACGGATTACTGCGAAAGAAATAAATGAAAAAGATAGGAAAAAGGAATAGAATAGTCATCGGAATGGCCGGTACCAGTACTGAAAATATATAAACCGGGCAGACGAAATTCATTAAAAAACAAATGTAGAAATATTATCTGTATTTTTTCATTGCGTTATAAAGAGCATCATCCAATCCGTAAACATCATTCCTGTAAACCATTTTGCCGTTTTGTACCCAGGCGGTTCTGTAATTCAGGAAAATAGATATTCCTTTCCGTGTACCAAACCATTTAGGCTTGAGTTGAAATGCATTCACTGTGTCCGCCTTTTTCTGGAGAATCTTCTGATAAACCTTCATTTTGGTCGTATCTAGGGGAGGTAAATTTACTTCCATGCGAAGCTGATCATATTCTGCTTTGCTCTTAAGTAGGTTTTCTGCAAACTCCAGCGGTTTCTCCACCCTCACACAACCATGACTAACCGCGCGAACTGAGCGGTTGAATGCAGACTTATTATTTGTATCGTGCAGATAAATGCTCGAGCCATTCTCGAAAATAAATTTGAATTTACCCAGTGCATTTCCACTTCCCGAACCTTGTTTAAATTGAAAAGGCAGACGTTCACGGGAATACTTACTCCATTGAATCGTATCTGGGTCTGCAACCAGTTTGCCTTTATAATAAACACGCATATTGTTGTTGGAAAGATAATAAGGATCACGCGCGGCGTTATAATAAATCTCATTCTGGGCAATGCTTACCGGAATATTCCAGATTGGATTCACCTGTATGGAGTTAAATTTACTGAGCAAGATAGGCGTCTGATGATTTTTTGGTTTATCATCCAGCTTTCCTGTACGATTGTACGCTTTGATCTTCTCCTCATAAGCAAGCTCCCTCCGGGACCCCACGCATACTTTCATATAAGAGAGTGTATCATTATCTTTATACCAGGTCAGACTGTAATCCGGTATATTCACTTCGACATATTCATTTCCGATCCCCGGAATCTTCCATCGCAGCCTCTCCATATTGACCAGCGTAGTTTTAATTAATTCCGAATTGGGGTTACTGCTTTTTTCCAGATCCCAAAGACTGCGCTGCAATGCGAGATAATTAGCACTGCGGGGTTGTATTTGCTGAAGATGTTTCTCCAAATTCTCAACTTTCAACAGACCCGACAGATAAACGGAGTCAGGGCGGGTTGTCGTCACATAATACCTGTTCAGCACTTTTCTCGGGTTAATGCTGCCAAAACCGACAAAAGTGTCATACTTCAGCAAGGCAGAAGCGCTGAACAGCTCCAATTCAGCGATCACAGGATACGCCTCTTCTATATTTTTAAACTGGTTCCCGCGTAACTCTTCCAACAAATCTGTGAGTCGGGTATAACCAAATAAGGAAGGTTTGTATCCATGTAGTTTACTATTCCCGACATAAGCAGCAAGTGTATCCAGCTGACCATCAACGAAAAAGCGTGTAACCAAGGTCGTATTCATGTCCTCACTCTCGTAAAATTTACCTAATGTATTCGGGTTACTTAACTTAGGCTTAAGTGAGTCTAGGGTTTTCCTGAAAACCTGATTATAGGCAGCGGTATCGAAGTTTTTATAGATTTTATTCTTAAAATGATCGGCAAGTATAATCCCTACTTCAGGTGTGGTTTTGAACCAGTTACATGAAGAAATTAATAAAACAAAGGGAAAAACAACAGTAAGTATTCTTTTCAATTGAGGAATTTTAGATTATTTTATCAAATAAAATGCCATATATTTTTGAAAAGTGCTCCTGATGGTTATATTTGTGTTCCCCAGCGTGCAACGCATTATTGGATAAGGACTAAAAAATTATGAACAAACACTTGAACAATCATTTACATTTGCATCATCGCCAGTAGTGGCGATATATATGTAATGTTTTGTACTTCAAGACTTGTTTCCGAATTTTAACTTCCTGTCTCATTCAATAATTTCAATCCATTGAAAACACTTAAAATTGCTATCCAGAAATCTGGTAGACTAAACGAAAAATCTGTAGAAATTCTTAAAAATTGTGGCCTTTCATTTGAGAACTACAAAAGCTCCCTTATATCAACTGTAACCAATTTCCCTCTGGAAATCTTGTTTCTTCGTGATGACGATATCCCCGAATATGTGCAGGACGGCATTGCCGATCTCGGTATAGTTGGCGAAAATGTCATTCATGAAGTCAATGCAGATGTGACCTACCTGCAGAAATTAGGGTTCGGTAAATGCACCCTGAAAATCGCCATTCCAAACGAAAGTGAAATGACTGATATTAGTCAGCTGGAAGGCAAAGCTATTGCAACTTCCTATCCCGTAATTCTCGAAAAGTATTTAAAGGACAACGAGGTGAATGCCGTAGTCAGAACGATTTCAGGTTCTGTAGAAATTGGTCCGGGACTTGGTCTGAGTGATGCAATCTGTGACATCGTTTCTACAGGTGGAACTTTAAAAAGTAATGGTTTGAAACCATTCGCCGAAGTGATGAATTCCGAAGCAGTAATGATCTGCAGTAAAGGTACAGAACTCAACGAAGACGTTATTGAATTACTGCAGCGAATCCGTTCCGTGCTGCGCGCAAAAGAAAATAAGTATGTCGTGCTTAACGTCGCAAAAGTAAACCTCGAAAAAGTTGTTAACCTGCTGCCAGGTGTTAAGAGTCCAACTGTAGTTCCTCTGTTTGAGCCGGACTGGGTTGCTGTACATTCCGTAATAACAGAACAGGATTTCTGGGAGAAAATTAACTTATTGAAAGCAGCGGGGGCAGAGGGAATTGTCGTTATGCCGATCGAAAAAATCATCGCATAACAATAAAACAACCGACCAGAACCGTTAACTAAAAGTTAAATCAAAAACATAACACATTGAAAATCTACAGTTATACCAATCTATCTAAACAGAATATTGAGGATATCTGCCTGAGAACACTGGAGGATGATGCAGCTATCGCGGAACGTGTTGGCCAGATCATTAACCAGGTAAAAACTACCGGCGATCAAGCGCTGCTTGACTATGCCGGTCAGTTCGACGGCGTAAAACTGGAACGGCTTTTTCTCGATGAGCAGGAGATTGAAACTATTGCATCAGAAATCCCGCAGGATGCAAGGGAAGCTATTGAAACAGCCTATGCGAATATCAGAATGTTTCATGCAGCCCAGCTTAAAACGGAAGACAAAATAGAGACTATGCCGGGAGTCAGCTGCTGGCGGGAGTCACGTCCTATAAGCCGGGTAGGCCTTTATATTCCAGGTGGATCTGCCGTACTGCCCAGCACTTTTCTAATGCTTGGTATTCCAGCTATGCTTGCCGGATGCGAAGAGATTGTCGTTTGCTCACCACCGCAGAAAGATGGGAAGACAAATTGCTACCTGGCTTATTGTGCCAAGTTGCTTGGTATCAAAAAAATCTATCTGGCCGGGGGTGCACAAGCCATCGCCGCAATGGCCTACGGCACCACAAGCGTACCTCAGGTTTACAAGATATTCGGACCTGGAAACCGCTACGTAACTCAGGCCAAACAGCAGATTTTGGCATCAGGCATTGCAGCCATTGATATGCCTGCCGGACCTTCCGAGGTACTAATCATAGCTGACCGAAGCGCTTCACCCGCCTTTGTTGCGGCAGACCTGCTGGCTCAGGCCGAACACGGTTCTGATAGTCAGTCCATTCTTGTTTCTACCTCAACAGAACTCATTGCTGAAGTAATGCAGGAGATTGATAATCAAATTAGTTATTTACCAAGAGCAACAGTTGCAGCAGCAGCAATTGCAAACTCCTACGCAGTTCATTGTGAGAATCTGCAGCAGGCCATGGCGTTTAGCAACGCTTATGCGCCGGAGCATCTGATCCTTGCGACAGAAGAGTTTGAAGCACTTATTCCTCAAATCAGTAATGCAGGTTCTGTCTTTCTGGGAAATCTAACTCCAGAAAGTGCGGGCGATTATGCTTCAGGAACAAATCATACCCTTCCTACAAGTGGTTTTGCAAAAGCTTATTCAGGCGTATCCACGGATTCTTTTCTGAAAAAGATAACCTTTCAGCATATTACCCCTTCAGGACTGAAAGCAATTGGCCCTGCAGTAGAAATATTAGCCACTGCAGAAGGACTTCAGGCACACAAAAATGCAATCACCATTCGTTTAAAATCTACAGATGGATATTAAGAATTTACAAAGAGAAAATATTAAAAATCTTCGCCCCTATTCTACTGCGAGAGATGAATATAAAGGTCAGGCCAGTGTATTTCTGGATGCCAATGAGAACAGTTTCGGCTCACCATTGCCTGAAAATTTCAACCGTTATCCCGATCCGCTTCAGCTAGATCTGAAGGACGCCTTAAGCCGGATTAAAGGTGTGCCTATCGAAAATACCTTCTTAGGTAATGGAAGTGATGAAGCTATCGATTTACTCTACCGCGCGTTTTGCAATCCGGGGAAAGACAACGTTATCCTGCTCCCACCTACTTATGGCATGTATGAAGTTTCTGCAAATATTAATGATGTAGAAACCCGTAAAGTAAACCTGCTCCCGAATTTTCAGCTCGATCTGGAGGGAATTGCCGAAGCGATAGACGAACACACCAAACTCATCTTTATCTGTTCGCCTAATAACCCCACAGGCAATTCCATCATCAGGACTGACATAGAGACGATCTTAGCCAATTTCAAAGGGTTGGTGATCATTGATGAGGCTTACATTAATTTCGCTAAGCAGCGGACCTTTATCCAGGAACTGACAGAATACCCGAACCTGGTTATTCTCCAGACTTTCTCTAAAGCATGGGGTCTTGCAGGCCTGAGACTGGGAATGGCTTTCTCTTCCAGCACTGTTATAGATATTCTGAACAAAGTAAAAGCGCCTTACAATATTAGCCAGTCCACTCAGGACCTTGCTCTTGCGGCTTTGCAGGAAATCGGCCAGGTAAATGAATGGATTAAAATTACTGTGGCTGAAAGAGAGGCATTAAGTAAATCTCTGCTGCAAATACCATCAGTAATCAAAGTTTATCCCTCGGATGCAAACTTTATTCTGGCTGAAGTCACACATGCAGAGAAGATCTATGACGCACTAGTCGAAAAAGGCATCATTGTCCGTAACCGTGCAAAAGTGACCCTATGCGAAGGCTGCCTGCGGATTACCGTTGGTACACCAGAAGAGAACGAAATATTATTATCCACTTTAAAATCGTTAAGTATTTAAAATGAAGAAGGTACTATTTATAGATCGTGACGGCACATTGATTACAGAACCTGCCGATGAGCAGATTGACTCTTTTGCCAAACTGCAGTTTTACCCGAAGGCACTTTACTACCTTTCCAAAATAGCTTCAGAACTTGATTTTGAGTTAGTTATGGTAACTAATCAGGATGGATTAGGAACCGATTCTCACCCTGAAGCCAATTTCTGGCCGGTACATCAATTGATCCTGGATACTTTCGCAGGTGAAGGTGTAAACTTTTCAGAAGTTATCATCGACCGTACTTTTGCTCATGAAAATGCCCATACACGCAAACCGAATACAGGATTGCTTCAGCATTACCTGACCGGCAAGTACGATATGGAAGGCTCTTTTGTAATCGGCGACAGGATAAATGATGTAGTTCTGGCTAAGAATCTTGGTGCAAAAGCAATCTGGCTAAGAAACAATGACCTGCTTGGCGCAACCGAACAGCTTGGAAAAGCAGAAGAGTTGAAGCCTTATATCGGATTGGAAACCAATAAATGGGAGGATATTTATACTTTTCTCCGAGCCGGCAGCCGGCAGTTTAGTCTGAAAAGAAAAACGAACGAAACAGATATTGATATTAACCTGGATCTGGACGGCACTGGTAAAGCGTCAGTACAAACCGGCCTCCATTTCTTTGACCACATGCTAGATCAGATTGCACGCCACGGCAGTATAGATCTGAATATTCAGGCAAAAGGCGATCTGCACATTGATGAGCACCATACTGTTGAGGATACCGGCATCGCTTTAGGTGAAGCATTTGCAGGTGCCATCGGTAATAAACTTGGACTGGAAAGATATGGATTCTGCCTGCCTATGGATGACTGCCTTGCGCAGGTCGCTATAGATTTTGGCGGCAGAAGCTGGATTGTCTGGGATGCAGAGTTTAAAAGAGAAAAAGTAGGCGATGTCCCTACAGAAATGTTTTTTCATTTTTTCAAGTCTTTTAGCGATGCTGCCAAATGCAATTTGAATATCAAAGCCGAAGGCGATAATGAACATCACAAGATCGAAGCTATCTTCAAAGCATTTGCCAAGGCTATTAAAATGGCTGTCAAAAGAGATTCAGAGAAATTAGTTTTACCGAGTACAAAAGGCATGTTGTAAAATGATTGGAATAGTAAATTATGGCGCAGGGAATATATTTTCCCTCACCTCTGCACTGGACAGACTGAAACTGAATTACGGAATGATCAATACCGAACCGGATTTTGACCAATATTCTCATATCATTATTCCAGGCGTGGGCCATGCAGGCGCTGCAATGGAAAAGTTGCGGCAGTCCGGCCTCGCAGATGTTATTCCATTAATTACCAAACCCGTACTAGGCATTTGCGTCGGCATGCAATTACTCACTGCACATTCCCAGGAAGGAGATGCTGTTCTGACAAACATTATCCCTGTTAGAACGTTACTTTTTGATAAAAAACTGGGCATTAAAATTCCGCATATGGGTTGGAACAATATAGAAATTAAAGACAATCCACTTTTTGCAGGCATTGAAGACAAGACGCAGTTTTATTTTGTTCATTCTTACTTTATTGAATATAACCCTATTTTTGGAATAGCAACTGCAGACTACGGTTTAAAATATGCCGCTGCTATACAAAGAGATAACTTTTTCGGAGTACAATTTCACCCCGAAAAATCCGGACAGGCCGGCGAACGTTTATTATTGAATTTTTCAAACTTAAAATCATAAAATGTACATTATTCCCGCTATTGATATTTTAGATGGTAAAGTAGTCAGACTAAGAGAGGGTGACTATAACCAGAAGACTGTTTATGAAGTTTCCATCGCTGAAATGATTGAAACTTACAGATCTAATGGTACTGAATTTATTCATATCATCGATCTTAATGGTGCAAAAGGCGATTTCAGTAATCAAGCAGCACTATTTGATATCATCAAAAAAACAGATATGCGTGTTCAATATGGTGGTGGTATCCGTACAATTGAACAAGTTACTAACCTGCTGGATGCTGGTATTCACCGCGTCATAGTCGGCACACAAGCTATTACCAACCCCAGCTTTTTGGAAGAACTTAGCAAAGAAGTAGGTAAAAAATATGATTACGCTAACCGTATCGTCATCGCGATAGATGTACTGGATGAAGTCATCAAGTACTCCGGCTGGATGGAAAGCTCCCCTATTAAGCTTATGGATTACGTTGATAAATGCCTTCAGTTAGGATTCTTCCGTTTCCTGTGTACAGATATTAATAAAGACGGAAAATTAGGTGGTGCGGCATTAGATCTTTATCAGAAACTACTGGAACATTCGCCATTCATCAAACTGATAGCCTCAGGAGGTGTAAGTTCTATGCAGGATATCGAGGAACTGGCTAAATTAGACATTAGATCTGTAGTTGTTGGTAAAGCTATTTATGAGAACCGAATTACCATCGAAGAGATTAAGGAATGGAATTTAAAAGCTATGACTTCTTTATAGATCATGCTGAGCAAACGTATCATTCCCTGCCTGGACGTTAAGGACGGAAGAACAGTTAAAGGGGTAAACTTTGTTGACTTGAAGGATGCCGGAGATCCGGTAGAGCTCGCCTGGCAATATGCACAGCAAGGTGCCGACGAACTGGTGTTTTTAGATATTACAGCGACACATGAACGCCGCAAAACCATGATTGAAATGGTCAAATCGGTAGCAAGACAGCTTAATATCCCCTTTACAATCGGTGGAGGAATCACTTCGATAGCTGATGCCGATGCCCTGCTCAGCGCAGGTGCAGACAAGATCAGCATCAATTCTGCAGCAGTTAAAAATCCTGCCCTGATCGAAGATCTGGCAAAAGTATTCGGTGTACAGTTTGTCGTTGTAGCAGTAGATACCAAACTAGTGGAGCAACGAAATATGGTTCACCTGAATGGCGGCAGACTATTAACTGAGCTGGAGACCCTGCAATGTATTAAACAGGCTGAGAGTCTGGGTGCCGGGGAGATCCTTCTTACTTCCATGGACCATGACGGCACCAAACAAGGCTTTGACTGCAAATTGCTGGATCAGGTTTGTAAACTCATCAACATCCCTGTTATCGCCTCTGGTGGTGCAGGAAAAACAGAACATTTCACAGAAGTTTTCAGTACTACAGGTGTTGACGCAGCACTCGCAGCTTCAGTCTTTCATTTTGGAGAGATCACTATTCCTGACCTGAAAACAGAATTAAACAAACACCATATACCCGTAAGGTTATGCAAATAGATTTTGAAAAGACCGGTGGCCTGGTACCCGTAATCATACAGGATGTACAGACACTGGAAGTACTCATGCTGGGCTATATGAACCAGGAAGCCTGGACTAAAACAGAGCAGGAGGGAAAAGTAACCTTTTATTCACGCTCTAAACAGAGATTATGGACCAAAGGAGAAGAAAGCGGTAATTTCCTTTATGTGAAAGAAAGCCATATTGACTGCGATAAAGATACGATCCTGATCAAAGCGAGTCCGGTTGGCCCAACCTGTCACACAGGAAGCAGAAGCTGTTTTCAGACCAACTATAACCAGAATTTTATATTCGAATTGGAACAAATTATAGCTGATCGCTACGCAAATCCAGCAGAGGAATCTTACGTGAATAAACTCCGGAAGAAAGGTCTGAATAAAATTGCACAGAAAGTCGGGGAAGAAGGCGTAGAAACAGTCATTGCCGCATTGGCAGAAACAGATACAGACTTTATCAATGAAAGCTCTGACTTAGTTTTCCACTTGCTCGTACTGTTACGCGAAAAGGGAAAAACACTTGCAGATATCGGACTGAACCTGGAAGGAAGACATAAAAAATAGTTATGCTGCAGCACCTCAGATCTCTCAGTGGGCATCAAAACCCCATCTATGCACTTTCTAATTCAAACAGGAATGAGATATTTTTCACTGGCGGGAACGACAAAGGCATAGTAGAATGGTCGTTGGAGAAGCTTAATTTTGAAAAAGTACTTATTCCTGTAAAGAGCTCTGTTTACTGCATGAGTTCCGATGGAAGTTTGCTTCTTTACGGTCAGCGCAGCGGGGAAGTCCAGCTTTATGATTTGCAGAAAAATGAAATCATAATCAGCATTCAGGCACATGAAAAACCAGTATTTGACATTATACCTGTTCCTGAGAAAAATGAATTTCTGACAGCCTCAGAAGATGGAACTGTTAAAGTCTGGTCCCTGACCGATTTTACGCTCCTTTACAGCATCCAGGTGTCGGCGCAGACGGTTAGATCCATCGCTGTCAGTCCAGACCGCAGACACCTTGCATTTGGCTGTAAAGACCATGCCATCCGTATCTATGACCTGCATGATTACAGCCTGCTGCATATTCTGCAAAAGCATGACAGGCCTGTCACCTCAGTTCAGTATTCACCTGATGGAAAATACCTTGTTTCAGGCGGCAGAGATGCACAATTACATTTCTGGTCCCGGGCAGATTATGAGTTGAAGCACAGTATTCCAGCACACCTCTATAGCATTTACGCCATTGCCTTTCATCCTACACTCCCCTATTTTGCAACAGCAAGTCAGGATAAGAGTATTAAATTGTGGGGTAGTGATGACCTTAAACTTTACAAAATTCTTAGTATCGAAAAAGGAACGCATGGACACACTCATTCTATTAACAAGCTGGTCTGGAGCACAGATGGCAGGTACCTGCTATCAACCGGAGACGATAAGCTGGTTATAGTTTGGGAATGGATACCTTAAAAAAAACGCTTAATGATCCTGAGTTTGTGACTATAACGTCCAAGCTCAGGGTTATAAATCCCCTGATCATCGATCGGGTCTATCCTGATTTTTCCCGAAGCATGCAGAATTCTGTGGGCATCAAGCATAATTCCCACATGAATTATCCTGCCTTCTGCATTATCAAAAAAAGCAAGGTCACCCATTTTCACTTCCGGTAGAAAATCTACTATGACTCCCTGCTCCCCCTGCTGTATTGCGTCTCTTTTTATCCTGATATTGAGCATTTTAAAAACCGCCTGAGTGATACCCGAACAATCTATACCAAATAGCGTCTTCCCGCCCCACAGATACGGTGCATTCAGAAAGAAAAAAGAAAGTCGCTCAAGGTCTCTCAATGGATCGGAAAGCACGACATCATGAGGTACAAATTCCACTTGATAAACATCATCTCCCAGATAACATTTCCCGTCCTTATAAGCCGGAAGCTGAGCCGAAGCCGGTAAATAAAATACAGAGCCGTCAGCAGCAGTTAACCTATTAACCACCGCTACCGGCGCAAGAAATCTGTGAACACTGCAAGCACGATAATCCGATGCTGAGATAACTTTGAGTTGTTTGAAATCCATCCAGCCCACATATTCATCATAGGCATTTCTTATTTTCCACCAGGGCTCAGCCTGCTCAAGCACCTCAACCTCATCGCCAAATAATAATTGTGTTTTTATCTCTGATTTATCTGAAGCGTCGGCTCTTAAAGGTGCCACAGCAACACGGCATACTGCAAATTTCTGTTCCATAACCGGTATATATAAAGCTAAATTAATAAATAGCCTGAGGTTCTGTTTAAAATTATGAAATACTGAATAAACATTGGAGGCTTCAGTTTGTTGTTCCTATAATCGTCGTCATCCTAAATTATCTGAAAATGAATCTCAAAAAAATATTAGTAGCTGTAGATAACAGCACATGTTCCGAAAAAGCAGCCAAAACAGGTTATGAATTGGCCAGGACCTTTGGAGCCGAGATTGCCCTGGTTAATGTTATTGAACCGATGCCTGCCACAATGAATCAGGATCTGACACTTGCACCGGTATTCCTTGAATCCTACGATAACAGTGAAGAAAACAGCCAGGCCTTATTGCGTGAAATTGAAAATACATATGGGGAGGGAATTAAGACTACCTATCTTAGCGTAGTGGATAGCGCAGCACACGGAATTATTGCGCAGTCAGATGAATGGGGTTCAGACCTCATTGTAATCGGTACTTACGGCCGAAAAGGTCTGTATCATTTTTTGATGGGAAGCGTTGCAGAGCATGTTACCAGGAATTCTGCCTGCCCGGTATTGATTATTCCGAACAAAGCAGAGGTATAAAGTAAAATCTATTTATAACAAAAAAAGGTTGTCTCTTTCGGGACAACCTTTTTTTATGATACTGTATAACGCTTACTCAAAGTATTCTTTCATTTTCTCAAAGAAACTCTTATCGTTTTTACCCGGCTGAGGTTTAAAGTTAGGCGAGTCGCGGAGTTTCTCCAGCAGGCTACGCTCTTCACCACTCAGGATCTTAGGTGTCCAGATATTTACATGGATAATCTGATCGCCTCGATGGTATGAATTCACCTCAGGGATACCTTTGGCCTTCAGACGAAGCAGTTTACCACTTTGTGTACCCGGTTCGATCTTGATCTTAGCTTTACCGTCGATTGTTGGTACCTCTGCGCTATAACCCAGGGCTGCATCAACAATACTTAAGTGTAAATCGTATACTATATTATTACCTTCACGTTTAAGAAATTCATGCGGAATTTCTTCGATAAGAATGATCAGGTCTCCCGGAATACCGCCATTAGGAGCAGCATTACCTTTTCCGCTCATGCTCAACTGCATACCATCACTCACACCAGCAGGAATATTGATGCTGATGGTTTCCTCACCGCGTACAGTACCTTCGCCATGGCAGGAAGTACATTTAGCGGTAATTTGTGAACCGGAACCATTACAGGTCGGACAAGTAGAAGTTGTCTGCATCTGTCCGAGGATTGTGTTTGTCACACGACGTACAGATCCGCTACCTCCACAAGTACTGCAGGTACTAACAGACGATTTATCTTTAGCTCCTGTTCCGTCACAAGGTTTGCAGGTTACCTGCTTGTTGACCTTAATCTTTTTCTCAGCACCATTCGCAATTTCTTCAAGAGTTAATTTCACCTTGATACGCAGGTTGGATCCTTTCGCGACGCGACGACCACCTCCACGAGATTGCTGACCACCAAAGAAACTATCAAAAGGGCTTCCACCGCCACCACCGAAGATATCACCGAACTGGCTGAAAATATCTTCCATGTTCATACCGCCACCACCGTAGCCGCCGCCACCGCCAGCTGCTCCGCCTACTCCTGCATGACCGTAATGATCATAACGTTGCTTCTTTTCGGCGTTGCTCAGGACTTCATAAGCCTCAGCGGCTTCTTTAAATTTATCCTCTGCGGTATGGTCATCCGGGTTTTTGTCGGGATGATACTTAATGGCCAGCTTTCTATAAGCTTTTTTGATCTCTTCCGGAGAAGAGCTCTTTGATACGCCAAGAATATCGTAATAATCTCTCTTACTCATAATTAACTACCTACAACCACTTTTGCAAAGCGTATAACTTTGTCATTTAAAGTGTATCCTTTTTCTAATTCATCAATCACTTTCCCTTTCAACTCTTCAGTAGGAGCAGGAACATTTGTAATTCCTTCATGAAGATCAGTGTTAAATACTGTATTCAAACTCTCCATTTCTTTAAGGCCTTTCTGTGCAAGTGTATTTTTTAGTTTTGTATGAACCAACTGAACACCTTCACGGATAGAAGCGATATCTGTTGCATTTTCAGCGGCTTTATTAGCACGGTCAAAATCATCCAGAATAGGTAACAGCGTTAAAATAACATCCTTACCTGCAGTCTGCAGTAATTCAACACGTTCTTTCTGTGTACGTCTTTTATAATTATCAAATTCGGCAAACAGGCGCAGATATTTATCATTCAAAGCTGCATTATCCAGTTTTAACTGCTCCTCAGCAGAAATTTCCACTACAGGTTCTGCTGATGCATCTTCTTTAACTTCCTGATTTTCATCAGTAATCTCCTTGTTCAACTGCTCTTCTGCAGTATTTTCCGTTGCAGGATTTTGGGTATCGTTCGTTTTCTTCTTGCTAAACATGGTATAGTAGAATTTTAGGTCACAAATGCAAATTGTTTGCCAATAGCATATATCAGCCATGCTGTCAGTTTTGTGTGAACAAGACTGTACAGAATGGCTGAAAATGAATTATTTTGTCAGAAAAGGTTTAGTTTATCGTCGCATCTTCGTGTACGATGCCAGCTTCACATTTGATAATACGCGAAGGTAGTGTACGAATGATGTGGTAATCATGAGTTGCCATTAGTACTGCGGTACCACTTTGGCTGATCTGCTTGAGCAGCATTACTATCTCTTCAGAAGTTTCCGGATCCAGATTTCCTGTAGGTTCATCTGCAAGAATAATATCTGGATTATTTAAAAGCGAGCGTGCAATAACCACCCTCTGCTGTTCACCACCAGATAGCTCATGTGGCATTTTTCTGATTTTAGAACGCAGCCCCACTTTTTCGAGTACATCTTTAATTCTTTCTTCAATCAGCTTTTTGTCTTTCCAGCCAGTGGCTTTCAACACAAAATCCAGATTCTTTTCGATTGTCCTGTCGGTGAGTAATTGAAAATCCTGGAAAACTATCCCTAATTTTCTGCGCAGAAATGGAACATCCCTTTCTGCAAGTTTTTTCAGGTCAAAACCAGCGATCTGGCCCTCTCCATTGCCGATATGCAATTCTCCGTATATGATTTTCAGCAAGCTGCTTTTACCCGATCCTGTCTGACCGATCAAAAAGACAAATTCACCTTTATCCACAGTTAGGTTTACATCTGAGAGCACCAGGTGTTTTTGCTGAAATACATCAACGTTTCTTAAATTGATAACTGCGTTTCCTGTCATATCTTAAATATCTAATTTGGCAATCTGACCAAAGGGCAGATTTTTTACTACATCCATTATATCGGGCAATTTATCGCCAAGCCCTAATTTATCAAGGGACTTGTCCGGCCGGTCTACCCTGAAATAAGCCAGCAGAGTGAACTTATCATCTCTGAGCTGAACGTAATCCGGTATTTTGGCAATGCCTTTTACTTTGATTATATACATTTCTTCAAAAATAGTGTTTCAAAATGAGAAATTAAGAAACCTTGTGATACAAATAAAAGCCATCAGACCGTCTGCAGTCCATTTAGAAAGGCAATCGTATCCACATGATCTGCATAATCCCATAAAGCCGGATGCTGCCCCTGCCCTAGTGTTAACGTACCTTTACTGAATTTTAGTTCAGTTTGTGTTAATACACATTGAATTTGTTCTTCTTTTTGCTCCAGCTGCTGAGACAGTGCATCCAGATCAGTATAGGTTTCGGTAAACAGTACAGCGAGTGGAGAAGTCAGCCCCTCATCTTGTTTAACCAGCAGGAAGCCGTTATCAAAATGAGTTACAGAGTTAACCAGGTAGATAGACTTGTTATAATCGTAGTTATTATTGTATTTAAAGTGATTGATCACCGGAGAAAAAGACTCCAGTGGCTCAAAAAAGTTCTTGATTTCATAACCTTCCGGTAGATAGACCTTAGAAACATTACGACATCCCAGACCAAAATAGTCGAAAATATCGTGCCCTAAAGCTGCTATTTCAGCAACACTTTCCCGGCCGTCCAGAACGGCAACACTATTCCGGTTTTTACGAATTATGTTTGGAACCTTACCGAAATAATAGTCAAAGTAACGCGAAGTATTATTACTGCCGGTGGCGATTATGGCATCAAAACCAGTAAGTCTTTCTACATATTCGATCTGATCCTGAAGCAACGGTTCGAAAGAAACCAGTTTTTTTAGTAAAGCAGGCAGTAGCTGACTATCTGAAGAAGACAGCTTAATCAGCGCAATATTACCCGTTGCCAGTACCGATAGCACATCGTGAAAACCAACCATTGGAATATTACCGGCCAGAATTAAACCCACTTTTTTGGGACTGCTGGTAACGGAAATATTTTCAAACCATTTTTCCAGTGCCGGCAACTGAAGCATTTCTTGTAAAGAAGCCAGTGACCGGGTCACTTCTTCCACTGTAAACCAGGCATTATGATTGGGAGCAGAACGGATGACGGAATTAAAATCCTCGTCAGGAGATAGCAGGAAATTACTTAGTTTATGAAATGCAATAATTAGCTTCTCGGAGTTCAGCGTAGACATGTTTACAAAATTTTAAAGTATAAATGTTATATTTGCAGTGCAAAGGTAACTTTAGCAATAGATTTATACGAAGACATGGCTATTAAAATAACAGACGAATGTATTAATTGCGGAGCATGTGAGCCTGAATGCCCAAATAATGCAATTTATGATGCAGGCACAGCCTGGAGATTTTCCGATGGTACCAATTTAAACGGTATTATTGATTTTGGTGATCAGGAAGTAGATGCAGGAGCGGCTCAGGAGCCTGTGTCAGATGAAGTATATTATATAGTTTCGGATAAGTGTACAGAATGTAAAGGTTTTCATGATGAACCACAGTGTGCTGCGGTTTGCCCTGTTGACTGCTGTGTAGATGATGAAGACATCCGTGAAACAGAAGAAGAACTCTTAAAGAAAAAAGCCTGGTTACACCAGGAAGGATAATTATCACATAACTATTTAAAAAGAGGCTATCTGCACGGATAGCCTCTTTTTTTATGCACTATATCCACCAAACTTTCTTTACCGGATTTTGTTGAATAGCAGGATATGGAAAAACTTCAACGCAGCGTTTATATTCTATTAATCTTGTTTCTTTTCTTCGCAGGCATCTACTTCGCCGCAGATTTCCTTATTCCACTAGCCTTAGCGGCAGTATTCTCCATGTTATTTATTCGTTTAAGCAAATGGCTTGAAAACCACGGTTTTAGTAAAGGCATGAGTGCCCTTTGCTGTGTCGTTCTGTTCCTTGCGGCCATTGCACTAGTTTTTACACTCCTGTCATGGCAGTTAAGCGGTTTGACGGAGAATCTGGATAGCATGAAACACAGAGTCACCGATATGTTTGCCAGTCTGCGGCAATGGCTAAATAAACAAGTAGGAATCAGTTTAAGTAAGCAATCAGAACTTGTCAAACAGCAAGGGGAACAAAGCGGCGGTGCGGGAAGCATGCTGGCAGGATTTGCCTCGGGAGTAATGAACATGGCGGTTAACACCATTCTTGTTGTCGTCTACATGTTTCTGTTTTTGCTGTACAGGAATCATATTAAAAAATTCATTCTCAAACTCATTGCACCAGAAAACCGGGAAGAAGCTTCAAAAGTTGTTCATCAAACCGGAAAAGTAGCTCAGCATTATCTGAGTGGATTAGCTGCAATGATTGGTCTTTTATGGATTATGTATGGAATTGGCTTTAGCCTGGCTGGAGTGGAAAGCGCAATATTCTTTGCTGTTTTATGCGGCATACTCGAGATCATCCCGTTTATTGGCAACCTAACAGGCACTTCCATTACGGTCCTTGCGGTGATTGCACAGGGGGGAGATTCAAAGATGATTATTACCGTTTTAGTCACTTATGCATTGGTTCAGTTTATTCAGACTTATATCTTGGAACCCCTGGTCGTGGGCGAACAAGTTAATATTAATCCACTGTTTACCATCATGGTTATTGTACTCGGTGAACTAGTATGGGGAATCCCGGGGATGGTACTGGCTATTCCTTTACTGGGTATGGTTAAAATTATCTGCGATCATGTACCAGCTTTACAACCCTATGGTTTTCTGATCGGAACCGACAATCAATCTTCTTCCAAGTCTGGTTTTACCGATAAAATCAAACAAATTTTCAAAAAGGCTTAATCCAGGGCCAGGCATATTAGACAGGACCGGCTGACCAGTTAGTAAATAATCTGTAACGATTTCAGAAAACTGCGTCTAATTCTGTAACTAAAACTCAACATATGCTAAGTGTCCACAATATTGTAAAACAGTATGCCTCACACCGTGCACTGAATGACGTCAGCCTGGAAGTAGCCCAGGGACAGATTTTCGGACTGCTAGGGCCGAATGGAGCAGGAAAGACTTCCCTGATCCGGATTATCACGCAAATTACAGCACCAGACAGTGGTGAAGTTATTTTCAACGGGCAGCGCCTTAACTCCGATCATATCGCACAGATCGGTTATCTGCCCGAGGAGAGAGGCTTGTATAAAAAAATGGAAATTGGTGAGCAAGTGCTTTATCTGGCAAAGTTAAAAGGACTAAGTACAGCTGAGGCTACCAAGCGGGTCAAATATTGGTTCGAAAAACTAGAAATGGGCAGCTGGTGGAATAAGAAAGTCGAAGACCTGAGTAAAGGCATGCAGCAGAAAGTGCAGTTTGTAGCAACGGTGCTGCATCAGCCTGAGCTAATTATCCTGGATGAACCTTTTTCGGGGTTTGATCCGGTAAATGCAGACGTCATTAAAAATGAGATTCTGGAACTTAACCGGCAAGGAGCGACATTTATATTTTCAACACACAGGATGGAATCCGTAGAAGAACTGTGTGATAGCATCGCGCTTATTCATCAGTCAAAAAAAATACTGGATGGAAAAGTTGCTGATATTAAAGAAGAATACCGAAACAACACTTACTGGCTTGAATACGATGGCTCACTCTCTTCAGAAGGACATGAGACACTATATCAGGTGATCAAAAAAGAAGAAATCAGAAATAAGATCAGGATGAAAATCCAGTTACAACCAAACGTGACTGCCAATCAATTGCTCTATTATCTTCTTCCTTTAGTTAATATCCACCGCCTGGATGAAGTTATTCCCACGATGAATGACATCTTTATTGAAAAAGTTAAACCCTCTCAAAATTAAACTCATGAACAAGATTCTACTCATTATACAACGAGAATACCTTTCCAGGGTAAAGAAAAAATCATTTATCCTGATGACTTTGCTGACGCCCGTTATTATCGCGGCCTTTTACGGCATTATGATTTATTTTTCCCTTCAGGGAGCAACCTCTACATTCCATAAAGTGGCGGTTGTCAATAATAATTCCGCACTGACCGAAAAACTAAAATCCGGTAAAAACATCTCCTACACCTATTTTTCTACCAGCCTGCAGGACGTGAAAAAGAACTATCTAAAAGAAGGATTTGACTATATTCTATATTTGCCAGAATTTACGCTGGATGCACCAAAGGGCATACAACTCATGGGAGATAAACAAGCCAGCCTCGCACTCAATAGCAAAGTAGCCAATGATTTAGAAGAAACACTGCGTACGCAACAACTTAAAGCAAGTGGAATTGCACAGCAGGATTTAGACAGGCTATCTACCAGTGTTGATATTGATACTATGAAGATAGGCCAAAATGGTAAAGAAGAAGACTCCAGTGCCGGTGCAACCACTATTATCGGATCGGCAGCAGGCATACTTATGTTCATGTTTATTCTCTTGTACGGCATCCAGGTGATGCGCGGTGTTATCGAAGAAAAGACCAGCCGGATTATAGAAGTTATGATCTCTTCGGTTAAACCTTTCCAGCTGATGATGGGTAAAATAATTGGAATAGCTTTAGTCGGCTTAACACAGTTTATCCTTTGGATTATCCTGACAACCGCAATATCTACTGTCGCTGTCCAGTTTTTCACAGGTAAAGATAAAGCGGCTCAAACTATGCAATCTGCCAGCACATTAGATAACAAAAACACAGAAAAAGCAGGTCAGGCAATTACAGATAGTCAGCAGACAAAAAAGGCTAAAATTCAAGATAAACTGAGCGAAAGCGGACCAGTAGCTTATGTTCAGAAAAGCCTGGCCCACCTGGATTTAACCAAAATTATCCTGGTATTCATCTTTTTCTTCCTTGGCGGATACCTTTTTTACAGTGCTTTATATGCAGCTATCGGCTCAGCGGTAGATAGCGAAACTGAAACCCAGCAATTTGTAATGCCGGTTATGATGCCCTTATTTGTAGGCTACGCTTTGTCTTTAAGCGTAATATCAAATGACCCTTATGGTCCTATCGCATTTTGGCTGTCGATGATTCCATTTACTTCTCCAATAGCGATGATGGTGAGACTTCCGTATGGGGTACCAGACTGGCAGCTCGGGTTATCAATGGTTCTGCTTATTATTGGTTTTGTAGGAACGGTTGGGTTCGCCTCAAAAATATACCGCGTCGGCATCCTGATGTACGGTAAAAAAACCAGTCTGAAAGAAATGATCAAATGGTTTACTTATAAAAATTAACGCCACAAACTCAGAATTAATATCTTCGGGGATGAAAGCAGCAGTAATTGACCTGGGAACAAACACCTTCCACCTGGTAATTTCCACCATCCATGCAGGAAAGGTAGATGTGCTCTATAAAACTAATATTCCCGTCCAGCTTGGCCAGGGAAAGATCAATGAAGGAGAGATTATCCCCGAAGCTTTTGAAAGAGGCATTAATGCATTAAAGACTTTCAGAACTGAAATTGACAAGCATGGCGTTGACTTAATCAAGGCGACTGCGACAGCTGCAGTACGCAGTGCGTCGAATGGAAATGAATTTGTCAGGGAAGCCGCTGAAAAAGCGGGAATAACCATCACTGTAATTAGCGGTGAGCAGGAAGCCGGCTATATTTTCAAAGGCGTACAGGCGACAGGACTGATCCGGCAGAAATCGCTGATCATGGATATCGGCGGTGGCAGTACAGAATTTATTCTCTGCAGTCCCGAAGGTCAGTTCTGGAAAAAAAGCTACCCTGTCGGTGCTGCCCGATTACTACAAGCATACTGGCATTCCGACCCGGTATCAGCTGCCGATCAACAGGCTATTGCCAATTTATTTGAAAAGGAACTGCATGAACTGGTCGAAAAATGCAATGTCTACCAACCGCAATGCCTCATTGGTTCTGCGGGCGCTTTTGAGACATATGCTGCAATGCTGCTTCCCGGAACAGACCTTAAAAATATAGCAGCCGCAAATCTCGATTACAAAGATTTTTCAGACCTATTAACTAAACTGATTTTGTCAGATCATGCAACCAGAGAAGCTATTCCTGAATTGATCCCTCTAAGGGTCGACATGATCGTTATGGCATCTTTACTTTGCCGTTATATCCTTAAAAATACTGCTGTAAAGCAAATCGCTTTATCTACCTATGATTTAAAAATGGGAATACTGTATGAGCTTGCCGCGGAAGAATGATAAAACATAAAGTTATTTCCTAAGCTAAAAACTCCGAGAGTTCCTTATAAAGTTTTTCCGTGGGCAGTCCCATCACGTTCGGATAAGAGCCGATAATCTGTACAATGGCTATACTACCCAGCCAGTCCTGAATACCATAAGAACCTGCCTTATCAAAAGGACGGTATACGGCAATATAATGTACGATCTCTTCTGGGGTCAACTCGCGGAAAGTGACTTCAGTAAGATCACAAAAAGTTTTGATCCGGTCCTGATAAGCAAGGCTCACACCAGTATAGACCTGATGTGATTTACCCGATAGTTTTTCGAGCACTGCTTTCGCATCTGCTGCATCTTTGGGTTTCCCCAGAATCTCGCCTTCAAAAGCCACAATAGTATCTGCGGTAATCACCACGTGCGTTTGTGCTTCAGTTTGAAATGCTTCCGCTTTTTTCGCAGAAATATAACTGGCAATTTCTGCCGGGCTAAGACCGTCAGGATAACTTTCGTCAACATCTTTAAGCAAGACTTCAACCTCCAGGCCCATGAGTTTAATTAACTCCTGCCTGCGCGGAGATTTAGAAGCGAGTATAAGTGGTATAGAAGGTTTAAACATCGTTAGTTAATATTAAGAAAAAGCAATATTTATTTGCTGGCATCAGCAGCAGAAGGATTGGCATCAAACCATTTACCCTGAAGCTTCAAAACTTTCTCCAGGATATCTCTCACGGCAGTTTTACCACCTTTGAATGGAGAAACATAAGCAGAAATTGCTTTTATATCTTCACAAGCATCGGCCGGACAAGTTGCGATACCTGCCAGTTGCATAACCTGTAAATCAGGAATATCATCCCCCATGTACAGCGTTTCTTCTTTACATAGTTTATTTTCAGTCAGATAGTTATTAAAAACCTCAACTTTATCCCCTACCCCTAAATAGATATCAGGGATCCCGAGTGCTTCAAAACGTTGCTGCATCGCCTGTCCACGGCCACGCGATATCAGACAGACACGATAACCTTTTTTCACAGCCAGCTGCAAAGCATACCCGTCTTTAATATGAAAGGTACGCAGCAATTCACCTGACGTACTGGTCATTACCTCACCATTTGTCAGTACACCATCTATATCAAAGATGAAAGTGGTTATTTTACCCAGATCCTGCAATAACATCTAATCCTGGTTATCGCGCCATTCATAAACCCAGGCAGATTGGATTTGCTCCAGATGACCTTCGGTGCTCTGCTCCCTGGTACCTTTAAAATTAGGCAGTTCAAGAACCCATTCTACCAATTCTGTGAAACGGATGCGGTAGATTTTAGCTTCATTAAACTCATCACCGAATTTTTCATATAATTCCTGAGCAATATCTTCATGATCCTGCCAGTGAATAGGTAAAGCAAATTTGTCCTGCATGTTTGTTTGATTTGTACTTAATAAAATAAATATAATTAGTGACCAAGGAACTCACTTTGGTCAGGGATAGTAACTTCAATATCTCCGTTGATGACCACACACTGGCAACCCAATCGGGATGTAATTCTCGGACGCACTGCCCTGTCTATAAAATCCTCCTCTTTGTCTGAAATATCCTGAACATTGTCCATTCCTTTATTTACATAAACATGGCAGGTACTGCAACCGCAAACGGCCCCGCAGTTGTGCTGAAGCTCGATTCCGTTATCCAGACAAACATCAAGAACAGATTCGCCCGCCGCTATCGGAAGGATTACCTGCTGTTTCCCCTGTTCTTCAAAATTGACTTTTAATTGATAAATATTCATAATTGTTTTCAAAAATAAGCAGCAAAATCCGCAATACCTTAGGGACGTGCCTTTTTAATGCTATTACTTAAAATTTCGTAGATCTGACTCCATTCAGCGGAGCCCTCAAGCAATTGTTTATGAGCCTTTAAAGTCTGCTCATCATGCCGGACGGCTGGACCGGTCTGCACCTCGGAAGGTTTTGAAGACTGCACTTTGAGTGCGGTTTCCTGAATTAAAGGACGGAGCATATCGAAATTAAGACCATTCGCTTCCAAAAGCTGCTGCCCAATTGCGTAAAGATGATTAGTAAAATTACACGCGAAAACTGCCGAAAGGTGCAATATTTTTCTCTGGGCTGAATCTACCGGGTAAACATTCGGACTGATCAGGCTCGCTAAAGCAGTTACAAGTTCCAGGTTTTGAGGACTATTTGCTTCAACACAAAAAGGAACTTTAGTAATCTCCACAGCCTTTGATGCAGAGAAAGTCTGCAACGGATAGAGAACCCCACATCCGCTCCCACTTCCTTGCAGGATGCTTAGCGGTGTTGTGCCAGAAGTATGGATCACTATACCCCTTACCTCTTTTAATTCGGCGGCTACGCTGGCAATAGCATCATCTTTTACGGCGATCAAATAACAATCCGCATTTAGATCTATCTCTGACCAGTTGCTTGTTGCTCGAGAACCCGTCAGGGCAGCTAAGATCCCGGCACGTTTCACATCGCGGCTCCAGACCTGCAGGATATCCGCGCCCATAGCTTTAAAAGCAAGAGAGAGATGTGTAGCAACATTTCCCGAACCAATACAAACAAGTTTCATGCGCTGTAATATTTTATAAAATATTCAATAAATCAGAAGCCCGTGCACCAGGGGTACACGGGCTTCTGATTTTATTAGCTTAATTTTTTACGTTTTCTTTTTGCCTTCTGACAATGGAAATAAGGAAGCCGACCACCATCACAATTAAACCAACCCAATAAAGGTTAATATAAGGAAATTCAATTGCTTTGAATACAACCCAGTCTTTAGACTGCTGTGGTTTTTCAAAGACCTGCAGTTCCACTTTTTTCTGATCAGGCAGAATTTTTGTAAATCTTAATCTCAGGCCCAGTTCAGGAATATTTCTTGCGAAGTCGAATGTATTGTTACCTTTTACAAGGAAGATTGGCTCCGTCTTATAAATTTTACCATTCAGGTCAATCTCCAATGGTAATCCTACAGCAAGATCTCCTTCTGCCAGGGCAAGACTCTTGGCCACTGGTTTAAAGTTCAGATCCTTAATATGAATAATTCCACTGCTGGTGTGCAGGGTATCACCCGTACTTACATTGACTATTCTTGGTTTTTTATAATTTTCTTCATCGCTCTGTGCATCACTTTCTGCATGCGAATCTTTTTTATCTGGAGCACTGGTGATATGCGTATACATATCGTAAGTCAGATAATGTTTGGTGTCAGGAGACGCAATCAAACCCATCTTCTCATTGATCTGAACCCTTGGATTCAAGTCAAAATTTTCTTTCACTGCACCAGATTTTTCATCAAGAACCTTAAAGTTCAAAGTATAAAATGTGTTCGGGGCAATGGTTGTATCGTTCGTATAAGTTACTGTAAAACGGCCCATTTTCTTTGGCTCATTTTTGTACAGCACCATGTTCTCCCCTGGTTTTTCTACCTTTTCGAAATCCTTAACCGGAATAAAATTCGCAGCATTCAGAGATACAGGCTTGCTTGTCGCAGCTGCAACCAATGCACCTACCAGTAATAAAGCGAAACCTATATGCGCAACTGCAGCACCAACCAGTTTTCCTTTACCACTAAACCCTTGCACCAGGATTCTTGCATTGGACAAGATCGCAAACATACAGCTAAATGAAAGCAGGATGTACATTAAGTTTCCATAAACATCTGTGATATATACGAATGCACCAGTAACTACAATAGCGATCACTAAAGTAGCTATCAGACTGCTGTAAAACTTACGAGTGTCTGTCCTCTTGTATTTAAGGAATTGTGAGAAACCGGAGATCATAGTAATCAAAATCGCGAAAGGAGCCTGCCATTGATTATAGTATTTGATCGCATCGATCGGAGGTGCGAAATTTGTACCGAAAGCCTTGTTAAATACAGGAACCGAAGTAGAGAAGATTACCTGAATACAAGCAACGGTAACCACCAATGCACCAATAAACATCCAGAATTCTCTGGAATAAGTTTCTTCTTCCTTATTAGTAATCGGCAATTCTTTCCAGCGGCATATGATTAATACAACTGGTATAAATAGAAAAACAACATTGTAAAGGATCAGATGACCAAACATTCCCAGGTCTGTAAAAGAGTGAACCGAAGTTTCACCCAGAATACCACTTCTGGTTAGAAAAGATGCATACAGTACCAAAATAAAACTGACCAGAACCAGCGCAATAGATGTAAAGAACGCATGACCTGTATTTTTAAAAGCGATCATTACGTGAACTGCACCAATTAAAGTAAGCCATGGAATCAGTGAGGCATTCTCCACCGGGTCCCAAGCCCAGAATCCACCAAAATTTAAAGCTTCGTATGCCCAGAAAGACCCCATGATAATACCTGTACCCAATATCATTACAGCAAACAATGCCCAGGGCATAGCTGGTTTTACCCATTCTTTATATCTTTTTTGCCAAAGACCGGTAATCACATACGCAAAAGGCACGATCATACTTGCAAAGCCCAGGAAAAGAGTTGGCGGGTGAATAACCATCCAGTAATTCTGCAACAGTGGATTCAGACCACGGCCGTCAGTTATAAACTTAAGGTAGTTTTTAAAGTTTTCAGGATCTGCGAAGACAACCGGAGCCATTTCCTGCAAGTTCACTGCATCACGTAATAAAATAAAAGGAGAACTTCCTATCCGTTCACCAAAAATCTGTACGCCCAGCAACATCGAGGTTAAAAACACCTGTGAAAGACCAACTACAGTCATCACACCACTCTCCCATGATTTACAGGTTCTGATTAATACAATACCGAGTACGGCCTGCCAGAATGCCCAAAGCCAAAAACTACCTTCCTGGCCTTCCCAGAAAGCTGAAATAATATAGTATACAGGAAGCGCTTTGGAAGAATGGGAATAAACGTAATAATACTCGTTGTAATGGTTTAGAATCAGGTAAAACAGTGTAGCACCGATTCCAATGATACTCAGTACATTAATTCCATATGAGATTCTTCCCATACGGGTCCAGGAAGACTGATCGGCCTGGTCTTTACTGCGGGTAGCAAAAAAGTAAGAAATAGTAGATAAAAGTGCTGCAGCAAAAGCTAAAACAATAAAAAACTGCCCAACCTTGCCGGGAAGAAGGGTCTCTCCTGTAAATTGTATGTCCATTAAAATTATTTGTATTGTTTAACCTGTCCGTCCTGCTGTATCTCTACAAGGTCATTGTTATATTTAGAAGGGCATTTCATTAAAATCTTGGAGGCATGGAAGACATCTTTATTCATCTTACCAATCAGAACGAGTTTTTCAGAACGTTCAAAATCCTGCGGTTTGGTGCCGCTGTAAATAACTTTTTTAACTTCACCTTTTTCATCTCTCATATAGAAAGCAAAGTGATTGGCATCTTTCAGGGCATCGTAATAAGTTCCTTTTTCTTTTTCCCAATGGCCCATCACGTGAAATTCACGGGAATCTTTGGCTGCTTCCGTAAAGGTCGAATAATTGCTGGTGTCTGCGTTTAAGCTAACCAGGAAACCAACGCAGATAGCGATTGTAATCAAGCCAATAATTGCACTTTTTTTCATGTGAGTATAATTAGTTTTTCAACACACAAAGATAAAAAATATAAGCACCTAAAGACCTGGACTGTCCATCTAATCAGCCAGAAGGCCAAATATTGATAGTAGTCTGACAAATGAAGCGAACTGTATCAGTTTTGTTAAAAAAAAATCCGCCTGTGAGAACACAGGCGGATCAAGTTTATGCTAAATACCAGCTCTATGGCCAGATACCCAGATTCATATAAGATACAGCGATCTTATCGATTGAACCAACAAAAGCTGCAGTTCTTAGCGTCTGAATTCCAGGCTTGCTTAATAGTGTTTCTCTGATCTCATGGTAAGAATGGATCATTGTATCTTCCAGTCCTGAATTAACCAGTTCCAATTCAGACGCACCTTTAATGATCATTAAACGATGCTCAGAAGGAATGCTTTGTCCGGTTAGACTTTCCAGTGTATTGATTAGATTTGCATTTGAATTCTCTGCATAACGTTTTTCCATACGGCCAAAAGCGACGTGAGAAAGGTTTTTTAACCACTCAAAATAAGATACAGTTACACCACCGGCATTACAGTACATATCAGGAATGATAATACCACCCATTTGCGTAAAGATATCTTCTGCTTCAGGTGTACATGGACCATTTGCACCTTCTGCAATAATTTTAGCTTTGATATTTTTTATGTTTTCCACTGTAATCTGGTTCTCCAGAGCTGCAGGAACTAAAATATCACATGGTTGCTCCAGACCTTCCATTGAATTTTTGAATTCAGTGGCTCCCGGGAAACCCAGGATAGATCCTGTTAATTTGCGGTGTGCAAAAACTTCGTCTACATTCAGACCATTTGCATTATAGATTGCACCTTCGTATTCACAAAGACCGACAATCGTAGCACCAAATTCAGTAAGGAATTTCGCAGAGTGGTAACCTACATTACCCAAACCCTGAACGATAACTCTTTTATCACCAAGACCAGCAGTTAATCCAATTTTCTGCATGTCTTCTGTAACTCTTACACATTCGCGGATTGCGTAGGCAACTCCACGTCCAGTAGCTTCTTTACGTCCGCGGATACCGTGGAGTGCAATAGGTTTTCCGGTTACACAACCCAATGCGTCCAGCTGACCCGGATTCATAGTCATATAAGTATCGGCAATCCAACTCATCTCACGTTCTCCTGAACCATAATCAGGAGCAGGAACGTCGATACCGGGACCAATAAAATTTTTCTTGATTAATTCTGTAGTATAACGGCGGGTAATGTTTTCCAGTTCTCCGGTAGTGTAGTTTTTAGGAGTAATTTTAATCCCTCCTTTTGCACCACCAAACGGAACGTTTACAATTGCACATTTATAAGTCATTAAAGCGGCAAGTGCCATGACTTCATCTTCATTGACCATTTCACTGTAGCGGATCCCACCTTTGGTAGGACTCATGTGGTGAGAATGTTCTACGCGCCAGGCATCAATGACTTCAAATCCGTTCCCTCTTCTGATCGGGAACTGAAAGCGGTAAACACTGTTACATGCTTTGATCTGTGATAACAGACCTTCTGGGTGACCGGTAAATTGTGCTGCGTCGTCAAAATTTTTACAGACGTCTGTAAAAAAATTTGTGTCGTTTGCTGTATTAGCCATTATTGATTTTTTAAGAATTTGAATTATTGTTCTTATTCGTTAGCGCAAAATTGCACTAAAAAAAACGATTAATGCAAATAAATAATTGCTTAGTGTAAGACAAACACACGCTTAAAAATCAGCCAAAAAGCTGTGTTAAAGGATTTAAATAAATTATTTTCCTTCAGATTTTTTTTCGAGTTTTTTTACTCTGCGGTCAACAGAGAACAATAAAAACAACAACGCAAGTAAAATCAACAGTGCGCATGCTGCAACTACATAGATTTTTTCCGATCCGGCCAGTGTATCCACAACCGCAGATTCCTGAGGCTGAGCGAACAACTGCATAGAGACCAGCAGTAAAACAAAAGTAGTAGTTAAAGATTTCATGTATATAGAATTAAATATTTTCAATTTTGATTTGATAATTTGATCTGCTGATTAAAGCGTCTTCTTTTTTTCAAGTTTGGCTACCCTGGCCAGCAAGGTATAGATCCAGTAACCGATCATGATCCAGCCCGCACAGGCAGGATAAAAGACCATCCGCATTCTGCTGTCCAGATCGTAGGCGTTAAAACCAGGGTTACCGCCGTTTCCGGGGTGCAGACTATCACCAATACGCGGCAGGACAAATAACAACACGACCATCATCGGGAAAGCGAAAATATTATAGATTGCAGAGATCTTGGCTCTTTTCTGCTCTTCATCGATGGCATTCCGTAAAATCAAATAAGCGAAATATAATAACAGCGCAATTGCTGCGAAATTCTGCTTTACATCAAAACTCCAGGCCTGTCCCCAGGTGAAACGTGCCCAGATTGCTCCGGTAACAATGCCCAGAATACCAAATACAATACCGGCGTTTACACTTTGTACAGCTTTAAGATCACTATCCTCATTCCCGTTATTTAAGAACTTAATACTGTGAAAAACAGAGATCGAAAATAAAACGATCATGGCGAACCACATAGGCACATGAAAGTACAGGTTTCTAATACTTTGATGTAAAATGGGCAATGCCGGAACAGTGGACAGGAATCCGTATACCGTTGAATAGATGACAAGGACCGCCCCTAAAATTTTCCACCAGGATTGAGAAATATTCATTTATATAAAATTATTATTTTCAGTTTAAATTATTGTACAATTGGATGAACCCCGCCTAACGCGCTGGATTGAACCTTTAAAACTACTAAAAACTTCAGGAATAAGCTTAGAGCTTGTTTAAAATTCATCTGATCATCTAAATTTAAACAGGCTCTTAATTCCCTTATTTAATCTTTCCACAAATAAGGAAAAAGCAGTAATGAAAAAGCGGCAACCAACACATTTATAGTCAACAGTATTCCAATTTCATCCAGACTGACACTTCTGTCTAAGCCGTCTATTGCATTTTTACTTAATTTAATCAGTACGGTAATTACCGGAATAATTACCGGGAAGCTTAGGATAGACATGAGCATTCCGCCATTTCCTGCCTTGGACGCTATTGCCGATACCATAGTAAATATCATCGAAAAGCTGATGCTGCCTAAAATAGTTGCAATTATATACAACAGCATATCCTGTGGCACATAATCAAATACGAGCGTATAGAAAGCCAGCGCAATTAAAGTAAGCAGCAGCATTAACAGCACATTATAAATTGTTTTGGAAATAATAAGTGCCAACGGACTTGCTATAGTATAAATATAGAGCTGTCTGCCCTTACTTTCTTGCAAAAAACTCTTGGATACTGCATTAATTGAGGCAAAAAGCATAATAATCCAGAATAAGGCATTCCAGGTAACTCCAGATAACGATACAAAAGAAAGAAAACATACGAAAATCGTGGAAACGACGTATAGAACGACGCCATTGAGTGCGTATTTAGATCTCCATTCCAGCAGGAGCTCTTTTCCAATCAGGAATTTAACTTCTTTAATTAACTGCATCCGGTGACAAAGATAATCCTGCAATTGGTTTTACAGGTCTGCGCATTGTAATCAATATACCTGAACCTGCAATTATTACCAGCCAGCCCCACTTATATTTAACCATTCCGGCAGCCAGATTAATTAGCTTTCGAAAATGAATAAAGCCGAAAAGATCATGCGATTTAAACCACACTGCAGCCAGGCTTAAGATTACCCAGATCAGCGCGGCCCATCCTGCAAAACGGATTGTACCCGGTTTATTTTTCCAGATTGCCCAGAAAGCGAGCAGGACGAAAAAATAATAGACCCCTCCCAAAAAAGGGTCTATACCAAAATAATTCCATGTACCCATAATCGGAACCCGGATTAAAGGGCAAAGTCCCCCTGCGGTGAGCAGAAGGACTCCTGTTACAGCTTGAAGTTTCATTTATTTACGCTGGTCGATTCCCATTTTATCTGCAAAATGCGCGCAATAATCTCTCAGGTCTTCTACAATCAATTTTTCACCCGTAGCTTTCAGGAAGCTATCACCCATAGTCTGCAGGGTTTCATAGAAAAAACGTTTCATTTCATCCACAGGCATATCCTTTGTCCACAGGTCGATACGCATGGAGTTTTTATAATTATGATCCCACAAAGCGAGCATCATCGACTTCACAGGAACTTTTTCTTTAGTTTCGGCATCAGTAGATTCCCAGGTTAAATTTTCCGGTACATTATTGTCGTCCAGCTCTACAGTTATTTTAATTTCAGCAGTCTTCATTTAGATATAATTGTTTTATACAGCATTTATTTGAATTACACGCGGGCTTTAGCCGATAACCATTTTAAAAATAATCATCAGCACCAGACTAAAAATCAGAAAGGCACATTCTACTACCCACAAATTGCGGGTCAAAGGTATAAACTTCCGGAAAATCAAATCTGAAATAAAAGCAATAATTGCCCCTAAAATATAAAGACCGGTCATACCCGAAAACACGCCCATGACCAGACATCCGGAAGTCACAATATTCAGCGGTGTAAGCTTCAATTTAGGTCTTTTTAAATTTACGTTTCTTCCAGGCCGGTGTTTTGTTCATTTTCTTTTTAGCCGACTCGACTGCTCTTGCCGCAATCGCTGCAGCATGTTTCTTCTCATGGAAAGCGCCTTTAAAGTCCGGATCATCCTTTCTTTTCTGGTTATCAATTTCCCGGGCAAGGAACTGACGTTCTTCATAAGGAGTTTCTTCAATGAAGACCTCCTCCGGAAGTGGCATTACGGGAATAGACTGACGCATCAGTTTCTCAATCTTAGTCACATAATACTTTTCGGCCTCTGTACAAAGCGTAATTGCATCGCCTTTAGCATAAGCACGGCCTGTACGCCCGATACGGTGCACATAATCTTCTATGATAATAGGAACATCGAAATTGATCACATGACTTACTTCCGAAACATCTATCCCTCTGGAAGCAACATCGGTAGCTACAAGAACCCTGATACTACCCTCTTTAAAAGAATTAATCGAGTTGATACGTGTGTTTTGTCCTTTATTCGCATGGATTACACGAACTGCATCTGCTCCGTAACGGCGTTCTATAAAACTAAAAATATTATCTGCTACTGTTTTCGTTTTGCAGAAGATAATCAACCTTTTAAAATCGATTTCATTCTTTAACAAATGCTGCAGCAGGTTAATTTTTGTCTTAAAATTAGGTACCTCGTAAAGAATCTGCGTAACGGTCTGTGCTGGTGTAGCCTGCTCTCCCGCTTCTATGATAGTTGGGTTTTTCAGGAAATCTCCGGCAATTTTATGTACCAGTTCGCTCATGGTAGCAGAGAACAGAAGGTTCTGTCTTCTGCGGGGCACGATCTCAAGAATCCGGTGGATAGAGCCGATAAAGCCCATATCCATCATCTTGTCTGCTTCGTCCAGTACCAGAAATTTAAGATATTGCGTGTTAATATGTCCGGCCAGGTAAATATCCAGGAAACGTCCTGGTGTGGCGATAATGATATCTACCCCTGCTTTTATTTGTTCAATCTGAGTTTTTGGTCCGATTCCGCCAAAAACAACAACCGATCTCAGATCTGTGTATTTAGAGAAAATTTTAACGTGCTCTGCAATCTGCATGGCAAGTTCACGTGTGGGCGCCAGAATTAATGCCCTTGCAGCATCAAACTGTGCATACTTAAGCTGCATTAATATAGGTAATACGTATGCAGCAGTTTTTCCTGTTCCTGTTTCAGCAATTCCAAAAATATCCTGTCCCGATAAAACCGGGGCAATTGCTTTTTCTTGAATAGGTGTCGCTACAGTAAAGCCTGCGTCGGCAACAGCATTAAGGATCTGTCTGTTCAGGTTAAACTCTTCAAATGATTTTGGCATTTTGCAAAGATACTATAAATAATAGGAAGGCTAATTCATTTTTTAATAGATTTGGCCCTATGAAGAGCATCCTAATTAAAGGCGCAACGCTGGTTAATGAAGGCCGGGTATTTGTTGCAGATGTGTATATCGAAAATGGTTTCATTGCAGAAATCGGCACAGAAATCAATAAAAAAGCAGATCAGGAAATCAATGCGGAAGGTCTCCACCTATTCCCCGGAATGATCGATGACCAGGTCCATTTCAGAGAGCCGGGGCTGACCCATAAAGCAGATATTTTTTCAGAAAGCATGGCTGCTGTTGCAGGTGGAATTACTTCTTTTATGGAGATGCCTAATACTGTACCCAATACATTGACACAAGAACTACTGGCAGATAAATATCAGATTGCTGCTGAGATGTCACTGGCCAACTATTCCTTTTTCATGGGCGCTTCGAATGACAACCTGGATGAAGTGCTGCGTACTGACCCGGCCAATGTCTGCGGAATTAAAGTATTCATGGGCTCCTCTACAGGGAATATGCTGGTTGATAATGCCACTGTGCTGGAGAACATCTTTTCTAAAGCACCGATACTGGTAGCCACGCATTGCGAAGACGAAATGACAATACAACGTAATCTGGCGGTATATAAAGAAAAATACGGAGACCAGCTGACCATTTCTATGCACCCGCTCATCCGCAGTGCAGAAGCTTGTTATCTTTCTTCATCCATGGCGGTGGAACTCGCAAAAAAACACAATACAAGATTACATATCCTGCATATTTCCACTGCAGCCGAAGTTGGCCTTTTTGATGCGGTCACACCACTCGCCGAAAAAAGGATCACAGCAGAAGCCTGTGTTCACCATTTATGGTTCGATGACCAGGATTATGCCGAAAAAGGTAATCTGATCAAATGGAATCCTGCAGTTAAAACCAGTGCAGACCGGGATGCGGTGCTACAAGGCGTACTGGATAACCATATCGATATCATCGCTACCGATCATGCTCCACATACGTTGGAAGAAAAATTGCAACCCTATATACAGGCACCTTCAGGCGGTCCTCTTGTACAACATGCTTTATCGGCCCTGCTGGAAATGTATCATCAGGGAAAAATAACACTGGAAAAAATTGCTGAGAAAACAGCCCATAATGTGGCAGTATGTTTTCAGATAGACCGCAGAGGTTATATCCGCGAAGGTTACTGGGCAGATTTAGTACTGGTAAACCTAAACGATCCGGTTAAAGTAACCAAGGCCAATATTCTCTATAAATGTGGATGGTCTCCTTTCGAGGGACAGACTTTTCAGTCTGAAATAACCCACACGATTATTTCAGGAAACCTGGCCTATATGAAAGGTAAATTTCTAACCAATAAAACTGGCCAGCGCATGGCATTTAACCGCTAATGCCGAGCCGGGTCCGGTATGAACTGCGCTGGCTTGCGCTTCCGGTATTGCTTTCTGCAATCATCTGGTGTATAGGCTTGAACAGCAGTCTGACGGAACAATTTTATAGCCTGGGATTCTATCCCGGGCTCTCAGCAATCTTACGCTGGCTAAGCGGCCAGTTTAATTTTGCGGCCGGAGACTTTATCTATCTGATTTTAGTTGGAATCCTTTGTGTTTCGCTCTTTCGTTTTACCAGAAAAGCCTGGCGGAGTCTGCCCGACAGAACCCTTTTATACAAAGCCCCGTTCAAAGCATTAAAACTTATTCTCTGGTTATATATTGTATTTAAGATTCTTTGGGGATTCAATTACAGTCGCCCATCTGTTGCCACTACCCTTGGTATCAGTAAAAAGAGCTATACAGCAGAGCAGCTCACCACGCTCGGAGAACAGTTAATCAGAGAGGTAAATACCTTATCTGCTGAGCTTGATCAACAAAAAGCCAGAAAATCCTATACAATTAAGGAACTCCAGTATGGAGCAACCATCGCGTATAAAAATCTGGCTGGCAGAAATCCATTATTTACCTACAAGAACCCGGTTGTTAAAGCTGTGCTTTCACAAGCCCTGATCAATAGAATCGGTCTGGAAGGTTATTATTGTCCGGTATCCGGAGAAGCCAATGTTAATATGGGGCTCCCGCCGGTATCCCTTCCTTTTGTAACCTGTCATGAAATCTCCCATCAGCTGGGAATCGCAAGGGAAGACGAAGCTAATCTGGCCGGATATCTTGCCTGCCTGAACAGTCCTGATCTGAATTTCCGCTATGCCGGGGTCTATTCAATTCTTCGAAATGTACTTTTTGAAATCCGCCTGATCGCTCCGGAGAAATTAGAGAAGCTCCGTGACCAGATTAATCCAGCCACTCAGGCCGATTACCGGGCTGAACAGGAGTTCTGGCAAAAATACAATGGCGATATGTCTGCTTATATGGGTACTGCACTGGATCAGTTCCTGAAAATAAACAATCAGACTAAAGGCGTTGACAGTTATCAGGATATTGTGATCTGGGTTTATAATCTGCAACTTGAGCACGCTCCTGCCCTGTTTCCTGCCTTTGAAAATAGTACGGGTTACAGACATAAAAACCAGTAAACATTCCTAAATTTGCCTGTATTATGGCAAAGATATCCATCAACCTGGCTACAGGTTCTTTACAAAAAGAAGAGATTATTGTAGGGATAGACCTGGGCACAACCAATAGTCTGGTCGCATTTATTGATCCTGACAAAAACCCAAAAGTTATTAATGATACAGGCAAGGGCTTACTAGTTCCTTCAATTGTGCATTTCAATACTGCAGGGGAAACTGTTGTCGGTCATGATGCAAGGGAGTTTCTGATATCTGACCCTGCCAACACTATATTTTCTGTAAAACGCTTGCTGGGCAGATCTTATAAAGATGTTGCAGCCCACCAGGATACTTTTAGCTATAAAATCATTGACGATGATAGTGACTCCCTGGTTAAAATTCAATCTGGCGGGCGCTTTTATACACCAGTAGATCTTTCAGCAGCCATTTTAAAAGAACTCAAAACCAGAGCAGAACACGCTTTAAAAACACCAGTTAACCGTGCGGTAATAACTGTCCCGGCTTACTTTAATGATACGCAGCGTCAGGCAACACGCGATGCCGGAAAACTGGCAGGTATCGATGTACTGAGAATCGTGAATGAGCCCACTGCTGCCAGTCTCGCCTATGGAATCGGACTGGATCCGCTGGAACATAAAACAATTGCTGTATACGATCTTGGCGGAGGCACATTTGACGTATCCATTCTGGCTATACAGCATGGGATTTTTGAAGTATTGTCTACGCATGGCAACACATTTCTAGGCGGAGACGATTTCGATAGAGCTATTGTACATTACTGGATCGAAAAAAACAAAATAGATGTGCAGGCATTACAGAAAAATGCGGGCTTAATGCAGCAATTACGTCTGAAAGCGGAAGAAGCGAAAAAAGCATTGACTACACAGAACCTGTTTAACGAGACCCTGGATATATCTTCATTTTCAGGCCTCAGCGCTGATGAATCTGCCGGTAAGATCTGGTGCACGATTAATAAACAAACTTTTGAAGACTTGATCGCACCGAAAGTAGCAGAAACCATGCTTTCTTGTAAACAAGCTATTGAAGATGCGGGAATTTCGGTGAGTGCTATAGATGAAGTGGTCCTTGTAGGCGGATCGACACGTACACCGTACGTTAAAGCGCAGGTTGCAGCCTTCTTTGGTAAAGCCCCCCACGATCAGCTTAACCCAGATGAGGTCGTTGCATTGGGTGCAGCTATTCAGGCAGACATTCTCGCCGGAAACCGGTCTGATATTTTGCTGCTTGACGTTACACCGCTTTCCCTGGGTATTGAAACCATGGGTGGACTTATGGACGTCATTATTCCCAGAAATGCCAAAGTTCCAACTAAAGGCGGCAGGCAGTATACAACTTCTGTAGACGGACAGGTTAATATGAAAATTTCTGTTTATCAGGGCGAACGTGACCTGGTTAAAGAAAACCGTAAACTGGCAGAATTTGAACTGAAAGGAATTCCCGCTATGCCGGCTGGTCTTCCAAAAGTAGATATTAACTTTCTGCTTAATGCCGACGGAATCCTTACTGTTCAGGCGATCGAACTTCGTTCGGGTGTAAAACAGGAAATTGACATTACCCCAAGTTATGGACTAACTGACGATACCGTTGAGAAAATGCTGGTGGACAGCATTACTCATGCAGAGGCAGATGTTGCAGAGAGAATGCGAATCGAAGCAAAATCTGAAGGTGAGCAATTACTTTATACCGTGGAACGTTTTGTAGAGAAGAACGGATATGTACTCACTGCAGAAGAAATTAGCCATACTAAAAACTATATTCAGCACCTCGCTGATGCACTTGCAGATGGAGATAAAGACCTGATCCTGAAAAAAGCTGATGAGCTCAATGAATTTACACGTCCCTTTGCAGAAAGGTTAATGGACATTGCGGTTTCTCAAGCCATGAAAGGTAAATCAATAGAATAAAAAGCAAAACAGAAATTCTTAACCGATATCGGCAGGCCTGAAGTAGTTTTACGAAAATGAAAAGTTTATTCATCTTCGCAGCACTCATCTTCTGCCTGCTTTTTTTTTGCTCCTGGGGTTTTCACGCACACACGAGGATCAACTACCTTGCCGTACTCACCTTACCTGAAGGCATGATCCGTTTTTATAAAAGCCATATCGGTTATTTATCTGCGCATGCTATAGATCCTGACAAGCGGAGATATACTGATCCGCAAGAAGGTCCAAGGCATTTCCTGGATACGGAAAATTACCATCATTGCATTGACAGTATTCCCCGCCGGTGGGAACACGCGCTGGAAAAATACGGCCTGGAACATTTACAGCAAAACGGGATCCTCCCATGGCATATACAAAAAAGTTATCTGCAATTGGTTGCCGCTTTTCGCGAACAGAATAAACGTCGTATCCTGCGCATTTCTGCCCATCTCGCACATTATGTTTCTGATGCTCATGTTCCTTTACATGCTACCCGAAATCATAATGGACAATACACCGGACAGACTGGTATCCATGCTTTGTGGGAAAGCTTGCTCCCTGAGTTATTTGATAAACAGTTTGATTTGATAACCGGGCCAGCCGTATATGTAGCTTCCCCTTTAGCAGAAGCGTGGCGTATAATAGCCACAAGCTATCAATTGGCCGATAGTGTATTACGTATAGAAGCCAGGCTCAGCGGAGAATTTCCAGCCTACCGTAAATATAGCTTCACGAAAAGAAAAGGGCTTCTGACCAGAAATTATTCACCTGAATACGCAAAAGCATATGACCAGAGACTTAACGGGATGGTAGAAAGGCAAATGCGTGGTGCAGTGGCCATGACCGGGTCACTATGGTATTCAGCATGGGTTGACGCGGGTCAGCCCATGCTGGAATAATTTAATTAGTCGATGGTTTCTTTCGGCTTGAACATTGACTTTAGAGCGGCAAAGACCACCGGTGCAAAAGTCACAATAGCGATGAAAGCGATAACAAGAGAGAAATTATCACGGATCAGCGGAATTTGTCCTAACAAGTAACCTGCAAATAGTAAACTTGCGATCCAAGCAATACCACCTACAATATTGTAGTAAGTAAATCTGCCGAAAGGCATTTTAGCCACACCAGCTACAAACGGTGCGATAGTTCTGAAAATTGGCAGGAAACGACTGAAAATAATCGCCTTACCACCATGTTTCTCGAAAAACTCGTGTGATTTGTTATAATATTCTAGTTTCAGTATCCTGTTTTGCGGTTTAAACACCTTAACCCCAAAGAAACTTCCCAGTCTGTAATTCAAGCTGTTTCCCAAAATACCGGCTGCAGTAAGCAAGAAAAACATAATCCAGATATCCAGGCCTGTATTTCCCTTTGCAATAAGCGCTCCGACTGCAAAAAGCATAGAATCGCCGGGTAAAAATGGAGTTACAACAAAACCCGTTTCCGCGAAAATTATTATAAACAAGATCAGGTAAGTCCAAGTCTGGTAGTTACTGACCAGTTTTACCAATTCTACATCTGTATGCAGAATAAATTGTATAAGCTGATTGATGATATCCATAGGTCTGGTATTAAAACGTCAAATGCAGCATAAAATTCCAGCGCATTTGACATTTTAGAAAAAATCGTAAAAAATTTTAGTTGTAACTGTTTAGCATAACCGGCATAACCAGCATTAGCACATCCTCATTTTCATTATTAGTCTGAGGAATCAGCAAGCCTGCACGGTTTGGTGTAGACAGTTCCAGCGTAACTTCCTCACCAGATAAGTTACTTAACATTTCAATCAGGAAACGTGCATTGAAACCAATTTCAAGGTCTTCACCCTCATATTGGCAACTCAGACGTTCGTGGGCCTCATTTGCAAAGTCCAGATCTTCTGAAGAAATATTTAATTCACTTCCGTTGATTTTCAACCTAACCTGATGTGTGGTTTTATTAGCAAAAATTACCACACGACGCAGTGTATTCAAAAACAAAGCGCGGTCGATAATCAGTTTGTTAGGGTTATTCGCTGGAATTACAGCTTCGTAATCCGGATAACGCTCATCAATCAGACGGCATACCAGGTTAATATTTTCAAATTTAAAAAATGCGCTTGTTGCATTATAATCGACCGATACATTGATATCAGTTGAAGGAAGTGCAGCTTTTAACAGGGTCAAAGCTTTTTTAGGAAGAATAAAGGAAGCTGTTTTTTCAGCTTTGCTATCCATTCTTCTATATCTGACCAGTTTATGTGCATCTGTTGCCACAAACGTGATGAACTGATCTGACAACTGGCAGAATACACCGGTCATTGCAGGACGAAGCTCATCGTTGCTTACTGCAAAAATAGTTTTGGTAATCGCTTCTGTCAGTACAGCTGCAGGCAGGTTCACTGAAGATGCGTTTTCAACTACAGGTATTTTTGGGAAGTCATCTCCGTTTTCACCGCTCAGTTTATATTTTCCATCACCGGCGCTGATCTCAATGGAGAAAGTCGAATCGTCGATATTAAATGAAATTGGCTGGTCAGGAAGCGTTTTTAAAGTATCCAGCAGAATTCTTGCAGGAACGGCTACTTTACCCCCTTCTTTAGATTCAACCGGTAATGACGTAGTCATACTGGTTTGAAGGTCAGTTGCCGAAATCGTTAAATTACCCTCTTTAATCTCAAAAAGGAAATTTTCCAATATCGGTAAAACAGTGCTGCTGCTTGAGGCACCATTAACCGTTTGTAAATGTTTTAAAAGCGTTGATGTGGATACAATAAATCTCATAATATGATCTTGTCAAGTTCTCAAAAATATAAAAATTACCTCGCATACTTATACTCGCTGTAATAATGTTGAAAAATCGCCGCCATTATTATCTGATTTTTTGGAAAACAAATCAATATTATGATTTATTTGTTTTCTTATTTTAATCGTCATACAAAATCGACCTATGGAAAAATACGATCCCAGAATAGATAAATATATAGATGATGCAGCAGAATTTGCCAAACCAATTTTGAACCATCTCAGAACGCTGGTTCACCAGGCATGTCCCGAAATGAAAGAGACCATGAAATGGAGTTTTCCTCATTTCGAATATAAGGGAACTGTCTGCAGTATGGCGGCTTTTAAACAGCACTGTGCTTTCGGTTTCTGGAAAGCGGCACTCCTTCCCCCGGCAACGCAAGAATTAAGAAGCAGCGCTTCCGCAAATGCCATGGGACAGCTGGGCAAGATATGTTCACTGAACGATTTGCCTACCGACGACCTGTTGATTTCCAGTATTAAGTTTGCAGTTCAGCTTAACGAAGAAGGCGTTAAACTCAAAAAGAAACCTGCATCTCCAAAGACCGAACTGCTAATTCCTGAAGACTTTGCAAACCTTTTGGCGCAGGCAATAGCGGCTAAAAACCATTTCGAAAACTTCAGTTATTCTCAGAGGAAAGAATACCTGCAATGGATTACCGAAGCGAAAACAAAAGCAACGCGTGAAAAAAGGATGCAGACCGCCGTAGAATGGCTAGCGGATGGAAAGATCAGGAACTGGAAATACCTCGAAAAACCGTAGCGTCGATGATGATTTAATATTGCCTTAACTTGAGCAGAAAGGAAGTTGATTAGTTTAGCGACGTGAAAAAACTAATGATACTAACAGCAGCAGTTTGTTTGACAGGCGCTGCATTCGGACAACAAAAATTAGACGTCCAGGGCCACCGTGGCGGTATGGGTTTAATGCCGGAAAACACTATTGCGGCAATGCTAAACGGTGTAAAGCTAGGGGTAAAAACCCTCGAACTGGATGTTGTTATATCCAGTGATGGCAAAGTGGTAGTGTCCCATGACCCATATATGTCAGCGGATTTCATGCTTAAACCTGATGGTTCTGAAATTACAAAAAAGGAACAGGCCGGCATAGCACTTTTCCAGATGAGCTACGATAGTATAAGTCATTTTGATGCCGGGCTCAAACCTCATCCGATGTTCCCGCAGCAGGTAAAAATGAAAACACATAAGCCACTGCTTTCTGAACTGATTGACAGCGTGGAAAATTATGTAAAAAAGAATCAGCTGAAACCTGTTTATTATAATATTGAAACAAAAATCTCTCCTGCAGGAGACGGGGTATATAATCCATCACCAGAAGTGTTCGTGACTACGTTAATGAAGGTATTAAACCCTAAAAACATCAATAACCGCATTACAATACAGTCATTCGACGTAAGAACTTTACAGATCCTGCATAAAACCGAACCCAAGTTAAAACTCTCTCTGCTGGCTTTTGGAAAAATGGATCTGTCTTCTGAATTAAAAAAAGCTGGCCTTGATAAAGAAAACCAGGAAAAAGTAAAACAGGCTATTCTGGCCTATGGTAAAGGTGGTATCGATGAAGATCTTAAAAAACTAGGTTTTACTCCTGATATTTACAGCCCACACTTCTCTTCAGTAGATGCCGGAATGGTAAAAAAAGCACATGAAAATAAAATGTTGATTTTACCCTGGACTGTGGACGAAGAAAAAGACATGGTCGAACTGGGAAAACTGGGTGTAGACGGAATCATTTCGAATTATCCAGATAGGCTTATCCGTTTATTTGGCAGTTATCAAACAAAATAAGACGGCGATATAAAAATCAATTCATAAAAAAAGGGCATCTGAAGATGCCCTTTTTTTATGAATTGATTTATTATAAACCAAAGTTATATGCCAGTCTTAATCCTACGAAATTTTTAACTGGTACAAATTGATTCTCGTTTTTTGCAGACCAGCCTTCATAGCGTGCACCAAGGTCGATTGAACCTTTATCAGCAACTGGAAATTCTACACCAATGCCAGGAGTATAGGCAAACGCCGTACCTGCACCATCACTGGTTCCAAATGACGCACCCACCTGTCCGCCTGCATAAAAATTCTCCGCAAGGAAATATTTAATCCCCACTTTTACCGGAACAGCGCTAAAATCACGCGCTTTAATCGTGATACCGCCAAAACCATATTCTTTACCTGTAAAAGTCAGGTAACCTGCACTTGCTGTGAAATTCAACCGATCTGCTATAGGTGTCTGGAATTCAAGCGAACCTCCATACCCTAATTTATAAACGTCACCGGTATTTCCCGTTGGAAAAGCAAAATCGGCCCCGATACCTAACTTAGCGCCTGACATAGCCGGGTCACGTACCTGAGCGGATGCGGTTGACCAAGCGAACATTCCTGCAAGAGCGGTAAGTAAAAAGATCTTTTTCATAATATGTGTATTTAAGTTTAGTAGCGCTTTTACGCTGATGTGATTAAATCAAAAAGCCGGCCAATTCAGATATAACCATCACAAAACACTAACAATCAAGTATTTAATTTACTGAATATATCTCACAAAGAGTCAGTTTTATGTTGGTTTTTCCATGCAGTCTATTCATACCCAGCGACAAATTGGTGTTTATTCATATTTTAAATTACTCTTCAAATTCTATATTTGCAGTATTATGGCCAAAACGAATAACGACGAACAATTTAAAAATGTGATCTCTCATGCCAAGGAATATGGTTTCGTATTTCAAAGCAGCGAAATTTATGATGGATTAAGTGCCGTATATGACTACGGCCAGTTAGGTGCTGAACTAAAAAATAATATTAAAACCTATTGGTGGAAATCGATGGTTCAGCTACATGAAAATATTGTCGGAATTGATTCTGCAATATTTATGCATCCTAAAGTATGGAAAGCAAGTGGTCACGTAGACGGCTTCAGCGATCCTATGATCGACAATAAAGATTCGAAAAAACGTTATCGTGCAGACCAGTTACTGGAAGATAAAATTGCCCGTTATGAAAAGGACGGCAAAACAGATAAGGCTGCGCAGCTGCAGGCAGATATGGATCAGGCTTTGAAAGATGAGAATCTGCCACAGCTTAAAGTCCTGATTGAACAGCATGAAATCGCCTGCCCGGTCAGCGGTACAAAAAACTGGACAGATGTACGTCAGTTTAACCTGATGTTCAGTACCCAGTTCGGTGCAATGGCAGAAGGTGCCGAAGAAGTTTACCTGCGTCCGGAAACGGCTCAGGGAATCTTTGTGAACTTCCTGAACGTTCAGAAATCCGGCCGGATGAAAATTCCTTTTGGGATTGCCCAGATCGGAAAAGCTTTCCGGAATGAAGTTATTGCCAGACAGTTCATTATGCGTATGCGTGAGTTCGAACAAATGGAAATGCAATTCTTTGTTCGTCCGGGAGAAGAAATGAAATGGTATGCTTACTGGAAAGAAGCACGTTTAAAATGGCATACAGCATTAGGTACAGATCCTGCAAAATATAAATACCACGACCATGCAAAACTTGCGCATTACGCAAATGCTGCAGTTGATATAGAATTTGAATTCCCATTTGGATTTAAAGAAGTAGAAGGTATTCACAGCCGTACTGATTTCGATCTAAGTCAGCACCAGGAGTTTTCAGGTAAAAAAATGCAATATTTTGATAATGACCTTAATGAAGAAGGAAAGCCATACGGAAACTATATTCCTTATGTCATCGAAACTTCTATCGGTCTGGACAGAATGTTCTTGCTCACTATGATTGGTGCTTTCGAAGAGCAGGATCTTTCTGAAGGCGAGAAAACCGACAGCCGCATTGTTTTACACCTGCACCCTTGCCTGGCCCCTATTAAAGTTGCAATTCTGCCTCTAACTAAAAAAGATGGTTTACCAGAAAAAGCGAAAGAAATCATGGACTTGCTTAAATTCGATCATAGCGTCGTTTATGAGGAAAAAGACTCTATTGGTAAACGTTACCGCAGACAAGATGCTATAGGTACCCCATTCTGTCTTACAATCGATCATCAGACACTGGAAGATCAAACTGTAACCATCCGTCACCGTGACAGCATGGAACAGCAGCGTATCGAAATTAAAGATCTGGAGGAACTGATCTCAAGCAAAGTAAGCTGGAAAAACCTGCTGAGAAAATTATAAAATAGAAATAACGCGCCTGGTCATTAAATGACCGGGCTTTTTTGTGCCTTAGCAAATCACATTACATCCCTGGCTGTGTATAGCAGGAAGTTATATGAATTGTAATAAATTTTAGGTAATTCCAGTTTTTCGACCACTTTTCTTCGGGGTTGCATTACCCTTGGTATACCCTTGCTATACCGTTGCGATACCCTTGGTATACCCTTTGGGTAAAGGAAGGGTATACCAAGGGTATCGCAACGGTATAGCAACCCCGAAGAATAGCAAATAAAAAGTAATAAAAAATTAAGCGGGAATAAGCGGAATACTCTTTGCTAACAAATGCTGGATGAAAAACTTAAGATACACCCTATTGACCAGGCTGCTCCTTCTCCTGCTCATACAGATTGGACTATCAAACACACTCTGCGCACAAAGCCGGTCTTCAGCGAATACCTGGACTGCATTAGAACTTAAAAACGCAGATACTGCCAAAGATGCGCCGTATCTAAATGACGAAGAGAAAAAACTAATCTTTTATATGAATCTGGTCCGGACCAATGGCGAGAAGTTTTTCAACACCTACTTTCAGGATTTTACTGATGCATATAACCAGGAGATGCAGCAATACCGAAACTACAATGACCTGCGGGTAAACCGGAAAGACAAGTACTACCGCGGGCTGGAAAAAGACCTGAAAGATGTTAGAAACCTCCCACTATTTGAACCAGATGAAACTTTAACCTGGGTTGCACAGCAACACGCCAAAGACCTTAAAAAAACGAATAAGGCCGGACATAACTCAAGTGATGGCAGATCGGTTAAGGACCGGATAACCCCATATTATCCAAACAGGGCGATGGCCGAGAACCTTGCTTTCGGATTTTCAAAAGGATTTGCAAATATCTGTATGCTGCTGCTGGACAAGAATGTAAATGATCTGGGCCACAGAAAAACGATTTTAAGTACAAAGAACAATTTGAAATATACGGGTGTAACTATCGGTACCCACCCCGGATACAGATACTGCGCTGTAATGGATTTTATATCGGGGCCGGCAGATTAAATAAAACGGAATTTTCGGTAAGTGATTCTCATTCCCTAAATTGCCGCTTTTAAGCGTACCCACATTATATATGCGTAAAGCCGTTATCCGTTTTATTGATTTTTTCTATCCTCCATTTTCAAGATGGTTTACGGTGCATACTTTCCGATACATCGTTTCCGGTGGTACGACAGCAGCCAGTGGAATTGTTGTCTATTATATCGTCTATAACTTTATACTGAAACAGCAACACGTTCTGCTCCCTTTCCCTCCCGGAATGATTACCGCACCGGTAGCTGCACTGATCATTGAGTCTTTCATCACATTTATTATTGGTTTTGTACTCAATAAATATCTTGTCTTTACACAAAGTGAATTAAAAGGCAGAATACAGCTCTTTCGCTACGGCACTGTAGTAGCCACTAATATCCTGCTCAACTTTGCCATGTTAAAGGTTATGGTCGAAACGTTTCATTTTTATCCGACGATTGCAAAAATCATTACCACAATAATATTAGCATTTTTCAGTTATTTTATACAGAAACACTTCTCTTTCAAAGTCAAAAAGTAGATCATAATGAAGTCATAGCTGATCTTTCGCTTGATAAATCGTTCCGACAGACTTATCTTAGGCAGAATACAAATAAAAAATGGCAATGAGCGACTTTAACAACTTTAATAATCCGCAGGTAGCCGGTTTACCCAAACATTTAAGGCAATTTATCGTAGATCAGCATTACGAGAAATATACCCCGGTGGATCAGGCCGTATGGCGCTATGTAATGCGTCAGAATTACAGTTACCTGAAAGATGTTGCTTATTATCCTTATATCAAAGGTCTTCAGCGCGCAGGGTTGAGTATTGAATATATTCCAGATCTGCAGACAATGAACGATAATCTGGGCGAAATGGGCTGGGGTGCAGTAACAGTTGATGGTTTTATCCCTCCCGCTGCCTTTATGGAATACCAGGCATTTAAAGTGCTGGTCATTGCCGCCGATATCCGCCAGATAAATCATATTGAATATACACCGGCACCAGATATTATACATGAGTCTGCCGGACACGCGCCGATTATTGCAGACGAAGCTTACAATTCCTACCTGAGCTATATAGGTTCAATCGGGGCTAAAGCGATGTTTTCAGCACGTGATTTTGAACTCTATGAAGCCATCAGAAATTTATCTATCCTGAAAGAGGCACAGAACATACCGGAATTCGAAATCCAGCGGGCGGAAGAAAAACTCAGTCATATTTCTGCGCACATGGGCGAACCATCCGAAATGGCCTTATTAAGCCGTTTACATTGGTGGACGGTAGAATATGGCTTGATTGGAAGTCTCGACAATCCAAAGATCTACGGGGCCGGTCTTTTGTCTTCTATCGGGGAAAGCTCAAGCTGCATGTCCGAAAACGTTAAAAAGATTCTATATACCATTGATACCGTAAATTACGCTTACGACATCACTAAAACACAGCCGCAGTTGTTTGTGACACCAAACTTCGAAAATCTGATCGACGTACTCGAACAGTTTGCCGACACCATGTCGTTCAGACGTGGCGGAGCGGAAAGTATTGCCAAAGCGATTGACTCCCGTAATCCGGCGACAGCGGTTTACAGCTCAGGTCTGCAGGTGACTGGTGTTTTTACAGACATGGGTAAAATGGAATCTGGTGAGCTCAGCTTTATTAAAACTACTGGTCCTTCTGCACTCGCATTTGCGGATAAGGAACTGGCGGGACACGGTAAAATTTATCATAAGGATGGTTTTTCTTCTCCTGTGGGAAGGTTAAAGAACAGCCGCAAACCACTGGAAGACTTCAGTGCAGAAGACCTGAAAGAAATTAACCTGATCGAAGGTCACGAAACTAATTTTGAATTCGAAAACGGCATTACCGTATCCGGAACTATAAAAAGAATAACCCGTGCTGCAGATAAAATTATCCTGATCGTATTGGAGAATGCCACAGTCAAAGAATCCAGCGGACACATTCTTTTCCAGCCGGAATGGGGTACATACGACATGGCTGTTGGTGAGAAAATTATTTCCGTATTTAATGGTGCTGCAGATAAAGATGCTTTTGAAGAAATTTCTCCGATCAGCTATATTCCGACCGAAAAAATTCAATACGATGATCATACTGCCAACCTGCACAGGATATACCAGACGGTAAGAATTATACGCGAAGAGCAGCATGGAGCAGAAATGCTGGATCGCCTGTTTACAGAGCTGGCAGAAAATTATCCTGCAGACTGGCTTTGTGCAATGGAAATTTTAGAGATATTGCATTATAATGCGATCAATCCAGACCTGAAAGGAAAAGTTAAAGCCTATCTGGAGCTCAAAAAGGATAGTGAACCCGGGCATCAAAAACTGATTCAGGATGGCCTGCATGTAATCGCTAATCCTGTTACCCAATTAATTACTGAAGAAGATTAACATAACATGAATATTGTACTAACTGGTGCCAGCAGTGGCATAGGCTTCGAAGCCGCTTTAGAATTTACCCTGCAAAGTGCCAACAAAGTGGTGTGTATCGCAAGATCGGCCGATAAACTGCGTAAACTGCTGGAAATAGCAAAGAGCATAACTCCTGATTGTACTTTGCTGCCGGTAGAATTTGACATCGTAAATGATGACTATGCAGCACTGGTCCCTTTCTTAAAGGAAAGGTTAGGCCATGTAGACATCCTGATCAATAATGCAGGTGCTTTAATTAACAAGCCTTTTCTGGAAACTTCTGCCGATGATCTCCATGACATGTTCCGTTCCAATGTAACCGGTCATTTTAAAATGATTCAGAATTTATTGCCGCTCATGAAAAGCGGTGGTCATATCCTGAATATTGGCAGCATGGGTGGTTTCCAGGGAAGTGTCAAATTTCCAGGCCTTGCCGCTTATTCCTCAAGTAAATCTGCCCTGCATACTTTAACAGAGTGCCTTGCATTTGAGCTTGCAGAAACAGGGATTAAAATTAATTGCCTTGCACTGGGATCTGCGCAAACAGAAATGCTGGAGCAGGCTTTCCCTGGATATCAGTCTCCTGTTATGGCTTTTGAAATGGGTAAGTACGTCGCAGACTTTGCCAGAACAGGTCATCGTTTTTTTAATGGAAAGATTATTCCTGTCGCAGTGACAACACCATAATTTTTTATATCTTTAAAAAAACCCGGGTTGAAGGCAGCTTCTTTTCTAAGAGGCTGCTGATCCTGATTGTTCAGAAAACACATCATTCTAATGAAGAAAGCCTTTGTTTTATGCAGTCTGATTGGCATGCTTTACACCAGCACAGCCATTGCCCAGACTTCCGGCGAGAAACAAGTACAGCCTAAAACGGTAGAAAATGCTCCACAGGAAGGTGCAGGCGCAAAATTAATCAGTTTTGCAAAAACAATGATCGGGATTCCTTACCGCTATGCCAGCAGTAATCCTAATATCGGGTTTGACTGCTCTGGTTTTGTGAGTTATGTCTTTAAGAACTTTGGGTTCAGCGTTCCGCGTTCTTCCCCTGAATTCGTTGCAGCAGGAAGACCGGTAAAACTGGAAAATGCCAAAGTTGGCGATATTCTCATTTTTACCGGCTCAAATCCTAAAAACAGGAAGATAGGTCATGTAGGTATTGTCTATAAAGTAGATGGTGACGAAATTGAATTTATCCACTCCAGTTCAGGTAAAGCTAAAGGCGTTACTATTACGACGATGGACACCTATTATAAGCGGCGCTTTATGAAAGCCGTAAGTGTGCTCTGATCAATTACCAGATTTCCAGCAGTACTATTTTCAGCGCATCGGCTGCCTGACCTCTTCCGAGTAATTCATGGGCCAGTTCGTGCAACTCCCTTTGCCGGTTAATGGTGTCACCAATAGTTGCATCCAGGATTTCTTTTACTTCGGGATGAAACCTGATGTCTTCAATCTCTTCCTCAGCAGGCATCTGTTCTATATTACCCAGCATTCCCAAATCATTTCCCGTTAAAACATAGGAGTTTCTAACGCCAGCAGGCAAAGCATCCACGCCTATCCCTTTACTGACTAATGGTTTTTTGACTTGGAAGAGACTTTCGGGAGTCACGCGGCAATACCAGTCTCCACCCAATCTCGCTACCAGATCTATTTTAGCCTGATCTATTTTTCCTTCTGAGTCAAGAATGTCTTTACGGATATGAATTTTTTTAATTTCCGCCAGAACCAGGTTACCTGCACCAGGATTTTCTCCCAGGCCAATTACTTCCCTGACTGTGCATTCGAGCTGTACCGGGGCCTCTGCTACCCTTGGTGGTAATACCAATTCCGACTTTAGCATTGTAAAGCCGGCCTTCTCAAATTCATTGACATTTTTATCGTATTCGGTACTTGCCAGACTAACCTGCTGTACCATCGCATAATTGACTATATTAATTACACATTCCGGGACTTCCAGAATATTTTCCAGTGTATGTTTAGTCGTATTATCTCTGACCCTTCTTGCAGGTGAAAAAATACAAAGCGGAGGATTGGTACTGAAAAGGTTAAAAAAACTAAAAGGGCTCAGGTTAACCTGCCCGGCTTTGTCAATCGTCGAAGCAAAACAGATTGGTCTGGGCGCAATAGCGTACTGTAGATATTGTTGTAAGTCAACCGGGCTTAAATCGGCTGTAGAAAGACTCAGCATTATTTTTTAAGGTTTAAAATAGAAAAATCTGTATCTGCTTTACGAATAATATTACTCAGAATTCCTAAACCTGTAATCTCCATCTCAACGATGTCTCCCTGCTGTAACCACTGAACCGGATAGTCAGGATTATTTAGCAAACCTGTACCATTCAGTTCAAGCAAACAGCCGGTGCCCACTGTTCCGGATCCAATTACGTCTCCAGGAAGTATATCAACACCGTAAGCACAACGCTCAATAATCTCCGCAAATGTCCAGTCCATATCGGCCATATTCCCTGCAGACACTTGTTTTCCGTTAACGGTACAAGTCATTTCCAAATTGTAATTAGTACCGGTATGTCCCGGTTTGGCTGCAACTTTATAAGCTTCGAGTTCATCTGGTGTAACCAACCATGGACCAATTACAGTTGAAAAGTCCTTACCTTTTGCCGGCCCGAGGTTAAGCAGCATCTCTTCCATCTGTAAAGTCCTGGCACTCATATCGTTCATGATCATATAGCCGGCAATGTACTGATCTGCTTCCGCAGCAGTTATATTTCGTCCTTTCTTCCCGATTACAACGGCAACTTCCAGTTCAAAATCCAGTTTCTGAAAATGATCAGGCATACAGGTTATTTCGCCGGGTCCCTGTATAGCGTTATGGTTGGTAAAATAGAAAATCGGATACTGATCAAATTCGGCGATCATGTCCAGTTTCCTGTTTCTGCGTGCGGCAGCAACATGCTGACGAAATGCATATCCGTCTCTACATGAAGTCGGATGTGGAACCGCAGCGATCACTTCATAAAAAGCTTCTTCTTTAGGCTCTATTTCGCCGTTTTTAATTTGCCTGTCGATCTTCATGGCGCGTTCCATCAAAACTTCCGAATCCTTCAAAAATGAATTCATATCATCAGGAAGCTGTTTATCACATGAATTCAGGTTATAGATATGTCCGTCTACAAATACACCAAGGTGTTCCTGCTCTTCAGTTTTATAGGATACTAATTTCATAACATTTTAAATTTGGTTGAAAAGATGGTTCTCTGCTATCAAAGCTAGAAAATTTAAAACAAGCGGGGGGTAATAAACGTTTTCTTTTTATACTATAAACAACCAATACATTCATATAGTTAAATATTCACCAAATTATCTACTGCATAAATTTGAATGCTGATTATATAATTCTTAACTTAGCTTAAGCAACAATGACGAAGAGAAAACTTAAATATCAGGATCGTATAGCCAGCCAGGTTCTGGCAGGCTTCAGGTATGGTATGCTCTCGGTTCTCATTTTTGCTCAATATTCCATTTAAGTCCTGCCTGTTAAGGCAATCTATGTCTGCGTTTTTCTAAAGCAGCATGCTCTCCCCCTTTTCTAACCATAATAAAACCTATTGATATGCCTATTTATCATACTCTAGGAACCATTCCGCCTAAAAGGCATACTGTTTTCCGTAAACCAGATGGTGAGCTGTATGCAGAGGAACTGGTTTCCACAGAAGGATTTTCAAGCTTATATTCACTTGTTTATCACTGTCATCCGCCAACGATAGTTAAATCTCTGGGCGAACCATATAGTGTCGAGCCTGAAATTGCAAGGGAAAAACACCTGAAACATACTTCGTTGCTTGGCTTTAAAATATCGCCGGAAGATGATTATCTGAAAAGTCGCAAACCTGTTCTGGTGAACAGCGATCTGCATATTTCACTGGCAGCGCCCAGGAAATCTATGACAGATTATTTCTATAAGAACTCCCAGGCAGACGAGGTTATTTTTATTCATGAAGGCAGCGGCAAGCTGAAAACGGGCTTTGGCCAGATTAAATTCGCTTACGGCGACTACCTGGTTATTCCAAGAGGCACTATTTACCAGATGGAATTTACAGATGAAAAGAACAGACTTTTTATTGTAGAAAGCTTTAGCCCCATCCGTACGCCCAAACGTTATAGGAATGAGTACGGACAGCTCATGGAACACTCCCCTTATTGTGAACGGGACATCCGGAAACCGGAAAATCTGGAAACTAATGATGTTTACGGAGATTTTAAAGTCCTGATTAAAAAGCAGGGTATTATGTACCCTTATACCTACGGAACGCACCCTTTTGACTTCGTCGGCTGGGATGGATTTCATTATCCCTGGGCATTCTCTATTCATGATTTTGAACCCATAACCGGCAGGCTCCACCAACCGCCGCCCGTACACCAGACTTTTGAAGGCCACAACTTTGTAATCTGCTCTTTTGTTCCACGTAAATACGATTACCACCCGCTATCCATTCCCGCTCCTTATAACCACAGTAATGTAGATAGCGATGAGGTGCTTTATTATGTAGACGGAGATTTTATGAGTCGCAAAAGTGTAGAGCGGGGCCAAATCACATTACACCCCGGAGGCATACCGCATGGCCCGCATCCGGGCACCGTGGAAAAGTCTATCGGTAAAGAAAAGACGGAAGAACTGGCAGTTATGATTGATCCGTTCCGTCCATTGATGTTAACAAAAGACGCGCTGGCAATTGAAGATGAAAATTATCATAAAAGCTGGCAGATCAATATTGAATAAATCTTAAAAATTTAACCTGTAAACTCAACCAAAATGCAATCATTAGTTGTAGAAAAGAAAACGGCAGCAACAGATTTCCTTCCCTTAAATGGGACAGATCATCTGGAACTTTACGTAGGTAATGCTAAGCAATCTGCCCATTATTATAAAACAGCGTTCGGTTTCACCACTGTTGCTTATGCAGGGCCCGAAACCGGCATACGGGATCGTGCGTCTTATGTATTGCAGCAGGGCAAAATCAGATTGGTTTTAACAACCCCACTGCATTCTGACAGTCCAATCATGGAGCATGTCCGCAAACATGGAGACGGCGTAAAAATTCTGGCGCTCTGGGTAGACGATGCTTACCAGTCTTACGAAGAAACTATTCGACGTGGCGCCATATCCTATCAGGAACCAAAAACCATAAAAGATGAATTCGGAGAAGTGCGTACCGCCGGAATATATACTTATGGAGAAACTATACATCTGTTTGTAGAACGTAAAAACTATACAGGTGCTTTCATGCCGGGCTATATGGCACTGGATAGTGACTACATCCCCGGAGATACAGGGCTGCTTTACATTGACCACTGTGTTGGTAATGTGGGTTGGAACCGGATGAACGAAGCAGTCCGCTGGTACGAGGAAGTAATGGGCTTCCGTAATATTCTTTCATTTGATGATAAACAGATCAATACTGAATATTCTGCATTGATGAGTAAAGTGATGAGTAACCAGAACGGCTATGTTAAATTTCCAATCAATGAGCCCGCTGAAGGAAAGAAAAAGTCTCAAATTGAAGAATACCTGGAATTTTATGAAGGTGAAGGTGTACAGCATATTGCCGTTGCGACGCATGATATTATTAAAACCGTCAGAGCGATGAAGGCGCGTGGCGTAGAGTTTCTAAGCGCACCTCCAGCTGCTTATTACGACAATTTACTGGAACGGGTTGGTAAAATAGATGAGGACATTGCCCCTTTGCAGGAACTGGGCATTCTTGTAGACTATGACGAGGAAGGTTATCTGCTGCAGATATTTACCAAGCCGGTACAGGACAGGCCAACGTTATTTTTTGAGATCATTCAGCGTAAGGGTGCTCAGTCTTTCGGGGCAGGTAACTTTAAAGCTTTATTCGAATCTCTGGAGCGTGAGCAGGAGAAAAGAGGGAACTTGTAATTTTTAGATTAATGCCCGAAGGCCGGTCCAAAAGACCGGCTTTTTGTTTGAATATTACCCCGTATTAAAAATATTAAGTACTTTCGAATTCAATTGTGTTCGCTCCTGGCTGGCTCAAGTTTATCTTAGCTGCAAAAAAAAGGGCGCCGGACATATTTGAAACAGGCTCTTTATCCGGTAAAAGGAATTATGTTCAGAAAGATCAGCAACAGCATTCAAATATTCAGTACTCATCTGCTTTCGGCATTCCGCTTATTCCAGAAAAATGACCCTTTAAGGCTCGCCGGTGCTACCGCCTTCTTTGCTAATTTCGCATTACCACCCATTCTGCTGATCCTAATCCGGATCTTCGGATTTTTCATCGACAGAAAGATCATGCTTAACCAACTATTCGACAGGCTATCGAGTATATTGGAAGACAGTAGTATCCAGCAAATGCGTGAGGTACTTAAAAATATAAGGGGGATTGACCATAAATGGTATGCCACTTTGATCAGCTTCGTTTTCTTTCTCTTCGTAGCAACAACTTTATTTGCCGTGATCAAGAATTCGATGGATCAGATCTGGTCTATCGGGCTTAAGGAGAATAGCAGTTTTGTTTTCCAAATGAAAAACCGGGGCAGATCTATGGTTATCATTATGCTGGCTGGTATTTTGTTCTTTGTAGGAATTCTGACGGATAGTTTCCAAACATTTCTCGCCGCCTATATTAACGCGGCTTCTCCAGATTTTGGAAATTTCCTGCTCAGCCTGCTCAATCAGTTTTTATTTATGATAATTGTAACCATATGGTTTACAGTTCTTTTCCGTTTCCTGACGAATGGAAGGCCATCTTGGAAAGATGCTAGAATGGGAGGACTACTTACCGGAGTATTATTCACCCTCGGTAAGTATATCCTTCGGATTGCATTGCCATGGAGCAACATTGGAAATATCTATGGTGCATCCGGTTCCATCGTACTGATTATGTTATTCGTATTTTACTCTTCCCTGATCTTTTATTTCGGCGCCTGTTATGTTAAAGTACTGAGCGAAACCTATAACAATCCTATACGCCCCATTAAAGGTGCGTTTAACTACGAAATCAAGGAAGTAAGACAACCGGCTTCTTAATTTAATTCCGAAGTCGGAGTTCTCTCCAATCCCTGCATTTCAAATACGGCGAGTTTCTCCAGTAAGTTATAATGCAGTGTACCAAAAAAGCTGATCACCCCGTCCTTAGTTTTACCTTCAATCCACACGCTCTCCTGATGTTGTTCGGGATGTTGTAAAAACTGGTCATTTAAAACCTGTTCATCTTTGATCCTAACATCGGCAATATCAATTGCGTACTGTTTTAAAAGCAATAGAAAGCTGCTACCGTTCATTAACAATTCTTTTACACTCATCATGATATTAGATTTTAAATTTGGAAATGGAAGAATACAAATTTAACGCCAGAACTATCTCTTTTAGTGTTCTGAATCAGAGATATAGATAAAAATGATGACGTATCCAAAAGGCACAAAAAAAGCAGATGCCCCGGAGGTACATCTGCTTTTTTTATGGTCATCCTTCCTTCTTCTACTAAATCGTTGAAGTGTTCCGGATGGAGTAAAAATTCTAGAATAATCTATACGCAAGTCCTAAAGTGAAAAGATTCATTCTAGTATCGCTGTAACCTTCTTTTCCTATTTTAGAAATTCCTGCTTCATATCTCAGGTCAACACCCAGGCTTCCGATATCCAGTCCTGCACCAAACTGCCATCCAACTGACTGATTTTTAAATCTGCCATTGAATACATTTCCTGTTGCCTGTCCAAAAGATTGTTTGTCATCCAACAGAAACGAAACGACAGGGCCTGTATTTAAACGAAGTCCTACACCCGCTGCGCCAATCTTGGTACCAATAAGCAAAGGAACATCCAGACTGGTGAACCTTACTTTGTTTTCTACGCCCACAGGGTCAACATTACTAACCAGTGTAGTGTTTTTACCACTCAGGTAAAGCTCGGGTTGAAAATGAATGCCGGCGGCACCGATTCTTGCCCACAGACCTGCATAATAACCTGCTTTATTATCACTGCTAAAAGTGTTTTCAGTAGATAATTTAGACAAGTTTGCACCACCTTTCAAACCGAACTGAAAGCTAGGCAGCAACTGACTGAATGCGACAGAACTGAAGCAAAGAAATATTGCCGATAAAATAATTTTTTTCATGATAGACTAATTTTAGATTGATTATTGAAATGTAAATTTAGAAATATTTTCAGAGCCTGTTTAAAATTTATTTATTTGTCTGCTAAACATAGTTTTACAAAGATGATTAATTATAAATTTGCCGCGGAGTCTGTCTTCAAGGCTGACTAAACTGTTAAATGAATTTTGATTTTAATTTTTACGCGCTGGTTTTAATTATCCTCGGCAGTTTTACGTTCTTAATTTCGTGTTTGATCTTAAGTAATAAACCCGGCACACTTCGGTGGATTGGGTTTCTTATTCTTTCAAATTCAATCTGGTCGGTAAGCTATGGTCTGGAACTAGCAAGTACATCCCAAATTAGCTGGCTTACCGGTGTACAATATCTGGGAATCACAAGTCTTCCATTATCCTGGTTTCTATTTAGCATGGACGTGGCCGGACACGAAAAGTGGATCCGCAACCGCGGTAATTTATTCCTCGCATCTATCGTGCCTATAATTACACTTGTACTGGTCTGGACAAATGATTTTCACCATTTGCACTATAAGTCAACTTACCTGGTTCCAGGCCCGCCATACTCTGTTTTACACATAGAAAGAGGAATCTCCTATTATTTCTTTGTAGCCTATTTTTATGCTTTACTCCTGCTGAGTAATTTCTTTCTAATCAGAAAATTCAGTAAATCTGACCCCATATACCGGAAACAAAATCAAACGATACTAATCGGTGCAGCTTTACCCTGGATAACAAATATTATTTATGTATTCAATTTAGTTTCTTTATATGGCCTGGATTTAACGCCATTTGCCTTTCTGATTTCCACTTTACTGATCACTATTTCAATTTATAAATTCAGGTTATTTGATATTCAACCTATTGCCAGGGAAAAAATACTCGAACTGATGCAAGATGGATTTGTGGTTTTCGATGACAACCTCACCATTATCGATTATAATAATTCATTTAAAAAGCATTTCGGCATGCCTTCAGAGATGCGGTTAAGCGGGAAGCTTCTTTCTACGGTACTAAGTGACCAGCCGGAGCTTCTGGAAAAACTAAGGGTGAGTGTTCCTGGTAAACAGGAAATCCAGATATTGGTTAATCAAAGGATTCAATACATGGAGGCAGACCTGCGGATATTAAATGAAAATAAGCTTAACCGGCACTTTACTATTATCCGTTTTCAGGACATCACTACTTTGCGTCTGGAAGCGTTGAAAACGGTAAGACAGGCTAACGAACTTCAAAAACTCAATCAGCTGAAGGACAGAATCTTTTCTATTATGGCACATGATCTGCGCGGACCTTTACTGAATCTTTCTGAAGTCCTGAAAATGAATAATGATGAGCTGATTAGCCCGGAGGAATTCAAAAGCCTTTCTCCGGCATTGGCCAGAGATATTGTGTATACAACAGATCTTCTTGATAATATACTCCACTGGTCCAGAAGCCAGCTTAATGGTTACGGGATTAACCGGGAATGTTTTAACCTGAAAAGGCTCATCGATTCCGAAAGAAACTACCATCAGAAAGCAGCAAACCTCAAGGAGATTACAATTTTAACGGACGTTGCCGGAGATCTTGTAGTTTTTGCCGACTTACTAATGATGCAGATTGTAATCCGAAACCTGATAGCCAATGCGATTAAATTCTGTTCTTCCGGATGTACGATCCGAATATCCGCAGCGAACGAAGTGCAGTTCATCGCCCTGCATATTATAGATAATGGTATTGGGATTGAAAGCGACAACCTGGAGAAAATACGCAATCAGGAAAATATCTCCAGCCGGGGTACCCGCAATGAAAAGGGAACAGGCATCGGATTAATGGTTTGTTGGGACTTTATGGCCAAAAACGGCGGAAGTATCAGAATTGATAGTAAACGAGATGAAGGGACTACATTTTCATTAAAAATACCAAAGCCCGAAGCATAAAAAAAGCCCCCCTAATATGCTGTCCCAAAAATAGTGTTAAATTTTGGAGGTAGTATATTAGAGGAGCTCTCTCTCAATTCCGGATTATGTATTATTATCCGGTAGCATCTTTAATGATTTGCTGTTCTTTAAGCGCATCAACATTATTTTTATTACCAAAGTTCTGAGTCTTATCAGCGAAGTAATCCAATATACCAACAATAGTATCCAGATTGTCTGCTACACGCTGGTGCATATCGGGAAGATCCTGCTCCAATCTTTTATCACCCAGTTCTATATTATCAACTTCTATTTTTCCTATTTTCTGTATGATGGCTTGCTGAGAATGTTGAAGATCTTCTAACTCTCTGACAATTTTCTCCATCAACTCAAACTTCTCTAAAGTATTCATATCTGCTTCTTTATGGTTTAACACCTGATTAATTACAATGTCAATCAACCAATTACCTTGCCAATAATCTTAAAATAACTGGCACGTGCCAGAAAAAAGAAGCTGGACATTCTTTAGAACAATCAATTATGCGCGGTTCAAAGGCATTAGTCTGGCCACGTATTTACCAATAATATCAAATTCCAGATTAACCGTATCTCCTTCTGTTACTTCTTTCAGATTAGTATGCTCAAAAGTGTAGGGAATAATAAATACAGAAAATTCATCAGCGGCTGAATTAACAACTGTAAGACTAATACCATTGACACAAACAGAGCCTTTTTCTACAGTGACGTTGCCTGGAGCGGCATCGTAACGGAATCTGTATTCCCAGCTTCCATCAATTTCCCTTCTTAAAATACAAACACCAGTCTGGTCGACATGGCCCTGAACGATATGGCCGTCAAGTCTCCCGTTCATCTGCATACAGCGTTCCAGATTTACAATGCTGCCTTCCCGGAGATCACCGAGGTTTGACTTCTCCAGCGTTTCCTGAATTGCAGTTACCGTATGTGTCTTGTCATCCAGTGCAACGACCGTAAGACAAACACCATTATGTGAAATGCTCTGATCTATTTTCAGTTCAGCAGTGATTGCTGAAGCAATTGTCAGATGAATATTCGTTCCTTCGGATCTGCGTCCGGTAACGGTTCCTGATGTTTCTATTATACCTGTAAACATATCTTTTTATTTTATCCGCTCTGCAGCATGAAAATACTGCAAAAGCAAATTTATTAATTTAGCCCGGGTTATACCTGAGCATTTCTTCTATTTCTTTAAAAAATTCGACTAATCGAATTCAATATGATAATTGTCATAAAGACTGTTTATAAAAACATTTATAATTCGCCAAAACGTTACATTAACGGTATGGAGTTCTTTTATAACCAAATAGGCCCTATTTAAAAAGGAATGATTTGCTATTATCGTAGAATAAAAGGACATTTAGATCCTGAGTAATTATTTTAAAATTTGGAATTTAAAATAACAAGTGTAATTTTAGCTTAGTGTTATTTTAACAATATCTTAATTTGAGATAAATATGTATTGTTTTCAAGTACGTTAAAAATCAGAAAAAGAGTTACTTAAAATTATTAAACAGAGAAAAAAACCAAATTAATAAATTCCTAAACGGCATAAAAAACATAAAATGGAAAAAATACAGTTCGAGTGTTCAGGAATATTTACTTTTACCCCCCATAAAACAAATTAAGATGATAGTTATTGCAGACGGTGGATCAACCAAAACCAATTGGTGCTTAATTAATGAAGCTGGTAGAAAAATTCATTTCAACACCGAAGGTTACAACCCGTACTTTTCAAGTACTGAATATATTGTTGGCTCGCTAAAAAAGTCTTTACCAGATCACCTGGAAGCAGACAAACTTACAGAAGTATATTATTATGGTGCTGGCTGCTCTACAGATAGCAAAAGAAAAATCGTCGAAGAGGCAATGGCTCAAGTATTTGTGAACGCACAAATTAATATAGGCCATGATTTACTGGCTTCATGCCGTGCCGTACTTGGTGACCAACCTGGTTTTGCCGCTATTTTAGGTACTGGTACTAATTCTTGCCTTTACGATGGTAAAGATATTTCGCTAAACATTGACTCGCTGGGTTATTTCCTTGGTGATGAAGGTAGCGGATGCTTTATCGGAAAAAGAATTTTGAGTGACTATATGAAAGGTTATATGCCTAAAGGTCTGAGAGAAAGTTTCTACGACAATTTCGCGCTGACCAACGAGGACATCTTTGATAATATCTACAATAAACCGCTTCCTAACCGTTTTTGCGCAGGTTTCAGTAAATTCCTGTACGATTACAAAGATAGCTATGAAGATTATACATTCTCTACTGTTGAATATGCATTCACGGCATTCTTTGAGAACCTTGTTATTCACTACCCGAACTATAAAGATTTCTCACTAAACTGTGTAGGTTCTGTTGGTTACAGCTTCAGAGATATTCTGAGCATTGTTGCTGACCGTTACGAAATGGGTGTTGGAAAAATTATCCGCTCACCTATAGATGACCTGGTTGAATACCATATGGCGCATTCTAAATCTTTGATTAAATAATTCAGGAGAATTTCTGACATAAAAAAACCGCTGTCTGTAAAAGATAGCGGTTTTTTTATGTCAGAAATTCAGCGTTATATATTCCGGCGGCGGCTCCGCTGATTTAGAAAGATATTTCTTTGCCAAACAGTTTACCGTACTTCCGCTTATCGAAGCGGTATAAGGTTGCTGCACGGAAGGAAACTCCTTTTTGTTTTTCATTGAGGTCTTTCAGTACATTAAAACTTAACATCTTTTTCCTGAAATTTCTTTTATCAAGCTTCTTACCCAGAATAACCTCATATACATTCTGAAGTTGTGTAAGTGTAAATTTTTCAGGCAGCAGCTCAAATGCAATCGGCTGATGCTTAATCCGTCGCTTAATTTTCTCCAGTCCCTGGTCAAATATTTTCTGATGATCAAAGGCTAGCTTCGGCAGGTCTTTAACATTGATCCAATAAGCCTGTTTCGCGTAGGTGCTAACTGGTTTCAGTGCTTTATCTCCCCCTAGCCGGAGCATTGCATAATAAGCAACAGAAATAATACGCCCCTGCGGGTGACGTCCGACATCTCCAAAAGTATAAAACTGCTCCATGTAGACATTTTCTATCCCTGTAAGCTCATGCAAAATTCTTGAAGCAGACTGGTCAAGGCTTTCATTTTCACTTACCAGGTTTCCAGGTAGTGCCCACCAATCTTTAAACGGCTCTTCATTTCTCTCAATCAGCAAAATTTTCAATTCACCTTCATCAAAACCGAATAGGATACAGTCAATGGAGAAGGTTGAATTAAACTGTGGTAATACTTCTTTCAAAACGATTTCTTTTAATTTATAAATCTACACTGAACATTTTCCCCTTAAAACAAAAAAACCTCATTTAATACAGATTAAACAGGTTTACTGGTGGTCAGGACAATTCTACAAATATTATAATAATATTTCTTATCCGGTTTTGTCTGATCATAAATCTCTATTGCTTAACCGGATTGTCGTAAATGTATGTCAATTTTTTCAAATATCAGACTTTACCGGCATCAAACACACCTAACGCGAATTGTCGGGGTTTACTAGTTTAATAAATTTATATTAACTTATGCCCTGAAAAACACGATGGGCATCAAGAATTTTGATCACCCGCATTTCCTAATTAAACACCTGAATAAATTCATTCTTTATATGGTATTTAGGTAAAAAAACAAAATAAATTACTTAGTGTAACTTCTACACAGTATATTCGTAGTATCAGATGAGACCAAATATTAAAAATATAGCAGTACTAACTTCAGGAGGAGATGCTCCTGGAATGAACGCATGCATCCGGGCAGTTGTCCGGACAGGAATATATAATGGCATCAACATGTTTGGTGTTCTTCAAGGTTACCAGGGACTTATTAATAATAATATTATCCCTATGGACGCCCGCTCCGTTAGTAATATAATTCATCTGGGTGGAACGGTGCTTAAAACTGCCCGCTGTCTGGAGTTTAAAACTGATGAAGGAATGGATCAGGCTTATGCCAACATGAAGGCGCATAATATTGATGCGCTGGTTGTAATAGGTGGAGATGGTACTTTTACAGGTGCAAGGCGTTTTTCTGAAAGACACCCGGTAAGTGTAATTGGTATCCCTGGTACAATTGATAATGATTTATATGGTTCAGATTTTACACTGGGCTATGATACCGCTATCAATACTGTTATTGAAGCGATTGATAAGATACGTGATACAGCTGACTCACATGACCGGCTTTTCTTTGTCGAGGTGATGGGCCGGGATTCTGGCTGTATTGCTTTACGCAGCGCAATAGCCTGCGGAGCTGAAGCAGTATTATTGCCGGAAAAAGCAACCAGCCTGGAGGAACTGATCAGAACACTGGAAATTGGTGCTGCCACTAAAAAATCTTCCAGCATCGTTATTGTATCTGAAGGCCATAAGCAGGGCGGCGCATACGATATTGCTAAACATGTAAAGGAACGCTTTAATCATTATGATACTAAAGTAACTATACTCGGCCATTTACAACGCGGGGGCAGCCCAAGTAGTTTTGACCGTATTTTAGGTAGCAGACTCGGGTATGCAGCAGTAAATGAGTTACTGAAAGGCAGTTCACGCCAGATGGTTGGTCTTCGTGGAAACGATATCCAGCTGACAAGTTTAGACGAGGCATTAACTGCACACAGTTTTAAACTGGAAAGTGACCTGCTGGAAATGACTAAAGTGTTATCAATCTGATATGATAGCGGTGGTCTATAGTGGTTCTAAAACAGCGGCATGGAAAATAGCCAATGAAGGTAAGCTTATTGCAGAATGTAGCATGCCCGGGCTTAATCCTTGTTTTGTCGAAGCCAAAACGGTGCTTCAGCAGCTGAATAAAAAAATCACACTGATCAATTATGCAGAGCGGATCAAAAAGATTTATGTGTTTTCTGCCGGTGCTAATTCTCCGGCAAGACGTAAGGAGCTAACGGAAACGCTGGCCTCCTTTTTTAAGTTTAGTAAAATCACTGTGCAGGATGATATTTATGGTGCGGCAATTGCGGCATGTTACCAGAAGACTGGCATTGTCGGTATTCTTGGGAGCGGATCCAACTGTGCCTACTTTAATGGCCAGGCGCCAGAGGAGAACAATTTCGGACTGGGATATGTTCTGGGAGACGAGGGTTCTTCAAATTATCTGGGTAAAATAATCCTGAAACACTATCTTCAGGAAAAACTTCCCCCGGAACTATTAAAAAAATTCCGAAAAAGATATGACCTGAACCGCTCGCAGATTTTAGAAAGAGTTTACCAGAAATCTATGGCTCAGCATTTTTTGAGTAGTTTTCTGGACTTTTACATAGAAAACCAGGAACACGTCTATATACAGCGTATTATTGACGAGGCATTTCAGCGTTATATGGATACCTACCTGTTGCCGATGATCAAACAACACCCTGGACAGGATGTTCATTTTGTCGGCATAGTAGCCGGTAATTTTCCGGACAGGCTTAAACTCGTTGCCGAAAAAAACGGGATAACAATTAATTCGATTACCAAAGAACCAATATATAATTTACTTAATTACTATTCAAATTAATAATAATGACAAAGATTGGAATTAACGGCTTTGGCCGTATCGGCAGATTAGTATTCAGAGCTGCTTTAAAGAGAGGTTTAGATATCGTTGCAATCAATGACCTTGTTGAGCCGGATTACATGGCTTATATGTTAAAATATGATTCTACACATGGCCGTTTTGACGGTACTATTGAAGTAGTTGACGGTCATTTAGTAGTTAACGGAAAAACTATCCGTATCACTGCTGAAAGAGATCCGGCTAACTTAAAATGGAATGAAGTTGGTGTGGAAACTGTTATCGAGTCTACAGGTTTATTCCTGACTCAGGCTGATGCAGAGAAACACATTACTGCAGGTGCAAAAAGAGTTGTTCTTTCTGCTCCGGCGAAAGATGACAGCATCCCTACTTACGTAATGGGTGTTAACCACGATCAGTTAACTGCTGACCAGACTGTAGTTTCTAATGCATCTTGCACGACAAACTGTCTTGCTCCGATTGCTAAAGTATTACATGACAACTGGGGTATTGCTGAAGGTCTGATGAGTACTGTTCACGCTGTTACTGCAACTCAAAAAACTGTTGATGGTCCTTCTGCGAAAGACTGGAGAGGCGGACGTGGTGGATTCTCTAACATTATCCCTTCTGCTACTGGTGCAGCTAAAGCTGTAACTAAAGTTATTCCTGCGCTAAAAGGTAAATTGACAGGTATGGCTTTCCGTGTACCGGTTGCTGACGTTTCTGTTGTTGATTTAACTGTACGTCTGGAAAAACCAGCTACTTATCAGGAAATTAAAGATGCCATGAAAGCTGCTTCTGAAGGTGCTTTAAAAGGTGTTCTGGGTTATACTGAAGATGAGGTTGTTTCTTCTGACTTTATTGGTGATGACCACGCGTCTATTTTTGATGCAAATGCTGGTATCGCATTGAATGATAACTTCGTTAAAGTTGTTTCATGGTATGATAACGAGTGGGGATATTCTTCTGCTTTAGCTAAATTCGTAGAGTACTACGGTAACCTGAAATAAGATTATATTTTCATTTATAAAAAAAGGATGGCTTATTTAGCCATCCTTTTTTTATGCAGTTTATCAGGCTGTTTAAGAACCATCGCCGCTAAAGGCGCAATATTCAGCTGAATGGAGAACGCGCGCTCTCCATATTGAAAGGATTCGGGTTTAAATGTTTGCTTGTTAAGCTTTCCGCTTCCAAAGTAAATCTCTTCATCGCTATTAAAGATCTCCTCCCATTCTGCCTCAAAAGGAAGACCTACACGGTAGTTTTCTCTGTAAACCGGGGTCATATTGAGTATAATAATTAAAGTATCTTCGGCAGCAGCTCCTTTACGCGTATACACATAGACGGAATGGTCTGCATCGTCTGCACTCAGCCATTCAAATCCTTCATGCGAAAATCCAAAGTGATATAGCGCCGGCTCTGCTCTGTATAAATGATTTAAGGCCTTCACGTACCGCTGCATTCCTTTATGGGGGGCAAACTGCAACAGGTCCCACTCCAGGCTTCTGGTAAAATTCCATTCGCCGTTCTGTGCAAACTCATTCCCCATAAACAACAGTTTAGTACCTGGTTGTGTAAACATGTAGGCGTAGAGCAATCTCAAGTTAGCGTGTTTACGCCATTCATCTCCCGGCATTTTATAAATCATAGATGATTTACCGTGCACAACTTCATCATGGGAAAAAGGAAGCATAAACCGCTCGGTAAAAGCATAAGTTGTACTGAAGGTGAGCTGATGATGTTTGAATTTCCGGTCAATGGGATCAGTCTTGAAGTATTGTAGTGTATCATTCATCCAACCCATCATCCACTTCATACCAAATCCTAACCCTCCCTCTTCTACGGCCCTGGTTACGCCGGGATAAGTGCTGCTCTCTTCTGCTATGGTGTGTACGCCCTGAAAATTACCGTACACATATTCATTTAAATCCTGCAGGAACTGGATAGCTCCGAGATTTTCTCTTCCTCCATAAATATTGGTCCCCGCCTCTCCTTCTTTTCTCGAAAAATCGTAATAAAGCATAGAAGCTACTGCATCTACCCGCAGTCCGTCTGCATGGAACTGATCAATCCAGTAAACCGCATTGCTGATGAGGAAAGATCTCACCTCGTTCCGATCGTAATTGAAAATATAAGATTTCCAGTCCGGATGAAAGCCTTTTCGCATGTCCGCATGCTCATAAAGATGTGTACCATCAAACTTAAATAGTCCATGGGCATCTCCGGGGAAGTGTGAAGGTACCCAGTCCAGTATTACAGCAATATCATTTGCATGCAACTCCTCAATCAGTTCCATCAGTTCCTGAGGCGTACCATGCCTGGATGAAGCGGCAAAATAGCCTGTGATCTGATACCCCCAGGATGGATAATAAGGATATTCCATCACCGGCATCAGCTCTACATGCGTAAACTCCATCTCTTTTAAATAAGGAACCAGCGAGGTGGCAACTTCTTTATAGGTAAGAATTCTGGTATGGTCCGCAGGATCGCGCTGCCAGGAGCCCAAATGTACTTCATATACGGACATCGGCTGATCTATTGCGTTTAGCTTTTCCCTGACTTTTATCCAGCGCTGGTCTTTCCAGTCATGCTCAGTATCCCAAACTACTGAAGCGGTCTGTGGAGGATGCTCCCACCGTGTTGCGAAAGGATCGCCTTTCTCGTAATTATGGCCATCATACCCATGAATAAAATACTTATAAACTGTTCCTTTTTCTACACCCGGTATAAACCCCTCCCAGATACCGGAGGAATCCAGTCTCCGGTATAATCTGTGACTGGTTTTATGCCAGTCATTAAAATTTCCAGTGACATAAACGTCATGTGCATTTGGTGCCCAAACAGCGAAATATGTTCCTTTATCACCGTCGACCTTCAGGGGGTGAGCCCCCATCTTTTCATAAAGCCTGAAGTGCTTCCCTGAAATAAAAAGCGAAATATCAAAATCTGTCAGCAAACTATAAATCCAGACGGGTGCCTGGCGATCTGCAACTGGTGTAGTATTTACTGGTTTGCCTTGAGTCTTCTTTGCCATATTTATTTTCTTATTATTCAGCAGGCTGATAGATTAATTAATTAGCCTTACCTGATTTGTATCTCACTAAAATTCTTATTGGTCTTGAATCTGAAGCAATTATGCTCGTCGACTTGAAAATCTTTGACCTCCACACCATCTACATACACTTTGTTAACTTCAAACGGAATACCAATGAAGTTAAAATTATACCACTCATAATTCGGCGTATATAAACCTTCCAGTTGCTGATAGATGTCAAGATGATTAGCAGAGCCTTTGACTGTAAATTTCTTTTCGGAATAGATATCCTGTTCATAGGCAAATGTGTCGCCATGATCTTCGAAGAAGAAGGAGTTCACTTCATGAGTTGTGAAATAGACGTTGAGCATAACCTCCTCTATATGTTTTTCACCTACATATTGCATAACCGGATATTCTGGTATCACCGCTCCCGCTTTAACAAAAATCGGCATTGTTTCCAACGGTGCTTCAATATGATGCTCGGCATCTCCGTTTAACAGGTCATGAGACCAGAAGTTATACCACTCCCCTTTCGGCAGATATACCGTTCTGGAAACTGCACCCTGCTCTAAAATAGGACAAACCAAAATCTTATCTCCATAAGCAAATTCGTCCTGACGGAAGTGATTACTGATGTTTTCCTGCTCAAGCATCACCAATGGGCGCAAAATCGGGAATCCGTATCTGTGATGTTCCCAGAAAACAGAATACAGATATGGCATTAAACGGTAACGAAGTTCTATAAATTTCTTATTAATGCTGGTAAAGGGCTCTCCGAAACTCCATGGCTCTCTTTCTGAGGTATCACCGGCCGAGTGCGCACGCATAAACGGCGAGAATGTACCGAGCTGAATCCACCTGGTAAATAATTCACCATCCGGCTCCTCACTGAAACCTCCGATATCGGTTCCGCAAAAGGGTACTCCTGAGACAGACATACGCTGACACTGGATATTACCCATCTTCAGATGTTCCCAGCTGGCGACGTTATCACCTGTCCAGACGCAGCCATAACGTTGCATTCCGGAATAACCAGCTCTGGTAATAGTAAACGGTCTTTTATTGCGCATGAGTTTTTTCAACCCATCGTAAGTAGACCGTACCATCTGCATCCCATAAATATTATGGGCCTTACGGTGTGACCCTCTGAATCCGTCGTAATTATGTCGTACATCATTTGGAAAAGTTCCTGCTCCAAATACTGCAGGTTCATTCATATCATTCCACACGCCTGCTACTCCCATTTCTACGAGCTCTTTATACAGACCACCCCACCAATCCCTAACAACAGGGTTAGTAAAATCTGGGAACTGACATCTGCCCGGCCAGACATGGCCTTCCATAAAGTAATCGTCACTCCTGCGGCAGAAGTAATTATTGGCTTTACCTTCTTTAAAAACCCAGTAATTATCATCTACTTTAATTCCCGGATCTATCATTACAACAGTCTTAAATCCATCATCTGCCAACTCCTTAATCATTTTACGGGGGTCGGGAAAGTGTTTTTTATTCCAGGTAAAACAACGGTATCCATCCATATAGTCTATATCGAAATAAATCGCATCACATGGAATAGATCTTGACCGGAATCCTTCTGCAATAGCTTTTACTTTGCTTTCCGGATAATAGCTCCAACGACACTGATGATACCCTAATGCCCATTTTGGCGGCATAGGATGCGTTCCGGTTAAAGACTGATACCGTTTAACTACATCCATCATATGCGGGCCGTGAATATAATAGTACTGCAGTTCCCCGCCGTCAGCCCAGAAGCTTGTTTTATCATTATCTTCTCTTCCAAAATCAAAATAGGACCGGAATGTATTATCAAAAAAGATTCCGTAAGCTGCAGATTGATGCACGCCGGTATAAAATGGAATGGTCCGGTACAAAGGGTCCTGATCCCAGCCAAAAGAATAAGCATCTGTATTCCAGTTCTGGAAATGCCTGCCTCTGAGGTTCATATTGCCCGACTTATCTCCCAACCCAAAAAAGTTCTCTTCCGGATTGCACTTCTTAGTGGCAAATACGTAATACCCGCCGAAGTCGGCATTTTCTTCCCAGTGCATTGGCGATGCATCCTCACTCATGATCATGTGTGTCTGGTTATCTACAAAAGAGATATGAAAATCGGCTTTCCGCACATGGCAACTTACGGTATTGGTAGAAATTACATAACTCTCCTCCAGTTCTTCCAGATTAAAAGTACTTACCTTCTGGTCTACGACTGGAACAGCATAAGAAAAATCTTCCAAAAAAACACCGTGTGGCGCCAGTCTCACCCGTATAATTTCATTGCTGACGACTCTGATTTCTACTTTAGCTTCCCCGTCAGAAAAATAAAACCGATTATCTTCCTGCTCCACTTTCTGTACCGGTGTCAGATATTTCTTTACAATTGGTTTGAGCGCAAGTACAGGATTATTGAGATGCTGTACAGACTCTTCCACAATCTCATTAATATTTTCTTTGTTCTCTATTTCTTTTCCTGGTTCTTCCATAAAACGTTTTCTGTATCAACATTTCTGTTGATTAGTATTGATATACTAGCTAAAGTGTTAATTATTATATCAAAACCCAAGATTTTTTATATTTAATTATGTCGTATTTATGCCTTTATTTTTGAATCCGGATCAGCGCTATGTTGTTTTGCAAAATAGATTAGTAAGGATGTTACAATTGTATTAAATTGCAGCAAACCGACTTTACGGAAATATTGACAAAGCGAATCTAATTCTATGAGGAACAAATTTAAGGCTGCTATATACCTCGTTATACCCATATTGCTCGCTTACTCACTGAACACTAAGTTTGGTAGTGTCCCCCCAATATTAAAGTTCTTAAATCCTTTTACAGGTTTCTGGAAAAATTCGGTCGCAATTAAACAACCTAAAAAAAGCAAATTGGTTCTCCGAAACACGAAGGAAACCGTGGAGGTTGTTTTCGATGACAGGATGATCCCTCATATTTTCGCTCAAAATGACCATGATGCCTATTACGCCCAGGGATATATTACTGCACGTGACCGCCTCTGGCAGATGGATTTTCAAACACGATACGCAGCTGGTCGTTTATCGGAGGTCGTTGGTGTTAAAGCACTTGAACTCGACCGTTATCAGAGAAGAATGGGTATGGTCTATGGTGCTGAGAATTCGCTGAAGGGTATGATGGAGAATCCCAAGTCCAGAGAAATGGTCTTGGCCTACACCGCAGGAATTAACGATTATATTCATTCTCTAAATTCCGGCACATTACCGGTAGAATACAAAATTCTGGATTTTAAACCGGAGGACTGGACGCCGTTAAAATGCGCCCTTTTACTAAAACAGATGTCTGCCGTACTGGCAATGGGCTCAGACGAATTTTACATGACCAATATTCTGCAGAAATTTGGTTCTGCTGTTACCGCAGACCTTTTCCCGGATTATCCATTTCGAGAAGACCCTATCATTCCCGTAGGCACCAAATGGGACTTTAAACCATTGCAGGTTCCTTCGACTCCGCAAGCTAATTCTGTGATTCAGACCAGTCAGATAAAAACCAAACAACTGGAAGAGGGTATTGGCAGTAATAACTGGGCAGTATCAGGAGCGAAAACAGCCTCCGGAAACCCAATACTGGCAAATGACCCCCACCTTAATCTAACTTTGCCCTCTATCTGGTACCAGATTCAGCTTCATGCTCCTGGAATGAACAGCTACGGGGTTTCCCTGCCTGGAGCTCCTGGAATTATAATTGGTTTTAATGCGCATATTGCCTGGGGCGTAACTAATGTTGCAGCTGATGTCCTGGACTTCTATCAGGTCAAATTTAAAGATGACACACATAGTCAGTATCAATATAACAATGGCTGGAAAAACACAACCAGCCGGTTGGAAAAGATAAAAATAAGGGGTGAAAGGACAGAAACCGACACAGTAATTTACACACACCACGGCCCTGTTGTCTATTTTAAAAAGCCTGATGACCTTAAAATGGCTAATAACGTTCCTACCGGAAGTGCCTTACGCTGGATCGCCCATGACCGTTCTAACGAACTCCTGACTTTTTATTATCTGAACCGTGGCAAAAGCTATCAAGACTACAGAAAGGCACTGACGTACTATACAGCCCCGGCCCAGAATTTCGTATTTGCCTCCGCAACTGATGATATTGCGATAACTGCAAATGGAAAGTTCCCTTTAAAATGGAAAAATCAGGGGAAATTTATATTGGATGGTTCGAATCCTGCAAATGACTGGAAAGGATGGATACCTGCTGCACAAAATCCAACAGTCAAAAATCCTGAAAGGAACTTCGTGAGTTCTGCAAATCAAAGTTCAACGGCGTCTGATTATCCTTATTACATCAACTGGGAATTTGCACCCTATGAAAGAGGCAAAAGAATAAACGACAGGCTGAAAAGCATGGAAAACATCACATTGGACAGCATGCGGATCATGCAGTCTGACAGCTACAGTGTTTTCGCGGAAAATATACTCCCAGCACTAATCAAAGCCTTAGACCCCGCAAAACTGAATGCAACACAGAAAGAAGCATTACAGGTCATGTACAAATGGAACAAGTCTTACGGTGCTGATGCAATTGCCCCTTCTATATTCGAACTGTGGACAAAAAGACTGTTCTTTAATATCTGGGACGACGACTTTACAATTGAAAATATCCCCATGCGCTATCCTTCCCGTGACAGAACAGTGGAACTGATTCTGAAAGATCCGGGATCCAAATGGTTCGACAATGTTCGTACGCCCGAAAAGGAAACTTTGCCAGACCTCGTTTTTGAGGCATTAACCTATACTTGTGACAGCCTGGAGCGTAAATACGGTCCTATCGGCAAAGACTGGAAGTGGGGAAATGTGAAGGGCACTCACGTCCCTCACCTAGCCAATATTCCGGGCTTCGGATCTGAAATTTTATGGAATGGTGGCGGAAAGAGTACGATCAATGCATTGAGTGAAAGCAACGGCCCATCCTGGAGAATGGTTGTGGAACTGGGTAAAAAAGGTCCGGTAGCAAAGGGAGTTTATCCTGGAGGGCAATCCGGAAACCCAGGCAGTCCTTTCTACAGAGATATGATAGGCACTTGGACCAAAGGTGAACTGTACGATCTTTACCTGATGAATTCCCCTCAGGACGAACGTGCAAAAGTTTTAAATCAGTTGACAATCAAAAAAAAATAATATGGTCTTTATAGTTGTGCTTATAGCATCTTTCCTGCTTCAGATGGTACTTCCCTGGTGGATCATCGTTCCGGTGTCTTTTATAACTTGTTGTCTGATAGGCAAGACTCCAAAAAAGTCTATATGGGAACCTTTTTTCGCCATCTTCCTTTTATGGACAGGAGTGGCTCTATCTTATAGCCTGCAGAATCAGCATATTCTGGCTGACAGGGTTGCCGAAATTTTCGGCTTGCAAACCTGGTGGCTTATTTTGTTTGTTACTGCTTTAACGGGTGGTTTCATTGTCGCCGTCAGTGGCATCTGCGGATACAAATTCCGTAAAACAATCCTAACCAAAGTGCACGTAAGTCATAGCTCGGTTAATAATTAATGAATCTGCCGCAAACCGGCAGATTCATTTCTTCTTCAGCTTTAAAAAATTGATCGTTTATGTATTTTTGCCGCTGATATGTTAATTGACTCAATTTTCTCTATTTCAAACAGTGACCAGTTTGAGCAGATAGCTCTGGATATTTTCAGGTTTCAGGCTAAGAACTGTAATCCATATGCTCAGTTTATAAAAAATCTAGGGGTGTCCCCAGAAAAGATTGACTGTCTCGCCAAGATTCCATACTTACCTATCAGTTTTTTCAAAACACATAAAATTGTTAGCACGGCGATCGATCCTGTTCGTATCTTCACTAGTTCAGGTACTACCGGGCAACAACAGAGCCGCCATTATGTAACGGATTTATCTCTGTATGAAAAAAGTTTTAATCTGGCCTTTGAACAGTTCTACGGCAACCCTGGCGACTTTTGTATCCTGGCGTTACTCCCGTCTTATATGGAAAGAGAAGGATCTTCTTTAATCTATATGGTCGATTCACTGCTGAGTCAAAGCAAACATCCTGCAAGTGGTTATTTTTTACACAATCATCAGGAATTATATGAGCAGCTCATAGCGCTTAAAAATGCCCGTCAGCAAACAATTCTAATCGGAGTTACCTACGCTTTACTTGATTTTCTGGAAAAATATCAGATCGATTTCCCTGAACTGATTATTATGGAAACGGGCGGAATGAAAGGAAAAAGGAAAGAAATGGTCAGGGAAGAGCTCCACGCGGTACTCAAGCAAGGATTCGGCGTTCCAGCGATTCACAGTGAATATGGAATGACTGAATTGCTCTCACAGGCTTATTCTCTTGGGGAAGGAATCTTCGAATGTCCCCAGTGGATGAAAATCGTACTCAGAGACACAAACGACCCACTTTCTTTAGTACATGGTAATCAAACCGGAGGTATCAATATAATTGACCTCGCCAATATAAACTCCTGTGCTTTTATAGCTACCCAGGATTTAGGCCGGATTTATTCAAACGGAACCTTCGAAGTTCTGGGCCGTTTTGACAATGCAGATATCAGAGGTTGTAATTTACTTATACAGTAAGGATTTCAAATCCTGCTAAAATAAAAAGATCCGGCACTGGAAAACAGGCCGGATCTTTTTCTAATCCATTTTTATTCTGCGATCAGCAGGAAATAGTTCTTCTTGCCTTTTTGCACAATTATATATTGATCATTAATTAAATCAGCCGTGTTATATTGAGCTGTAAGTTCCAGGACTTTAGTTTTATTGATACTTAACCCTCCACCTTGTATTGTCTTCTTAACTTCTCCTTTTGACGGGAATACGGAAGATTTCTCGGCTAGAAGAGTAGCAACATCAACACCTGCATTCAGTTCAGCTTTGCTGATTGTATACTGAGGAACACCTTCAAAGATTTCCAGTACATGTGCCGGACTTAGACTCTCCAGAAACGCAACTGAACCATTGCCAAAAAGAAACTCTGATGTTTTTACTGCAGTTTCCAATGCTGCTTCACTATGCGTTCTGATTGTAATATCCGTCGCCAGCGCTTTCTGAAGTATCCTTAAATGAGGAGCTGCATCATGTTCTGCTTCGAGTTTGTCCAACTCATCTTTACCTAAAAGGGTAAAAATGCGTATCCACGATTTGGCATCTGCATCTGTCGCATTTAACCAGAACTGGTAATATTTATAAGGAGATGTTTTCTCTGGATCAAGCCAGATTGCACCGCTCTCTGTTTTACCAAATTTAGTACCGTCAGCTTTTTTAATTAACTGCGTTGTTAATCCATAAGCTGTACCGCTGTCTTTCCTTCTGATGAATTCAGTACCGGTTACAATATTTCCCCATTGATCTGATCCACCCATCTGAATGGAGCAATTGTGATTTTTCCACAAATAATAGAAATCATAACCCTGAATAAGCTGGTAACTGAACTCGGTAAATGACAAACCGGAATCTCCCGTCAAACGTTTTTTAACGCTGTCTTTTGCCATCATATAATTAACAGTGATATGTTTTCCAACATCACGAATAAAATCCAGAAAGCTGAATTCACGGAACCAGTCAGCATTATTTACCATAACCGCACCATTACCTTCGTCACTGAACTTTAAAAAACGGTTCAGTTGCTGTTTAATACCGGCAAGATTTACTTCCAGCACCTCTTCAGTCAGCAGGTTCCTCTCGTCAGATTTACCTGAAGGGTCTCCAACCATTCCTGTCGCCCCGCCAACAAGCGCAAACGGCTTGTGTCCAGCTCTCTGAAAATGGATCAGGGTCATAATCTGAGTAAGGTGACCAACGTGTAAAGAATCTGCTGTAGGGTCAAAGCCAATATATCCGGAGCACATGCCTTCATTTAGTTTTTCTTCTGCATTAGGCATGATATCATGTAACATGCCTCTCCATCTTAATTCTTCAACAAAATTGGTCATCGTTCTATACTTTTCGCCAAAGATAAGAAAAGCCTTGTTAAAAAATTTCTACTTTTAAATGATGAATTTCCTTTCCCACTATTACTTCGAGAGACATACTGATAATCCTTACATTGTCCTGGGAATGGTATTACCGGATCTGATCAGAAACGCCGATAAAACCTGGAACCCACATCCTGAAAAGCATGAATATCTGTTTAACCAATCTTTTACTGACCTGAGCTTGCTTACAGGATGGAATACACACCTTGAAGTAGACAGGCTGTTTCATAACTCCAGCTACTTCACCCTCCAGACAGCTAATCTTAAAAAATTTTTACTTCCAGCTTTAAAGAACAGCCCCGTAAAGCCTTTCTTTCTGGCACATATCGGCGTGGAACTAATGCTGGATCAACAACTGCTTCATCATCAAAAAATAAATACGTCCCGTTTCTATGATCAGTTACAGGAAGCAAACACCCCAATGCTTCATGATTTCCTCCGGAAAGCCGGAATTCCTGATATTGGAAAATTTGACAATTTTTATCAAAAGTTTATATCAAGCCGTTATCTGTTCAGCTATAATGAAACTAAAAATGTGGGTTATGCGCTTACCCAGATCTGCAAAAGGATATGGAAGGATCCTTTCACCGCGGACCAAAGTCAATTGCTCATAGACGGATTAAATTCCTACCATGAGCATACTGCCGACCTTTCTATGGAGATCTTCTCTGAGATAGAACAATTATTACCGTCAAGAGGTAATAGCCCTCTATTTTCAGACTGATTTCCTAACTTCGCATATTATGTCATCAACTGCTATTAAAGACACGATGGATGCACTGGTTAATGAGCTTAATCAGCATACCTATAATTATTATGTTCTTGCCATGCCAACCATTGCTGATTACGAATTTGATCAGAAGCTGGCTGAGTTAAACCGTATGGAGTTGGCACATCCGGAATATGCAGATCCCGACTCTCCTACTCAGAAAGTAGGCGGTGATATTACTAAAAATTTCACCACAGTGAAGCACCGCTGGCCAATGATGTCTCTGGGAAACACGTATAATGAGCAGGATTTAAGGGATTTTGATGAACGTATCACAAAGGCACTCGGCAGCAATTTCGAATATGTCTGCGAGTTAAAATTTGATGGGCTTTCCATCAGCCTGACCTACGAAAACAACCGGCTGGTTCGGGCTGTAACACGTGGCGATGGAACAAAAGGTGATGATGTCACTGCGAATGTCAAGACAATAAGTAATATCCCGCATAAATTGAAGTCAGCGGAAGCGCCAGAATTATTTGAAATAAGAGGCGAAATATTTATGCATAAAGCTGCATTTAACAGGTTAAATATCGAAAGGGAAGAACTGGGTGAAATTACCTATGCTAACCCAAGAAACTTCGCTTCCGGTACGATTAAAATGCAGGACCCAAAAGAGGTGGCAAAAAGACCTCTGGATGCTTTTTTTTATAGTCTGAATACAGAAAAAGAGTATTTTAAAACACATTATGAAAGCCTGCAGGAATTGAAAAAATGGGGTTTTCATATTTCTCAGGACACCAAACTCTGCAATGATATAGAGTCTGTTCTGGACTTCATCCATTATTGGGAGAAACGCCGTTATGAACTCGGCTACGATATCGACGGTATTGTGATTAAAGTTAACAGCTTCAATCAGCAGCAGGAATTGGGCTTTACGGCTAAATCACCGAGATGGGCAATTTCCTATAAATACAAAGCGGAGGAAGTTGAAACTGTTTTAAACAGCGTGAGTTACCAGGTCGGCCGAACTGGTGCAGTAACACCGGTTGCCAATCTGGTGCCGATACTGCTTGCCGGAACAACTGTTAAACGCGCAACTTTACATAATGCCAATGAAATTCAACGGTTAGATCTACATATCGGTGATCGTGTGGCTGTAGAAAAAGGAGGTGAAATCATTCCAAAAATCATAAGGGTGAATTTCTCAGCCCGCCAGCCGGGTGCTTTACGGGTTATTTATCCGCAGAACTGTCCGGAATGTGGAACGGAATTGATCCGTAAAGAAGGTGAAGTGGCGTTTTATTGCCCGAATGATGAGGGTTGCGGGCCACAGATTGTTGGTAAAATACAGCATTTTATCTCCCGCAAAGCGATGAATATAGATGGCCTGGGTGATGAAACTATTGTTGCTTTCTACCAAAAGGGCCTGGTAAAGCATATTAGCGACCTGTATACACTAAAAGATCATCAGGATGAGCTTAAGACAATGGAACGTTTTGGTGAAAAATCAATCACCAATATGCTCAAGGGGATTGAGCTTTCCAAACAGATGCCTTTTGAAAAGGTATTATTTGGTCTGGGGATACGCTATGTAGGAGAAACAGTCGCGAGGAAACTTGCTATCGCTACCGGTAATATTGACACCTTAATGGGCCTGAATGCCGAGCAACTTACTGCCATTGACGAAATCGGGCAACGAATAGCAGAAAGTATTCTTGAATATTTTGGTGATCCCGCACATATTCAGCAAATTGAGCTGCTTAGAACGCATGGATTACAATTTGTAGCGGAAGAAGTTGCTGTGATACTGGAAAGTGACAAACTTACTGGAAAAACATTCGTAATTTCGGGAGTTTTTGAACAGCACAGCAGGGAGGAACTCAAACAATTGATTGAAAAGCATGGTGGAAAGATCCTGAGCAGCATATCCGCCAAACTGAATTATCTGCTGGCCGGCGATAATATGGGTCCTTCTAAACTAGAAAAAGCACAGAAACTAAACATTCCATTTCTTACAGTGGAAGAGTTATTAAAGCTATTGAAGTAAATACAAAAAAATGAACAGATTTCATGGAACGGGTGTAGCATTGGTTACACCATTTAATGCAGATGGATCGGTAGATTACACAGGGCTTAAAAACCTGATCAATTACCAGATCGAAGGCCAGGTAGAGTATCTGGTGTCTTTAGGAACAACAGGTGAGTCGGCCACACTTAATAAGGAAGAGAAGAAAAAAATCTGGGCATATACTGCAGAAATTAATAACGGAAGATTACCTCTTATCGCTGGAATTGGCGGAAATGATACTGCGTCAGTGGTAGATACCATTAAGAATTTTGATACAGCAGGATATGATTGTATCCTTTCAGCAAGCCCATATTATAATAAACCTTCGCAGGAAGGTATATACCAGCATTACAAAGCGATTAGTGAGGTTAGCCCTCTTCCAATACTTTTGTATAACGTACCTGGCAGAACGGCAAGTAATATGAGTGCAGAAACTACATGCAGATTAGCCGCAGACTTTAAGAATATAATAGGCATTAAAGAAGCTTCCGGGAACTTCGAACAGTTCAACCAGATTATGAGAGATAAACCGGCAGATTTCCTCTTAATTTCAGGTGACGATCCTATCACACTTCCGATGATTGCTTTAGGTGCCTCCGGTTTGATCTCTGTGGTTGGGAATGCTTTGCCTGCAGCAGTATCGCAATTGGTACGTCTATGTCTTCAGGGAGATTTTAGTTCGGCCCTGCCCCTGCATCTGCGCTTAATTGAGTTAACCAGGCTGGCGTTTGCGGAAGGTAACCCTGCAGGCATAAAAGCTGCATTAAAGCATTTTAACGTGTGTGGAGACCAGGTACGTCTGCCATTAGTTTCTGCGACGACTGGATTAAATGAGCAAATAATTGCTGAGCTGAACAGAATCAGCTAGAAAAGACAGCAATTGAAGTGTTTTATAAAAGCAAAAAGCGCATTGTATAACTACAATGCGCTTTTTGTTAAGCTTTGTTTTTAGACTCCTGAATTTCCAACCTTATTTCCTGAGCCAGGTTTTTAAGGTCCTGCATGCCTTTCCGTAATCGCGTTCCCGCAGCACTGTTCGCCTTATTGTAAAACTTATCAGCATCGGCTTCGATGGAAGCCAAGAGATTCTTCAATTCGTCAAATTTTTTCATTTCTAGATATTTTTTGGTTTGGTTTAGGATTTATTATAACACTTACACTAATTTAGTTCTTTAATCTAATTTAATGAAATTAGCGTGCGAAATATAATTACTATATCCAGTTTTTTTTCCACAATAAATCAAGAAAAAGACATCCTCGATAAATATGGAAACCCAATTCAAAAATTCATTTAAAAAAAAGAGCCCGGTGGAATACCGAGCTCTCGCACAAAAAACTTAATTTTCTAATCCGTCCAACTTTTTGGGGTCACATCACATTGATGTGATTCAGGCTCTTTTTTTAGGTAAATAAGTATTCCCTTATCCGGGACAATAAATATTAAGCTTCAATATTTAATTTGTTATCTCTATAATAACCGCTGTTCAATCTCTCTGCTATTGCACTAAATGCTTCAAGGGTTCGCTCTACATCATCAATCGTATGCATAGCAGTAGGAATTAAACGCAATTCGATTAGACCCTTAGGGATTACCGGATAAACAACAATTGAACAAAAGATACTATAATTCTCTCTTAGATCCATTGTTAATGCTGTTGCTTCCAGTAACTCACCTTTAAGAAAAACCGGTGTAACCATGGTATTTGTGATCCCCAGGTCAAATCCGCGTGATCTTAGCCCTTTCTGCAGGGAAGTGGCAATATGCCATAAACGCTCTCTTAGCTCTGGATTGTTTTTAAGCAACTCTAAACGCTTTAAAAGCCCAACAACCATTGGCATAGGCAAAGCCTTAGCAAAGGTCTGAGACCGCATATTATAACGGAAGAAGTTAGTCATCTCTTCTGTAGAGGCTACAAACGCGCCAATTCCAGCCATAGACTTTGCAAAAGTTGCAAAATAAATATCTACTCCTTCTATACAATTTTGTTCTTCATGAGTACCTGCTCCGGTTTTACCCATTGTACCAAACCCATGCGCATCATCGATTAATAAACGGAAGTTAAAATCCTTTTTAAGTTCGATGATTTCTTTAAGTTTTCCCTGTGCACCTGACATACCGAACACGCCTTCAGTAATCACGAGAATTCCACCACCCGACTGCTCTACTAATTTAGTAGCACGCTCCAGTTGTTTTCTCGCACTTTCGATATCATTATGCTTGTAAACAAAACGTTTGCCCAGATGTAATCGTAAACCGTCGATAATACAGGCGTGAGATTCTCCATCGTAAACGATAACATCATTTCTGTCTACAAGACAGTCAATAATAGACAACATGCCCTGATAACCAAAATTAAGCAGGAAAGCATCAGGTTTACCGACAAACGCTGCCAATTCCTGTTCCAGTTGCTCGTGATATTTGGAGTTACCTGACATCATACGTGCTCCCATAGGATAAGCCATACCAAATTCTGCCGCACCTTTCATATCTGCCTCTCTAACCTCAGGATGATTCGCTAAACCCAGGTAGTTATTTAAACTCCAAACCAAATGTTCTTTTCCGCGAAAGTTCATATGAGGTGCAATTGCTCCTTCAAGTTTAGGAAAGGAGAAATATCCATGCGACCATTTTTGATGCTGCCCGAGCGGGCCCATATGTTTTGCTATCTTTTCAAAAATATCCAATGTGATGTGTATTAAGTTCTAATTAATGTTGCAAATTTAAGCTTTCTAGCGCTTAAATACAAGGTGATACGCTACGTAATAGTCAACCTTATCAACCATTTAGTTCAAAAAAAAGCCTTAACAGTATTCTGTTAAGGCTTTTTATAAGTTTGTTCTATGTTAATCTACATTATCATGCAGGAATGAGTTGTTAGGTCTTATCTCAGTCCCACCTTCACTATCGGTACTCAATGTGAAGCGCGAAACTTGTGACTCCGAGGAGTGCTGAACCTGTTGCAATTGTGTTTGCTTACGTTTATAAGCAGGCTCATTCTCTAATTCCTGTAATCCATTAGTCGTACGAAGTTTCATACTTAAATCCTTCAGGCGCATTATGCGTTCTTTAGATTTTTTAAGCTGATCTTCGATGGACTCATCGCTTTTATCATCATCTAGCCCTGGTTCGGTTCTTTCTTCCTGATAAGATGCAGATGGGTCTGCAAATGAAGATTTAGGTTTTTCGAATACAAAATCAGTTTCAGAAACCTTGAGTTCAAAATCTGCTCCATTTTCTTGTCTGTTCTCTGTAACAGGAGTTTCCTCTTCGACAAGAGTATGTCTGATGATTCCATTCTCAGGGTCTTCATTTCTGCGGCTCATATTACCGCTATACATGTCACCGAACAGATCATTTTGCTTTTTATCGTCCTTAAGTTTCATAACCTGCTCATTGGAATAAATATTATTCCTTGGCTCGATAAATGAATTTGCTGGTTCCAGTGGTTTTACCAAAGGAGCTTCTTCAGGAGTTAATAAAGATATTTTCTTCTGTACATTCTTTTTATCCTGAGCTCTTTGTTCAGTCGTCTGAAATCCTGTAGCGATAATAGTAACCGAGATTTTTTCACCCAGATTCTCATCGATACAGTTACCCCAGATTAAGTCTGCAGTTAATCCAGCTTTATCCTGAATATAATCAGTGATAATGGCGACTTCATCCATCGTTACCTCCTGGACACCTGAGCTGATATTTAAAAGTATATATCTTGCACCTTCAATCTCATTGTCTTTAAGCAATGGAGAAGCCAATGCGCCTTCGACTGCATTTAATGCTCTATTTTCACCTTCACAAGCAAAACTACCCATAATGGAGACACCACTGTCTTTCATTACGGTACGTACATCCTTGAAATCCACGTTAATATAACCCGGCACGGTAATAATCTCTGCGATTCCTTTGGCAGCTGTTGTTAAGATATCATCAGCCTGCGCAAATGCAGAACCCAATGTAAGGTTACCAAATATTTCCCGCAGACGGTCGTTAGAAATAACCAGATAAGAGTCAACATATTTTTTAAGCTCATCAAGACCGTCTTCTGCCTGCATCTTACGTCTTTTACCTTCGAAAGAAAAAGGCGTGGTAATGATAGCTACAGTTAAAATGTCAAGTTCTTTAGCCGCCTGGGCTATAATAGGACTAGCACCTGTACCGGTACCACCACCCATACCAGCAGTGATGAACAGCATTTTTGTTGTACTGCCTAACATGCTTTTGATATCGTCTATATTCTCAATAGCCGAATTTTTTCCTACTTCAGGGATTGAGCCTGCGCCCATTCCTTCGGTTAAACTAGCGCCAAGTTGCACCTTATTAGGGATAGGACTAAACTCCAATGCTTGCGCATCAGTATTACAAATAATAAAGTCTACTCCTGCAATTCCCTGACGGTACATATGGTTAACCGCATTACCACCACCGCCACCAACACCAATTACCTTGATGATTGATGACTTATCTTTTAACATTTCAAAATACATATATTTATGAATCAGTTACTTAAAAATTGGTTTTACCTGTTCATCTCTCAACGTAATATTAACACTTTTTCAACATAGGTTTTCCACAACTGTTAAAAATGTGGAAAAATTGTTTGATGTTGATAACATTACGGTTTGATATAATCTTCATCACTAACGTTCATATCATCTTTAATAAAGTCTTTGGTCTTCGCCAGCAACTTATCAAACAATCCACCTCCGCTTCGTTTTACTTTGTCTTTAACAGCTGCCGGTTTCTCAACATACACACCAGGCTGTTTCAGTTCTTCCATTAATTCTTCTGCTTTCTGAATCCCTTTGATCAGCAAACCTACGCTGGTAGCATACATTGGACTTTTCAGATCATCATAGATCGTTTTTGGCATATCCTCATATTTCGACAAATGTTCATTAGGATAACCTACACGACAGTCAAGTCCTGTTACATACTCAACTAACTGCGCCAGGTGTTTCAACAACGCACCACCACCGGTAATCACAACACCACCGATCAGTTTCTTTTCATAACCTGAGGATTTGATTTCGTAATAAACATGCTCAATGATTTCTTCCATACGGGCCTGGATCACATAAGCTAAATTTTTAACTGAAATCTCTTTCGGTTCACGGCCACGCAGACCAGGAACACAGATTATCTCATTTTCCTTGTTTTCTTCAGCAAGGGCAGAACCAAATCGGGTCTTCAACAATTCTGCCTGATTTCGCATTACAGAACATCCTTCACGAATATCTTCAGTCACACTGTTACCACCAAAAGGGATCACTGCAGTATGACGGATAATTCCCTCGTGGAATATAGCGATATCAGTGGTACCACCTCCAATATCCACTAAGGCGATACCTGCTTCTTTCTCCTCTTCACTCAGAACAGATTCTGACGAAGCGAGCGGCTCAAGTATCAACTCCTGAGTTTGCAGCCCTGCATTGGTCACGCAACGCATAATATTTTTAACCGCAGTAACCTGACCTGAGATGATATGGAAATTCGCTTCCAGACGTACGCCTGCCATACCAATCGGATCTTTGACTCCTGGTTCATTATCTACAGTAAATTCCTGGGGCAGTACATGAATAATTTCTTCTCCCGGGGGCATAACCAGTTTGAACATATCATCAATTAACTTATCCAGATCTTTTTTACTGATTTCATTATTCAGTTCTCTTCTTGTCAGAATACCACGATGCTGCAAACTTTTGATATGCTGCCCGGCTATGCCAACGTTCACCACACGCACTTCAACGTTGGACTGTCCGCTGGCCAGTTCTACGGCCTGTGAGATTCCCTGAACTGTTTTCTGAATATTGGAAACCACACCACGGGTGACACCAGCGGATTCAGCTTTACCAATGCCCAGAACTTCTATTTTACCATGCTGTGTTCTGCGACCAACTATCACACAGATTTTTGTGGTACCAATATCCAACCCCACTACTATCGGGGATTGAGCGGTAGATTTTTCTTTGCCCATAACTATATTAATTTGTCGAATTATATACTATTTGTTTTCCAGGTATCTGTTTTACTTCTTATCTGTTTTCTTTGCCTGTGGAGCTTTTTCCGGCTTAGCTACAGGCTTTTTTACAACTTTGACCTCAGCCTTAGGTTTTGCTGCTGCCGGAGCCTTTTCCGGCTTAGCTGCAGGCTTTTTTACAACTTTGACTTCAGTCTTAGGTTTTACCTCTGCGGGAGGTTTAGCCGGAGCCGGTTTAAATTCAGGGTTATTTCTGAGTTCAGCTGCGATTTCAGCTTTGACAATAGAATCCATAACCTTTCTGACAGTCAGCGGTGTTGGCCTTGGCACATTTGCCCCCGACAATCTGGAAGATACAGAATCAAGGTTGTTTTTCTCACAAACAATCTGATTGGTGTACTTAATATTAATTGTTTTATAGGTGTCCCAGCCTACTTTAGGCATCGCCTTTTTATAGAATGTAAGCAGATTACTCATTTTAGTTTCCAAGGAATCTGCATTACCCAATATGATCCGCTGGTTACCGACCCTGGGAATGAATTCAATATCGTCTTTATCATTAACAAAAATCTGTTCAATTTGTGAGTCCCATAAACTGTCTTTTTTCAAAAACAGTGCCGTTTTATACAAATCCGAAGCCATCTTTGTGATCAGTGTATCAACCTTACCAGTAAAGTGCTCCATGATACGGCCATTTGCCACAAGGACATTTGCCGTAAAGTTCGAAGACACAGGCATTTTCAATCCATATTTATCAATATAGAAGTCTTGCCCAGTCATATTAATAATTCTTAAAAGTGGTTGACGCTGGTTAATTTCAATATGAATGACACCATCCATATCGGCGTAAACAGTAGACAATGCGATATAGGGATTGGCCTTAATTTTTTCTTCTATAGCATGCAAATTGATACTGGTGAGATGCCTTCCGATTAACTGTCCTTCATTCTGCTTTAAAATTGCGTCAATCTCTTCACGCTCGATAAAATTGTCCGCACCAGGGATCAGAATTTTGATATTGGTACATTTAACAGACTGCTTCTTAACTGAGACAAAACTCATCAGCGCAGCAATTCCACCAAGGGTAATTACCCAGGCAAAACATTTGAACACCAACCTCCATTTTATCTGTTTAAGCATTTTCCATTATTTTTTTAAGTGGTTGTATCAACGTATCTATATTACCGGCTCCAACAGTAAGCAGAAGTCCTGGTTTTTCATTCTCCACATAATTTAGCACTTCCTCCATGGTATATACAGCACTATTTTCAAGCGTTATTTTAGCTAATAAATATGCAGAATTAATCCCTTCCAGCGGCAACTCACGAGCCGGATAGATATCCAGTAATAGCAATTCATCAACTGAACTTAAAACTTCTGCAAATCCGGCTGCAAAGTCCCTGGTCCGGGTAAATAAATGCGGCTGAAAAATAACCGTAAGCTTCTGTCCCGGATATAATTCCCTCACCGCATGAAAACATGCCCTTAACTCCTCGGGGTGATGCGCGTAATCGTCTATATACACGTGTGAGTCGGTTCGGACTATAGTTTCAAATCTGCGTTTAACCCCCTTAAAATTGCCCAACGCATGTTTAATTAACTCGGCGCTTATTCCCAGTTTTAATGCAACTGCGATAGAAGCAGTAATATTTTCAACATTATGCCGTCCGGGAAGTTGGATTTCAATCCGTTCAATCTTAAAATCTCCCTGCTGATAATCAAAAACAAAACGACCGTTCTGAACATGAATATTTTTAGCACAGATATCAGCGGTTTCACTAGCGGCGTAAGTTTCTCCGCTACTTAAAGGCAATCCTTCCCTGTAATAGAGCTGACCTTTCTCTTTTAACTGTCCTGCAAACAGGTAAAAAGATTCATGTAACTGTGCAGCATCACCATAAATATCCAAATGATCTGCATCCATTGATGTGATTACCGCAATATCCGGATGAAGAGTCAGGAAAGATCGATCATATTCATCTGCCTCGATGACAACTACATGATTATCTCCAAGAAGAAAATTAGTTTGATAATTCGTCGCTATACCGCCAAGAAATGCCGTACAGCCAAACCCACTATCAGTTAAGATATGTGCAATCACGGAGGAGGTTGTAGTTTTGCCATGCGTTCCAGCAACTGCAATACAGAATTGTCCTTTACTGATTAGTCCAAGAACCTGTGAGCGTTTTTGCAAGTCAAACCCACGATCTTTGAAAAAATTCAATAACACGGATGTCTTAGGTATAGCTGGTGTATAAACGACCAGTAGATCTTCAGCAGGCTCTTCCATGCCTTCGGGAAGCGTCGACAAATCATCGTTATAATTCAATAGGATTCCTTCATTCTCAAGCGCAATAGTCAGTGTGGTACGCGTTTTATCATACCCATACACTGTACACCCGCGGTTCTTGAAATAGCGTGCAATTGCGCTCATTCCGATACCACCGGCTCCCATAAAATACACACGCTTAATCAAATCCAGTTCCATATCAATTAACTTTTAGCTGCAAGTTTCATGACTTCATACGCAATCAGATCGTCTGATTCCCGTAAAGCCATCTTACCAATATTTTCCGAGAGCTCTTCGCAACGAGCCTCATTGTTTAATAACTCAAGCGCCGATTGCACCAGCGTATCCTCAGCAGAACGATCTGCTATCATTAAAGCAGCGTTTTTAGTAACCAATGCCAATGCATTTTTAGTCTGATGATCTTCAGCCACATTCGGCGAAGGCACTAAAATTACAGGCTTTTTAATGAGGCATAATTCTGCTATGGTACCTGCACCTGCTCTTGAAATAATTACATCAGCAGCTGCATAGGCAAGATCCATCTGATTTAGAAATTCCATTATCCTAATGTTAGGGTGAAAAGCTTGTCCCAGTCTTTCCATAATACCCTGATAATAATATTTACCTGTCTGCCAGATCAGCTGCACATCCTGTTTAATAAATTCCTGTATATGCTTTTCGATACTTTTATTCAATGTTCCGGCACCGAGGCTTCCACCTGTAACCAGGACTGTTTTCTTAAGTGGGTCTAGCTTTAGTAACTCTGCGCCATGAAACCGTTTATTATAAATATCAACAACCTCTTTGCGAACAGGGTTGCCTGTCTTTAAGAGCTTTTCAGCTGGAAAAAATGAGGCCATATCATCAAAAGCAACACAAATTTTAGCTGCATTTTTCCCTAGCCACTTATTCGTTACACCTGCGTAGGAGTTCTGCTCCTGAATCAGGTAAGGTACATTCTTCCAGGAAGCAGCCATAAGCAACGGACCGGAAGCGTATCCACCCACCCCAACAACGACATCGGGACGAAAGCTACTAATCACCTGAGCTGCCTTAACAAGACTGCCCGCAAGTTTCATTGGCAGCCCCAGGTTTTTCAGGAGTGAGCCACGCTGAATTCCGCTAATATTTAGCCCGACTATTTCATAACCGGCTGCTGGAACTTTTTCCATTTCCATACGGCCTTCAGCGCCGACAAACAAGATTTCACACCCTGGCTCCATACGTCTCAACGCATTAGCAATAGAAATAGCCGGAAAAATATGTCCGCCTGTTCCACCACCCGATATGATTATTCTTGTTGGTCTCATTTTTTCTATTTATATCATTGCTGGTATTTCACCAACAATTACTTTGTTACTTTTCTGAGCACTACTCTCGGTAGGATCATTTGGTAGTTTTTTCCCATTCTCTTCTACATCACGGCTCACACTTAGAATAATACCGAAGGCTATACTGGTAAAAATCATTGATGTACCTCCCATACTTACCAGAGGAAGCGGTACACCTGTAACTGGCCCCAGTCCCACGGCAACGGCCATGTTCGCAAAAGCTTGTATCGTCAGGCTGAAACTCAATCCAGCAGCAAGCAATGCCCCAAACGCCTTGGGGCTCTGCGTCACAATTCGGACACATCGATATAATAGCACCAGATACAGAACTATGATAATCAGTGCTCCAAATGCACCATATTCCTCAACAATAATGGCGAAGATAAAATCGGAATAAGGATGCGGCAGAAAATTCCGTTGCGTACTATTTCCCGGCCCCTTACCAAAGAAACCACCTGAAGCCAATGCAATTTTTGCCTGATCTGCCTGATAAGTCTTATCAGAGTGCTGTGATTCAGGATGCAGATAAGAATCAATCCGCGATTTATACGTTTCCCTCCTAGGTCCCAGCAACACGACAATCAACAGTAAAAAAAATCCGCCTGCACAAACAATCAAAATTTGTTTAATACTAATCCTTCCGATGATCAGAAGCAGAATACTTACACCAAACAACATTAACGCTGTAGACAAATTCGCCAATGCAATTAATACGAATACGATACAAACTGATCCCATAATTGGAATAAAAGAAGTTTTAACATCTTTTATATTCTCTTGCTTTCTAGTGAGCATCCGGGCTAAAAAGGTAATTAACGCCAATTTCGCTAAATCGGACGTCTGAAAAGTCAATCCAATAATTGGTATCTTCACCCACCGTGACGCATCATTCAGGTTGGTTCCAAAAACCAGTGTATAGAAGAGCAAAGGAATCGTAATGATCATCAAAATCTTAGAGATCCCTGCATAATATTTATAGTCCAGTAAATGTGATACATAGATCATCCCTATCCCCATGACAACGAAAATTAAATGCTTCGTCAGCAGGAGCTTCTCCACTGCCTTACCCTGTTTATAAGCTAAAGTGCCTGTAGCGCTATAAACGGCAAGAATAGAAATCAATGAAAGCAGGATAATAATTAACCATATCCAGCGGTCACCTTTGGTTTTTTCTAATAATACCTGTACTGTACCCATTATCTATAATTCTTTTACAGCAACCTTAAATTGGTTGCCCCGATCCTCATAATTTTGGAATAAATCAAAGCTGGCGCAAGCAGGAGAAAGCAACACGGTATTTCCCTTTTTCGCCAGGTGATAAGCTACCTGAACTGCTTCATATGCAGAGTGTGTATTTACTATAATTTCTACATCGTCCTCAAAAGCTTCATGAATTCTTTTATTGTTTTTACCCAGGCAGACGATCGCTCTTACCTTCTGTTTAACCAGATCTTTCAGCATATTATAATCATTACCTTTATCCACGCCACCCATAATCAGGATCACATCTGTATTTACACTCTCTAGTGCGTACCAGGTAGAATTCACGTTAGTTGCCTTTGAGTCATTGATATAATCCACCCCGGATATCCTGGCTACATGCTCAAGCCTATGCTCAATGTTCTTCATATCCCCCATACTTTCCCGGATCATATCGTTACGGATCTCCAGAACGTTAGCTACGATACCCGAAGCCATACTGTTATAGATATTGTGTTTTCCCTGTAGGGCTAACTCTGAAATTGACATAGTAAGTGGGTCTTTAGATTGAAGATTGAATACGATCTGGCTGCCCTCCAGATAAGCCCCGTTTTCTACTTCATGCTGGATAGAAAAAGGACATTTGATGGCTTTGATAGCTGTTAGCTGCATTGCTTTCAGTGTCTCTTCGTCATCGTCACAGTATATAAAATAATCAACGCTACTCTGATTATTAGTAATTTTCATTTTAGATGCCGCATAATTGGCCAATTTATAGTCATACCTATCCAGATGATCAGGTGTGATATTTAGCAAAACTGCGATATCAGCCCTAAAATCATACATATCATCAAGCATAAAACTTGATATCTCCAGAACAAACCAATCAAAATTACCGGTTGCCACCTGCGCAGCGAAGCTAAAACCAATATTGCCTGCCAGCCCGACGTTAATACCTGCATTCTTTAGAATATGGTATACTAGTGAAGTTGTAGTAGTCTTACCATTAGAACCAGTAATACAGATCGTTTTAGCCGAAGTATAACGGCTCGCAAATTCAATCTCTGAGATTATAGGGATACCAATTTCACGCAGAGCCTGTACAACCGGTGCTTTTTCAGGAATACCGGGGCTTTTGATAACTTCGTCAGCATTCAGAATTAACCCATCCGTATGGCCAGCCTCTTCATATCGAATACCCAGATCTTCAAGGTGTTGTTTATATTGACCCGCAATAGTACCAAAATCAGATACAAAGACATCAAAACCTTCTTTCTGAGCGAGCATTGCTGCACCTACACCACTTTCTCCCGCTCCAAGAATCACAATTCTTTTCTTTTCCATTAGCGTAGTTTTAAAGTGATAATAGTAATAATAGCCAGCAGAATACTGATAATCCAGAACCGGGTTACAATCTTCGCCTCATGATATCCTTTCTTTTGATAATGGTGATGCAGCGGTGACATCAGAAAAACTCTTCTCCCCTCGCCAAAGCGTTTCTTTGTATACTTAAAATAAGAAACCTGAATCATTACCGACATCAGCTCAATTACGAAAACACCGCACAGAATAGGAATCAATAGTTCCTTTCTGATCATAATCGCTAGCGCGGCGATGATACCGCCAATAGCAAGACTTCCGGTATCTCCCATAAAGACCTGGGCAGGGTAAGAATTGTACCAAAGGAAACCAACACAGGCACCAACAAAAGCACCCGCAAAAATCATCAGCTCCCCGGAATTGGGGATATAAATAATATTGAGGTAATCGGCGATCACCGTATTACCTGATACATACGCCAGCAATCCAAGTGTTATTCCGATAATAGCAGAGGTACCGGTTGCAAGTCCATCTATTCCGTCCGTTATATTAGCCCCATTAGAAACTGCGGTAACAATAAAAACCACAAAAAGTATAAAAATAAAGACAGCATACTTTTCGTAACCTGGCCCGATAAACTTGAGCACCTTAGCATAATCAAATTCATTATTCTTATAAAAAGGAATATTGGTGATAGTTGACTTCACATCCTGTGTATAATAAAACTTCTCTCCCTTCTGACGCAATACCATAGGCGTTGCATTCTTTGTCGCACCTGACTCATCAACAGTCTGTCTTACAACAATATTCGGGTTAAAGTACATTGTCCAACCGATAATCAGCGCTAAACCAACCTGCCCTACGATTTTAAACCTTCCGGCCAGTCCTTCCTTATTTTTCTTAAATACTTTAATATAATCATCAACGAACCCAACAGCTCCCATCCATACCGTAGTGACGATCATGAGTAATACATAAACATTTGTAAGATTAGCCAGCAATAAGGTAGGGATCAGAATTCCCAGTAAGATCATAATACCCCCCATTGTTGGCGTACCTTGCTTTTGCATTTGTCCTTCCAGGCCCAAATTTCTTACAGTTTCTCCTACTTGCTTTTTATGCAGATAATTAATAATTCTCCTGCCATATACTGTAGTAATAATCAAAGAGATGATGATAGCCAGGGAAGTTCTGAACGTGATATACTGGAATAACCTCAGTCCGGGAAATTCGTAATGTGCACTTAAATATTCAAACAGGTGATACAACATTAGCCTATCAGATTTAATTGTTCCCTTAATACTTCTTTATCATCAAAATGATGTTTTACACCATTAACTTCCTGATATTTCTCATGCCCTTTTCCTGCGATAAGAATAATATCTCCAGGGTTGGCAAGGTGGCAGGCGGTCTTGATAGCTTCTCTTCTATCTGCTATAATTAATGTTTTACGCAGATTGGAAGGAGATACGCCAGCCTCCATATCTTTTAAAATCGCGAGGGGATCCTCTGTTCTGGGGTTGTCCGATGTGAGAATGACTTTATCACTCCAGTCACAGGCCACCTGAGCCATAACAGGTCTTTTACCTTTGTCACGATCTCCGCCACATCCAATTACAGTGATAACCTGTTCATTCCCTTTGCGGATGTCATGGATAGTCGTTAATACATTCTGAACAGCATCGGGCGTATGTGCATAATCTACAATACCTGTAATATGTGCCTGATTAGGTACATCTTCGAAACGGCCTTCTGCACCATTCAGATTACTTAGAAGTGTGAGCACTTCGAGTTTGTCCTGCCCAAGTAGTAAAGCCGTTCCGTATACTGCCAATAAATTGTAAGCATTAAAGGAACCGACCAGTTTAAAAAACACATCTGTGAGGTCAACTTCCAGATGGAGCCCACTAAATCTATTCTCCACAATTCGCGCATGAAAATCTGCTATTTGTTTTAAAGCATAGGTTTTCTTTTGCGCCTTTGTATTTTGCAGCATAACGTGCCCGTTTTTATCGTCGGCATTGGTTAATGCAAAGGCATTTTTAGGAAGCATATCAAAAAATGCTTTTTTTGCCTTGATATAATTATCGAATGTGTGGTGGAAATCTAAATGATCATGTGTAATATTTGAAAACACACCACCTTTAAATTCCAGTCCGGCTATTCTATGCTGCACAACAGCATGCGAACTGACCTCCATAAAGCAGTAACTGCAGCCAGCGTCAACCATCTTACGTAGTAACTCGTTCAACACCAATGGATCTGGAGTTGTATGTGTCGACGGAATAATCTGTTCATCTATCTGATTCTGCACCGTAGAAATCAGTCCAGTGTGGTAGCCCAATGCCTGAAACAGGTTAAATAATATCGTCGCAATCGTCGTTTTACCATTTGTGCCGGTTATTCCGACTAATTTTAACGCGGACGATGGATTCCCATAATAATTAGCAGCCATTTGGCCTAAAGCCTCAGCAGTGCTTTCAACTTGTATGTAAGTAACTTCCTGCTGTAAATCAGCAGGCATTCTTTCGCAGACGATTACTGCTGCCCCTGCGGCTAAAACCTGGTCAATATAAAGATGACCATCAGTATGTGTACCGGAAACAGCGAAAAAGATATCACCTTTCCCAACTTTTCTGGAGTCAAAATTCAGCGCAGAAACTTCCCTGCCGGTATTACCTGCGAGGTTCTGAATACTAACGCCATATAATATATCCTGCAAATGCATCTATTTCAATTCTAATTGTACCATCAATCCATTACCGATTTTCATTCCGGAAGGAATTGACTGACTATAAACCTTACCACTTCCCTTTACCTGTGTTTTTAATCCGGCATTACCCAACAGGTATAAGGCATCTTTTAAACCCATACCCTTAACGTTTGGCATCATCCCTTTAACCGAACTATATTCTTCGTAAACAATGCCATTACTGGTGTCCACTGTATTAAAGTAAGCTGACTTTGCAGCATATAATGTTTTTATACCTAACGCATTATATACGTTTTTCACTGCCTTACTTTGTCCTGCCTTAGCTTCAGGACTTTTTGTATTCCCTACAAGACGGTCTGTTACATTATTATACATCTGTATATCACTTGCATAAATACGATCTGCGATTTCTTTGAAAACCGGACCGGCGACAGTGGCACCATAATACCCATTTTTAGGACCATTGATAGACACCATAATCGCATATTTCGGTTTGTCTGCCGGAAAATAACCGCAGAACGATGCCTGATAACTTCGTTTAGCTTTATAACCTTTATTACCATCCGCGACTTGCGCAGTTCCTGTCTTACCAGCGACACGGTAGAAAGGAGATCCCATTAACCTTCCTGTTCCTTGCGTAACTACCGACTCCAGCATCTCCTGTAATTTTTTAACCGTCTTGGGTGAAGCAACCTGTTCACTGATTACCCTGGCATGGAACTGTTCAATCGGATTACCGAGTCTTCTGATCTCTTTCACAAAGATCGGCGCGATATATTTCCCATCATTAGCTATAGCATTATAAAATGCAAGAATCTGGAGTGGGGTAATCTGCATTTCGTAACCATAAGCCATTTGGGCTAAAGAAAGTCCGCTCCAGGATTTAAACGACGGATTTTTAATTACCGGTTTAGTTTCACCTGGAATCTGCAGACCAAGACGCTCATTCATATGAATTTTATACAAATGGTCTGTAAACTGCCTTGGGTTATCTTTATAATTTGTGTAAACCAATTTTGCAATAGCTGTATTTGCCGATTGCTCAAATGCTTTTTTCACGGTTACCGTTCCTATCCCACCATGCGAATCCCTGATGGTATGTCTGAAAACTTTGTATTCCCCGTTTCCAGTTTCCACCATTGAATTTGTATCGACCTTATTATCTTCAAGCAATGCCATATAAGATGCGAGTTTGAAAGTAGATCCCGGATCCTGGCTGCCGCCAATAGCGTAATTGAACTTTTCCTTGTAAACCCCTTCACTCTCCCTTGTATAATTTGCAACCGCTCTTACTTCTCCGGTCTGAACTTCCATCAAAATCACAGTACCATGATCAGCGTTACTTGCGATAAGTTGTTTTTCCAATGCACTTTGCGCCAGATCCTGCATATTAATATCAATTGTAGATATAATATCAGCACCCTCTTTTGGTGCGATTTCAGCCTCGTCATTTACAGGCATCCAAACCCCTCCTGCAATTCTTTGTACCAACCGCTTACCGCTTTCTCCGTTAATATAGGAGCCATACGCACCTTCAAGACCAACACCGTTGTCTACGTTAACATTTTTATAACCAATAGTCCTTGCCGCCAAAGATTTAAATGGCAAAATTCTTTTGTTCTGCTGAATAGCGATTAAGCCACCGCTGTATTTCCCAATATTATATAATGGGAAAGACCTGATCATTTTCAGGTCCTGATAATTTATCTTACGTTTCAGCAGCATGTACCTTGCACTATCTGCGCGCGCAGTCCGGAGCTGCCTTGAATACTCTTTCGCTGTTTTATCGCCAAAGAATTCTGACAACTTCATTGCCAGACTATCTACTTTACTATAGAACACTTTGTTTTCTACAATCCCACCAGCGTACAAATCCATCCGAAGCTCATACTCCGGAACTGAGGTTGCCAGCAAACTCCCGTCATTAGAGTAAATATTTCCACGCGCAGCCTCTACATTGATATACTTTGTAGAGAGGCTATCGGCCATGGCACGCCATTTATTCCCCTCTACAAATTGTACATCGCCTAATCTGACTAATACCGCCACGGCAAGCAGTACAATCATTCCGAAGGCCAGATAAACACGTAATAATATATTAGCTCTAATGTTCATTACTACTGATAATAATTTTTTTAGGAGGTTCAACTAACTCCTTTATTCCAAGTGTATCAACTTTTTTTGCTACTTCTGTAAGTTTGCTTTTGAACATAAGATCTGCTTTAAGCGACTTATATTCCCAACTTAGCTCTTTAACCTCTTTGTTTAACTTATCAATGTCCCTGATATTCTTAACTGCCATATGACTGTTTGCGATATATAGCATAGTCAGCAACGATAAAAAAATCAAGAACGGAAGTAAAGCAGTAGCCGACTCTTTAGTTACCACGCCATCCAGAAAAAGCTTTTTAAAGAAAATTCCTGCTGCTTCCGGTTCCTTCTCCTTTTTAGGTTTTTTGATCCGGATTACAGGCTCCTGTAACTCGTCATCTTCTTCTTCTAAGTCTTCCCGGAACTGGTTGCTCATAATTTCTCTCCAATTCTTAATTTGGCACTTCTGGAACGGCTGTTTCTAATCAGCTCCTCCCCTTCAGCTATAACGGCTTTACGGGTAATTGCTTTAAAAGGTTTCTCTTCGTTTCCAAAGAAATCCTTATCTGCTTCACCTCTGAACTTTCCTTTATTAATATAATTTTTCACAGGCCGGTCTTCCAGACTATGATAAGACATAACGACTAATCGCCCTCCTGTCTTCAATACCTCAGCACTCTGCGCTAAAAAATTCTCAAGGACCTCTATTTCTGCATTCACCTCTATTCTGAGTGCTTGAAATACCTGAGCCATATATTTATTTTCTTTTCCTTTTGGGATATGCGCTGCCGCTGCTGTTTTAAAATCAGCAAGGGTTAATAGCGGCTGGCCGGCACGGAAAGTCACAACTGCCCTGGCTAGTGATTTAGCATTTTTCACCTCTCCGTAAATACCGAAAATTTTATGCAGCTGATCTTCCGCGTAAGTATTCAGAACATCTGCTGCTGTCAGTTTGCGCTGCTTATCCATCCGCATATCAAGTGTCGATTCAAAACGCGTAGAGAAGCCTCTCTCCGGCTCATTGAACTGATGAGAAGAAACACCCAGATCGGCGAGAATTCCATCAACTTGACGATACCCCAATAAACGAAGGTTATTTTTTAGAAATGCAAAATTCTGATCAACGAATAGAAACCTCGGATCATCAATTTTATTACGCTGAGCATCAGGATCCTGATCAAATGCAATTAAGACACCATCTTTACCAAGCTTACTTAGAATTTCCCGGGAATGTCCCCCACCGCCAAAAGTAACATCTACATATACGCCATCAGGTTTGATATTCAAACCGTCTATACATTCCTGTAAAAGAACCGGTACATGATAATTATTTTCCATCTTCCCCCCTATTTTTATTACCCATCACTTCTTCCGCCAGATTAGCAAAATCTTCCGGCTCATAATCAAGCAGATTATCGTAAGCATCTTTAGACCATAACTCAATTTTATCAAACTGACAGGCCAGAACTACTTCAGATTCAATACCAGCAAATTCCATCAAAGATTTAGGAAGATTAACTCTCCCGGACGCATCCAGTGTCAATTCAGTTGCACCGCGAGTAAAAAACCGGACAAATTCACGATTCTTTTTCTCATATTGATTCAACTTACTTAACTCTTCAACGATTCCTTCCCAGACTTTTTTAGGGTAAATGACCAAATGTTTCTCAAAACCTCTGTTCACTACAAGTCCCTCTTGCTCAACGTTTGGCAATTGCTTTTTCAGATTTGAAGGGACCATAAGCCGTCCTTTTGCATCTAGTTTACAATCAAATTCTCCTAGTAGCTGAACCATTCTGATATCTGCACTTTTTATGTAGTGTAAAAATAGACACTTATACCACTTTTTACCACAATCTACCACAAAAAAGTTTTCAACATCGAAGAAGCTGTGTTTTAAGCCTTTTGAGACGCAAAAAGCCGCTTAAACAAGCGGCTTTAAGGTGGGAGAATCTCCCAAAATGAAGAATTATTTTTAGTTATTAATCGCTTTAACTCCTGGGAGTTCCTTGCCTTCCATATATTCCAGCAACGCACCACCACCGGTAGAAACATAGCTCACTTCATCTTCCATATTAAATTTTGCAATGGCAGCAGCAGAATCTCCGCCACCGATCAGAGAAAATGCACCATTTTCCTTAGTAGCAGTTACAACTGCCTCAGCTACAGCACGCGTACCTATTTCGAAGTTCTCCATTTCGAAAACACCCATAGGTCCGTTCCAAAGTAAAGTTTTAGACCCTTTAATAATACCAGCAAATAATTCTGCGGTTTCAGGACCAATATCCAATCCCATCCAGTCAGCCGGAATATTTCCTGCCTGAACGGCTTTTTTATCTGCATCATTAGCAAAACGGTCGGCAACAACTGTATCAACTGGTAAAACAAGGTTAACGCCTTTTGCCTTTGCTTTTTCTAATAATTCAAGACAAAGTTCCATACGATCTGCTTCCAATAATGAAGTGCCGATTTCACCGCCCTGAGCTTTAGAGAAGGTATAAGCCATACCACCTCCGATAATCAGATTATCTACTTTATCAAGGAGACTTTCAATTAAGAGGATCTTGTCAGATACTTTTGCTCCTCCCATAATAGCGGTAAATGGACGCTCCGCATGGTGGTTAATCTTTTCAGCATTCGTTAGTTCTTCAGCCATCAGGTATCCGAAGTATTTTTCCTGAGGGAAAAACTCTGCAATAATTGATGTAGAGGCATGCGCACGGTGTGCAGTCCCAAAAGCATCATTCACATATACATCACCTAACCGGGCCAGCTTCTCAGCAAAGGCACGGTCACCTTTTTCTTCTTCAGGGTAAAAACGCAGATTCTCCAATAACAAAACTTGTCCCGGCTCTAAATTCTTTGCTTGTTTAACCGCGTCATCACCAATACAATCAGCTGAAAATTTCACTTCCAGATCCAGCATTCTAGATAAATCACCTAAGATGTGTTTCAATGAATATTTATTCTCCGGCCCGCCTTTAGGGCGTCCTAGGTGAGACATTAATATTACCGCACCACCGTCGTTTAAAATTTTAGTGATCGTTGGTAATGCTGCTCGCATACGTTTGTCGTCCGTAATATTAAAGTCTTTATCCAAAGGCACATTAAAATCCACGCGGATTAGCGCTTTTTTATCTTTAAAATCGCATTGGTCAATTGTTCTCATTCGTATTAATTTTTATTTATGGTTAAGGTAGCCCAATAGCAGACGCTATCAGAACAGCAAATACATATTATTGTGGAACAGCTTGCGCTGAAAACCACTTGCTTCGTTCAGGTACTACACCAAATATAAGCAGCTCTTGAATATTTTAGTTCATCTAATGCAAAATTTATAAGTTGTCCGTAGTTACTGTCACCCGGCAATTCCGACACTTAAACCTCTTTATCCTTTAAGTTTTGGATTTTAAGTACCAGATCAGCTAACCTGGCACTATAGCCCGATTCATTGTCATACCAACCAACAACTTTAACAAGATCTCCGACTATTGATGTTAACTGCGCATCGAATATACAAGAATGCGGATTATCTAATATATCAACAGAGACGATAGGGTCTTCTGTATACTCTAATATATCTTTCATGCTTTCATTGGATGCATGACGAAATGCTGCGTTGATTTCTTCAATTGTCGCAGGTCTCTTTAAGATGCATGTAAAATCAGTCAAAGATCCATTCAAAACAGGCACTCTGATTCCCGCCCCGCCAAGTTTCCCTTCCAAATGCGGAAAGATACTCGTAATTGCTTTTGCGGCGCCAGTAGTCGTGGGAATAATTGAAGCTGATGCCGCCCTTGCGCGACGCAGATCTTTATGCGGAGCATCATGTAAACTCTGGTCACCCGTCATCGAATGTATAGTGGTAATATACCCATCGAGTATACCCCAGTTATCATCGAGAATACGCACCATAGGGGCAACATTATTAGTCGTGCAGGAGGCGTTGGATATCAAAGGTGCAGTGAGATCAATATCTTTATCATTTACACCCATTACATACATAGGTATGTCCTTATCGGCAGGCGCAGAAATTAAGACCTGCCCTGCACCCGCTTCCAGGTGTTTACCTGCGGTTACGCGCGAGGTAAATTTACCCGTGCATTCTATTACAAGGTCAATACCTAATTCTGCCCAGGGCAAATTCAAAGGATCAGTTTCCCTGAATACCTGGATTTTCTTTCCATTTATAATCAAGGCATCACTTGTATGTTCCACGGTTCCTTTAAATCCGCGGTGCACTGTATCATATTTAAATAAATGAGCGAGTGTGGCAGGATCTGTAAGATCATTAACAGCCACTATATTGATGTTTTTTTCCAGTGCGGCACGTAGAAATGTACGACCGATCCTGCCAAATCCATTAATTGCTAAAATCATTCTAATTTTGTCTTGTGCCACAAAACTAATTATAATCTTGTGTTATAAAGGTCATATTATACTGATTCTAAAGTCGAATGAAATAGAAACTGAATGCCAGGCGATTAGATTTCCAAAAAGGCTAAAATAAAGAAAGCCCATACAATTTGTACGGGCTTTCATTTAAGATCTGGCATCGACTTACTCTCCCACGTGTTACCGCAGTACCATCAGCTCTGGCGGGCTTAACTTCTCTGTTCGGAATGGGAAGAGGTGGACACCGCCGATATAGACACCTGAATATTTTGAAACAGCTAATTAAGCGGCTGTTAAATTGTCTCTATTGGATGGTACAAACATACGAAAAATTACGTGTTTACGAGTCGGAATAATATATAATTGTTAAGCAGTTGATAACCTAATAATTACGTATATTAATACACCAATATAAACACCATATTATTTAAACGGGGGCTAAAACGGCCGCAATAATGATGATAGAATTCATGAGAATTAGACTATATCATATTATCATCGCTTCCGTGTATCTGATACTGGCTAATCCCAGATTATCTGCCGCACAGGTATTTACTTTTGAGGGCAACACAACCCATCAGACCATTAGTTTTAAACAGGTCAAAAATCTGGTGGTCATTCCCGTAATCATTAACGGGCAGGGCCCCTATAATTTCCTACTCGACACCGGAGTCGGGCAAATGATTATTACTGACACCGCATTACTTAAATACGTAGATGTCAGCCAACACAAACCTGTACAAATACAAGGCTATGGAATCGGGGAAGGTATCTCTGCATATATGACGAGAAATATCACTGCAAAAGTAGGCAAAGCGACAATTTCCGCTATCCCTACCGCAATATTCAAAGACGACCTTTTCGACCTCTCCGGTTACCTGGGACTTAAAATACACGGGGTTCTTGGCTACTACTTCTTCAATAGCTTTGTAGTTAGAATAAACTATAAAAGTAACAGACTAACTTTTTATACACCAGGTTCGAAGTTCAAGTATAAAGGGAGACCATATCCTATGCGAATTGTTAAAGCTAAGCCTTATATATTAGCCACTGTTCAAACGGGCGAAAATGAAACAGATTCTGTAAGACTTCTCGTAGACAATGGCTCAAGTCATCCACTTCTGCTGGAGTCATTGCATAAAGGAATTTTCCCGCTTCCTGACAAACATATACCAGCAAATTTGGGTGTTGGAATTAATGGGGTTATTAACGGGGTTATGGGCAGAATAAATTCACTACGAATTGGTAACGATAATTTCAAAGATGTCCTAACGGGTTTTCCAGAATTTAATCCAAAAAGAACTGAAATGGAGGGGATTGACAGAAATGGTACCTTAGGTGCAGAAATCCTCAGGCATTATCTGGTGACCTTTGATTATACCAATAATAAGATATACCTGAAACCCAGTGAAAGGCTGAACACAAAATTCGACCATGATATGTCCGGCATTGAGATTTACACAGTGTCAGATGTGAATACAGTCTTTTACGTTGGAAGGATAGAACCAGGATCACCTGCAGATATTGCTGGCATACAAACCAACGATCAGTTATTGAGCGTAGACCTGAAGTCAGTAAATGCTTATACATTAAGTGATCTTGCGGAGCTATTGAAATCGTCTGACGGGAAACAGGTGCTCATTGAAATTGACAGAAATAAACAGAGGCTAATCTTTTTGATAAGACTAAAACGACGCATCTGAAGAACTGTAGTATGAATATGCTTCAGCAGAAAAAACCTGATAAACAAGAAAAGCCTGTAGTTTTCACTACAGGCTTTCTTTAAGATTTGGCACCGACCTACTCTCCCACGTGTTACCGCAGTACCATCGGCTCTGGTGGGCTTAACTTCTCTGTTCGGAATGGGAAGAGGTGGACACCACCGATATAGGCACCTAAATGTTTTTAATGTTAGTACAGCTAACAATCATAGATTAATTCGCTGCATAAACAATGACATATTATTGAAAGAAGTTAGTATGAAGAACAAACAACAGTATTCTACTTTTGAAAGCTTCGGATGATTAGTATTACT
>NZ_FNGZ01000012.1:0-105116 GCF_900103515.1 Pedobacter antarcticus
CAGAAAGGGTAAACGGGATACTAAAATCAGAATTTGATTTGCATAGCTCAAAAGTTGGTTTTAGGGAAACTACCCAAAAGATAAGAGAAAATATCCAAACCTATAATCAATTAAGGCCCCATGCTAGTTGTGATTATCTAACTCCAGAGCAGGCACACCTGAAACACGGGCCATTGAAAAAAAGATGGAAACCTAAATGGTGCAAACCAAATGAAAAGCAACTTGTATAATTGATACAGGAATAACAAATTTGCGTGTATAGTCTATCTAAAATTAATTCAGTAAACTGTATAGCCATTTCAGGATAAGACAACGTTCGGATACTGTTAAAGATTAAAACGGTATTGAGACGGTATTGAGTCGGTATTGAGTCGCTGTTGATATACCCCATTACCGACTGAACACCCTGTCAATACCGACTCAATAGCCTTTTAGCGTAAAACGAGCTAACCGGTATACTTATTTCACTTATCATTTAGTCCAGAATCTCTCTTGAAATTACCATTTGCTGAATTTCCGAAGTTCCTTCATAAATCTGGGTAATTTTAGCATCACGCATCAGCCGCTCCACATGGTATTCTTTCACAAAACCGTAACCACCATGTACCTGCACTGCCTCGACCGTAACTTCCATTGCTACTTTAGAAGCATACAGCTTAGCCATCGATCCGGCTAGCGTATACGACTGCCCCTGATCTTTTAACCAGGCAGCTTTGTAAACGAGCATTCGTGCCGCTTCAATCTTGGTTGCCATATCCGCCAGCTTAAAAGCAATTGCCTGATGATCGGAAATTGGTTTTCCGAATGATTTTCTTTCCTGAGCATAAGCCAGCGCCAGCTCATATGCACCCGCTGCAATACCGAGTGCCTGTGCGGCAATACCGATCCTGCCACCTTCCAGAGTCTTCATCGCAAACTTAAATCCGAAGCCATTTTCACCGATACGATTTTCTTTAGGGACTTTCACATCATTAAACATAAGAGAATGCGTATCTGATCCACGTATACCCATTTTATTCTCCTTGGGTCCGATAGTAAACCCTTCCATACCCTTTTCGACTATAAAAGCATTGATCCCCCGATGTTTCAATGAAGGATCAGTTTGCGCAATAACCAGATAGACAGACGCTGTACTACCATTGGTAATCCAGTTTTTCGTGCCGTTAAGCAGATAATATTCGCCTTTGTCTTCCGCTGTTGTATGTTGTGATGTTGCATCCGAACCCGCTTCAGGTTCGGAAAGGCAGAATGCCCCTATTATTTCCCCTGAAGCCAGCGGTTTAAGATATTTTTCTTTCTGTTCTGCCGACCCGAAAGCTTCCAGGCCATAACAAACCAGTGAATTATTAACAGAGACCACAACCGAAGCTGAGGCATCTATTTTTGAGAGTTCTTCCATGACCAGTACATACGAGACTGCATCGAGTCCGCTGCCACCAAATTCTTCAGACACCATCATTCCCAGGAATCCAAGCTCACCTAGTTTCCTGACCTGTTCTACAGGAAATTTCTGATGTTCATCTCTTTCAATGACTCCAGGTTTTAACTCCTGCTGCGCGAAATCACGCGCAGCCTGCTGAATCATCAATTGTTCTTCGCTAAGTTGAAATTGCATAATAATTATATCTTAGAAATACGTTTTCACCAAATTTAGTATTTCCAGACTAATAATTACTATGCAACCATAGTATTATTTCAGCAGATGATTATGATCATCAGGAAATACAAGAATTGGCTTATATAATTTCGCCTCTTCAATTGGTAGCGATCCGTAAGACATAATGATCAGAATATCGCCCACCTGAACCAACCTTGCAGTTGCACCGTTCAGACAGATCATACCTGACCCGCGTTCTCCGCGGATTACATAAGTTTCAAACCGCGCCCCGTTATTATTGTTCACAATTTGTATTTTTTCATTGGCAATAATGTTCGCAGCATCCATCAGATCTTCATCTATTGTAATACTACCTACATAATTTAATTCTGCCTGAGTCACCTTTACACGGTGTATTTTTGATTTTAAAACTTCAATAATCATGATAATTTTTTTAGGTGCCTGTTTAAAGACGTATTAGTTAAGGATGATATTATCTATCAGCCTGGTTTCACCGACTTTTGCGGCTATAAGCGCGACCAACCCGGATTTTCCGGATTCCTCATCAACCGGCAACAACGTATCTCCATCGGCAATAGTCAGATAATCTAACTCGACTCCGGGTGTGCCTCGTACCAGTTTCCTGGCATTTTCCAGTAGTTCAGCTATTTTGGTCTCACCGAAATGATCCCTGATATAATACAGAGAACGGCTCAATACCAAAGCTTGTATCCTTTCTTCTCCAGTTAAGTGAATATTCCTTGAGCTCATAGCCAAACCGTCTTCTTCCCGAATAATCGGGCAGGAAACCAGCTCAACCGGCAAATGAAAATAATTCACCATATTTTTAATCATCAGCACCTGCTGGTAATCTTTCTGTCCAAAAAATGCAAGATCGGGATTTACTGCATCAAATAATTTCTTTACGATCTGAGTAACGCCCTGATAATGTCCTTTTCTAAATTCGCCTTCCAGCAGGAATTCTGCGGGACCAAGATCAATATGCCAGTTTTCAGGCTCCGGATACATTTCTGTCACCGACGGCATGAAGACGAAATCACACCCTGCATGCTCCAGCATACGGATATCGTGCTCAAGTGGCCTGGGATATTTTTCCAGATCTTTCGGATCAGTAAACTGAGTGGGATTGACAAAAATGCTGCAAACAACTATATCAGCAAGCTCCTGGGCTTTTTTGACCAGAGAGACATGTCCGCTATGCAAGGCTCCCATTGTTGGAACAAGGGCGATTTTCTGCTGGGCCAGCCGGGCTGACCTCAACGACACTTTTAATGCCGCAATATGATTTATGACTTCCAAACCGGGTTGTAAAATTTCAAAGTCCAAAGTTGAGCATTTATATAATCCCAACAAAACATATAGCCAATTTATTGATAAATTTGAATAAAATGCTTACCTTTGCCCCTTGATTATCTTTTCTTTAACATAAATATTTATTCAAAATATGGAGATGGCAAAAACAAAGCTACTGATTGTTACACACGAGATGTCGCCTTTCCTCGAACTCACGAAAATTTCAGAGATTACCCGTCAACTTCCTCAGGCAATGCAGGAAAAAGGATTAGAAATCCGCATTCTGATGCCAAGATTTGGCAATATCAATGAGAGAAGGAATCGCCTTCATGAGGTAATTCGTTTATCAGGAATGAACATTATGATTGACGACAATGATAACCCACTGATTATCAAAGTTGCATCTATACCAGCAGCGCGTATGCAGGTATACTTTCTGGATAACGAAGATTATTTCCAGCGCAAGTATGTCTTCCGGGACAAAGAAAACAAATTCTATGCAGACAATGACGAAAGAACAATCTTCTTTTGCAAAGGCGCACTGGAAACTGTTAAGAAACTTGGATGGGCGCCGGATATCGTGCATTGCCATGGCTGGATGACCTCACTGGTTCCTGCCTACATCAAAACATCTTATAAAAACGATCCTACTTTTAAGAATTCAAAAGTAGTATATTCGGTTTATGAGAACTGCTTCACAGAAACTATGGACAGTTCAATGCATGAAAAAGCAGTGATGAATAACATGACAGCCGAAGATACCAGCATGTATGTTAATCCGAACTGTAATACGATGCATATCGGTGCAATAACCTATGCTGATGCTGTTGTACTTGCCGATGAAAAAATTGAAGCTGATGTGTTAAAGTTTGTTAAAGATTCAAATAAACCAACTTTAGCTTTTAATTTAACCGAAAATTTCGAGAATTTCTACAATTTATATGAAGAGATATCGAACGACGAATTAGTATCTATCGTTTAACACAGGTTTTATTAAATAATATATGAAATTTCAAAAACTAGACTTATTAACCTTGTTGATAAGTCTTTTTCTTTTATCCTCTTGTAAAAACTCCAGCGATATTGGCCTGGAATTAGGTTCAACTGAATCAATCAGGGGGGAACTGCTCGATACTGCTACTATTTTAAGTGCCACACAACTAGACGATCCTGCCAGCACCTACAATATGGCGAGATACCCGCTTGGGGAACTGAAAGATGAAATAGTTGGTTCAACCAATGCAGAAGTAGCCATGTCTGTTACAGCTCCGGGATCTGGTTTTACCTTTGGTAAAAATACACAAATCGATTCTGCTGTTTTAGTTTTACCTTATTCTAGCGGGGCTAATGTAGAACGCTACTACGGAGATACGACTTCAGTTCTTAATATCACGGTTAAACAACTTAATTCAGATTTAACAGAGCAAAAGACATTTCTAAGCAATGCAACTTATCCGGCTAGTGATGTTTTAGCCAATGTAAATAAAGCAATAAAGCCGAATACCAGGGTAAAGATTACAAATATTGTAGCCGGCGGACCTGATACTACGTTCTCTGCAAATCCTCAACTTAGGATCAAATTATCTACAGCAATGATCCAGGATAAAATCCTGAAGCTAGATTCGGCTACTTTAGCGAATGATAAAAGATTTAAAGCCGCCTTTAAAGGACTGAAAGTTGAAGCAACAACCACGAATGCCAAAGGCGCTGTTGTATTTCTGGATATGGCTACCGCTGACGGAGCAAGCATGGAAATCTATTTCAAAAAACAAAATGCTTCGACAACAACTGCAATCGATACAGTAGTTAGTAAATTTCCCGTTACCAGTAGCAATTCTAATTATGTTTTGGCTTCAATCAAACATAATTACACCGACGCTGTTAAGGAAAACATAGCCTCCAAAACACAAACGCAGACGACTTACCTGCAGGCAGGTGGTTTGAGAACCAAGATATCTTTCCCTCACGTGAATCAGCTAAAAGAGAAGATTGGCGGCACATTGATTGTCAGCAAAGCACAACTGGTTATAGAGCTAAGCAACCCTACGGATACAATCCCGTTTAAGGCACCTTTAAGGCTCGCATTGTATAGATATGACCTGGCCTCGCAAAGACAGCTGTTGCCGGATGGTAACGCAGGTAGCTCAACTAATCCGACAGGAGATCCAAGAGCCATCGCCGGTACATTTGGCGGCTTCTACGATAAGACCAAGAACACTTATACTTTCGAGGTAACCAATTATATCCAGGACTTAATTGATGGTAAAACTGTAGATTACGGCACTTTCCTTGCTGCCACACCATTTACCGAGTTTAATCTGTTCCCTTATCCAACCAGCGTAAGCCGGGCGAGACTGGGATCATTTCACAATACAGATAACAAAAGAATAAGGCTGAATATTTATTACATAAAATCCAATCCTTAAAAATAAGCTACGGACATAAAAAAACCTGCGTTATCAGTTTAACGCAGGTTTTTTTATGTCTTAGAAAAGAAAAATCGTTCGTTTATCGCCTAAAAAGGCAGATCGCCGGTAGCATTATCTTCCGGCTCGACATAATCATTTTCATGTTTTGGGGTTGCAGCGGCAACGGGGGTATTTTCAAAATCGCTCTTCCTGCCAAGTAATGTGAAGTTCTCCGCTACGACTTCGGTCACGTATTTTTTAACCCGCTCTTTATCTTCAAAAGATCTCGTTCGTAATTTACCTTCGATGTAAACCAGTTTTCCTTTTTGCAAATACTTGGATGCGACCTCAGCAAGCCCGCGCCATAATACGATATTATGCCATTCCGTTTGTTCTATACGCTTTCCTTCTTTGTTATAAGTTTCGGAAGTAGCTAAAGGGAAACTAGCTACTGTGACACCACCATCAAGATGCCGTACTTCAGGATCTTTACCTAAATGACCTACTAAAATTACTTTGTTAATACCTGACATGAAATTTGGTTTAGCTATTGATGTTTACAGATTGAATAAATTTGGTTAGAATTTTTGGTTGCGGAAGTTCATCCAGTTCTTGCCAGGATACCCAATTCACTTCTGCGTCCATACTAAAGTTAGTGATATAATTATCTAATGCAAAAAACTTGACATATATAATTTGGTGCGTAAGCAGATGTTTCATCTCCATTAAGGGCCTTAACACGACGTCTTTTCCAAACATTTCCTGAAGTGAAGAACTGAATTCAGGATCTCCGGGTTCTGCGGCATGTGAAGTCTCAATGTGCGGAAAATCGTAAAGATGCTGCCAGATATCTTCTTTTATCCGTTTATTAACTAATACCTGCCCGTCTTTCAAACAGAACAAATAATTTAAATATCTTGTTTTAACTTTTACTGTTTTCAGCTTTACGGGCAAATGATTAACCAGATTACCCGCATAGGCGGCACATCCATTCTGCAAAGGACAAACCGCACAATTTGGAGATTTAGGCTTACACTGCAGTGCACCAAATTCCATAATCGCCTGGTTGTAAACCGCAGGGTCCTGGCCCTCGATCAATGACTGGCTTAGTGTAGAAAACGTAGATTTTCCGGCAGTAGAATTTATGGGTATATCAATGCCAAAATAGCGGGAAAGCACCCGAAAAACATTGCCGTCCAACACCGCCCGCGATTCCCCGGAAGAAAATGAAGAAATGGCAGCAGCAGTATAGGCACCTATTCCTTTTAACCTGATCAAAGCATCATATGCTACCGGAAAAACGCCCTCATGAAGCTCCATTACCTCCCTGGCGGTATAAAGCATGTTTCTTCCCCTGGAGTAATAACCCAGCCCCTGCCACAGTTTAAGTATTTCCATTTCTGAGGCGCCGGCGAAATCCCTAACCGTCGGAAAAGCCGCAAGAAAGCGGTTAAAATAGGGTAATCCTTGCTCGACCCTGGTCTGCTGCAAAATAATTTCAGATAACCAGATAACGTATGGATCGGTGCTGGCTCTCCAGGGCAAATTTCTGTGGTTTGCCTGATACCAGCTGGTAATAATTATCTGAAAATTCATAACCTCAAAAATACCTGTAATCTGTCAGCAGATTGCATTTTTAACCAATTTTTTTTCGCCTTGCATCCAAAATAAGTGTATTCCAACGAATCTCGCCAAACGCTTTCGGAAGATGTAACAAACACAAAACTTGCAATTCCCTGATAGTTCAGCAGATAAATAATTGATCTTTTATTTTCCTATCTCATTAAAAAGCAATACTTTTGCAACCCCAAATCACTTATAATATTAAACACACAACAATTAATAATAGAAAATATGACTAAGGCAGATATTATTTCAGAAATATCAACGAAAACAGGAATTGAAAAGGTAGATGTACAAGAGACCGTTGAGGCGTTTTTCAAAGTCATCAAAACCAGTATGATCGGTGGCGAGAATGTGTATGTTAGGGGTTTTGGTAGTTTTGTTGTGAAGAAAAGAGCACAGAAAACAGCAAGGAATATTTCCAAAAACACCGCAATTATCATTCCTGAGCACTTCGTACCAAGTTTTAAACCAGCAAAAGTATTTGTTGACAAAGTGAAAAACAACACCAAAAAACTGAGCGTAGAGGCCTAAATCAAAGAAATGAACACTATCCGATCTAAACAAACACTAATTATTGCGGCAGTTGTACTGCTGGTTGCTTTTTTGTTTACTAGAGATATTAAGGGCTTAGTGAAACCAAAGGAGGAGAAGGCCGGAGTTCCGGCTGGTGGTCAGTTATCTTCCGCAAACAGTACGATTAACCTCACTGAGGTATCTACTGAAGCAAAAAACACCATTAATGCTAACTTAGCAACAGAAATCGCTACATTGGAAAATGCTTATCAGGCTGCTTCCGGCGATGATCAGCTGAATGCGGCTAAAGTACTGGCACAAAAATGGGACGATGTTGAAAAAACTATACCAAGTGCATTATACCTTGAAATCGTTGCCAATAAAGAGCAGACCCTGAATAACTGGTTGGCTGCTGGCGGCAGGCTTATGAAAGCGTATGATACCACAACAGATAGTGTAACAACACCGGTATTATTACAGAAAGCAAATATGGCTTATACCAACGCATTTGCACTAGACTCTACGAACCTGGATGCAAAAACAGGTTTGGGAATTACCATCGTTAATGGTATGGGTGCACCAATGTCGGGAATTGCCATGTTACTGGATGTAGTTAAAAAAGATCCAAAAAACCTAAGAGCTAATATGAGTCTGGGTACGTTTGCGATCAAATCCGGACAATTTGATAAAGCAATTACCAGGTTCAATGATATCATTGCCATGAAACCTACTCCAGATGCTTACTTTTATCTGGGAACGGCTTATGAAAACCTGGGAAAAAATAAGGAAGCAATTGATGCTTACTTAAGCAGTAAAAAGTTAGCAGCTAATCCAACCTTGTCATCTTTTATTGATAAGAAAGTGGCTGAGCTGAAAAACAAAAGTTAATAAACAGATTTATTAAAATATTTAAACCTAAAAGTTATGCCAAGCGGTAAAAAAAGAAAAAGACATAAAATGGCCACCCACAAACGTAAAAAACGTTTAAGAAAAAACAGACATAAGAAAAAATAGGAATTGTTTTTCATGAACAACGAATGGCAGATACCTGGGATGACCGGGTATCTGTTATTCGTTGCTCTTTTTTTTTATAGAGCCTGTTTAAAATACACGCTCTTCAGTCCATGTGTTTAAAAAGGGTCGCAAACCCTTAAAATGTAAAGCTTTTGGTAAAGGAATTAATTATCGATTCATCTCCCGCGGGAGTAACCATAGCTTTGATTGAAGACAAACAACTTGTAGAACTTCATAAAGAACACGTCAACACAAACTACGCCGTAGGCGATATTTATTTAGGCCGCATTAAAAAAATCATGCCGGGACTAAATGCAGCGTTTGTTGATGTAGGTTATGAGAAAGATGCTTTTTTGCATTATTTCGATCTGGGTCCGCAAGTTCAATCTTTATTAAAGCTTACTAAAATTAAGCGGAATGGCAGTGTTAGCGGTACTCTATTAGATAATTTAAAGCTGGAAGCCGATATTAACAAGGCTGGCAAAATATCTGAAGTTGTTGCCAAAAACATGCTCATACCTGTCCAGATAGCTAAAGAGCCTATTTCGACTAAAGGTCCGCGTCTAAGCTCCGATCTTTCTATTGCAGGACGTTATATTGTATTAGTCCCATTTTCCAATGTAATTTCCATATCCAAAAAAATTAAAAGTAATACAGAGCGTAACCGCCTGAAAAAGATTATAGAAAGTATCAAACCGAAAAACTTCGGTGTTATCATCAGAACAGTTTCTGAAGGTAAGGGAGTAGAGGAATTACAGAAGGATTTGCTGGATTCCGTTTCCAAATGGGAAAATTTTATTAAAAAACTGCCGGACGCTGAACCGTCTAAACGTGTTTGGGGAGAAATGGACAGAACGTCTACCTTAATCCGTGATATTCTGAGTACAGATTTCACCAACGTTTATGTAAACGACAACGGCCTGTTTGAAGATATCCGTTCTTATGTGCACGAAATTTCACCTGATATGGAGAAGATCGTTAAGCCATACAAACATAAAGAACCAATTTTCGAACACTTTGGCATAGAGAAGCAGATTAAAAACGGCTTCGGAAAAACTGTAAACCTCGCAGGCGGTGCCTACCTGGTTGTTGAACATACGGAAGCCCTGCACGTAATTGACGTGAATAGTGGTAACCGGACTGCTAATAAGGAAAACCAGGAAGACAATGCACTTCAGGTGAACAAAGAAGCGGCTAAAGAAATTGCAAGGCAGCTCAGATTACGTGATATGGGCGGTATAGTGGTAATCGATTTTATCGACATGCACAAACCGGTAAACCGTAAAATGTTGTTTGACTACCTAAGAGAGCTGATGCAGCTTGACCGTGCTAAACATACCATCCTTCCACCGAGTAAATTCGGACTGGTACAGATTACCCGCCAGCGTGTACGCCCGGAAATGAATATCGTAACCAGTGAAGTATGTCCAATGTGTCATGGTTCAGGTGAAATTAAAGCTAGTATCGTACTTATGGACGATATTGAAAGCAATATGAACTATATTTTACGGGAGCAGAATGAGAAAGACATTACGCTTTGCGTCCACCCGTATATTGAAGCCTTCATCAAAAAAGGTATTTATTCACTTCAGTGGAAATGGTTCTTTAAATTCGGACAGCGCATAAAAGTGAAGGCCGTTCCTTCTTACTTATTAACTGAGTTTCATTTTATCTCTTCCAAGGACGAAGAAATAAAGTTGTAAAACCCATGTTCAAAACATAATAAAGAAGCCTGACTGCACCCGCAGCCAGGCTTCTTTATTTCATAACCTTTTTATGGCAGGAAACTTTTAAATTCGTACTCAAATTAAAATCCATTGGCTAAAACTAAATCAGCATATTTTTGTCAGAGCTGCGGATATGAATCCGCCAAATGGCTCGGCAAATGTCCTTCCTGTAATTCATGGAACACCTTCGTAGAAGAAGTGATTGAAAAACCGGGTTCCGGTGCTGCCGCATGGCAAACTTCCAGCAGTGGAAAAAGGGCGAGTAAACCCAACCGCGTAACCGAAATCGCTTCTACGGCCGAAAAGAAAATTTCAACCAGCGATCTGGAGCTCGACCGTGTGCTTGGTGGCGGACTGGTTGCCGGCTCTGTAATTTTAATTGGCGGAGAACCCGGTATTGGCAAATCTACACTAATGCTCCAGCTGGCCTTAAATATCCGGGACAGAAAAGTACTTTATATCTCCGGAGAGGAAAGTGAGCAGCAAATTAAAATGCGTGCGGAACGGATTACCACTGACCCTGCAGCAGATTGTTATATCCTGACAGAAACCTCTACCCAGAATATTTTTAAACAGATAGAACTGCTGGAACCGGAAGTTCTGATTATTGATTCCATTCAAACACTGCATTCTGCACATATTGAGTCTACACCAGGCAGCGTCTCCCAGGTAAGAGAATGTACTGCCGAGTTATTGAGATTCGCAAAGGAAACCGGCGTTCCGGTATTTCTGATCGGGCATATTACGAAAGATGGTACGATCGCGGGGCCCAAAATCCTGGAACATATGGTTGATACTGTATTACAGTTCGAGGGTGACAGGCATCATGTATACCGCATTCTTCGTTCTATCAAGAACAGGTTCGGTGCCGCAGCGGAACTTGGTATTTACGCAATGCACAGCGCCGGACTAAGACAGGTTTCCAATCCTTCAGAGATTTTACTAAGCCAGCGCGATGAGGAATTGAGCGGTATTGCGATTTCAGCAACTTTAGAAGGCGCCAGACCGATGCTTATTGAAACCCAGGCATTGGTTAGTGCAGCGGCTTACGGGACTCCTCAGCGCTCTGCAACAGGCTTTGACACACGAAGGATGAACATGCTGTTGGCAGTGCTGGAAAAAAGATGCGGATTCCGTTTGAGTACACGAGATGTCTTCTTGAATATTGCAGGGGGGATCAAGGTAGAAGACCCGGCTATTGACCTGGCAATTCTTGCGGCTATTATATCATCCCACGAAGATATTCCCGTCTCTTCTAAAATATGTTTCGCTGCAGAAGTTGGTTTATCAGGAGAAATACGCGCAGTTAATCGGATTGAGCAACGGATTGCAGAAGCCGACAAACTTGGATTCGAAAAAATTTTCGTTTCCAATTATAATCTTAAGGGGATTAGCAGGGAGAAATATTCACTGGAAATTACAGGCGTGAGTAAGATTGAAGACGTATTTAATTTATTGTTTGGATAGCATCAGGTGATTTGATTAGATTAGTATTATAAATAATTAAACGTCAACTCATTAGATTGCTATGAAAAAATTAATATTCGCATTTGGCTGCTGCTTGTTCAGTCTGGCAGCACTGGCACAGGAACCCGCCTTTAAAGGAACGTCTCTTGGCGCAGGTGTAAGTCCCGGCAAACCCATAGCTGTTGCTGCTGTAGAAAAACAACTAGGTACGCAGCAGGAAGCACCAATGAAGATTACGGGAGAAGTTATTGAGGTCTGTAAGAAAAAAGGTTGCTGGATGACTTTAAAAACACCTGAAGGTGAGGCTATGCGCGTAACATTTAAAGATTATGCTTTTTTTATGCCTCTGGATATCGAGGGAAAGACGGTAGTCCTTGACGGTGTGGCCAGACAGCAAACCATCTCAATGGAAAAACTTCGTCATTATGCAGAGGATGCGAAAAAGTCCCCTGAAGAAATTTCAAGAATCACGGGGCCAAAAGCAGAAATTGCTTACGAGGCAACCGGCGTCGTCATTTTGTCCGATAAGCTTTAACCTATAAAAAAAGCCCTGAGTTCTTTGAAGATCTCAGGGCTTAAAATAGATTGCATCATGAATGCATGATCATTAATTATTTAGACAGATACATAGATTTATCTGTGTATAATTTTCTAAAGTAAGGGTCTTCCAGATCTTTGATAAAGCGAATTGACTCTCCTGTAGATTTCATTTCCGGTCCCAGTTCTTTTGGAACTTCAGGGAATTTATCATAAGAGAATACAGGTTCTTTAATCGCATATCCAACCAGTTTACGTTCGATTGTGAAATCTTTCAGTTTATTGACACCAAGCATCACTTTTGCAGCGATATTAATGTAAGGAACATCATATGCCTTCGCAATGAAAGGAACTGTTCTTGACGCTCTTGGATTCGCTTCAATTACATACACCTTTTCGTCCTTAACCGCGAACTGAATGTTCAGCAAGCCAATTACATTTAAAGCTCTCGCAATTTTCTTGGAGTAAGTCTCCATACTATTCATTACAGTCTCAGATAAACTGAACGGTGGCAATACTGCAAATGAATCTCCGGAGTGGATACCAGCAGGCTCAATATGTTCCATTAAACCGACGATGTGCACATCTTCTCCGTCACAGATAGAATCAGACTCAGTCTCTTCTGCCCTGTCCAGGAAGTGGTCAATCAGGACACGGTTACCAGGAAGATCTCCCAATAATTTAACTACTGCTTTTTCCAGGTCCTCATCATTAATTACAATACTCATCCCCTGACCACCCAATACATAACTTGGACGTACCAGTACCGGGTAACCTACTTCATTTGCAACAACGATAGCCTCTTCTGCATTTTCTGCCACACCATATCTCGGATAAGGAATATCCAGTTCTTTCAGCAGGTCAGAGAAACGGCCACGATCTTCTGCGATATCCATATCGTTATAAGACGTACCAATAATTTTGATGCCGTTCTCATGCAGTTTTTCTGCCATTTTCAATGCAGTCTGACCACCTAACTGTACAATTACACCAACTGGTTTTTCCAATTCGATGATTTCACGTACATGTTCCCAGAACACCGGCTCGAAGTATAACTTATCGGCCATGTTAAAATCAGTAGAAACAGTTTCGGGATTACAGTTAATCATGATAGCCTCAAAACCGCTTTCTTTAGCAGCTAGTAAACCATGTACACAAGAATAATCAAATTCGATACCTTGTCCGATACGGTTAGGTCCTGAACCTAATACAATTACTTTTTTCTTATCTGTAGGAATAGATTCGTTCTCCTGCTCGAAAGTCGAGTAGAAATAAGGAGTCTGTGCCGGGAACTCCGCAGCGCAGGTATCTACCATCTTATAAACCCTGGTGATACCTAATGATTTTCTACGGTCATAAACCTCATCTTCAGTTACATTACCTAACAGGTAAGCGATCTGAATATCAGAGAAACCTTTCTGCTTCAGATTGAAGAAGAAGTCTTTAGGAATATTATTCAGAGAATAACGTTTAAGCTCAGTTTCCAGGTAAACAAGTTCCTGAATCTGCGACAAAAACCATTTATCAATTTTAGTCACTTTACGGATAGATTCCAACGGAACTCCCATGCTCATTGCATCTTTGATCAGGAATAAGCGGTTCCAGCTTGGATGCTCCAGACCGTACATGATTTCATCGATGCTTCTGTTATGTTTTCCATCTGCACCTAAACCAGCACGTCCGATTTCAAGACTCTGACAAGCTTTCTGAAGGGCTTCGATAAAGGTACGACCAATAGCCATTACCTCTCCTACAGATTTCATCTGCAGACCCAGCTCCATATTCGCACCTTTGAACTTATCAAAGTTCCAGCGCGGTACTTTAACGATTACATAATCCAAGGTCGGCTCAAAATAAGCTGAAGTTGTTTTAGTAATCTGATTTTCTATTTCATCCAGGTTATAACCGATAGCCAGTTTGGAAGCAATCTTTGCAATCGGATAACCGGTTGCTTTACTTGCCAATGCCGAAGAGCGGGAAACCCTTGGGTTAATTTCAATAGCGATGATGTCGTCATTATCCGGGTTAACAGAGAACTGTACATTACATCCGCCGGCGAAAGTACCAATGGCACGCATCATTTTGATTGCCTGATTACGCATTTCCTGGTAACAGCTATCTGAAAGTGTCATTGCAGGAGCTACCGTAATCGAGTCTCCTGTATGGATACCCATTGGATCGAAGTTTTCAATAGAGCAGATAATAATCACATTATCATTACTGTCCCTTAATAGCTCAAGCTCGTATTCTTTCCAGCCCAGTACAGCTTTTTCAACCAGTACTTCGTGTGTTGGAGACGCCTCAAGGCCGCGTTTTAACGCTGCATCAAATTCTTCCTTTTTATGAACGAAACCGCCACCTGATCCACCCAGTGTATAAGATGGGCGTATTACTAGTGGATAACCGATTTGCTGTGCAGCTTCTTTACCTTCCAGGAAAGAGTTAGCAATTTTTGAAGGCGCAACGCCTACACCAATATCTACCATTAACTGGCGGAATGCTTCTCTGTTCTCCGTTTTTTCAATTGCAGCAACATCAACACCGATTACTCTTACACCGTGCTTTTCCCACACACCACGTTCTTCTGCTTCTTTACAAAGGTTTAGCGCGGTTTGTCCGCCCATAGTTGGAAGGACTGCATCGATATTCCGTTCAATTAAAATCTGCTCAATAGAGTCTACCGTCAGCGGTCTGAGGTAAACATGGTCTGCAATTACCTTATCCGTCATAATTGTAGCCGGATTGGAGTTTATAATGGAAACTTCAATTCCTTCTTCTTTGAGGGATAATGCAGCCTGGGAGCCGGAGTAATCAAACTCACAGGCTTGGCCAATGATAATAGGTCCTGATCCAATAATCAATACGGAACGTATGGAGGTGTCTTTAGGCATAGGGTTTTAAAATTCTACTTGTTTTTAGTAAAAAATGCTGGTCTTAGAGACCTGATAGCTTGCGGGAATACTTGCTATATTAGAAAGGAAGCCCGACTGTTCTGTCGGGATGCAAAGTTACATTATTAGCTGATAAAAATGCCTTTTTTTTTCAAAAAGCCCTAAGTTTTGCGGCTCCAAATACACAGTGCATATTTTTCGCCTTAATTCGGAGCGACAACAGCTGCGCGATGTGCACCCGTAGTCATGATAACGTCATGAATTTCAATATCCCTGAAGATTTATAAACTTCCTGTACTAGGGTTCAATAATCTTCGTTTTGTAAATAATAAGTTCAAAGAAAACAGCACATTTCCGTTTGGAAAACCGGCTGCAAGACCCGAATTAAAACATCCTCGACGGCGAAGGCCAGGAGGATAATCTTCATAAATAGTTTGTTTGGTTTATTATCCGGCAGGTACGTTCATGTCCTGCCGGATTTTTTTTGTGCGTAAATTTGCACCCATTCCATACATTCGACGATGCTGGACCATCTGGACTAATATTTAGCTGATTTACATTCGAATCACTCAGATGGGATACATCCAATAGAAAAAATCCTTTCTTTTGCAGCAGGAAAAACCGGAGTCTATACCGGAAACCCAATAAATTAGTATTATGCATATCAGGAAGATCGCTATAGTCGGCCCGGAGAGCACCGGCAAATCTACCATCACCACATTATTGGCCAGATACTACCGTACCCATTGGGTCGCGGAATATGCGCGGTATTATTGTGCTGCACTGCAAGGTCCCTGTACCCTTCAGGATGAAGAGAATATGTTCTACGGGCAGCTTGCACTGGAAGATTCCATACTGTCACTTGCACAAAAAGACTTTATCTTCTGTGACACCACTTTTTTAACAGTGAAGATCTGGAGCGACGCAACCCTGGGAGAAAGCCCGGAAATTGTACTGGAAACCTTACCGGAAAGAAAATATGATCTTTACCTGCTCATGGATATTGACCTGCCCTGGGAGGATGATCCTCTGCGGAATTTCCCGGGAAAGCGTAACCATTTTATGACTGTTTGGCATAAAGAACTGCAAGCCCTCAATGCCCGTTATGTAGTCATCAGCGGAATAGATGACCGATTGCAAAATGCAATCGAGGCTGTCGACGAATTCCTCGCAGAAAGCTAAAATAATTATTTATACATTTGCCAATATCAAAAGGGGTGCCTTGTTTTTTTAGGAAACACAAAGACAGGCTGAGATCATACCCATTATTTGCAGACTATATCCAGGTATAGTTACAAATATGCACCTGATCCGGGTAATGCCGGCGGAGGGATTGGAGTTATGGAGTTTAACAAACTGTAAGTGCCCCTATTTACAGCAGGTTTTACTAAAAAAGAACAAAAAATTGAAAAAGTTACTGATAGTGGTGTTTGCTGCGATGCTTTCTCCGCTGTGCCTTTTGGCTCAATTCAAAATTTCAGGTAAGGTATCTGAAAAAACAAACAACACAGCCCTTTCCGGCGCTAGTATCAGGCTAAAAAACAGCAATGGCGGCACCAACACCAATTCCGCAGGGATTTACGAACTAAAGCAGAAAGCCGGGACCTATACGCTGGTGATCAGCTTTGTGGGTTATGAACCGCTGGAAAGAACAATTGAGCTAAAACAGGATCTGAACCTTGACTTTAGTCTCAAGCCTTCGGCCTATCTCGCCGATGAAGTTATCGTGATGGCTACCCGCGCAGCCGAAAAATCAGCCTCCACCTATAAAAATGTTAGCAAATCTGAAATCGCGGCGAACAACTTCGGTCAGGATTTACCTTTTATTATTAACAATACACCGGGTGTAGTAGTCACTTCGGACGCCGGTGCCGGTGTCGGTTATACCGGGATCCGGATCCGGGGAAGTGATGGGTCGAGAGTGAATGTCACAGTCAATGGTATTCCATACAACGACAGTGAAAGTCAGGGTTCTTTTTTCGTAAACATGCCGGATTTTGCTTCTTCCGTGGAAAATATTCAGATTCAGCGTGGCGTAGGTACTTCCACAAACGGAGCAGGAGCCTTCGGAGGAAGTCTGAATATTCAGACCTCAGCACCATCCCTCGATCCTTATGCAGAAGTGAATACGAGTTACGGCTCTTTTAACACATTGAAGAATACCGTTAAAATAGGCACCGGGCTGATCGATAATAAATTCAGCTTTGACGGCCGTTTATCTCGTATTCAATCTGACGGTTTTGTAGACCGGGGCGCCTCTTTACTGAAATCCTATTTCCTTTCGGGTGCATACCACGGTAAAACTGATTTACTCCGCCTGAACGTATTCTCCGGTACGGAAAGAACCTACCAATCCTGGAATGGCGTACCGGAATCCCGTCTGCGGAATGACCAGCAGGGTATGCTGGATTATATTAGCAGAAATGGACTTAACGAGGCCGATGCAGCCAACTTATTAAATTCAGACGGCCGCAAATACAATTCTTTCACTTATAAAGATCAGACTGATAACTATTGGCAGGACCATTACCAACTGCTTTATGCTAAGCAATTCAGCCCACGTTTCTCATTTAATGGTGCCTTACACTATACTTATGGCAGAGGTTATTATGAAGAGTTCAAGAACCTTCAAAAATTTAGTGATTATGCCTTGCCAAATCCAGTAATCAATGGTTCGGAAGTCCTGAAATCTGACCTTATACGCAGAAGATGGCTGAATAATGATTTCTATGGCGTCACTTATGCATTCAATTATAAAGCCCTCGATAACTTAAATCTGACCCTTGGTGGCGGGTATAATGAATACAGAGGTAAACATTACGGACAGATCATCTGGTCACAGGTTGCTTCCTCACTGGATAACAGCGCCCATTATTATGACGGGCGTGGTCATAAAGACGACTTTAACATCTTCGGTAAAATAACCTTTAACCCCGCTGACCAGCTCAGCCTTTTTGCAGATCTGCAGTATAGAGGCATTAAGTATGATATTACTGGTAAAGACAATGATCAGAAACCACTTGACATTCATGACAGACTACATTTCTTCAATCCGAAAGTCGGTGCAACCTATACTCTGGACCCGGGAAGTAATATCTACGCATCAATGAGTATTGCCAATAAAGAGGCTAACCGTACAGATTATGTAGATGCTGTAAAAAACACCTTACCTCAGGCAGAAAGACTTTATGACCTGGAAGCGGGATACAGAATTCAGAGATCGGCATTCAATGCGGGGTTAAATGTTTATGGCATGTTCTATAAAGATCAGTTGGTTGTAACAGGAAAGCTCAATGATGTTGGTGGAAATATTCGTCAGAATGTTCCCGACAGTTACCGTATAGGGATTGAGCTGGACGGGTCATACACCTTGAACAGATTCTTTATGATCAATGCAAATGCAGCGTTAAGCAGGAATAAAATCAAGGAATTTTCTGAATTTATTATGAACTATGACTCAGAGCTGGAGGAGATGAACACCTATAAAAACACCAATATCTCTTTCTCTCCTTCTGCGGTCCTATTCGGAGAACTGGTATTTAAACCTGTAAAATCTTTCGCTGTTGCCCTGCAAAGTAAATATGTAAGCAAACAATATATGGATAACACCCAAAGTGAGGAGCGTAAACTAAACGGATATTGGGTCAACAATGTACGTCTGGGTTACGATTTCAGCATAAAAGGTGTCAAAAACATAAATGTGGGCCTGCTCGCCAACAATATTCTGAACAAGAAATACCAGAGTAATGGATACACCTACGGTTATATTAGCGATGGCAGCCGTTTGTCAGAAAATTTCTATTTCCCACAGGCTGGCACGAACTTCCTGTTGTCCCTGAACGTGAGATTCTAATCCAAACCACTACATTTGCCTGCAGCGGCAGAAATAAAGCAATTCCGGCCTTGTTTCTGCCGCTGTTTAATTTTATAGCTGTTGATTAGTGTATTAACGTCCGGCTTTATTCACCTTTAAGAGATAAAAAATTGAAAAAATATATAGAAAAACTGCAATTTATTACCCATGATATTCCAGGGCTGAGCCATATCGATCAGGCAAGAATTGCATGTGAAGCTGGTGCTAAATGGATACAATATCGCTGTCTGACGAAAAACGATCAGGAACTGCTTGCCGATATTATCCCGATAGCGGAAATCTGCGACGATTGGGGTGCCACACTGATTGTCACCGAACATATACACCTAAGTAAACTGGCAGACATTCAGGGTTTCCACCTGGAGGACACCCATGCACCTATTGATGCAATTAAGGAACAGCTAGGAGAAGAATTTACTATTGGCGGCACCGCGCACACCGCAGCAGATGCAGTCCGGCTGGCATTGGCAGGAGCAGATTATATTGGCTATGGTCCTTTTAAAACAAGCACAACCAAATTAACGGATCTTGCACCTCTTGGCACGGCCGGATTCAGTATTTTGATGGAGGAAGCGAATACGCATCTGCCGGACGTACCTATAATTGCAGTCGGAGGAATCACCGCAGCCGATATTGCCGCTTTGATGGATACCGGAATCTTTGGAATCGCTGCATCTTCTGCAATAAACCAGGCGGAAGATATGGGAGAGGCTTATCGTGAATTTTATGCGCTACTTCGTTAAGATTATCTGATATTTTATTGTAAAAAAGCCGGTAACTATTACATTTGTTCAAAAAAACATTGGACAATCCCCAGATACCCAATACAAAAGATCCTTACGCAGCCCTGCGTTTCAGGGAATTCAGATCTTACCTCGGTATGCGCTTCTTCTTTACCTTCGCTTACCAGATGCAAGCCGTCATTATCGGATTTCATATTTACCATTTAACAAAAGATCCACTGGCTCTGGGGCTGGTAGGTCTTTGTGAAGCGATTCCTGCAATTGGCATAGCCCTTTATGGTGGATATGTTGCAGATAAATCGGAAAAGAGGGCCCTGCTATTTAAGATTTTTGCCGGAGTTTTCTTCTGCAGCCTAATCATGCTGATAGCCACAACGACCTATATGCACCGTTTTGTACCGGTGAGCTATATTATCCCGATCATGTACACCATGGTTTTCGGAATCGGTATTGCCCGAGGCTTTTTCAGCCCCGCAACCTTCTCCATCATGGCGCAGATTATCCCAAAAGAACTCTATCCAAATTCCAGTACTTGGAACAGTTCGGCCTATATGACTGCCTCCATAGTAGGCCCGGCCGTAGGTGGCCTGATTTATGCCTTTTTCGGCATTACTGCGACCTATAGCGTCATTCTCTTTTTTATAAGCGTAGCACTCGTCTGTATCTTTTTTCTACGCAAACATCCACCGCGTTTTATCCCTAAAGAAGATATTGTAACCAGCCTTACTGAAGGCGTAAAATTTGTCTTTAATAATAAGATTATGCTCGGTGCAATGAGCCTGGACCTTTTCTCTGTATTCTTCGGTGGAGCAGTTGCCCTGCTTCCGGTCTTCGCAAATGACATTCTTAAAGTAGGATCTGAAGGCCTTGGTTTCATGCGCGCGGCCGCTTCTTCCGGAGCCGTTCTAACCATGTTAGCCATGACCCGAATTAGTCCGATGAACCGCCCCTGGAGAAACTTGTTAATCGCGGTAGCCGGATTCGGAACCAGTATTATCTGCTACGGGCTTTCAAAGAATTTCTACCTGACATTGGTATTCCTGTTTATGGAAGGTGCATTTGACAGTATCAGTGTACTGATCCGCTCTACCATTATGCAGCTCCTTACCCCGGATGAAATGCGGGGCAGGGTTTCTGCAGTAAATAGTATGTTTATCGGTTCCTCAAATGAAATTGGGGCATTTGAGTCGGGATTAACTGCCAAACTGATGCGAACGGTACCAGCGGTAGTTTTTGGCGGCTGTATGACGATCCTGGTTGCAGGGATTACGTATACTAAAACAAAAAGTCTCCTCGGTCTGAATTTAACAGAAATACAGGACAAGGAGCATCAGGAAATTTAACGGTATCCACTCTCCGATAGCTTTTTAGGCTATTTACGTACAGCTGGCCAGCCTCCGGGCCAGTCAAGTTTTTCTAAACGTAACTTAGGTTTGCCTTGATCATGTGCATCATATCCATGGAAAATCAGGTAATCGGTTCCATCAAAATTAGCAACTGCATTATGTCCTGTGCCGTACCAATTCTGATCGCCTTCCAGCAACAGGCTGCCACCACCACGGTTCATTGCTTTCCCTTGCTTATCCAGATATGGTCCTTCGACAGTTTTTGACCTGCCGACAATCATCTTATAAGTGCTTTTCACACCCTGACAGCAATAATCAACAGAAGCAAACAGATAGTAAAAACCGTTCTTTTTATAAAGAAACGGTGCTTCTATAGAATTGCCACCGGCATCCTGAGGTAATCCTTCCAATGCCGGTGGATTTGCAGAATCCGGATCCTCTTTTCTACTCGCAATGGTCGGCATCTGACGGATATCGCCCTCAGTACGCAGCAGATCTGCCGACATTCTTATTAATTTAAGGCCATCCCAGAAAGAACCAAAAGCCATCCAGGACTGCCCCTTTTCATCAGTAATGATATTAGGATCAATCGCATTCCAGTTAGTTTCACCCGGGATACTCCGGATCACTTCTCCATGGTCTGTCCAAAGATATGTTGGTGAAGACTGGTCAAGCGTCGGATTAGTTGCCACACCTATTGCAGATGTATTCTTTCCAAAAGCAGACACGGAGTAGTATAGATAATATCTATTATTCTTATAAACAATATCAGGAGCCCAAATGTGACCTTTAAATCCTGGAATTGATTGCTCCGCCCAAACCGGACCAGCACTAAAAACCGGCGTACCGGGCTTCCAGTTCTTCAGGTCCGGGGAAGTCCATACGGAGATCCCCATGCCTGTCGAAAAAAGATAATAGGTCCCGGCTGCTTTGATCATCACCGGATCATGCACAGAAATCTGCCCTGCCGGTTGCTGTGCTAAACTTTTTAAACTTGTCGACACAAGTATCAACAGAAAAAACAGATTGCGGATTCGTTTATATATTATCATGAAATCTTAAATATTACAAAACACCTTTACCTTTCAGATCAACCCTGATCAAATTAAAAGAGTAGGGTTTCAATTCCAGATTAACTTTATTATTCTTTACGGACAGCGGCGAAGTCTCAGGACTTACATTCACTGCATTACTAAAAGTATTCACAGCCCCCGGGTTATTGTTTTGCAGCAGGATAAGCTGAGCAGTTGCTGCAGCTTTTTTGCTCCCTTTAATCTGAATCTCCCTGCTAAGGGTTTCCTTACCAGGATTGATTATTTTGATAATCAGTTCGCCGGTCTCGCTGTCGGTAACAGCCGATGCATAAATCCCTTGCTGGCCGGAAATAAATTTATTGTCTTCCAAAATACTAACGACATCTGTCCCTTTATAAAGAGAATACAGTTTCTGCACGTAATAATTAGGCGTTCCATACACATTCAGGTTATCTACCCAGATCATGTCTGGTGTCCATTGCCAACCTTCAGCATGTGCAAAAAGCGGGGCATAAGAAGCCATGTGAACAACGTCTGCATTACGTTCCAAACCAGTTAGAAAAGCCGCTTCGGCAATAGCACATTCCCAATTATTTTGATTACCAGGATTAGCAATAGCCTTGCTCTGTGCTGCATATTCACCAGCAAAAACTTTTGATCCTTTCCGGTCATAGCTATCATAACGGTTTGCATTCTTCAGAAACCAGTCCGGTGATCTGTAATAATGTTCATCGATAATATCTGCTTTCATTTTCCGTAAAGAAGTATTCAGCAAATCGAAACGTTCCCCGTCCGGATCTGTTCCTGAACTGTTAACTAGCAGGATATCCGGATATTTACTTTTTAATGCTTTGGTGAACAACTCCAGTCTTTCCAAATACTGAGGTCCCCAGTTTTCGTTCCCGACTCCAAGCATTTTTAAATTAAAAGGTTCCGGATGTCCCATGTCTGCCCGTACTTTGCCCCATGGTGTACTAACCGCACCGTTCGCGAATTCAACCAGATCCAGCGCATCCTGGATATAAGGACCCAGCTCATCAAGAGGAACCAGCTCTGCCGTATTAAACTGACAGGCCATTCCACAATTCAGAATAGGTAACGCAGTTGCTCCTATATCTTCAGCAAGCTGAAAATATTCATAAAAACCAAGCCCAAAAGTCTGATAATAATCGGGAGAGGGTCTGTGTGCAAATTCGGTATTCCATCGGTTTATGATTACTTCACGATCGGCAACAGGACCTATTGTTTTTTTCCACTGGTAACGGGTCGACAGGTCATGTCCTTCGACGATACAACCACCCGGAAAGCGGACAAATCCAGGTTTCATATCAGCTAAAAGCTGTACCATATCTCCCCTTAGACCGCCCTTTCTGTTCTTCCAGGTATCACCCGGAAACAGCGAGATCATATCTAGATCGATTGCTCCCTCGCCTTCAAACCAGATTTTAAAGTTAGCTTTCTCTACCGTTTCTGCAGATTTAAAACTGGCGTGCTGACTCTGCCACTGACCATCTGGTTTTTCTGGAATCAATTCAGACTGCCCAAGTACCTTTCCTGTGCTGTCCACCAGTGCTATGTGGAGTTTAAGCCCCTTCTGCTGCTGGCGGTACATAACGGAAAAATCATACTCCAGCCCTTTTTTAACACCAATACCTTTGAAGCCTTCGTTATATAAGGCGAGATCTGTCTGTTTCCCCCCAGTTTTTACACGGATATAACGCGGATTGGATGATTTGCTTTCCTGTCTGTTCAGCACCAGCACATCGCCTTCTATACGTTTTCCTTCGACCTTCCAACCCATCATGGGTTTATAAAATTCAAAGGAGCGGTTTTTAATCAGCTCGGCATAAATCCCGCCGTCTGCCCCCATATTAATATCTTCAAAAAATACACCCCACATTTCCGGTTGTACTTTAGCGGTCTGTTTTGCCGGATCTACAACAATCGTCCGGGTTTTTTGTGCCTGCACCTGTAATGTACAAAGTGCAGTAATGGCCGCAAGGGCAAATGGTTTAAATTTCATCTTATTTTTTGCTTTCTCCGGACCTTAATCCTTCGGTGGTCATTTGTATACGTTTCATTGTGCCATCGGCATTGTAATGTAATTCTTCAATACAGACAGAGCGTCTGTAACTGCCGCCGGCAGTGGGAATCGAGCCATTGTGGTATATAAAATAGGATTTACCTTTAAAATCAATTATGGCCTGATGGTTAGTATTGGAGTTCCCGGCAACCTCATTTAAGATCCCTTTATATTCCCAGGGACCGGTAGCACTTCTACTCATAGCGTAAGCTATTTTTTCCGGAAACTGGTAGGCATAAGAAAGATAATACCAGTCTTTGCGTTTATGCAGCCATGGCGCCTCCGTAAAGTTTGGCAGATCTACCGTATGTATAGGGCCATCCTGTTCGATCATATTTTTTTTCAGCTTAATATAGTAGCATTGGGTATTACCCCAATATAGGTATGCTTGTCCGTCATCATCGATAAATACCGTGGGATCAATGTCATCCCAGCTGATACTGGTCTGCCCGGTTGTCATGTCATTCGTAATCAATGCCGATCCTCTGGCATCTTTAAATGGGCCCAAAGGATTATCTGCAACAGCAACTCCTATGGACTTACCTTTAATGCTGCCGTGTTCGACAGTCGCATACCAATAAAACTTGCCCTCTCTTTCAATAACTTGCGAAGCCCAGGCATCTCCTTTTGCCCAACTAAAATCTTTTGCCTTCAGGGGTACGGGATGCTCAGTCCAGTTCTTCAGGTCTGAAGAGGAATAAACCAGCCACTCATTCATTACATAATGTTCCTTTCCGGCAGGAGCTTCATCATGCCCGGCATACAGGTAAACTTTATCCTGGTGAACTAATGCCGCAGGATCTGCGGTATATTTATCTTGTATAATCGGATTGCCCGTCTGTTGTGCCAGGGCCTGAAAGTTCCAGAAGCCCAGCAGCATCAATAGCCCCATACCAATCCGGTCTGTTAATTTTTGCATAATATTTCGTTTATATCTGGCTTAAATTAATTCTAATACTGCTACTGAAAAGGCCGGCAGTTTAACTGTTAATTTTCCGTCTTTCAATACCGCATCTTTAAATGCTGCCGGTTTAATCTTATCCGGATGGTCAAAATCGTTATGATCATCTACTTTTCCTGAAGTCAGGATTCTTCCGTTTACCTGTTTAAAGTTTTTACCTTTCAGATCAATTGTAATCTCTTCTCCTTTTTTAGACTGTATATTGACCAACGAAATATGGCTTTTCCCAGCTGCATCAACCGAAGCAGATACAGATACCGCCGGTAGTTTTTCACTACCCAGCATATAATCGCCAGTTTCAATTGTTAAAGGAATACGGGTTGCATCCTGATGTACTTTGTACATTTCCATTACATGATATGTCGGGGATAGTAGCATTTTCTCTCCCTTTGTCAGAATTACCGCCTGCAATACATTTACACATTGAGCCAGATTCGCAATTTTAACCCTTTCATTGTGATTGTTGAAGATATTTAGCGTAGCACCTGCTATCATAGCATCTCTCATGGTATTCTGTTGATACAGAAAGCCTGGATTAGTCCCTTGCTCAACTTCAAACCAGCCACCCCATTCATCCACAACCAAACCAATCTTTTTTGCAGGATCATATTTATCCATAATAGCAGAATGTTTGGTGATCAGCTCATCCATTCTCAGCGCAGTTTTCATAGTTTCAAAATATTGTTGTTCTGAAAACCCTACTGCCGGCCCCTTCTTCTCCCAGCTTGGGAAGGAATAGTGATGCAGCGCGACGCCGTCCATCAAACCTAAAGGGATACCTTTCATGAGTGTTTCCGTCCAGTGATAGTCATCCACATTTGCTCCGGAAGCTACTTTATAAAGGTCTTTACCTTCCATAAAGGTGGCGAATCTCCTGTACTCTCCCACGTAATATTCCGGTGTCATATTTCCGCCGCAACCCCAGGCTTCATTGCCTACTCCCCAGAATTTGACATTCCATGGTTTCTCTTGTCCATTCTGCACACGCAGGTCCGACATTGGACTTTTACCTTCGAAATTCACGTATTGTACCCAGTCAGATAATTCCTGCACAGTACCACTACCTGTATTTCCAGCGAGATATGGTTCGGTACCCAGGAGTTTACACATATTTAAAAAATCGTGTGTCCCGAAGCTGTTATCTTCTGTTACGCCTCCCCACATCGTATTCACGATAGAAGGTCTGTCTGCTTTCGGACCAATACCGTCTTTCCAATGGTACCGATCGGCGAAACAGCCACCAGGCCAGCGCAAATTCGGAATATTCAAGTTCTTAAGCGCAGCCACAATATCATTACGCACACCGGCAGTATTCGGAATCGTCGATTTTTCACCAACATAAAAGCCGTCGTAAATACTTCTCCCCAGATGCTCGGCGAAATGCCCGTAAATGTGTTTACTGATTGTTCCACCATTCTGTGCTGTCTGAAGACTAACCTTCGTCTGCGCTTGCATCGCGGTACTGAAACCTATGCCCATCACAGACAGACAGATTGTTTTAAGCCATGTAGTTTTTTGCATCATCATCGTATTAATTTAATTAAAAAAGGGTCCTGCCGTTTACGGCAGAACCAGGTATTAATTAGCGGAATTACGCTTTAAATTTGGATTAACGTTTAACTCCGACAAAGGAATCGGAAGATACTCTTTTCCGGGAATCCAGGTTTTGAAATCAGGATCATGGGCTCTGAGTTCTGCCAGTTTAACCGGATCATATAACCAGCCCCAACGAATAATATCATTGATGCGAATAGATTCAGTCGCAAATTCAAGTGCCCGTTCATGGCCCAGCTGATCACGCATTCCCACCTGACCTAGTCCTGGTTTTACAGTTTTCAAATCCGGCAAACCAGCCCTGTCCCGTACTTGCTGAATATAATTATAGGCTTCAATAGTATTTCCGGTTTCATTGAGCGCTTCAGCATACATTAATAAAACATCGGCATAACGTAGAATCCGGTAGTTGATGCCTGAGTTTTCCTGATCGTCATTACCTGGCCAGTTTAGGCCATCATGTGTGTATTTCCGAGGATATATTTTATCAAGCGCGAACGGCCATTTATTGCCGTATACGGTAATTGAATTATCAGCAGGTTCGTAGGAGGCGATTGTCGCCAGTAACCGTGGATCACTTTTTCCTGCTTTTGTCTTCTCCTGTTTAAATTCTTCGTAAATCCAGCGTGTAGGCATAAAGTCTGAATAACCGTAGCCATCCATCGCATACGTTCTTCCTATAGAGCTCACCTGTTTCCAATTTGCATTCGGTTCGCCTCCGTAATTCATAACTGTCCCACCTAAAGCATCTGGCTGACCAAACTGTACTTCAAAAAGGGATTCCTTATTATTCTCGTTGATTTCCTTAAAATTATCTCTATAATCAGGCATTAATGCATAAGTACCTTTCTGAGCACCATTAATCAGCTCATTAAATTCTGCTGCGGCCTCTGTCCATTTTTTTTGATAGAGATAGGCTTTTCCAAGCATCCCCGTAGCGGCACCTTTTGTAGCCCGGCCAATGTTGCCTGCATCTGGACCGCTCACACCTGCATAGGTAACCGGCAGCGATTCTTTAGCCGTTTTAAAATCGGAAATTATCTGGCCCCACAGTTCTTCATCGGTGGCTGTCGGCGTATGATATTTGGTTTTATCCGTTGGCAATTCAAGTGGAACAGGAATCGATTTATAGGTATTAGCTAAATTAAACAGAGCTACGCCACGCAGAAATGCAGCCTGCCCAAGAATTCTCTTTTTTAATTCAGCGTCCATTTCAATTGCCGGAACATTCACAATAACCTGGTTTGCGCGCCAGATCAATTGATAATGTGTTGCCCAAATCCATTGTACGGGGCCTGAATTAGAGGGGATGGTAAAATTACCAACCTGCACCAGGTCTCCCCAGGGACTGTCACCATAAAAGTCATCTCCGCGACTGTCTGTTAACGCGGGGAACATCCGCATATAGGTGCCGTCCTGAATAAGGCTGTTGTAAATCGCATTCACACCTGCCTGTGCATCTGCTGCAGTTTTCCAGTAAACGTCTATGGTTTTGGCATTTGGATTTTGTATATCCAGTTCTTTTTTACAGCCTGTTGCCAACAGACCGAGAAGAATATAACAGCATATTTTTTTCATGTGCTTGTTTCTAGTTTGCAGGTTCATCATTGCCCGGCTATTTGCCAAAAGCGGCTCTCATGTTCCTATTTATGTTTTGTACTTTTCGTTTTCTCTAAAATTTAACCTGTACACCCAGTAAAAATGTACGGGGTGTAGGATATGATCCGGGATCAAAGCCGGGTTCAAAAGGACGCGTCTGTGCGAAGTCTGGGTTATATCCTTTGTAAGACTGGAAGGTGTGTAAATTTTGTGCAGTTGCATAGATTCTCAGATCTTTCATCCAATTTACTTGCATATTCTGGAATGTATAACCCAGGGACACCGTATTAATTCTCAGGTAATCTCCTTTCTGTAACCAGTTTTTTCTATCGGAATCAACCCCGTTCTGATTTGGATCTTTAGCAGCAAGTCTTGGAAACTCGGTATTGGTATTAGATGGGTTCCAGCGGTTCAATGCGTCTGTATGATAGTTAATATAGTCCGTTGTATGCATTAATGTACGGTAAAGTGCCCCATTAATCAGATTGCCACCCGCACCCGACATAAACAGGGTAAAATCAAATCCCTTATAAGCGGCGGTGAAATTTAACCCGTAATATACTTTCGGTAATGAACTGCCGAGGTCAGTTCTGTCCAGGTCGTTTATTACTCCGTCGGGAACTCCGTCTGGCCCGCTGATATCTTTAAATTTCAAGTCACCAGGAGCTGTTCCTGCATTTTGGAAAGCATGATTTTTAATTTCCTCGTCGTTCTGGAAGATGCCTTCGACAAGTCTGCCGTAATGCCTGCCTATCTCTTTACCTACTGTACTAATAAAGCCACCAACAATTCTGGACGTTTCTCCTTCACTTAGTTTAAGAAGGGTATTTTTTACCGTACTCACATTACCGGCAATGCTATAAGTAAAATCACCGCCTTTTTTATGATAAGCGAGGTTAATTTCTACTCCTGTGTTTCTGATACTGGCAGCATTGGTAATGGGCGCAGTATCTATCGAGCCAACAGATGCTGGAATTGGTTCACCAATGAGCGCATTTGAAGCTTTGTTGTTGTAGTACTCGGCAGTCAGGTCAAACATTCCATCAAAGAATGTTGCGTCTACTCCAATATTAGATGTAGTCTTGGTTTCCCAGCGAATATTCGGGTCGACCACATTGGTTTGCGTACCTCCGGTTACTTTCGTTCCGTTGAAATTATACACAATATTAGGGTTGAGTAGGGCCAGATAACGGAAATCGCCAATATTAGCGTTACCCAACTGACCCCATCCACCCCTCAGTTTCAATTCATTCACCCATTTTGGCAGGTGGATAAAGCTTTCTTTACTAATTCTCCATCCGGCGGATACGCCTGGAAAATTTCCGTATTTATAGCCATATCCAAAACGGGAAGATCCGTCCCTGCGAAAATTTGCAGTTAGTAAATATTTATCATCAAAATTATAATTAAGCCTGCCGAACATACCAAAGAAGGCATAAGGCACCATGCTTCCGTCGACTGTTTTGTTATTTCCATTACCCAATACAAGATATTCCGGATCTACGTCTTCTGCATGTCCTGAACGGTATAATGATGTATTTTTATTATAACTAACCCCGGTTACCACATTCAGTGAGTGTTTACCGAATACCTTGTCATAAGTAAGTGTATTATCTATCAGGCCATTTGTAAATACTCTTGAATTATCATCTAAACGACTTACAGTTTGCTTAAAGAAAAAGCCGAGATCAAAAACAGGTTGGTAAGAGAAGTCTCTGGCCACAGTTCTGTCGTATCCTAAATTCACCTTATATTTCAGACTATGTCCATTCAGATTGAGAAGTTGCGCTTCCGCCCAGGCCACACCGAAAATGCGGTCTACTTCTGTATAATTAGTGAACATATTATTTACCGCTACAACGTTTAATGAAATAGCTTTCTCCCGGTCTGATTGCGTTCCTCCGTAACCATTAGGCATATTCGGATCATATACCAGTTGAGTTGGAATAGCCATTAGCAGGTCATTAATCAACGGCGGTCTCCCACCCGTCAGTACGTCGCCACGGAAGGTCAGTGAATTTTCCTTGGAATGGGTATAACTTAATGATTGCCCGAATTTAAAAATACCTTTTTGCTGCGTGGTATTAATCCGCCCTGTATACCGGTCGTAATCCGGTCCCTGACCGACGATCGTCCCACCCTGCTTATAATAATCCATAGAAACATTATAAGTTGAGTTCTCAGCACCTCCGGAAAAATTCAGGTTATGGTTCATCCGATGCCCGGTCTTCAGCCCTTCTTTCTGCCAGTCAGTATTGATTGTATTAATATACATACTGCTTGCAGGATCATTTGCAGGAGCCATTTCCTCTCCTCCGTTTAACTGAGATTCATTGTTCAGCATCTGATACTGTTCCCTATTAGCAACAGGAATGCGTTGCCATACTTTATCTATACCAACATAGCCGTTATAGCCAATTTGAAGTGGTGTATTTCTTTTACCCTGCTTGGTCGTAATAATGATAACCCCGTTTGCCGCGGCAGCTCCATAAATCGCAGCAGCGGTTCCATCTTTCAATACCTGCATAGATTCTATATCATTAGGGCTAAAATCTCTGGGTGTATTAGCCAGCATAATTCCATCTACAACATACAGAGGCTGCTGATTATTGAATGAAGCCAACCCGCGAATACGAATGGTGGGAGAAGCCCCGGGCTGCCCGTCTGTAGTAACGGAAATACCGGGTGTTCTGCCTTGCAGTAATTGCCCGATATCACTCCCAGAGGTTTTTTTAATCTCTGCAGCATCTACCAGCGCTACAGATCCCGTAAGATCTTTTTTCAACTGCGTCCCGTAACCAACGACAACAACTTCAGATAAATCTTTACTGGATGAATTTAGGCTAATGGTAATCTGTTTACTCGTACCTACTTTAACTTCTGCTGCTGTATAGCCCAACAGATTGATCAGCAGAATATCATTTGGTTCCGCCGACAGTACAAAATTACCTTCTCCATCTGAAGCTGTCGCTGTTTTCTTTCCTTTAATACTAATCGTTGCACCCGGTAATCCGGCATTTTGTTCATCTACGACCTTCCCTTTTATGACGGGTGTTTGCGCTTTCAATCCTGCAGATAAGAAAATCAGCAGCAACAGCAAGGCATACCGGCTATGCCGCCAGCAATTGTTGAGTAAAATAATTTTCATAATTATGGTGTTGATATTTGGTTTCTGATTACAAAACAGATCGGAATTTCCCCCGTGTGCTTTCATGATTTAAGCTTTAAGCGCAGCTCAGGAGTCAAAAACTGTATGGCTACAGTTAACCCGGGATTGCACTGGTTTATACTTGGTTTATGCCCCCCATTTTCATGGACAACAAATCTAATGTAGGAATTTATTATTAATCGTCAAAATAACATTTAAAATGTTTTTAACTGTTATTTTTACATTTAATAAAAACAAGCATAAAAAAGCCATTAAACATCTTTAAACAAAGATTTTAAAAAGAAAAACAGAAAGTAAATTGAATATATTTTTGAATAAAAATTCAAAAAATAAGCTTAAATACTCAAAAAAAGCAGATTATTTTACACCACCCCGCGGGATATATGTATGGTATTTAGTTTCCATACCGGCCAAAAAAAAAACGCCGGAATTTAATATTCCGGCGTTTTTTAAATCGTTAAGTTGTATATAAACTTATAGTCTATCTTTCACCAACCTGCTGCCTCCACATCGCGTAGTAAAGACCTTTTTCCTCCAGTAGATCTTCATGCTTACCCTGCTCGATGATATGCCCTTTTTCAAGTACATAAATGCGGTCGGCATGCAGAATAGTTGACAAACGGTGTGCTATGAGGATTGTAATATGATTGGTCAGGTCAGAAACTTCTCTTATGGTCGCTGTAATCTCTTCCTCTGTCAATGAATCCAAAGAAGAAGTAGCTTCGTCAAAAACGAGAATATCCGGTCTACGCAATAAAGCACGGGCAATTGAAAGTCTTTGCTTCTCTCCACCGGAAACTTTTACACCACCTTCTCCGATTACTGTATCTAACCCCTTATCTGCACGGGCTAGCAATCGTTCACAGGATGCCTGTTCCAGGACACGAAGACATTCAGCGTCTGTAGCACCAGGGCGAACAAATTGTAGATTTTCGCGGATCGTTCCAGAAAACAACTGTGTATCCTGGGTTACGAATCCAATCTTTTCACGCAGCTGATCAAGATCAATCTGATGGCTTGAGATTCCATTATAAAGCACATCGCCTTCAATTGGCTGATAAAGACCTACAAGCAATTTAACGAGCGTAGTTTTACCTGATCCTGATGGTCCGACAAAGGCAATTGTTTCTTTCTCACTAACTTTAAAGCTTACATTACTCAAGGCATTTCCCTGTCCGGTAAGGTGTTTAAAACTCAGTCCGGAAAACTCCAATGTGCGCACCTGCTCTATTTTTTCTGGATGAAGAGGTTTCACATCCACGGGAGTGCTCAGGATAGACTTAAATCTATTTAAAGACACTTCGGCCTCCCTCCAGGTCAGAATCACGTTACCGAGCTCCTGCAATGGTCCGAAAAGGAAAAACGAATAGAACAGGAAAGAAAAGTACTGTCCGGCTGAAATGGTATTTTCAAAAATAAGAATTAATAACACGACAACCATAGCACTCCGTACGAGATTAACTGTAGTTCCCTGCACAAAGCTCATACTTCTAACGTATTTTACCTTGCGAAGCTCCAGACCGAGTATTTTATAAGTTGTCTTATTTAACCGTTCAATCTCCTGACTGGCCAGGCCTAAACTTTTAACCAGTTCAATGTTTCGCAGAGATTCTGTAGTTGATCCTGCCAGTGCTGTTGTCTCTGCAACAATATCCCGCTGGATAACTTTAATCTTACGGCTCAGGAACCAACTGACGAAACTGATAACCGGTATGGCCAGAAAATAGATAAGTGTCACTTTATAACTAACAGTCACTGAGTAAACGATTACAAAAACCATCCCGATCAGGCTGACAAACAGAATACTGATAAAAGAAGTTATAAATTTTTCACTGTCTTGTCGTACCTTTTGCAGAATACCTAATGTTTCTCCACTACGCTGGTCTTCAAAGACCTGATAAGGTAACTCAAGGCTATGTTTTAGTCCGTCAGAATACATTTGAGCACCAACTTTCTGAACAATCACGCTGGTAAAATAATCCTGAAAGTTTTTAGCTATCCTTGATACCATTGCTGCGCCGACGCCCAAACCAACCAGTCCCAGAACACCCCAGACAAACTCACTGCGTTCCAATACGTCTTTTTTCTCGATGAAGCGATCGACTATACGGCCTGTAATGTAGGGATCAAGTAAGGAGAAGCCAATATTGATAGCCGCAAGTAACAAAGCCATGGCGACAATCCATTTATAATTTTTTAGATATTGAAGTAATAAATTCATGAGTATAATAAAAAAGGGCCTGTTATAATAGCGTTATCTGGTTTGAATGAGCGGAAGCAAAATGGTTATGCTGATATGCCGAACAGGAATCTGGCAAAAATAAACAAAGGGAATATAGCTTCAGCCATATTCCCTTTTAATTACGTTCAGATTATATTACAATTAAACGGTCATAATATCTTTTTCTTTCAGTTCTGCGTGTTTGTCAACTTTGATAATATATTGATCTGTAATCTTCTGGACTTCTGCCTCACCTGTTTTGATCTCATCATCAGAAACGCTTTCGCCTTTCAACTTTTTGATTTTCTCATTCGCATCTTTACGAATATTCCTTACCGTGATCCTGCCGCGTTCAGCTTCTTCTTTAACCTTTTTAACGAGGTCTCTTCTACGTTCTTCTGTCAATGGAGGAACAACCAGACGAATCACGATACCATCATTCTGAGGGTTGATACCGATATTGGCTTCCATAATAGCTCTTTCAATCGGTACTAAAAGTGATTTTTCCCAAGGCTGTACTAATATGGTTCTTGCATCCGGTGTAGTAATACTGGAAACTTGGGCAAGAGCCGTAGCGGCACCATAATAGTCTACATTAATACCTTCCAGCATTCCAGCGGAAGCTTTTCCTGCACGGATCTTCGTTAGTTCATACTCACAATGGGTGATAGCTTTATCCATTGTAGCCTGGGCATCTTGTAATTGTTTCTTTATGAGGTCATTCATAATATGTGCTGTTTGTCAAAAATATATGATCGTGAACTAGGCTTTTACCAGCGTTCCGATTTCTTCTCCCTGTGCGATTTTCATGAAATTACCGGTTTTATTCATATCGAAAACGATAATCGGCAACTGATTCTCTTCGCAAAGTGTAATAGCAGTCATGTCCATTACATTTAATCCTTTGGAATAAACTTCTTTGAAGCTGATTGTACTGTAACGGGTTGCAGTTGGATCTTTTTCCGGATCTGCAGTATAAATACCGTCAACCCTTGTTCCTTTTAGCACCGCATCAGCTTTAATTTCAATCGCTCTCAAAGCTGCCGCCGAATCTGTAGTAAAATAAGGATTACCAGTACCTGCGCCAAAAATGACAATACGTCCTTTTTCCAGGTGGCGTACAGCTCTTCTGCGAATAAAAGGCTCGCAAATCTGCTCCATTTTAATTGCAGTCAGTAATCTTGTTTTCAATCCTACCTTCTCCAATGCATCCTGAAGTGCCATACTGTTAATTACTGTCGCCAGCATTCCCATATAATCAGCCTGTGCACGATCCATTCCGGATTTTTCTGCGCTTAGTCCTCTGAAAATATTACCTCCGCCAATGACGATTGCAATTTCCAGACCCTGGGCATGTACAGCTTTAATATCTTCTGCGTATTGTTTTACACGCTCATTATCAATACCATATTGCTTCTCGCCCATCAGCGATTCGCCGCTTAACTTCAGTAGGATCCTTTTATATTTCATGACTCCAAAAATAACTATTTGTTTCAATTATACAGGATCAAATTGCAAACCTTTGATAAATACCTGCTTTAAATTCAAATCATCATCCAGCAACACGAAGCTTGCGAGCTGTCCTTTCGCTATCATACCGTAATCAGATGACAGTCCCATTAACTTTGCTGGCAGCTCAGTGGCCATTTTCAGCGCTTCCGGTAAAGGAATATCACACCTATTTACACAATTAGAAACTGCGTCCAGTAATGTGATATTAGATCCGGAGATTGTACCTTCTGGTGTGGTATAGCGGCTTCCTCTTAACTGATGCTGGTATGGCCCTACATTACATGCCGTAACTGCATCAGTAATTAGAAATAGTCTTCCCTGCATCAATCTATACGCGATTTTCACAATGTTAAAGTCTACATGTGCACCATCAGCAATTATACTCGCCATTGCAGTTGGATGTAATAATACTGCAGAAGGCAGGTTTGGGCTCCTGTGGTGAATTGAAGGCATTGCATTGAACAGATGAGTCGTTGTCTTGAAACCCGCTGCATATGCATCATTAGCTTGCTCAAAAGTGGCATCACTATGTCCCAGTGAAAGAACTATGCCCTGTTCAAGCAGATAATCGATAACAGATTTGTCTTGCAGTTCATACGCAACTGTCATCATCTTTACTACTTCTTCAGATCCGCCGATCAGTTCCCGGACCTCGTCCAGCGTAGCGGGATGTACATATTCTGCGACATGGGCGCCAAGCCTGGCTGGATTAAGAAAGGGGCCTTCGAGATGTAAGCCCAGAAATCCACGGGCTTTCGGCATATATATTTTTGCTGCGGCAATTGCTTCCCGGACTATTTCTGGCGAATTAGTTGCGACGCAAACCAGGAAACCTACGGTTCCTTTGGCAGCAAGGTCATCGTCCATTTGCTTTAAGGTCTCAACCGTCGGAAAGGCCGAGAAAAGGTTTCCACCGCTGCCATAGATCTGAAGGTCAAGAAACCCAGGAGCAAGTAATGCCCCACCAGCGTCGTAAACCTCATATTCTTCAGGAATGGATCCGGTTATCACCTCTTTTATGCGCCCATCGGAGAGAAGCAGCACAGCATCGATTTGGAGTTTACCCTGCGTATAAAATTTCGAATTTTGTATAGCCAGCATTATCAGCGCAGTTAATGGCAGTACATCCTGCCGGATTAAATATATCGCTAAAATTTCTTATGCTGGTAAGCGGAAACAAAAAAAGAGGGTACCCATTTTCAGGATACCCTCTTTTTTTTGATCTATGGTGAAGGAACTATGATCCTAATTGAACACGCTTAAATGCGATAACAGTTAAATCTTTAGCTGTGTCATTTAAGAATTTACGTACATCTTTAGATGAATCTTTAACAAATTCCTGGTTTAACAAAGTGTTATCTTTGTAGAACTTGTTCAATTTACCAGCAGCAATTTTTTCTACCATTTCTTCTGGTTTACCTTCTGCGCGAATCTGGTCTTTTGCAATTTCCATTTCACGTTCGATAGTACGGGTATCAACATCAGCCTTATCTAAAGCAACCGGGTTCATTGCAGCGATTTGCATTGCTACATCTTTACCAGCTTCTTCAATACCAGCTACATCCTGATTTAAAGCAACTAATACACCTAAACGGTAGTTACCGTGGATGTAAGAGATAACTCTCTCACCAGTTACAGTCTCATATTTAGAGATACCGATTTTTTCACCGATTTTACCAGTGTTCTCGATAATGATTTCAGAAACTTTCTGACCATCAATTTCTAAAGCTAATAAGTCTTCCAGTGAAGCAGGATTGTTTTCAATAGCCAGGTCAGTGAATTTGTTAGCTAAAGCGATGAAATCAGCATTTTTAGCCACGAAATCAGTTTCGCAGTTTAATTCAACAACAACACCACGTTTTCCGTCTGCTGTAGCTTTTGCGATAACAACACCTTCATTAGATTCACGATCCTGACGGCTCGCTGCAACTTTAGCACCTTTTTTACGTAAGTAATCAACAGCAGCTTCGAAATCGCCATTGGCCTCTATTAATGCTTTTTTGCAATCCATCATACCGGCACCGGTTTGTTGGCGTAATTTGTTTACATCTGCTGCAGAAATTTGTACTGACATTTTATTTTCTTTTAAGTTTTTTATCTAAAAAAATGATGGGTTGTACGTTGCCAGTTGTAAGAATCTTCCCGCAACGTACAACATACAACCCAACACTATATTATTTAAGCTTCGCTTGAACCTTCTTCAGTTTCAGCGTTTTCTTTTCTAGCTCTTCTTGCGCCAGGTGCAGCAGTTTCAGGAGCATCAGCAGCAGCTTTAGCAGCTACAGCTTCTTTTTCAGCTTCATCATCTTTTTCACGTTTACGCTCATCTAAACCTTCTTCAATTGCTTTGATGATTACATCAGTAATTAGAGAGATAGATTTAGTTGCATCATCATTCGCCGGGATAGGAAAATCGATGTTCGAAGGATCCGAGTTAGTATCAACCATTGCGAAAGTAGGGATGTTTAATTTCAACGCCTCGCTAACAGCAATGTGTTCTTTTTTAACGTCAATTAAGAAAATCGCAGCTGGTAAACGGTTTAAATCCGCAATACCACCTAATAAACTTTCTAATTTAATACGCTCGCGCTGAATCATCAGACGCTCTTTCTTAGAAAGAATAGCGTAAGTACCGTCTTTAGTCATCTTATCGATGTTAGACATCTTTTTGATTGACTTACGTACAGTCTGGAAGTTAGTTAACATACCACCTAACCAACGTTCAGTAACGAAAGGCATGTTTACTTTTTTAGCCTGATCAGCAACGATTTCTTTAGCTTGTTTCTTAGTCGCTACAAATAAGATCTTACGACCTGATTTTACGATCTGTTTGATCGCTGAAGCAGCTTCTTCAGTTTTAGTTAAAGTTTTGTTTAAATCTATGATGTGAATACCATTGCGTTCCATAAAAATATATGGTGCCATTTTGGGATTCCATTTGCGGGTAAGGTGACCAAAGTGTACACCTGCATCCAATAAGTCTTGATATGTTGTTCTTGCCATTGTCTTTGTCCTCCTTGAGATTAACGTTTACTGAATTGGAACTTCTTACGAGCTTTCTTACGTCCTGGTTTCTTACGCTCAACCATACGCATATCACGGGTCATTAACCCTTTAGCACGTAATGCTGGTTTCTTTTCAGCATCTAACTCAACAATAGCTTTAGCGATAGCTAAACGAACAGCTTCGGCCTGGCCTTTAATACCACCTCCTGCTACGTTCACTTTAACATCATACTGACCGATAAGTTCTGAAACTTCAAAACTTTGGTTTACAATATATTGTAAAGGTAATGTAGGGAAATATTCTTTATGATCTTTACTGTTAACAGTAATAGTACCGTTGCCTTCTTTCATGTAGATTCGCGCAACAGCAGTTTTTCTTCTTCCTGAAGTATTAGTAACTGACATTTCTTTCTTCCTTTAATTAAAGTGTAATGGTTTTTGGTGATTGTGCTGCATGAGGATGCTCAGTACCTGCATAAACAAAAAGGTTGGTGTATAATTTAGCACCAAGTTTTGTTTTAGGTAACATACCACGAACGGCTTTCTCGATTACACGCGTAGGGTGCTTCGCCATTAACTCTTTTGGAGAAATGAAACGCTGACCACCTGGATATCCAGTGTATGAAACATATTCTTTGTTTTCGAATTTATTTCCTGTCAACTTAACCTTGTCTGCATTGATAACGATAACATTATCACCGCAGTCTACGTGTGGGGTATACTCAGGCTTGTTTTTACCACGGATGATCATAGCGATCTTCGATGACAAGCGCCCCAAAATCTCGCCTTGTGCATCAACAACAACCCACTGTTTGTTAACAGTTTTAGCATTGGCAGAGACAGTTTTGTAACTTAACGTATTCACTTGCTTGTATTTAATTTGTTAAACAATTATTTATTCCCCCTAAGATTTAGGGACTGCAAAGATAGATTAATATGTTTAATTGTCAAACAGTTAATCACTTTTTTTTGAATATTGATTAAATCCTGAAATAAGCAGCTGGGCGATGATCGTTACGGCAAAGACGATCGTAGCCGCAGAAAGCAGGATAAGCGCCCTGTCCAGATAGTCTTCAGCTACCGCAGCATATAAAGAAATTAAGGTGTTAAAAGCGGTATAAACAGCATAACTTATTGACCCCAAAGCAACTGCGACGCTAACCCACCGATTGCCGGACACCCCTGATTCAAGCCAGCGCAAGACCAGCCAGTTGGATACGATTACAGCAATTACCCCTGAAGTTATCCAGTAGCTGCTGTTCTGCAGGTATTCCATAAAATAGAACACTGCAAAGAAAATATTAAAATAAGATAGCAGCTTTAGCATACAGTATATACTGAATTAGAATAATTACGGATTTAAAAGCTAAATTAAACGAACCTTTTGCAACACTTATTGTTATTAGGTTTATTAAACAGGAATTGAGTAAAAAACGAAGTTATGACTAAAGAAACGAAAATAGTTGCAGGCGTCCTTGCCGGAGCAGCACTTGGAGCAGCAGTAGCATTAATTTTATCTTCCGATAAAGGTGAAGACGTGAAAGATCAGCTTGCAGATTGGTTTTGTGATTTGCTGGACTCTTCAAAAGATAAACTGGCTGACGTTGCCGACAGCGTAAAAGACAAACTGACGAAAGTTAAAGCTTAGCCGCCTGCAGGTATGCTAGTCAAGAACAGGCATACCTGCAGTTCAAAACAATTTATCGGTACTATTTCAAATCCGCTCAATTGCGGCAGTCATCTTCATGACATCAGATGCAACAGGCATTCTTCAACCAAACTACCCCTTATTTATAATGAACATAGCTTTTCACGGCGCCGCGCGTACCGTCACAGGAAGTAAACACCTGATCAGTTTAATTTCCGGCACAAAAATTTTATTAGACTGCGGACTATTTCAGGGCATGGGCGAAAGCACCGAAAAACTAAATTCCTATTTTGGATTTAAGCCGTCTGAAATTAACTTCGTAATCCTTTCACATGCCCATATAGATCACTGCGGCCTGCTTCCGCGACTCGTTGCAGAAGGTTTTAAGGGAAATATCTTTAGTACGGCAGCGACGATGGATCTAGCCAGAATACTGTTGATGGATTCGGCAAAAATTCACACACAGGACGCTGAATACGCTAACCGTAAATTAAGTGCCGGCGAAGATCCCCAAGAACCTTTATATACAGAAGAAGACGTCGTAGAAACTATTGGCAGATTTAAAGTCGTTGATTACAACCATCCATTTGACATCAGTCCTGAAGTTAATATACTTTTCACTGATGCAGGTCATATTGTAGGTAGCGCAGCAGTACATCTTAAACTAAACGAAAATGGCAAGACAACCAGCTTAACATTCAGCGGAGATGTCGGCCGCTATACTGACTTACTTTTAAAGAGCCCGCAGACTTTTCCTCAAGCCGATTATATTCTGATGGAATCTACTTACGGTGACTCCCTTCACAAGGATCTTGAACCCACTGATAATATTTTGCTTGAAATTATCCGTCAGACCTGTATCATCAAAAAAGGAAAGGTTATTATACCCGCATTCAGTGTCGGCCGCACACAGGAAATCCTGTATGCATTAAATGGCCTGGAGCTAAAGAACCAACTTCCGGACATTCCATATTATGTTGACAGTCCGCTTTCCCTACAGGCCACACAGGTACTAAAAAATCACCCTGAGGTTTACAACAATGGTGTAAAAGAGGTAATGAAGGTAGATGCCGATCCATTTAGTTTTAAAGGACTAAAATTTATTGAAAGCGTTCAGGAATCCAAGGCACTTAATAATGATAACCGTCCTTGTGTTATTATATCGGCATCCGGAATGGCAGAAGGTGGCCGGGTTAGGCATCATATCCGTAATACGGTCAGTAATAACAAAAACACGATTCTCCTGGTTGGTTACTGCGCGCCGGAGTCCCTGGGCGGAGAACTGCTGGCAGGAAACAAAAGTGTCTATCTCTTCCGCGAAAACTATCAGGTACAAGCCGAGATTCGATCTATTCGCTCCATGAGTGCACATGGAGATTATGAAGATTTGCTTCAGTTTCTTTCCTGTCAGGATCCCGCTGCTGTTAAACGCCTATTCCTTGTACACGGAGAATATGAAGTACAACAGCATTTTGCGCAGAAACTCAAAGACAAGGGATTCAAGCAGGTGTCAATACCAGAATACCATCAACAATTCGATTTATAAATAAATCCGCCTATGGCATATACATTCAATTTCCTGGGCCATCCGGTCCCCGCTTTTGTTCAGAATATTTTACTCGCTCTCGCAGCTATTATCTTTGGTTTAATCCTGAAATGGATTATCAGCAGGTTCTTTAGCATCTTTTCCCGACTATGGGCTTCCTTTCAGGTTCGTTCTATTGTTCGCCACCTGAACGGGCCTGCTCAGATCTTTCTTCCTTTGATACTCCTGAATACTGCGGTTAGTCTGATGACCCTTTCGCAGGATACCCGGGCCCAGCTCAGCAGAGCTATGGAAATTGCACTGACCATTATGGTCTCCCTGATCTTGATAAGAATTATCAAGATACTGGAAGATGTATTCTACCATAAATACGACCTGAATAAAGAAGATAACCTGAAGGAGCGGAAAATCCGTACACAATTACAGTTTATCAGGAAGTTTGTCATCACATTGATTATCCTGGTTACTGTATCTATCATTCTACTGAGTTTTGAGAGCATGCGTAAAATAGGTACGGGGCTGCTAACCGGAGTAGGTATCGGTGGAATTATTATAGGTTTTGCCGCACAGAAGTCACTGGGGAATTTACTTGCAGGATTTCAGATTGCATTTACCCAACCCATCCGGATTGACGATGTACTGATTGTAGAAGGAGAATGGGGTCGTGTGGAGGAAATCACGTTAACATATGTCGTTGTAAGTATCTGGGATCAGCGCAGGCTTGTGCTTCCCATTACCTATTTCATAGAAAAACCCTTTCAAAACTGGACCCGGGTTTCAGCCGAACTACTCGGTACCGTTTTCTTGTACCTTGATTATACCATCCCGATCCCACCTTTAAGAACCGAACTCACCCGGTTATTAAGCAGTAACCCTCTTTGGGATAAACGCGTAAATGTTGTACAGATTACCGATAACAAAGAAGACACTGTGGAGGTTCGTTTTCTGATGAGCGCAAGAAACTCTTCCCAGGCTTTTGACCTGCGCTGCTATGTTCGTGAAGAAATGATTGCATTTATACGCAACAATTATCCGCAGTGCCTGCCAAAAACACGATTAGAATACCAGGGAAGAAGTCCGCAATCCACAGGCGAGTTTTCCAACAGAACGGATATTTAGGTAAATTGCGCCATGGATGTTTTTGGAAATGCATTAAATGATCAGTTTAAGACTGGTCAGCCTGAGATACTCTGGCTTAATAATTCTTATGATGAACCCGAAGAAATGCCGGTGGATATCTTCTTCCGTAAAGAAGACGAGATGCCGGATATCGAGCTGGAAGCAATGGACCTATGCGAAGGAAGAGTACTTGATGTAGGTGGGGGAGCGGGCAGTCACAGCCTGATCCTGCAGGAAAGGGGCTTTGATGTAATTGCATTGGATATTTCTGATACGGCAGTAGAAATCATGAAAAGTAGAGGTTTAAAACAAGTCGTAAAGGCAGATATTTATACCTATAGCGGTGAGAAATTCGATACTCTTCTTTTCCTGATGAATGGCATTGGGCTAACCGGAACACTAGAAGGCTTCAGACGGTTTCTCGAACATGCGAAAACACTGTTAAACGAAGATGGTCAATTACTTTTCGACAGTTCCGACATCAGTTACCTCTATGAAGAAATGGAGAAACCAACCGATAAATATTTTGGAGAAGTGAGCTACCAGTATGCTTACCGCGGAGAAACCGGCGAGTGGTTCAACTGGCTGTATATAGACCCTTTTACCCTTAAAAAGATTGCAAAAGAATGCGGCTGGGAGTGCCATTTATTATTCGACACCGGAGAAGACCAATATCTTGCAGAGATGCGCATATCGAGATCTTAAAACACCTGTCCTATTATAAGCCCCCCTTTAAAACATCCAGCCGAAAGCAGCATCAATAAAGGGGGGCTGTTTTTTAACTTTTTTCTTCCCAGATCTGGGCAAGATTAATAATGGTCTGTACCGCTTTCTCCATATCCTGAACAGAGGCCCATTCCATCCTTCCATGAAAGGCATGTTCTCCTGCAAATATATTTGGACAAGGCAGTCCCATCAGCGAGAGCCTGGATCCATCAGTTCCTCCACGGATACTTTGTTTTTTGACAGTTACTCCTGCCCTTTCTATGGCCAATGCACCGTATTCAAGCACATGAGGATATTCATCAAGCACCTTTTTCATATTACGATATTGAGTTTTAATCTCCAGCTCATATGCGGAGCCGGGATAATACTGCATAACTTCTTTAACGATATTTTCCAGTTCGTTACCATGGGCTACAAGCTGTTCATCATCAAAATCCCTGATAATAAAATGTGCCTCGGCCTGCTCAACACTTCCTGAAACCTGTACAGGATGAATAAACCCTTCTTTTTGTGAAGTAGATTCCGGACTAAGTCTATCCTTAGGCAAAGCATGCAGAATATCCCCCAGAATTTTAATCGCACTCTCCATTTTTCCCTTTGCAAAACCCGGGTGTGCACTAATACCCTGAATCTTTAATACTGCTCCATCAGCAGAGAACGTTTCATCTTCAATAGAACCACAGGTCTCCCCATCTATTGTATAAGCAAAGTCGGCACCTAATTTCTGCAGATCTGCATGATCTACACCTCGTCCGATTTCCTCATCTGGCGTGAACAGAATTTTAATGGTCCCGTGTTTAACTTCAGGGTTGGCAATGAGGAAAGCCGCAGCCTCCATAATTTCTGCTACACCGGCTTTATTATCTGCACCCAAAAGCGTTGTTCCGCTCGCCGTGATAATATCATTGCCGATCTGATCCTTCAGGTCTCTGTGTTCAGACATACGGAGTACAACAGAAGGATCATCGGGAAGGATCAGATCCTGACCCTGATAATTGGTATGAATGATCGGTTTAACTTCGAATCCACTGCAATCAGGTGAAGTATCCATATGTGAGCAGAAACAAATAACCGGAACGTCTTTAATTGTGTTCGAAGGAATGGTGGCATATACGTAGCCATATTCATCCAGATGTGCATCGGCGATACCCATTGCTTTTAACTCAGTAACAAGCAGGCTTCCCAGATTCTTCTGTTTAGCAGTAGAAGGCACCGTAACAGAGGAAGCATCAGATTGCGTATCTATTTTGACATATGCTGCAAACCTATTTTGCAAAGATTTAGCTGTGTTCTGATATTTTAACATAATTTTAAAAAGATTAAGCTAGTTCGATTGATATAAAACCACCAGATCGAACCCGCGATAAAGGTAATAGTTAACGCTGAAAAGATTCTTATGATGTTGAACAAACACATTTATCCTCAGCAATTGCTATTTTGCAGCAAAAATAATAATCAATCTGTTTCTATGAACGAGTATCTTCAACAGACACCTGTAGCTTCCATCATCTTTCTGTTTACAATAGCCACAAGCATTTACGCCTTTAATGACCAGGCCTTATATGGCCGCTTTATGCTGCACCCCTACAGTGTTTACCGCAGAAGTAACATCTACACATTGATAACCAGCGGACTGATTCACGGGAGCTGGATGCACCTGATTTTTAACATGTTTACCTTTTTCTTTTTTGCTTTTGCACTGGAAAGTACGATAGGCAGTCTCAGATTTGGTGTAATTTATATCGTAGGGTTAATTCTGAGTGATATACCATCTGTACTGAAGCATAAAGACGATTATCATTACCATAGCCTGGGCGCATCGGGAGCTATCTCGGCAGTACTTTTTAGTTATATCATGTTCTATCCCTTAACCACCCTCATGATTTTCCCATTACCTATTCCAATCTGGGCGGTATTATTTGGCGTACTTTATCTGGTTTACTGTTACTATATGGCCAGAAACTCCACAGACCACATTAATCATGACGCACACATGTTCGGTGCGATCACGGGTGTCGTGTTAACTATTATTTTAGTTCCCGGTATTGTTCCTCACTTTATAGGGCAGTTGATTGGCCGTTTCGGTTAACCTGCAGCCGGTAAAGACGGCGGATTAAAATAGCTGGTTGGCGCGTTCGGATCTTTACGGATTTCCATCAGCAGGTTTCCCCAGGGTTTCCAGAAATTCTCGAGCACCTGTGCATAAGTTTTATGCTGCCAAACATCGAAAAGGGATTTATTAATCGTTCCGCGAAGTGGCATTGCATCGATATAAACAGCCCCTTCCACTTCCATTACTGTATATTCCGGAAGACGGTTAAAAAGATACGCCGAATAAAAAAAGCGGGCGCAGAGTTCTTCAAACTGTTGTTCTGAGAGCTTTTGTCCCTTAATCTGCTCCAGAATTTCTGCATGGTATTTTTGGTTGGTACCATTATCCTGCAGACAGGCAATGATCCCAAAATCTTTCATTTTCAAAGAAAAGGTAAGTGTGTTTATTTCATCACGGAAACTAAAATGAGTTCCTGTCTCCTGTAATGGCACGACAACTATAGACCAGGGGCAAAAGTTTTCGAAAACAACCTCCCGGAAAATCCCCTGAACCATGGTCTGTAGATTCCCGAACTTGTGCATAAGTCCCTGAGACATATTCAGGCCATCGCTACTCAGTTGCTGTAGCTTTACCGCCGCATTCATTTCAATATAAACCAAGCTATACAGAAACTTACCGATCCACCGGAACAGATCTGTCTGATCCAGCTTGGAAACACCTGCATAACCATTTTCAAATGCGGCTTCCACTTTCTGCTCGAGTGGAAATATTGCTTTCAGTAATAGGTCTTCACTCACCGGAACTTTAAGCGTGTTATAGGAACGGATAGACTCATCCAATAATTGGATCTGCTCTTCACCAGTAATTCCGGCCAGCTTCAAGAGCCAGTCAGGCAGCACATTTACCTGAACAACAGGCATATCAGCTGACTGTCCGCTTAAAAAGCAGTTTTCATATTTAAAATCGAAATTTTTGAAAGGATTATAGAGTGTAGCAGCCATATTGACCACAATATTAGGGATATTATTTTTACATTCGGAGCGACACCCATATTTTAACTTTACGATTACCAAAGAAATGCAGGCATCCCATATTTCCTTTGAACTGAAACTTAAACATCCCTTTACGATCTCCGGGTTTAGCAGAACAAGTACGCCTTTACTTCTCCTTAAATTAACATCAGAAGGAACTGACGGTTATGGCGAAGCATCTATGGTCCCTTACTTTGGTGAAACTTATACCAGCGCAACACAATTACTGGCCCGAGTAGACTGGACCAGATTTACCGCTCCTTTTAATTTCCCTGAGATCATTGCTTACCTCGATGATCTGGAAGCAGGCCACCCTGCGGTTAAAGCAGCCATTGACATTGCATTACACGACCTGCAAGGTAAGCTGACAGGAAAACCATGTTATGAAGTATACCACGCCGACCCGGCAAAAATGCCCGTCACATCGTACACCATTGGCATAGACAAACCAGAAGTAATTCTGGAGAAAATTGCCGGGGCAAAAGAATTTAAAGTATTAAAAGTCAAGCTCGGTTCTGCAGATGACCGGGCGCTCATCCGCACCATTCGTTCGGTAAGTTCTCTGCCTTTATATGTCGATGCGAACCAGGGCTGGACCAACCGCAAAGAGGCTATAGATTTAATTTATTGGCTGCATGACCAGGGCGTAGTCTTGATAGAGCAACCTATGGATAAAAATAATCATGATGGAAACGCCTGGCTCACGGGACGAAGCCCTATTCCTATACTAGCCGATGAAGCCGTACAACGCCTTGGCGATATAGATCGCATTAAAGGAGCATATCATGGCATTAATATTAAACTGATGAAATGCGGAGGGATGTACGAAGCTGCAGCGATGATCAGCAAGGCCAGAAAACTGGGGATGAAAGTAATGATTGGCTGTATGAGTGAAACTTCCATTGCCACTCAAGCTGCAATGGCACTGGCACCTTTATGCAACTGGTCAGATCTGGACGGTCCGTTTCTGACGGTCAATAATCCCTTCGAAAGACCATTGTTAGAAAAAGGCAGATACGTATTAGAGAACCTTCCAGGCCTGGGCCTGAAAGGTATACCATCTACTTTGTTTCTTTCTTAACACTGGATTTATAAAGCTCTTCTTTTTCTTTAATAGCTTTTTTAACCTCTTTTACAAGATTAATTTTTAGATATAAAAAGAAACCTGCCGTGGCTATAAGCAAAGCTATAACAGGATAATTACTATTCTCTATTGCCCATTTCAGACCAAGCACAGAGACTACAATTCCAATGGTATAGAAAGTATTTAATGCGATTTGTTTCTTCATTTCTAGTAAACTGGCATTTCCGGATCAAAAGCTGCCTGCCAGGCAAGGATCCCGCCTTTTAAGTTATATAAATTAGTAAAACCATGCATCTGCTCCAGTTGCATTACAGCTGCTGCACTGCGTTTCCCACTTCTGCATTGCATAATAACCGGTTTGTCGGTGGCAATTTTATCTGTCTCTATTAAGATTCCGCCTAAAGGAATATTCAGGCCATCCAGATTGGAAGTCTCGTATTCAAATGTTTCCCTGACATCGATCAGCTGAAAATCCTCATTATTATCGATTTTATCTTTCAGTTCCTGTACACTAATTTCTTTCATGATATTTATTTTAATGTTCATGAAGCTTGCATAAGCTTACAAGGTCAAATATAAAGTTTATCTGCGGTTATCCTGACAGACGTCAGTCAAAATTTGAGGAATGCACAAGTCAGCTGTAACAACTCAGTTTTACAGGCGTTTAATAGTTTTTTATTATTTAAATTAATACGATGGAATCACTGTCTCGTTTTTTCTGGTTCTGCTCCGGAGTACATCAGCAAACACTTCAAAAGTATCCTACAGAACACCAGAAATATGTTGGTATCGGGGCCACTATCTTTTTCACTGCCCTTTTTGCAGCGCTCTCCGGCGGGTATGCCATGTACTTTGTCTTTAAGGGCGATTCTTTCGCTGTTTTGTTTGCCTTGTTTTTTGGCATAATCTGGGGCCTGGCCATCTTCAATATGGACCGGTATATCGTGTCCAGTATCAATAAAAGCGGATCGGCTTTCAAACAAACATTACAGGCTTTACCGAGGATCGTGCTGGCCGTTATGATTGGCCTTGTAATCTCCCGCCCGCTGGAACTTAAAATCTTTGATAAAGAGATCCGGGAGCGTCTTAAGGTAAGTTATTTGAATAATCAGCGCTCCAAGATTGATACGCTTAATAAAACTTTCCAGAAAAAGTACGAGCTGGAATTTCGTCAGCTACAGCAGAATTCGGCCTTACAGGACTCGCTCACATCTGGCATCCAGCAAGATCGCAAGAAACTGAATTTCGAAGTTTTCGGCACCAAAACGCAGGAGACGTCCGGACAGATGGGTTATGGTCCTTATGCAAAAAGAAAGGAAGCAGAGCTACAGCAAAGACAGCGTGAGCTGGATTCTGTCCAGTCAGCTGTTCAAAAACTTCAGGGCTTTATGGATGACCGGAAACAGTTTGACGGAATGCGGACGGAGAAACTATTTACTGGTAAAGAATTGGATAGCCTGGCATCTATTGCCGGGTTTGCCGACCGCAACTGGGCACTAGGACGGTTAAGCTTCAATACTGACGGAACGAAAGATGAAAATACCGCCCTGGCTGTGACTTTCATTGGATTACTGTTTATCTTCTTTGAATGTCTGCCGGTATTTGTTAAATTGATGAGCGCGACAGGACCGTATGATAAGGCTATCAAGAATCTGGAAGACAGCCAGCTACACGAGTCAGACAAAGAAAGAGAATTTGAAATTGCGGTAACAGATGGAGTTCAGGATACCAAAATAGCCAGCGTAACTGCGCAAAAGAAACAATTCTGGAATGAAGATCCTGCCAAATAGCCTGTTTTTATTGCTTAACTTTATATTGATGAAACATTTAATTTACCCCCTCATTTTACTGCTGGCGGGCCCGCCGGCTATCGCACAGGATATCGACAAGATTATCACCAAACCTTATGTAGACAGGCTGATCAAAACATTGAGCAGCGATGAAATGCAGGGACGTGCAACTTTCAGCCCTGGTATTGATAAAGCGGCGAGTTTTATTGAAAAAGAGTTTAAAGAAATAGGACTTCAGCCTCTTCAGGGTGAGAAAGGATACCGTCAGACATTTTACAAATACCAGGTAAAACCCTTAAGCAGTGATGTAACTGTAAACGGGGCGAAAGTAGCCTCGGAAAACGTTCTTGTTGTCGGCAATCAGGCTGCAGAAAATAAGTTCAGCAATGCGAACAGTGAAGCTGCGATCTCCCTTGATCCGGCAAAACCGTTCCGCGAACAATACCGGGCGCTGGCACGCAGTAAAAAAAGACAACTGATTTTGGTTGATCCGAAGTTTAAGGCCGAATTCAAACAGTTACAGGACTATGCTGGCAGAGGAACAAACCTGGATGAGAAAGATCTACAGAGCGACAATCCTGCAGCACTGGTTTTTGTGCTTACTCCTGAAACCGCAGTAAAAGAATTTAGCGTCTCCCTGCGTAGCAGCGTCAAAAAAATGGAGTTATTCAACGTTGGCGGTATAATTCCGGGTAAATCCAAAGCTGCCGAACTAGTTATCTTTTCCGGCCATTATGATCACCTGGGAATAATCCCTTCATCGGTTGCCGGGCAGGATACCATTGCTAATGGTGCAGATGACGATGCTTCGGGCACTACAGCTATGATCGCGCTGGCCAAATACTATAAAAAGCTAAATAATAACGAACGTACGCTGATTTTTGTCGCTTTCACTGCCGAAGAAATTGGTGGATACGGCGCTTCCCATTTCTCTAAACAACTGAACCCGGATCATGTGGTAGCGATGTTTAACATTGAGATGATAGGTAAAGAAAGTAAATTCGGAAAACATACCGCATTTATCACCGGTTATGAAAAATCAGATTTCGGAAAGATCCTGCAAAAAAACCTGAAAGGTACAGAATTCACATTCCACCCGGATCCTTATACAGAGCAGAATCTTTTCTACAGGAGTGACAATGCAACATTAGCAGCATTAGGTGTACCGGCACATACGATCAGTACCGACCAGATTGATATAGATAAGCTGTATCATACCGTTAAGGACGAGTATAGCTCCTTGGATGTCGATAATATCCTCTTTACCATTAAGGCAATTGCCAAAAGTGCAATCAGTATTGTGAACGGTCAGGATACCCCGACCAGAATTCCTAAACTGGTTCAGTAATTTTATAGAGGCAGAGCCATTACATAATCATTCATCTGGAAACCGTTGCCAATTTCAATGTCAACGGTTTCTTTGATTTTAAAGCCAGCCTTTTCATAGAAATCCTTGGCATTATTATCCCGGTTAACATTCAGCTCAAGGCTTTTCGCTCCTGCATCTATCGCTTTGTCACGGACCTCATTAATCAGGAATTTACCAAGTCCCAGCCCATGAGCTTCCGGCAATACATATAATTTATGAAGCTTCACAATCCCCTTCTCAGGGTCGGTAGTGGAATAGGATGCAAAAGCAAGGTCTTTACCCTGTTCATGTGCAATGATGAAAATATGTCCCTGCATCAGCTGTTCTTTTAAAGCACCCAGGGTATAAAACTTCCCGAGCATATAGTCAACCTGCTCCTGCCCGATTAGATGTGCGTAAGTCGGACCGTAAGTGATAGTTCCGATATTGGCTATAACAGGCAGATCTTCTTCTTTGGCTATTCTTAAAGTAATCATAAATATTCTGTCAAAAACAAAAATTCAGTCGCAAAAGTAAAGGCTACAAAACCATCTTCAACGACTTTGAAAACACGTTCGTCCTCCTGTCTCAAATTTGTCGCCTCGAAATAAGACACGACATTGATCAGAAACACACTTCCTGCAGGTTTCCATATACTGAACCCTGTTTTAACTGCATATGACTTCTCTTCAGGCGTAAACAGCACAATATTGATCCGGTCTATGTAAAAGGCCAGATCCGCAAGATCCTTGTCGGTATCAATCACATTGACCGCCGGATACTTTTCTGAAATCAGGTAATTCATTACCGTATTATATTCATCACCGGGTCCGATAATAGATTTTGTATTCTCCTGCACGGCAATCCCTTCCAGTGTATTCAGCACAACATCCACTTTGAGCCCCAGACTCAGGACTTTTTCATAGACGGCTCCGTTGACAATGAGCGTTGGGCTCCATTCCAGTAACTGGCCCAGGTATTCTTCACTAAAATTTCCCAGCTCATGAATATACAGTGCCGGTTCTTGTTTTTCTCTGACGATATGATGCGATGACATACTGCTAAGTTATTAATGATTCCCGAATCTGCTTAATTTTTAAAATTTATTCTGAAGGTTAATATGCTTCCTCCTGGAAAATACAGGAAATAAAAAAGGGTGCCGTTTCGGGCACCCTTTTTCTTAAGTATTCTTGATTATGGATTTTGATCTCCAGGTTCAATTGCTTTATTCGCATCAATTTCGCTTTGCGGAATTAGCCATTGCCATCTCGCATCACCAGCCGGCTCACTCAATGTCTGAGCCAAAGCAACCGTATGATTACTGTTGGTTCTGTCTAACGGAAGGTTTAAACGCTTAAGATCCGTAAAACGGAATCCTTCACCCCAAAGCTCCACACGTCTCTGCACCATGATCTCTTCAATCAGGTCATTGCCCGTTTTAGTAGATTTCACATAAGCATCATCACGTTTTTTGGCTAAAGTATACAGCGCATCCTGAGCAGCACCATACTGACCCGCTCTGGCTAAACCTTCTGCCTCAATCAGGTACATCTCGGCAGCACGCATATTCACAACATCACCAACTGAAGTTACTCCGGCTACCAGGAACTTGCGGTTCATATATTTCGCTCTTACACTTGTACTGGTTGGAATTGGAAAGGCTTTATTTTCTCCGGTCGGATCCCATAATTGCGCTCTGATATCTGTTTTCGAGAGCTTGTTGTATAGGTTGGAATTAATTGCTTTCGGATTTGCCCTAAGATTTGACGAATTATAGTTAGCAGACATATAAGCGAAAAAAGAATAGAAATATGAAGTCTGATCTTCCACCTGTTTACTGCCCCAGATCCATTCCGGATTGGTATAGCTGTTAAATCCTGCCAGGTAATCTACATTAGACATCAATTCTACACCGGTTCTTGCTTCCGCAGCAAATTTAGCTGCATCAGTCCATTTTCCCTGAGTCAAAGCAATACGTGCCTTAATTCCTTTTGCAGATTTTATATTGAAGTGCGATTTATTCGGACTGGCAGAAGCCGTAGCGAATAAAGTGATAGCCTCATCAATATCCGCATTCGCCTGCGTATAAACCTGCTCAACTGTACCACGTCCTACGTGTTCAGTATCTAGTTTTGTTTTAACAGGGACACCTGGTTGAGTATTACTACCAGCAAAATCATATCGTTTAGCATAGAGTTGAACGACCATGAAATGAGCCCAAGCACGATAAGTAAGTGCTTCAGCTTTAATCAGGTTTTTATCAGCTTCAGGCCCCTCTGCACCACCAATTTTCTCGATAATGTTATTCGCATTAGCTATGATCTGATAATAGAACTTATAAGCAAACTTATCAGTAGTACTAGCTGCACTTCTGTGTGCAGTCCATCTGTAAGTAGAATTATACCATCCATTACCTGCTGCAGTATTTACCAGATCATCACCAAGCATGTCAATGTTAATATTCATGGAACCTTGCCCGCCCTGATCCTGCGCATCGTATCGTAAATACATGGAACGATGAATACCGTTTAGTGCAGCCATTGCATTTGCTGTAGTCGCAAAAACAGTCGCATCATCTGCCTGTTGTGTTGGTGTAGTTTCCAGGAAGTCTTTTTTACAAGAGCCTAAAGCCATTGTAGCGAAGAGAACCGGAATTAATTTATATTTTAAATTTTTCATTTGTATATACAATAGTTGATATCAAGATTATTTATTAAAACGAAACGTTCAATCCTAAACTGATCGTACGTGTAGGCGAATAAGCATTAGAACTTACTCCAGTATAAGAATAGCTAGGATCCAAACCTTTACGTTTAGAGAAAACGTGCAGATTTTCGCCAGAAACATATACTCTTGCATTTTTCAGGTCAACTTTGGAAATAAAGGATTTTGGCAATGTGTAAGATAGTGTAGCTGATCTTAATGCTAAATAAGAAGCATCAATTAACCAACGGTCAGACTGACCATTGTTATTTGCTGAAGAACCAACGTCCAAACGTGGAACATCAGTAACATCACCCGCATTTTTCCAGGCATTTAATGCATCGACATGTAATGCCCCACCATAGCTAGAATAAGACATCAGATTTGCATAAGCACTGTCATAAATTTTACCACCTACCTGGTAGTTCATCATGAAAGAGAACTGAAAGTCTTTATACTTAAACGTATTGGTAATTGCACCAGAAAAATCAGGGATCGCAGATCCATTGTATCCAAATTCAGCATTGTTGATGTTGGTTGTGTATTCCTTACCATCAATAGTTCTGTTTTCAGATGGTCTGCTGCTTGCGATATCCATATTTCTCACATATAATGAAGAACCATCAGTAGGATCTACACCAGCCCATTTTTTAAGCCAGAAATCATATCTCGATTGTCCTACAGCTAACCTTTTTGTTCCATCAATAATAGTTGGCGATTCTTCAGGCATTTTCGTGATCTTATTTTTAACTGTTGTCCAGTTAATATTGGCATCCCACTTAAAGCTCTTAGTTTTAATCAGGTCACCACCGATTTCGATCTCGATACCTTTATTGTACATCTCTCCGATATTGGTTGCAATAGTCGGGATACCGTTAGAGACAGGAAGTGGAACATTAAATAATAAGTTACCAGATCTTCTGTCAAATACTTCGAAGGTACCACGTAACCTGTTTTTAAACAAGCTGTATTCAACAGCGATATCTTTCGAATAATTAGTTTCCCATTTTAAATTAGGAGTTGCCAGTGAGTTCAGTAATAATCCACCTTCCTGAGCATTGTTGTTATTCAGATTATAATAAGCTTTGTAGTTATAGTAAGTTTCTAAACCATCAGCGTCTAATAATCTGTCATTACCTACAGAACCATATGAACCACGTAGTTTTAAGTAATTAACCCATTCTACATCCTTCATAAATGTTTCCTGACTAACCAGCCACGATGCTCCGACAGAGAAGAAATTACCCCATCTGCTGTCTGGTGCAAATTTGGAAGAACCGTCACGTCTGAATGATCCGTTCAGGAAATATTTACCTTGATAATTATAGTTCAATTGTGTGAAATAAGACTCCAGCGTGTATTTGTCTTTATAAGAATTCAGGTTACTGATCGTAGAGAAGTTAACCAACTCTGTATTTCCGTCTAATACTTGTGAATTTTTAGATCCTGTCAGATAATCATATTTGAATTTGTACGTCTCATGACCAGCGATAAAGTCAAAGCCGTGATCGTTAACCGTTTTGTTATAACTCAAAACCTGAGTGGCAGTCAGTGAAGTCTGCGTGATACCTGTTAAGGTCGCTCTTCCTGCAGGTGCACCATCACCGACGATATTGTTATCGTAGCTTGATCTGTCTGTATTCGAGATGTCAACATTGATCTTTTGCGTAAATTTAAAGTCTTTCAGGAAAGTAATCTCTCCATAAGTTCTCGCACTAACTGTGTTTCTTTTAAACAGGTTATAGTTTAAATCTGTTTCCTGAACGACATGTCTTCCATTACTTGCACCAGAAGGACGAAGCGCACCGATATCATAAATTTTATTGCCGTTGTTATCTAGTTCGAAAGCGCCTGAAGCATCATGTCTGTAAACTGGATAGATCGGACCAATATTACGGGAGAAGAAGAAAACGTTGTTATAAGAAGAACTTCCTGTACCTCCAGCTGTTCCTAAGCCATTCGCAACATTAGATTCAGTAACGTTCCCTGAAATATTTAATCCTGTTTTGAACCATTTTAATGGATTTGCATTCACATTTACCCTTCCGGTAAATCTTGTAAAATCTGATTTCTCCACATATCCTTTATCATTCAAATAACCTAATGATAATAAATAGTCAGATTTCTCAGTTGCACCACTGTAGTTCATGTTCATATCTGTCCTTTTACCAACACGCTTTAACGGCTCAATCCAGTCAAAATCATCATAAGCTAATTTTGCATTCTGATTCATCTGACCTGAACCATTAATCACCTGGTCATTTGGAACATTAAATGGATTGTAACCTAAGTTTTTGAAGGTTTCTGCAGATGCTTTTGTATCTGCTGCTCCAGGTGTTAAAGGTGTGCCGCTTAAAGGGTAAACTAAACTATTTCTGTAAGCTTGAAAAGCCAATGGATAGTATTGAAAAGCATTTACGCGGTCGTATTCAGCCATTCCTCTTGAGCTCACACCCTGTGTTAAATTAAGATTTAACTGGTCGCCGCCCTGTTTACCTTTGACAGTCGTAATAATGACAACACCATTAGCTGCACGTGAACCATAAAGTGCAGAAGCAGAAGCGTCTTTCAGAATTGAAATATTCTGTACATCATTCATATTGATGTTAGAAATATCGCCATCATATGGAGCTCCATCTACTACATATAGGGGTGTGTTTGAGGCATTAATCGATCCGAAACCACGGATCCTGATAGATCCGGAAGCACCCGGCTGGCCACTGGATGCGGTAGAAACTACACCAGCAGAGGCACCCGCCAATGCATTGTTCACGTTCGTTAATGGACGAAGTTCCAGATCGCCTTTATTGATTTGTGCAACAGCACCAGTAATTGCTTCTTTTTTCGAAGTTCCATACGCTACGTTGATCACAACCTCTTCCAGCGCTTTAGAATCTTCTTTAAGTGTTGCATTGATTTGCGTTCTGGTTCCTACTGTCTGTTCTGCAGTTCCGTATCCCAGAGCAGAGAAAACCAATACACTTGTTGGGGTAACCGGACCGATTGTGAAGTTTCCATCACCATCCGTCTGAGCACCAATTGTCGTGCCTTTAACCTTCACAGAAACTCCAGGGATTGAAAGCCCGTCTTCTGCTCCGATTATTCTTCCTTTTACATTTTTGTTTTGAGCAAATGCCGTGCTTAAACACAACAAACTCAACACAAGAAAATTAAGTAGTTTTTTTTTCATTTAGTGTTAATAATGTGGTTTGTAATAAATTCGGGTACAATATGTGCAATAGAATGCCTATTATAAAGCTATTGACGAAATACGATTGACTTTTAGGCGTTTTGTTTTCCGATTTAACGAAATCGAAATATTTTAAACGTATATATCGTTTAAAAACCACAAAAACCATTAACCCACTGTCTTACTAGTCTTTTTTCGGAATAAAAAACCCTCAAACTTACAGATCGTTAATTATTTTTTAAGAAAAACTCAATAATCACCTGTAATACAACACCATAATATCAAAATACTGAACGTTTTCGGTGTCATTTTTACAAATTGTTCAATTTACACCAATCATCAAATTGTTATCCTCAAAACGTCATAATTTTCAGATATTTGTAACAGAATTATTAGATAACATACATGTGCAGATCTAGCATTCTTCTTTTCTCTAAAATCTATGAAAATCAAACTAACAAAAGACCATGCAAAGCATTTCGGATTAATCATCCTGGGTACGCTGCTTTTCGCTGTGGGAATTAATTTTTTCGCTATCCCCAACAAACTTTCCGAGGGTGGTGTAATTGGGTTAACCATTGTTGCCTTCTATTATTTCAACTGGTCTCCCGGGATATTAAACCTGATTTTAAATGCCATACTGATGGTTATCGGGTATAAGCTACTCGATAAACGCACCATCATCTACACCATATTCGGCATATTTTTCTCCTCTCTGTTCCTGTTCCTGACTGAAAATGAACTGAAGCCACTAACTTCAGATCCACTACTGGCCGCAATCTTCTCCGGCGTACTAGTCGGTGGTGGAATAGGCCTGGTATTCTTATCGGGCGGAACAACCGGTGGCTCCGCTATTATTGCCCGTCTCTTTCAAAAGTTCTGGGGCTGGAAATTAGGAACTGCCATGCTGATTGTAGATATCGTCGTTATCGCACTTTCGGCATTTATCATCGGGCCAGAAAACACAATGTACACGCTAATAGCAGTTTATGTCGGTGCCAGAGTCGTCGACTTTATCATCGAGGGCTTCAATACCAAAAAGGCAGTAACCATCATCTCCACAGAAGCTGCACAGATCTCCGCTAAAATTACGGAAGGTATGTTCCGTGGAGCCACTATTCTCCATGGCAGCGGTGCGTATACAAAAAATCCAAAAGAAGTTATCTATGTCGTGATTAGCAAGCCTGAATTAATGGAGCTGAAACGCGCAATTCACGAGCTTGACCCCATGGCTTTTGTGGTTATCCATGATGTGCACGATGTTTTTGGAAGAGGTTTTACGTTGAGTTAGTTCACGAAAAGCGTAAAGAAAAGGGTGTAAGATTTTTTTTCTGTGCTGACAGCAAAGCTGTAGGCACGCAAAAAAACTTACACCCTTTTTTTTACGAGTATTCCTTCGTGAATTAGCGCCAACTAGGGGGCCGGTATGGGTTTTTTTGCTGGATTTTTTGGATGGGCTGGTGGAGGACTGGTATGGGTTTTTTTGTAAATTTTAGGTATTGGATGGCATTTAGGAAGGCAGTATGAGTCGGTTTTTTGTGTAGATGTTAATTATTGGAAGGAATTTGGGAGGCAAGTAGGGTGGGGATTTTTGGAAAAGATCGGGTAGAGGAATTTATAGAGGTAGGGTTTGTTTTTTTAAACGATGGGGGTTCGGTTATTGTTGCGCAGGGAGTCGAGGCGACGCATGAACATTTCGGCCATGAGGTTGGCACGGTGGATGGCTTCGGTAGCTTTTTCACCTTCGAAAAGGTTTAGGACGGTTTGGGAGAAGAGTTCGAGCCAGCGTTTGAAGTGCTGGGGTGCGATGGGAAGGCGGGCGTGTTTGGCGAAGGGATTTCCAGTGAATCCTGGTGCGCCGAAGAGGGCGGCATTCCAGAAGCGATACATCTGCTGAAGGTGGGGCTCCCAGTCGGAAATGGCTGCAGAAAAGATGGGTCCGATCAGTTCGTCATGCTGGACTAGTTGATAGAAGTCATCTACCAGAAGCTGGATGTCTTTGAGGTCGCTGATATCACTTTTTGTTGCTGCCATGCCTTGTCTGAGGTTTGTTTAGCTGTTAGATTGAATGGCAAAGATAGGGAGAGCGATACTGATTATCAGCAGATAAGGATTTTATAATTTGTTTATATGAATAAAATTTAGAAATTAGTATAAGCTAACCCTTCAGCCTCCCTGAGGCTGTTCAAGGAACAAAGCGATTATGACTAACCAAAAAAAGCATAGAACGGACCTTTTCAGGTATGAAGTTTCCCTTTCCAGGGAGATGGAGACAACATTTATGATGTATGCTAAACGTGTGGCCGTTCATTACCACTTTGGTTATTTCTCACGCACAACCTGTAAGGACTTTATCAGCTAAGCCCCAAGCCAACAATTGGTTTGGGGCTGTAGGAAATCAATTTTTTACGCCTGATAAAGTATTTATGAAAAAATTCCCGATTCACTCCGCGGCTGGAATCAGCCTATGGCTATTTACGGTCAATATCGTACTGGTTATCGCCTCCTATTTACTGGAAAACACTTGGTTAGCTACAGCAGCAATAACCATGTCATCCATGATGTTCTACCTTCAGATTCGTCTGAGCAAGTCGATGAGCAGCCCCCAGCAGGAACATCTTCAGGAAAGAAAAGAGGCTGGCCAACACTTCAGAGTTTAACCCGCTCTCCCTTCCGTACAGATTCATCACATGCAAATGCAATCCTCAGGCTGTTTACTGCTTCTTCAGTTGCCTCCTGAAGATCTACATCTTCAATAATGGCTTTTAAAAATGCCCGTTGCTCCCTGTTGCACAACTCCTGGTGACCAGGTTCATCACGCATATCTATCCAGGTATCGGGCTTTGCAAAGTGTCCGGCAGCATCTAATTCTGCATGGTGAACTTTAATAGATTCGGTACGGGTATGCGAATCTATATTATCTGAATTACCGGATGCCGCAGCTTCCCGTGCAACGATGGAAACTGCGCCCTGCGGACCAATTACATCTTTGATAAAGAATGCCGTATCACTCATCATCGGTCCCCAGCCAGATTCATACCATCCCACAGAACCATCTTCAAACCTGATCTGCAGCTGTCCGTAATTATAATTACCGGCCGCAATAACATCTGAAAGTCTCGCCCCGATAGCGCTTACTTCAATCGGCCTGGAACGGGTCATCTGACACATAACATCCAGATAATGAACTCCGCAATCAACAATAGGGCTTAAGCTTTTAAGCAGGTTCTGATGCACGGCCCATTTTTCAGCCTGGCTTTGCTGGTTTAGATTCATCCGCATGACCAACGGTTTACCCAACCCTCTGGCAAGCTCAATAAACTTCTGCCAGGAAGGATGATAGCGGAGTATATAGCCCACGAGTAGTTTCTTTTGATACTTCTTAGCAGCAGCAGCAACCCGCTGTGCACCAGCGACCGAATCGGCAAGTGGTTTCTCTATGAATACATGACAACCACTTTCCATCGCCCTGATCGCAAATGCTTCGTGAGTGTCTGGATAAGTGGAGATACAGACTGCATCAGGCCGGGAGGTTTGAATTGCATCCTCAAAATCATCAAACAAGGGGTAATCAGCCCCGAGCTTATCATTTAATTTTCTTTTACTATCCCCTTTCGAGACCAGTCCGCAGATTTCAAATCCATCCAGATGATGGTAGGCGGCAGCATGGGAAGAGCCCATGTTACCACATCCCACGACCAGTACTCTCAGGTTTTTGTTTCCTGTTTCCATGACGGTTATTTTTTAAGTACCAAGGCTCCAGCCTTGACGGTATTCTCTTTTTATATAAGCATTTACGGCATCAAAATTGGTAACTTTCAGCTGGTCTTTATCCCAGATCATTTTAATATCTCTTCCAGGGTACTCAAAACCGCTACCTGCTCTCGCCGTTCTTACATCGGTTCCCCGAATAGCCAGATTTGCAATTAATAAAGTCTCTGTCAGCGGACCTGCAATTTCAAAAGGAGAACTCAGCCTGATTTTTCCATATCCAGCTATAGCTGCTTCCGCCCATTGCCAGTAATGTCCTTCGACACCACCGTTTACCCGCTCGATCTTCTGTTTGGTATGCACCTGTTGGTTGCGTGAAAGAGGCAGTAAACGTGGATTTGAACCATACACGTCACACATCATTTTTCCTTTTGTGCCCTCAAACAAAACACCATTTGCACCAAAAGGTTCATTCGCGCCCAGCTCCTCCGGCCGGCCCGGCTTAATGCCACCATCCATCCAGTGTAACCTCAAATCGCCTTTAGTCTTATTTGTTTTCTTGAAAGTCATTATGATATGACTTGAAGGAGGACAGCTGTCCGGATAATATCCGCGCTTGAACTCATCTTCATAGATACTGCCAACGCTGCACTGCACATCCAATGGCGTATCAAGCCCAAGTACGCGGAAAGGAGGTTCGACCAAATGGCAGCCCATATCGCCTATCGCACCGGTCCCGTAGTCCCACCAGCCTCTCCAGTTAAAAGGAACAAGTTTATCAATGAAGGGTTTATATGGCGCGCTGCCAAGCCAGAGATCCCAATTGAGTTCCTTCGGAATTTCACCATTAATCGAAGGCCAGGTAATACCCTGTGGCCAGAGTGGCCTGTCCGTCCAGCAATAAACTGTATGGACTTTACCAATTACGCCCGCATCGCACCATTCCTGCAGTTGCCGCACACCATCGCCGGAAGAACCCTGATTACCCATTTGGGTAACTACCTGATATCTTTGTGCAGCCTCTGTCATTTTTCGAGCCTCATAAATATCATGTGATAAAGGCTTCTCCACATAAACAGCTTTACCTAACTGCATAGCTGCCATTGTGATCATTGCATGATTGTGATCGGGCGTAGATATGACTACCCCATCAATGTTTTTACTCTCTTTATCTAACATCTCCCGGTAATCCTCATAATATTTTGCCCGAGGATACTTTTTCACCGAATTGGAGGCTCTGCGCCTATCGACATCACATAGAAATGCAATTTCAGATTTACCGCCATTATGGATATTATTCAGATTGGATTCTCCCTTTCCGCCTACGCCGACTCCGGCAACCAATAAACGATCGCTGGGTGCCAGAAAGCCTTTACCACCCAGAACATGGCGCGGCAGGATCATAAATCCTGCTGCAGCCAATGCTGTTGTTTTTATAAAATTCCTTCTTGAATTGTCATTGCTGTCGATGGACTTTCTGTCCACGATCTTTTCTTCAGGAAGTTGATTAGTTTCAGTACTCATGAATAAAAAATTAATGCTGGACGGATTATTTTTTTGCTTTGCTCAGGTCTTTTATCCTGATATTCCGGAAGTCTACCGGAGAACCATGTCCCAGGAATCCGATATAACCCTTATCCCTGGATAAACCAGGGTGTGGCTTACCGTCGGCGGCCCCATTTTTACGTGCCTCCGTCAAATCACCATCAAGAATTACAGTTCCGTTCAGAATTACTTTGATCTTCGGCCCCTTAACGACCACTTCTTCGTAGTTCCATTCTCCGACTGGTTTCAAACCGCCACGTTTCGCAGCCAGCGTACCATATACAGAACCATGGTATTGATATTTCTCCAGCTCTTTATAGATGGGTGCATCATCATCAAGAATCTGCAGCTCCATTCCTTCATACGCAGCATCACCAGTTAAAGGAGCACGGATTCCCAAACCATTATTCGCACCGGGAGTCAATTTAAACTCAAAACGGAAGATAAAATCACCATACTCCTTTTTAGTGAACAGGTTTCCGCCAGACCCTTTTCCAGGAACTGTGCGAATGGCCAGATTGCCATTTTCAATAATATAATCCGTGGTATTTCCCTGCCACTCATGCATGTTGGTTCCGTCAAAAAGAACTTTAAAGCCTTCCTTTTTCTCATTTGCACTTAATACAAACGGCTGAGGTCTCGGGATTTCCCGGATATATAAATCACGATAAGCTATCGGAGATCCATGTGCCTGCAGTTCAATCTGTTCCTCTGCAAAGATGGCCATGCTTCTGTCCCAGTAGTTTTCCAGAATTACATTATCAGTTACGAGTACCCCATTCAGATATACAGTTACACGGTCACCTTTCATAATGATGCGGAAAGTATTCCATTCGTCCAGTTTATTGTCTGCTATTTTTAAGGGTATACTTTCATTAACCTGATTATTGTAAAGGCCACCTGAACCAACCTGCGCACCCACATTAGTCATAGAATTATCCCAGATCTGCACCTGAGGGGAACCCCGCAGATAAATTCCGGCATCACCTTTCTGTTTACCATCATCAATAATTTTCCAGTCTACCAGCATTTCGAAATCACCATATTTTTTTACAGTCGCCAGGTTTTCTCCATGAGCTGTGAACTGAATCTCTCCGTCTTTAACCTTCCAGCTATCCAACATCGCTATATTGGCCTTCTGCTGTGCTGCCGCTAAAGTCTTCGCATTCATTTGTGCACGTTTAACCGGATTTTCAACCAGCCCTTGCCATCCGGTCAGATCTGTCCCATTGAACATAGTTACGAAACCTTCCCCAGCTGGCATTTCAGCCAATAATTTGCGCAAACCTTCTTTTTCATAATCACTATCGCCCCCTGTTAAAAGTCCCATCGTTTTTTCTATCAGATTACGAACAATAGAACCGTTGAGACTTTTGTCTGCGATAGCAATATTCATAATCGCTTGTGCAGCTGCCTGCTGTAGTGCAGGATCGTCCAGGTACTTTCCAGCAAAGACCAATGCATTAAATGTTTTGGCAGAGCCTAGTTGTCTGAGGAATTGCTGTTTTTGTTCAGGCTTAACCGCTACAGCCATTCCCTCACGGACGAGTAATAATTTTTGTTCCGGCGTTACATCCAAAACGCCTATCAACCTGAGGTATCCGCCGATCGCGGTCTGATTAACAGATTCGTCTTTATTTGCAGCTGCGATTTTAATCAGTTCTGTCATTGCCCCCTGATCAGACCAGCCAGCTAGTGCATTCAGGGCAGCTTTTTGCTGATCCGGAGTACCCGAAGTATAGTCCTGCTTCACTGCTGCAAGCGCTTTCTGACCGCCAACACTTGATAAAATATTATAATAAAGAGCTTTTCTGTCAGCTGGTGCTGAATTCATTTCAGTCAAAATCTGATCTGTTTGCTGCTCCCCCTGCACGTTACCTTTTAATGCGGCAATAATACCATCACGCACACTTTCCAGTTCCTGCGGACTGTGACTGGCTTTCAACATTGCAAATAAAGCAGGAAGATTTCCAGAATTAACCGTTGCATTAAGCGTTGCATAGGCGGCTGTCTTCACATCATGATTGCTACTTCCCATCAGCGACTGTATATTGCTCACCTGCGAATTAGCTCTCCTTAAAGCCAGAACCTTGAGTAAAGGAATCTGCACTTCAGGTTTTGCTTTAGGTATGTAAGCAGCAATATCATTAATCAACTGTTCACCCTTGATTTTGTTTAATGCTGCGACAATGGCATCCGTCTCCTGTGCATCTTTTCCCGGTAGTGCATCAAGCAGCGCAGGAACGGCATTTTGTTGTCCCACAATAGCTGCCGTTTGTATAGCTCTATTTCTCAATTGCTGATCCTTACTATTGATCGCTTTCAAAACCACCGGCAATGCATCTGCATTTTTTCCGCTGGCAAATAAAGTCAGCAATTCAGTCTGCCTGGCGGCATCGTATTTATCGAATTGTTTAACCCATGACTGCATATCAGCAGCATTTTTATCATTCATAGCCAACTCTATCACGGCACCACGGTACTGTGCATCCTTTTCTTTCAGAGCCTTTTGTAAGATTTCTGTTTTCTGCTCAGGCTCTGCGATGATTCTGATAGCCAAAGCAGCGGTCCTAAGGTCTATTAAACCAGCTTTTTGTGCAGCTCCGTCTATTTTCTTCACTAAACCAGCAGCAGCTTTTCCATTTCCGCTCCGGGCAAGGTTAGTTGCATAAATTAATAAAGATGAAACAGCGTAACTATCTTCAGATACAAACTGGGCTTGTTTCGCAGCATCCAATAAAACAGTTTCACTGGAAAGGTCTCCGATACGGGCCAATGCAAGCAGACTCATCTTTTTCAGCTGGCTGTCTTGATCTGCAGCAGATTTTGAAATTTCAGCAACTGCAGCCTTAACTTTACGGTCGCCCAAAGCATTTATCACCGCTAATCTGGGCTGACCAGTCGAAGACGCAAGCGCGGTTAGTAAAGCCTGGTCGGCTTCAGCAGATTGAATCTTAACCAACGCACGTGCCGCTGGATCTACCAAATCCTGATCTGTTAAATAAGGCGTTAAAATTGCGATAGCATCATTTTTTGCTACGAGATCGAGCTGGCTGAATAAAAAGGATTTATTCTGCTTATCTTGTAAATTGCCTATTGCGTTCGTAAACGCTGCGACACTCATTTTCCTCGCATTTTCTTGCTTACCACTGCTTGCAAAAGCAGCAAAACCACCGGCAGCATATTCTATTAAAGCATTATTTCCTGCACCGGGAGCTTTCAAACCCATAATTAATGCAGCCAGCCCAACATCTCCGAGCTGTAAGATATCATTCATATTTGCTGCAAGAAGCTTTGCATCATTTGCAGGTAACTGTGTTAACAAATCTGCGATCCGGGTAGATTGCGTACGCTGATCGCCCTGGGCTTTTACCTGCATTGCCGGATTCAAAAGCAATAGTGCAGCTGCCAGGATAAAGTATTTATTTCTTATCATGTTTTTTTTTCAATAAAAGGTTAAGGATTCAGACCGGATCAGATGGTAAAAGGAGCACGCATGACAGGGTTGATTAACCTGTTCGCACCTTCGTCATCAACGAACTCCTGTTTTACGGGATCAAATTTTAATGATCGGCCCAGCCTTAAAGCAGCTAACCCTATATTGATAATATTACATGATCTATGTCCATTTTGCTCATTCAATGCAAATTTCTGTCTGTTACGAACGGCGGTCGAGAAATGAGTGACCTGTTCTTCCGGATCAGGAAAAGCGGCGAGTTTACGCTCCAGATCCGGGATATCCGATTTAAAACCTGGATATAATTTACCATTCGGGCCTTCTATATAAGCCGAATTAACATCTTTACCTTCTCCATCGAGAATGATCTGGCAACCATCAGCGTAGGTATAAGTAATTCTTCTCCAGATTCCAACAGCATCTGTATGTTGCTGAGGAGCATCAATCTCTACAGAAACCGGATTTGTATCATCTTTCCCAAGAAAATACTGAATAGGGTCCAGATAATGCTGGCCCATATCGCTTAGCCCGCCACCATCATAATCCCAATATCCGCGAAAAGTCTGGTGTACTCTATGTGTACTGTATGGTTTATAAGGTGCTGGTCCAAGCCATGAATTATAGTCAAGTTCTGCAGGTACTGGTTCAGGAGGAAGATTATCTCTTCCAACCCAATAGAATTTCCAGTCAAAACCTGTATGCCGACTCACAGTAACTTTTAAAGGCCAGCCCAACATACCGCTGTCGACCAATTTTTTAATCGGTTTAACCGGGGTACCCATCCCATAAAAGGTATCCTCAAATCTAAACCAGGTATTTAATCTGAAAATCCGGCCATGCTGCTGTACAGCCTCCATTACCCTTTTCCCCTCTCCAATAGTATGTGTCATTGGTTTTTCGCACCAGATATCCTTTCCGGCATTCGCCGCATCTACCGCCATAATCCCGTGCCAGTGTGGCGGGGTTGCAATATGGACAATATCAACTTCCGGTAACCGGATGAGTTCCCTGTAATCACTAAAAGTTTTAACTCCCTTATCGAGCATAGGCAACGCCTTATCGATGTGCCTTTTATCCACATCGCAGATGGCCACTACCTGTGTCCCGTCATATGGAAAGTGATTCCGGCCCATTCCCCCTACGCCTATTACAGCTTTGGTTAGTTTATCGCTGGGCGCGATAAACCCATTTCCACCAAGAACATACCGCGGAACAATGGTAAAAGCAGCCGCTCCTACCGCAGTCTTTTTGATAAAGTCTCTTCTTGAGTTGGGTTGATTTGGTTTCATATTTTGTTTAATTAGTTTAAAGCTGGATCTAGGGGGATCCTTTCGGGCTTTAGCTACGGTTTTATTTGGTTAGGTGAATAATTGGTTAATTATTATTCCATGAATATAAGATTATTGGATTAAAAATCACAACCTGTTTATTTACAAATACAAACAAATGGGTTCTTCTTATTTGATACATTTATGTTAATTTCGGTTTTCAAACCACAATAGACTGCCAGATCCACCATACCATTATCCGGTTAAAGGCGTTATGTCTAGTAATTAATATTAAGCAAAGAAATAATCACTTAAAATAATATCAAACAAATGAAATCTATTAAATCAATTCTGATCCCTGTTCTGGCTGTATTAATCTCCCTGTCTTTCTATTCTTGCAAGACTAAAAAGATAGCTGCAAAACCAGCGCCTATGGAGCGTGTTAAACAAGAACCCGCGCCGGTAAAAGAAGAGGCTCCAGTTAAACAGGAACCTGTGCAGGAAAAACCTGCTGAAGAAGCGAAACCGAATTTCAGTTTCAGTGGTGTACATTTTGAATTTAATTCTGCTGTATTGAAAACAGATTCTTTTTCCCTGCTTGACCAGACTGCTGCAGAAATGAAGAAATCACCAGATGCTAAGTTTGTCATTAACGGACACTCCTCTGCAGAAGGTTCAGTAGAACATAATATGTCACTTTCGGTAGATCGTGCGAATGCTGTAAAATCTTACCTGGTTAACGCTGGACTCAACGCTGCGAATTTCACGATCAAAGGATTTGGGGCGTCACAACCGGCAACTAGTAATGATACCGAAACAGGAAGAGCACTGAACAGAAGAGTAGAGATTAAGCCTGCACAATAAAAAAATCAGGTTATAAAAAAAGGGGACAGTTGAACAACTGTCCCCTTTTTTTATAACCTGATTTTTGCCCGAATGGTATAGTTTAAAGAAAGTTCTGTTCAGCTATTATTCGTTTTCTGTTTAAATATGGTCCAATGTTCCTTCGTTCCTGATTGAAGAAACAATGGACAAACAATGAAGGAAGTATGAAGGAAATTGGAACAAACGCAGAGCATCACTAACACAAGACTAGCATTAACTCTTAGTTTATGGATGTACAATTGCCCAGCCATCGTAATGCCTGATAATGATTTCGCCGTTACCGCTGGGTACATAACTGATAAAATCGAAAAGTTCTTCTTTTGCTATCTTTCGCTCTTTAATTGTATTTTCACACTGGGCGAGAATAACTCCTCTGCCTTTCAGATCCAGCAGCGTTTTCTCATAGGCGTTTTCTTTGTTATAAACTGCAACCCCATCACCAAATACAATAAGCTCCACTTCTAATTTCCCCTTGAGCCTGGGATCTTCCAGTGCATTTTTAATATTTCTTAGTGTTCCGGTTATCTTTTTGTCTTCACCACTGTTCAGCACATAAAGCGCCTTATAATGTTTTAGGTTCGCTTTGGCTCCGGTAAACTGTCCGGTTACCTGCTGCGCAGAACTATTAAAGGAAAAGCCAGTACATACTAGCAGGCAGCACACATATACCCATGTCAGTTTTCTCATTTTGTTTTTTTTTAGATTTGCTATCGGCCCGCATGGACCGTATTTATGTTGTTTTTCAGAAAAATTCATTCGCATAGGGGCCACAAGGCGCATTAATAAGTTTGATACTCAAATCAAATATGGGCTTTGTATACATCACAAAGATGAGACATTATTTTTTGGGATATAAAGTCTCTGACATCAGCCTGACACCATTACGATAAGTTGTCGGCCTAAAATCAAAAGCCTTTTCGAATTTCGACGAATCCAGGTTATAATCATGGTCATACTGATAATACAACTCTACTGTTCCAGCTGCAGTCTTTTCAAATAATCCGGCCAGCCGCAGCAGAAACTTGTTAATGTTAAAAGCGCGGGGCTGCACATTGTAAATCTCTGCGGCCAGCTCGATAAATTCATTACCGGTTAAAGGAGCTGCAGTTGGCAGATGCCAGATCTGATTACCAGATTCCGGATTTTTGCCCAGCAAATACATTGCTTTTCCGGTATCGGGAATAAAAGTAAAATTATGTAAAACCTTGGGGTCACCAATCCACTGCGCACGCTGTCCGGCTGCATATTTATTCAAAACCATCATATCCAGAAAACTATTCATTGAATCTGTCCCATAAAAATCAGCGGCCCGGACAATCGTCGCCTGTATATTTCCCGCTTTAACTTCCTCCATCAGCTGAGTTGCAATCTTTGCCCTGACTTCTCCCTTCTTACTTAAGGGGTTATAGGGCGTCGTTTCCAGCATCGGCCCTTTAACCAAGCCATACATATAAACATTATCGAAGAAGATAAGCCTGGCACCGGCTTGCTGAGTAACTTGTATCAGGTTTTGCATAATAACCGGCCACTGCTGTTCCCAGATACCTGAATCATAAACCAGGCCGGCGCACATATAGATAACAGTACTACCCTGGCAAGCCTTTAGCAGCTGTTTATAATCCAACAGATCCGCTTGCTTCCATTCTATTTTTTCATCTGTAAATTTGGAAGGTCTTCTGCTTACCAGCCGAATATTCTCACCATGTGCCAGCAGTTCTCTGGTTAATGCATTTGCCGATGGTCCGCCGGCACCTAATATTGTATTCATGTCTTTTTCATTTAATGTCTGAGACAAAATTACAGTGGCAGCCCCATAGTAAACGTTAACAAAAGATATGGGTTTAAAATTTTTAGGTCTCTTAGAAACCTCCTGCGGAATCAGGCATGCATTAAGGTACGTCTTCTGATACGGGAAAGCGATACTGGCGTAATTCCAAGAAAGTTTGCAATATAGTGCTGCGGAATTCGAAGTAAAACAGATCCGTTTGTTTCCAACATTTGCAGATATCGTTCCTCCGGCGTTTGCAGAATAAATGATGTGACGCGGTCTTCGTAACAGCAAAGGTAATGCTCTGCGACCAGACGACCGAAGCGTTCCATTTTACAGCCCAGTAACGGGTTTTCCAGCATAAGCTGCATATTTTGGTAAGAGATCAGTACCAACTGCGTTTCTTCCAGTGCCTGTATATAAGTAATACCGGGCTGCTGCGTCAGATAACTTTTATAGGAACTTACAAATTCATTTTCAAAACAAAAATATCCGGTGATCTCTGTTCCCTCTTTAAGGTGGTAAAACCGCACGGAGCCTTCAACAATAAAACCAAAGTGTTCGCACACTTCCCCGTTTACGGCAAAATGATCTTTCTTTTTAATCGTACAGCTACTCAAAAAAGGAATAGCCGCCTCCCACTCTTTATCAGTAAAATTAACATAAGGAACTATTCCCTGACGAAAGGCTTTCAGTTCATTTACGGAAACAGATTGATGATACTTCATCCGGTGATTGTTTGAGGTTTATGCTAAAATAACATCTGAAGACCACAAAACATATTTCTTTCCCACCATTTTATAGTAACTCCTACATTTGCTCATGAATTTTAATAAAGAGGTAAGACTTGTTGTCGAAGCCAACAACAGCGTTGTACACCATACTAACCGGAAAAAATGAATCAGTTAGAATCTAAGAAAAGTCATAATGATGTGAATGACGAAATGAAATACATTAAAGCTGTAAGATTGTATAATACTCCTGATGGCGGATGCGATTTTGAAATCGGTAAAATTCCGACGGTCACACCTATGGATGTGACTACATTCTGGGTTCAGAATCACATCGATAAATATGAAAAAGCTGCTCACCCTGCACCAAGGAGACAGTATGTAGTAACGTTAAAGGGCTCTCTGGAATTCAAAGTAACCAACGGCAAGGCCTTCCTCATAGAACCTGGCATAATCCTCATTGCGGAAGACACCACAGGCGAGGGTCACACCTGGGAGCTAATTAAAGGGGAGACTTGGGAAAGACTGTATATTCCGCTCGCAGCGAATGCAGAAAATCATTTTATATCGGACTACTGATATTGGCTGACTTCAACCCGGATTTCTGAATCCGATCTATAAATAAAACGAAAGACCGGTTTCTTACAGAGACCGGTCTTTCGTTTTATTTTTGTTCACCATCAGCTATGGCGACGGCAACTCTGGAATCTGCACATCCGTAATACAGCAACCACTTATCCTGATGATAGACCAAACCTTCAATAAACACAGTACCAGCCGGATACTGTCCGCTTTTCTCAAAAGATTCTGTCGGCACAAAGAATGGACGATCCAGCCTCTCTACAAAAACAGAAGGGTCATCTGCACTGAATAACATCTGACCGGCACAATAAGAATTGGCCGTATAGTTCGGGTCGCTGTCCTCACCAGACAAGTTCTTACCGTTATAGAGTAACACAATTCCTTTATCTGTTAAAATTGCAGGTGGGCCACATTCTGTGAGATGGCTGTCGAAATAACCTTTACGCGGAGAAACCAACTCTTTAAGCTGGCCACTTTCGTTGACAACCGGAGTCCAGTCCTTGAGGTTCTCTGAAACCGCAGCATAGACATGGTTCTCTCCCCAGTACATCCAGTATTTGCCCTGATGTTTGGTAATCACCAGTTTCCCATCTTTCAATGTAGTTAATATCGATGCAGATTTTGAAGCTATATCGTGAAATTTACCGTTATAAGCGTCTTGAAAAATTGGCCCGTGTTTTTCCCAATTCACCAAATCTCTGGAAGTCGCCGCACCTAGTCTTGGCAATTTTTTGTTCCATTGTGTATAGAACATTACATAAGTGCCGTCTTCGGTAACCGCTACACGTGGATCTTCACAACCGCCCGGCCATTCGAATTCCCGCTGATCATCTGCTTGAGGGTAAAATACAGGTGTACTTCTTCTTTTCATGGTAATTCCATCTTTACTCTCCGCCAGCCCGATTCTCGAAGTCCGGTGTCCGATACCGACTCCCGATTTATCCTCTGCCCGATAAAGCACATATACTTTTCCATCCTTTACCGCTGCTGCAGGATTAAACGTATCATTACTTTCCCAGTCTACCTTTTTCTTTTGCATCGGGTCATAAAACCTGGTTTTAGCGTCCGGTGAAATAATAGGATTAACTCCCTGCGGACGTACAAAAGGACCGATAGCCCAATCCGGTAAATCCGTTAATGGTTCCTGCGCCCGGACACTGGGCTGTAATAGAAGGAAAAGACAAAAGATAGTCAGTAGTTTTTTCATGCTGGATGGTTTAAGCTGATTCTTGAACTGCAAAATAATGATTTATCATTTGTATTTTAAGAGATAAGCATCTGATTCAGAAAGCACCGCTTTATACAGAGAATCAAGCACAATAATTTTCTGCTTTTCGGCTTTGAAATAAACGGAAGCTTCTTCATTGGATTTCCCATCTATATCTGCCTTAAAGTCATGCATCCAGTCAATCATCTGCTCATCCACGCTATTCAGTTTCCCGATTAGCTGCCCAATCTGCCGCTTTTCTTTTACGGTGTCCGGCACTATTTTTTTACTGAACAGACTATCCATCTGGCGGGAAATTTTGTCAAGCTTCATTTTGCGGGAAATTGCTTTTTCACTATCTACCATCACCTGATCATGATAAGTCAAAACTTCCGTTCTGAAAGTTTTATACTCCTGACCAGACTGGCAGGCTATGCATATAAGTGTCAATGCACTAAAACGTAATATATTTCGCATAATAATAATCATTTAAAAAGGTAAAGAAACATGAACCATTACTCTGTTCCCGGCATTCACACGACCACCGGCTAAATCCTGAGCACGTACATTCTGATAATTCGCACCAAAGGAAATCTTCTTTGCTGCCACTTCAACACCGGCAACAGCGGAAAGGGAGTATCCGCCGGAAACAGCGACGTCGTACTTTTTATTTTCGACATCTTTTGCTGCACGTTCATAAAGTACACCGGCATTAGGTGCAATGGTAAGTGCATCTGCCACCCGGAATTTATAGTATACCAAAACATTCCCGGTAAATTTATTACCGTAACGGTAATCGTACTTATTTTCGGTATTCATCTTATAATTCACATTGGCATTCATACCCAAATCATTATACCGGATATCGTAAGCTGCATTTAAAGTAAAATCTGTACTTGCAGTTCCCAGCTGAAAATTATTAGGTGATTCCACCACGGCCAATCTTTCTGAAGGCTCATATTTACCTGTTGGTGCTTTCACCCCCCCACCAATCCATAAAGACTGGATAAGTAAACGTCCGGCTACCGTTGCAGACTGGTCAAACAACTTATAATAAGCCATCACTGCGACGTCTCCAATACCATTTTTACTTCCGGTCTCTGCCTGACTTTCACGCCGGTTAAAATTATAAGGGACAAATGCGAGGATCCTGAACCTGCTTCCTACATTCCAGCCGCCCCAGACTTCCATACTTTGATAAGTCTCTTCAGAAGTTAGTGGTGTCCGCTCACCAAAAGGACCTAAATGTGTAGTCAGGGACTTATGCTGATATCTCAACCCAATAAACCGCTTGTTGTATTCTGGTAAAATGCCCAGGTAATAGCTGCCAACTCCGCATCCGCAGATATCGCAGGCGAAGGCCGTTGCTGTTGTCAGAAACAACAGGCACAGGCTTATCCATATTTTCTTTTTCATATTCTATATTTTTTACAGGAAGCGGCCAGGCCGCCCCTTGAATTTTTATTGTTCTGATAAACTGATATTCTTAATAAACTCCTCATCATCCAATGTTTTGAGAAATGCAAGCAGATTTTTCTGATCATCGCCGCTCAAAGGAATCCCTACCCTGCCATTCTGCCGAAGTAGCGGATCAAGATTTGGAGTAGGCTGTACCTCCGAATTATAGTGTTCCAGCACGCCTGGCAGTGATAAAAACCGTCCGTCATGCATATAAGGACCAGTATAGGTCAGGTTTCGCAGAGAGGGCACTTTAAATTTATACTTGTCAGTTTCAATTAGCGTGGCCGTATATAAACCCAGATCGTTAACCGGACTAATACCTAGACCATTATTTCTGAATGCACCATCGGTAAATAATGGTTCAGCATGACAGGATGCACATTTTTCTTTAAAAAGATGATATCCATTCAGCTCGGCAGAGGTAAAACTTGCTCCTGCTTCTTTACGCATGATTTTGTCATACCTGGAATTACTACTGATACACATGACCATAAACTGCGAAAGCGCTTTCATAAAAACCGCTGTATTAATCTCCGCAGATCCGAATGCAGATCTAAAAAGTTGCTGGTATTTTGGCATGTCACGAAGTTTACTGTATACATTTCCCAGGCTTTCGTCCATCTCCTCATGCGCTGTAATAGGTGTGACCGGTTGCAGATCAAGATCGTATACTCCACCACCCCACATAAAAGCTTTATTCCAGGCAAGATTCATAATCGGCGGGGAATTTCTGGTACCCAGCCGGTCATCAATTCCGTGACTCACATCGTGTCCGTGCTGCGTGAACGCAGAAGACTGGATATGACAGGACCCGCAACTTATCGTGTTATTTCTGGACAGTCGCGGCTCATAAAAAAGTGCCCGTCCCAATTCAAACCCAGCCTTAGTTACCGGATTAGTTGCAAAATGATACGTCGGATCCGGGAAATTATCTGGTTTGTGAAACCCCAGGAACTGTTCTATTTCCTGCTTTAAGGGATTGTCCTTCTTACAAGCAGTAATGAAGATTCCCATGCACAGCAATACAAGCCAATGTTTTCTATTCATGGCCTTAATTTTCGGTATGATCATGTCTGAACATTCCTGTAAGATTGTTAGCCACCTTAGTGCTATACTCACTAAACATTACATTCGGATGCTCAGCAATCCTAAATGAGTTGGTCCCGTTAAAGACCTTCATGACATCGACAAAGAGGTGAATATTACTCTGACGGTCTTTTCTGACCCGTGCAATTCCTGCAGTCCGCAAGTCCAAAGTAACAGTCTTAATATTGTTAATGGTCGGTGCAGAATAACCTCCGAATCCACCTATATGATATTTAAATTGTTTTTTACCTGTAGGATCGCCATTTGCATCGTCAGAGATCACACTGGAATTACCCTCGAACCTGAAGAAAATATATCCTGAATTCCATCCCCAATACATTCCGCCTGAATCATGGCCGCCAGCAGCCGGGTCCAGTACTCCTGTTCTTTTATCTATAGGCATTGTACTTCTTAAACTATCTACCCCCATTGTAAAAGTCAAAGACGTGTAATCACCTTCAGGAACATTTACTTTAGCAAATCGCGTTGCTTTATCAGCTCCTGAAATCATGAAATAACTACTGTCCTGATTTACCGTATAGCTCTTGCCTTCAGCGGTAGTAACCTTAATATTACTAATAAAATACTGCAGCATAGAAATAGAGAATTTCTCTCCTGCGCCATTAGTGTACGGACTACCGGTGTTGTTGACAGAGAAAGTCCGGTCGCCAACAATGTTATCAAATTCTACAGACAGCGGAGCCAGATTCTGTTCCTGGAACTCTGGAGCAGGATCGCTTTTTTTACTACATGCTGTACTTAATAACAGTGCTCCCAGCATTAGGGAATATGTGATATGATTTAAAATGGTTTTCATCTTTAATTATTTGTATTGAATTCGGGCTTTAAAGGCTTTGGATTTACGGGACATACCAGTCCCCATAGCCAATGAATATTGCCTTTACAACCGGTTTAAGGGTGAATAATAAATTGTTTTAGAATGAATAAAGTCGTCATTAATAGGCAGGGCATAAAAATCCCCATATGCACTGCTAAACCCGCAGGATTAACATGCAAAAAATGACCTTTAATTAAAACCTAGGAAAATAAGGTGGGAGGGGGTACGAGTACTTCAGCATCGCGTACTGGCAAAGCTGAAGAGATTTCTGCAGAAGCACTCCTTTTCTGAGTGTAGGTTAAAGCCGGGAGGGTAACTGTTGTTTTCAGAATGCAATGTTCCTGAAAGCTTTTCTTTTGTCCGTCCTGTTCCTGCTTTTTCTCTTTTTCTTCTGCCTGCTTTAGTTTTTTTGCAAGGTAGCATTTACCATTACAATTCAACTCGGGCTTATCTCTGTTTTCACACAGTGTACTGGAAATGTACTTCTGATTCAGTTCAAAACCCGCGTAAATAAACTGGCGGCTGAATGTTGATAACATCAGGGCCGCGAGCAAAAATACCGCAATCAAGTTTCTGAATCTCATTGCCGCAAAGATATTGTTTAAAACCTTGTTTTTCCTATTCAGGACTAATTCTTTTATCCTCCCGCTGCCGGCTTAAGGGACAGGAGCCTATGCTAACTTATCTTTTTTCATTGTAGACTTCAAATTCTGATATCGTAATCTGTTTACCTGAATCTTTGATTTTCACCCTCACTTTTTCGCCTGTCACCTTATCAAATCTGTTTACTTTTACTTTTTTGCTATTCTCTCCATCATAGACTTTCTTCCAGGTCTTATTCTGATAATACTCTAAAGTATAGTTACTGAAATTAGCATCGTTCTGCGCAATAACAACGGTGTTAAAAGTTGTCGGCTTTCTGAAATCGATTTCGTACCAAGGATTCTTTACTTCTGAATTGGATACCCATGAAGAACGGAAATTATCATCGTTGGCAAAGTCCATAATATTATAATCATCACTCCAGCTGGAATTAGATGGTTTATTTTTAGCCAGGTTAGATGAAATGATTGGAGCTCCGGTCTCTGCAATTTTACCGACTGAACCCTCATTCTTCCAGATTTTACCAATCTCTTTTAACTCAGCCAAAGCATTTTCATCAATCAAACCATTACGGTTAGGCGCAACGTTTAAAATGAAGTTACAGTTAGCATTATTTAAAGGAATCAAAGTTTCGTTAACCAGTTTCGCCGCAGATTTAACAGGCACCTGAGGAAAATCTGTTTTCCAGAACCATGCTGTGTTAATCGGCAGACAAGCAAGAGCCGGCATTTTATTGGTTTCTTTAGATACCTGTTGTCCTGCTCCCATTTCATAAGTTTTAATATCTGTATAATACAGACCTTCAGCTGGATATTTTGCACCATTTAAGTCCATTAATAAACAGTTTGGCTGCAGCTTTTTAACCAGGTGATAGATTTCTTCGAATGGAATTTCATCGTACGTGATTCTTGACCAGGGCGCATCCCATCCATCGATCACCAAAGCCTCAATCGGGCCATAATTAGTTAATAATTCTGTAATCTGTTTTTTAACCATATCAATATGGTTAGGTGTAATGTCATTTGGTCTTAATTTATGGTGTGTATCCAGAATAGAGTAATAAAGCATAACCTTCAGGTCATTCTTACGGAATGCATCTACATATTCCCGTACCACATCTCTTTTAAAAGGACTGCTCTTAATACTGTAATCTGTTGTTTTAGTATCCCAGATACAGAACCCGCTATGATGTTTTGTGGTAATACAACCATATGTCATATTAGCTGCCTTTGCTGCTTTTGCCCATTGATCACAATCCAGGTCTACCGGATTAAAAAGTGAAGCAGGTGCATCTGGATCCGGCCAGTCTGCATTAGCATATGTTGGAATGTTGAAGTGAATAAACATACCGAACCTCAAGTCTACAAACTGCTGCTGTAATTGGTGCAATGGTAGTGGTTTGGAATTTACATCCTGCGCCAGTAGCGTAGTGGTGTTAAAGCCAAGTATCAATACCAGGCCCAGAATAGCTTTTTTTAACATTAAACTAGATTTTAGATTAGCAATAAACTCACAATCCTTACAGGCTGCGCTCCCACTCGTAAACATAAAGAAGTTAAATATTTAAATTTCTTGTAATATTATCCAGTTTAGATATTATTTTAGCCTATTAGAGCCATAAATCGTTTTAGTAACTTAAACCATTATAAACCCAATTACATGTCATTTAAAATTTCATTGAGATTCTTAATCTGCCTTGCCCTCACTTTTCAACTCAGCACGGTCACAAATGCCCAGCAAAAAGACAATCTGCTGGATTATGTGAATATATTAACAGGAACCTCTTCCAGCTATGGACTGTCTACCGGTAATACCTATCCGGCTATAGCGATGCCATGGGGTATGAATTTCTGGGTTCCGCAAACGGGAAAAATGGGAGATGGATGGATCTATACTTATAACGCAGAAAAAATAAGAGGATTTAAACAAACTCACCAACCAAGCCCATGGATGAACGACTACGGTCAGTTCTCCATTATGCCGGGTACCGGAGAGGTTCAGTTCGATGAAGATAAACGGGCCAGCTGGTTTTCCCACAAATCAGAAATTGCAAGCCCCAACTATTATAGCGTCTATCTTGCTGATCACGATGTCAAAACCGAAATCACACCGACAAGCCGTGCAGCGATGTTCAGGTTCACCTTTCCCGAAACTAAGCAGGCCTATATAACTATTGATGCTTTTGATAAAGGATCTTATACTAAAATAATTAAATCTGAGAACAAAATTGTTGGCTATACAACCAGAAACAGCGGTGGTGTACCTGACAACTTCAAGAACTATTTTGTAATTGTTTTCGACAAACCATTCACCTACCAGGCAGCAGTTTCAAATGGCAATATCAATGCTGGCGGTGTGGAAAGTGAAAGTAAGCACAGTGGCGCAATAATTGGTTTTTCAACTCATAAAGGTGAGCAGGTACATGCCCGGGTCGCCTCATCTTTTATTAGTCCGGAACAGGCAGAAATAAACCTGCGGGAATTAGGTCATGACAACTTTAACCAACTGGTCAAAAAAGGTGAAAGTACCTGGAACGAAGTGCTGGGCAAAATCCAGGTAGATGACCAGAATATAGACAACAAAAGAACATTCTATTCCTGCCTCTACCGTTCTTTGCTATTCCCAAGAAGCTTCTATGAAATAGATGCCACCGGAACTCCTGTTCACTACAGTCCTTACAACGGAAAAGTATTACCGGGTTACATGTTTACTGACACGGGTTTCTGGGATACTTTCAGAAGTCTCTTCCCATTTCTTAACCTCATGTATCCTTCGGAAAGCATAAAAATGCAGGAAGGGTTAGCAAATGCCTACAAAGAAAGTGGCTTTTTACCTGAATGGGCAAGTCCGGGACATAGAAACACAATGATTGGCAATAACTCTGCGTCTGTAGTATCAGACGCTTATCTGAAAGGGTTGAGAGGCTATGATATTCAAATATTATGGGAAGCACTTAAGAACGGAGCAAATAATGTTCACCCGACAGTAGCTGCATCGGGACGGACAGGTTATCAGGAATACAATAAATATGGTTATATCCCTAACGATGCCGGAATTACGCAGAATGTGGCCCGTACTCTGGAATATGCTTATAATGACTGGACAATTTATAAGCTTGGCAAGGCATTAAAGCGTCCGGCACAAGAGATAGATATCTACGCGAAACGGGCAATGAACTACAAAAATGTATTTGATCCTAAATATAACCTGATGCGTGGTAAAAAGACCGACGGAAAGTTCCAGGACTATTTTAAAGCGACAGACTGGAGTAAAGATTTTACAGAAGGTAACAGCTGGCACTACAGCTGGTCAGTATTACATGATCCTCAAGGGCTAATTGACCTGATGGGTGGTAAAAAAACATTTAACCATATGCTTGATTCTGTATTTACCATGCCTGGTTCATTAGGTATGGATAGCAGAAGTATGATTCATGAAATGAGGGAAATGCAGGTGATGAATATGGGCCAGTACGCACATGGCAACCAGCCTATACAACATATGATCTATCTGTACAACTACTCTGCCGAACCATGGAAAGCGCAATATTGGGCAAGGGAAGTAATGGATAAGTTATATTCCTCGGCCCCTGACGGATATTGCGGTGACGAAGACAACGGTCAGACATCGGCCTGGTACGTTTTCTCGGCGCTCGGCTTTTATCCGGTATGTCCCGGAACAGATGAATATATCACTGGTTCGCCTTTATTCAGCAAGGTAAGGCTGAACTTCGAAAACGGGAAGCAAATGACCATTAGCGCGGGTAATAACAACCGCAAAAACAGGTATATAAAATCCATGAAACTAAATGGTAAGAGCTACACTCGTAATTACCTGACCCATCAGGACCTGACTAAAGGAGGTAATATCAGTTTCGAGATGTCGGAAAAACCTGAAAAAACAAGAGGAGTAAATACAGCAGACCTGCCGTATTCATTCTCAAATGAGCTAAAGAAATAAATTACATTACCAGAAAGACCTTCATCAATGAAGGTCTTTCCTATTTACTACCGAATCACCGGTCAGCGTATTCCAGATTAGCTCATAAACTTCTGTCGCTTTCAGGTTCTGAGAAATCAAACCGTTATCAGTAATCAGCACAGGATGATAGACTTTCGGTACTGCGGGGCTTCCGTGAGACCCTTTGACCAGGCTTGCATCCAATGGAATAACATCCATAATGTAGCGAAATCCCGCTTTCTTTCTCAGTAATTTATACCCTGCCCTGGCTTTAGAAGACATAAACATCTCAACCGGATCATATCCTGGTTTTTTATGAATATCAACACATCTGGCGTAATCTGGTGCCTTGGCATCATCTAACCAGAAATAATAAGTGAACCAGCTATCCGGCTCTGCAATCAGAACCAGTTCGCCTGCGCGTTCATGGGCAATCCCATATGCCTTTTGACCTGCTTCGTCAAGTACGGCAGCAACACCCGGCAGGCCTTCAAAAAGCAGTTTAACCTGATCCATTTTATCCGTGTCATTGAAATAAATATGAGCGATCTGATGGTCTGCAACCGCAAAAACGGCAGAGGCACCTGCATCCAACAGCTCGAGTCCGCGTTCGACACGAATCTGTAGAAAGTTATTCTCCCGCAAAACCCTGTTCACGTGAACCGGGCGGCTTACAGGTGCTATTCCATATTCAGAAAGAATAATAAGCTCTACATCTTGCTGCTGCTGATAATATTCTATCAGTCTTTTTAACACCAGGTCAATTTCCCCGAGCTCCTGTTTTATATTCACAAAGTCGGGCCCGAACTTCTGCAGGCAATAATCAAGATGAGGCAGATAAATGAGTGTTAAGGTTGGATTATAACGCTGGTCTGTAAGGATAGATGCCTCTGCAATCCAGGCAGTAGATTTTATATTGGCTCCTGGCCCCCAGAAACTAAATAGAGGGAAAGTTCCCAATTTTTCCTGTAACTCGTCCCGCAACGATGCAGGAGCAGAATAACAATCCGGCATCTTTCTGCCGTCGGCCAGATAGTTAGGCCGGGGTGTTACAGAATAGTCGGCGTTGGAATACATATTGTACCACCAGAACATATTGGAACAAGTAAAATCAGGATTTTCGCGTTTAGCTCTATCCCATATTTTCTCTGCAAGCACCAGTTTATTTGATTGCTTCCAGAACTTAATTTCGGCGTCAGTGCGGTCATACCAGCCATTACCGACAACACCATGCTCCTCTGGCAATTTACCTGTCAAATAAGTAGACTGCACGGCGGTAGTAACTGCAGGCAGCATTGGTTCAATAACCGACACATTTCTTGTCTTTACATAATTATTTAGAAATGGGGTAAACTCCCCGATCAAACCGGATGATAAGCCTACCACATCAATAACTACTGTCTTTTTCATAGTTGATCGATTTGATTAATTACCCAGTTCAGTTCTTTACTTATAGAGGTACTTATTGGTAGTTTAATTGCTTCCGGCAGTACCTCCCAGGTATAAGTTTCCACCTCCAGATGATTCGTGAACTGATATTCCTTCTGAAGTTTCAGTACCTCCATGATATCACTTTGTGTGGTCTGAAGAACATTTATATTGGACAGCGCAACGGGAACATGAAAATGCGCGCGCCATTCTCTGACATCGGCATGGTCAAAATCGGCCAGTGCTTCCGGCAGATCCGGATAACGCAAAAGCGTACAATCTTCTTTTACAGCGACTACCTGATGCAGATAAGTTGGCTCATTAAACTCCGCGAAACTATTTTTGATCGCCTGGCGTTCTTCAATACCAGTCTTCAGGTTAGCTTTAAGTGCTGCACTGATTTGTATTTTGCCTACCCGCAAATCTTTTGCTTTCAATGCAGCAATCATCTCCCGATGGTTTTCATAACCGATGGAAAAATGACAGACATCATAGCATAAACAAAGATGCTTTTTAAGCAACGATTCCGCCTCTACTGCAGAAACCTGAAATTCGGCTATGATTTCCGGAATTCCCAAAACCAGCAGTTCCTGTTCAAACCATGCTATATATTCCAAACCGGTTTCAATGATGCCATCTGGTTCAGGTTCTAAATCCAGATGAAGATATTTTCCAGTTTGCTGCCCGATACGAACCAAAGTTTTCAACACAGCTATAATATTCAGCGTCGCCGCTTTACTCGCTGCTTTCAGGTCCTCCTGCGTTTTAAACCAGTGACGGTAACTTAGTGGTGAAGTAGAGATCCCGCCTTCCTGTTCATCTGGTAACAAGCGGCTCAGAATTTTGAACAGGCGGATGGTATATTCCCTGCGTTCTGCAGATGTCCAGTCTGGTGTATGCACATCAGCTTTGACCACCGTATGATGAAATTCGCCATAAGGAAAACCGTTCATTGTAAAAACGTAGGCATTCTGCGCTTTCAGCCAGGCAATAAAAGCCGCTAGTTTATCTTCATTTTGAAGCTCCAGGCTCGCCGAATGAGAAAGCCTTAGGCCAATACCCAATGGGGTTTCTGCTGATACAGACTGTTTGATTTCGGGGTAATGTTGCTGTAGAATCTCAAAATCTTCTGCCCAGTTCTTACCTGCATGAATATTTGTGCAATAGGTTAAATGTCCTAGTTGAGTTTTCATTTTAAAGGGATAAAGATTGTGGTTGCCTGGTAAACTCCATGACATAATTGCTTGCGGCAATCAATAGATCGGAGTCAATCTGATGGACCTCCTGCCCTTTACCGATATCAGAAAGAAGCGTAATGGTTAACTCCCCACCTAAATGTTCCTGAAATTCAGCCAGGCCTTTCAATACCGGAGCATTTAGATCTTGTATCTGAATCAAAGGGTGGGTAAGTTCGAAGAAGACCTGTAATACGTTTAAAATCCGCTGCAGCTTTTCTTCGGTTATCAAACCAATCAGATAGGAATAGGTGCTATCAAGTGCAATCCCCATCGCAACTGCTTCGCCATGGAGAATACTGAAGTGACTCAGCTGCTCTATTTTATGTGCGGCCCAATGACCAAAGTCCAATGGTCTGGACGAACCCATTTCAAAAGGATCGGCACTGGAGATATGGGCAAGATGCAATGCAGCGCAACGCTTAATAAGCACATTCATTTGCTTACTATTCCTTTCGGCTAAAGACGAGGCGTGGGCTTCCAGCCATTCAAAAAATGCTTCATCTTTAATCAGCGCTACCTTAACCGCTTCAGAAATACCCGCATAATAATCTCTGTCAGTTAGGCTCAGTAAAAACTCAGCGTCATTGAATACTGCTGCGGGCGGAGAAAATGTTCCGGTAAAATTCTTCTTTCCTTTAAAATTGATCCCATTTTTAACACCGACACCGGAATCATTCTGTGAAAGTACCGTAGTGGGAATCCTGATATGTTTTACACCACGATGTGATACAGCAGCTGCATAACCAACCAGGTCAAGTACCGCTCCTCCTCCAATCGCTGCGATATAGGAATGCCGGTCGATGCCGTAGGTATCAACTGCGGCAATCAGTTTTTCAAAAAGCTCCGGATTATTTTTAGCAGCTTCTCCTCCGGGAATAATCAAAATGTCTTCAATAAGCTGAATTTCCTGATATACTTTAAAATATTCCTTAATGGAAGCCTTCAGGTCAGGGTGTGCAAGCGCGACACCTTCATCCACAACAAAAAGGATCTTACGGCGGATTTTAGCGGGCACACTTAAAATAAAATTAGCAAGTGTGAAATTGTCAGGTTTAAAGAGTGAGGTCGTAAAAAATACTTTATAGTCAAATTTTACGCTGAAAGATTGTTCTAAATATTCCATAATTAATTCAAATTAGGTAACGGCAAATAATTTACTCAGGCCCATTGAAAGCGGCAAAAGAAGGACTATGCATAATGCTACCTGCCAGTTACCGAAAGCAGCCGACCAGGTGGCGTTGAGCAGAATCAAAGCGATTACACCAGCTTTGACCGCTTTACCGATATGTCTCCCTTCCGGGTTCCTGAAAGCTGCAAGCAAAGGCCTGTAGATCATTAAGCCGAACGGCACAATAAATACGAGTATCAGTAGAAAATAATGCTGTGCAACTGCTACATACAGCAGACAGCTGATAACCACCAAGTATAACAAGGCGGCAAATACCATTGTCTTTTTACTACCGCCATGAACTTCACCGCGGCTGATCATGGTAATTGCGAAGATATAAACCACCGGAATTAATGCTAAAAACCACCAATCTGCCAGACCGGTCGTTAAAATACTCATACCTAATAGTAAATTAAGCCCGCGGCAAATACCCATATTCAGCGGCCCCAGGATAAAATGATGTTTCAGCCATTTATTATAGGTTAGGCAGGCAATTACTATCGCAATAGCAAGCAGAATAGAAACCGGCTGATAAAGTCCCGCAGCAAATATTCCTCCAGCGAAACAGACGGACCCAAAAATTATGGCTGCTCTCAACGGTATTAGCCCTGAAGGAATAGGTCGTTCCGGTCTTTCGACCCGGTCAAGTTCTGCATCAAAAACGTCGTTAAATATAATACCCCCGCTATATAAGCCTATAGTAGAAAGACAGATGAGAAAAACTGGCCATAAATCTACCTGCACCAGAAAATATCCGGATATAACCATTCCTGCCAGTACATCAGCTACAGCAGTAATTACATTTGCGGGCCGGGTTAAACGCAGATATCCCAGAAGTTTCTCCATTTTTCCGGGATTAAGAGATAATGATAGAATTTTTATCGATCCTTGGTTGCTGCCCACCTCTTAAGATAGAGTTGCTGGCGAACTTTTGTGCCTGATCAACCGGCTGCAGCTGTTCAAAATCTTTTTCATCTATTTGTCCGCTTTGTGCGAAAGCTGTAATTGCATTGCGGTACGTAACCAGTTCTATATCGGCCAGGCTGATTCCCGACCTTTTCATTAAAGCAGCAGATTTAGGCACTGCAAGCGGGTCACTGATACCCCAGTCGGCAGCAGAATTGATCATGATGCGTTCAGAACCATATTGCTTCACAATTTCCACCATACGTTCATTACCCATCTTCGTAAATGGATAGATCGTAAAGGCCGCCCAGAAGCCTCTGTCCAGTACTTCTTTCACCGTTTCTTCATTATTATGATCGATGATTATGCTGTATGGATCCAGTCCCTGCTCCAGCGCAATATCCATACTCCGCGTTGTACCATTTTTCTTGTCCCTGTGCGGCGTATGGATCTGTACCGGCAAACCAGCTTCTTTAGCTAGTTCCAGTTGCAGACGGAAATACTTTTCTTCCGCAGGAGTCTGGTCATCAAAGCCAATTTCACCAATCCCTACTACGCCTTCTTTAAATATAAAATGCGGCAGGATTTCCATGACCTGTTCGGCAAGTTTTTCATTATTCGCCTCCCTGGAATTTAGCCCGATTGTGCAATAATGCTTAATGCCAAACTGTGATGAGCGGAACCTTTCCCAGCCAATTAAGCTGCTGTAATAGTCGGTAAAGCTATCCACTCCGGTCCTGGGCTGACCTAACCAGAAAGCGGGTTCAATAAGTGCAACTACTCCCGCATCTGCCATGGCCTGGTAGTCATCTGTAGTTCGCGACGTCATATGTACGTGGGGATCAAAAAATTTCATCCCGCTGATCTCACTTAAATCAAGGCTGCTTTGCTGTACAGACCCTGCTATTCTTTCTTTTATATTTTCATTACAACACATAGTCAAATTCTATTTGGTTATTAATAAATCAGGGTGTATATACCGGGCTGAACTATACGCCCGGCCGCAACCCGCTCCTCTATATAGTCTTTCAGCGTTGATTGGAGAACAGAATTATTTCTTTCTTTGAGCCCAATGATCGCTTCCACGTTTTTATCTGTAAAGAACGCTTTCAGAACCATCTGATTCCATGACGCTTCCGGCAGAAAAGCCGCAGGATAAGGATTGCCATACATTATAGCTTCCAGCACAATGCCGATATTGCTGCGTATTCCTTCTTCGCACCGGGCAATCCATTGCGTAGAATGTTCTAGAAAAGGTAAAGCCGTATAAAGGGCAACCAGTTCGTTCATCTCTGCAGCGGTAAACAATCCTGAGATCTTTTGCAGATACAGCTCTGCTCCCACATCCTTAACGCGCATTATTAAGGCTATTCTGCAAAGCGTCGCTACAGACCAGTTACTGGGGTCGCATCCAGGTACTAAGCTGCCGATCGCCTCTATTTCGGGTGCATCGCGATCCAACTGTATTTTTGGGGCATATCTGGAAACCTGCGCAAAAGTCATACTAAGCTGGACAGCCCCTTCTTCCTGCTCAATAAGTACCGATTTCGTACTGATCCACTCAAAGGATTGAGCAGATAAACACCTGTTCAACAACTGATTGATTAAATTTTTAAGTATACATTTGTTTTGATCTGTTATTAAATTCATAGCTTTCCGTTAATGAATAAAATAATTCAGCAGCAGTGCAGCACTGATAATCAGCAGACCGAAAAATTCCCTTGCTTTTTCAATATAAGGCTTAGTCGCCTGCATACTCTCCACCAAGCTGGGCTTTCCGTATTTAATGACCCAGTCTTTAACACCATCTTTACTAAAAAACAGGACTACTGCATAGACCAGGTAAAAAGTTACTGCAACCAAATACAGGTTAGGGTAGACATAGTGGAAGGCAGCTAATCCGCAGGCGACAGCAGCAACCATATAGATTGGCACCCAGAGCCAGGAATCATTATCATTAAGATTTACGTAAGCAAACAGGAGAAAGGCAATACAAAAGACGATGTTCAATATACTTAACAGCAGGTCCATAAATATTCATTTGGTTAAGGCTCGTAAGAAACAGATAATTCCTTGTATCTAAATTAACTGTGTGTAACAAATAATATACACGGTGGAATAATCTGCTTAAAAAACAAAATCCGATTGCAGAAAATCCGGTGCCTGGCACCACCGTTTTTCCACAATCAGATTAAGCATTTTAGGATTTATCTTTAGAGTTGTTTAATCTTAATACTTCTGTAGGATACTTTATTTCCATGATCCTGGATAAGGATATGTCCCTGTGGAGCCATTCCAAAATCTTTCCAGTCTTTGTATTTGCTAGCAGCAACTAGTGCTTTGAATTCTGCTGAACCTCTTGTATAAGTTACCACTTTAAACCCGTTAAGCCAATGTTCAACCCTGTTATCGGGATAAACGCGGATCAATCCCTGGTTCCACTCTCCGATCTTGTGGATCGCATTTCTATCTTTTTTACCGGTAATCAGGTCATACAACGAAGCCAGTGTACGGTTTCCGTCACGTCCTAATTTTGCATCAGGGTGTTTCTCGTCATCCAGAATCTGGTACTCCAAACCAATAGCTGAACCCTGACTTTGTTCTTTCAAGGTCACAAAATACTTAATACCACTATTGGCCCCTTCGGTTAGTTTAAAATCAAATTTAAGCTCAAATGCTTTATACTGCTTTTCTGTAACAATATCGCCGCCATTAGTAGATTCCGCTCCATTTGATTCCTGTACAGTTAATTCTCCGTTGGAGATTGTCCACCCTGTTTCAGGAAATTTCGTTTTATTAGCTCCTATCCATCCTTTAGCTGTTTTTCCGTCCCACAGCAATCCATAACCCTGCGCTTTTTCTTGTGCAGAAACGGAATTCGGAACCAGGTTAACTACATAAATATCATCAATCTTTGAGGGTACAAGATTTGCAGTCTGAATACGAATATTACGCCAGCGAATCTCAGTTCCTGGTTTCTGATCACCATAAATCCCATGCACCTGCAAAGCGATAAAGCCTTTTAATGTCATTGCATCTACGACATTAGCTGCAGGCACACCATTAATCCAGGTACGGATCGAACTACCGATACATTCTATCCTGTATTTATTCCATTCTGACTTTTTAAAAGCCGTCTGAGCTTTAGGGTTAATATTAAGTGGATACAACCACCCTCTTCTGGCTTCATCATAAATACCACCGCTCCAGGCACGGTCAGAAGGATCTACTTCCACCTGATATCCATGTACACGGCCATCCTGATAATCTGCGGTACTTTCACTTCTGATCTGTATACCGGAATTCATGGAGTTGTCTACCAGCAACTCCAGCTCGAGAATAAAATCGCCATACTTTTCTTTAGTTGTCAAAAAAGAATTCGGCTCCTTAGGCACAGTAGTTCCTATAATTTCCCCATTTTTTACTTCATATTTTGCTTTTCCGTTCAGTTGTTCCCAACCTGTCAGGTCTTTACCGTTAAAAAGCGATTTCCATACTGGTTTTTGTTGTGCAGTGACACTGCCGGAATAGCAGAACATGGCAACAACTAAAAATTTCGAGATATTCATATTTACATTTGATTAGGTAATACAATTTATTAATTAATACGGCTCAGTTCTTCAACTGTGAAGGCTTTATCCCTGCCTTTATATAGATTACGAATGGCCGTAACTTCGCTTTCAGTCACTTTATATGCTTTATTCTGCCAAGAATTCCGGATATAATTCAGCAACTCGGCAATATCCTTATCATGAAACTCTTCAGTGGCCCCAATGCCTGGCATATCGGCCATAATCTCAGGTTTGGTATACAAATGTCCATTTACGGGTACTGGACCCGTCAGGCCAAAAAGTACAATTGGAATTAATTTGTCTTTATTACCATTAACCCATTCCGATTTATTCAGCGGCGGTGCCAGCGATTTTATTCCGTTCCCATCTGGTCCGTGGCAGGTCTGACAAGTAGATTTATAGATCAATACTCCTTTTGGATAACGCGCTTCGATAACCTTCGGATCTTTATTAAGCAACTCGTTTGCCTTATTTAAAGCAACCTTGGCCAACTGTGTATTAATAGCCAGGTTCGTATCCGGATACTTTTTTAATAATTCTGTGTGGAAGGCGGCCTCTTTATCTTTCAGGTTACTTACAATTGCACCAGCTACATATTTATCATTGGCGTATAATTTAATCAGCGCCTGGGTCAGATCTGAAGCGGCTTTAGGGTTTAAAGGCTGAATGAATTGTACTAAAAACCCAATATAAGGTGCAGCACGTTTGTCGCCGATTAAGGCTTTTTCATTTAAAGCAGCGATATAAGCACCGGAATTCTGCTTATTAATAACCGATGGAATTACACTCAATCCCTGCATCCTGATTGCCCAGGAATCAGACTTAACTGCTGCCAGAACTTCTTCGGTTGTCAATTCATGTAAACCCTCCAATGTCCAGAGCGCATGTACAGCCTGCAATTTGTTTGATGAGCCCAGTGCTTTCTGTAAAGCAGGTACGACATCTTTATTTTTACGGTCAATCAGCATTTGCTGTGCTTTATCACGAATCCATCCATTCGGATCTGCCAGTGCTGCGACTAACTGCTGCGGGTCCTGCGGCATGGTTTTCATTACTGGATTGGCACCCTCAGGTACTATTCTGTAGATTCTTCCGCAAACCAGCGGCAAAGTGAGATTACGTTCTTTGATCTCATTTTTCAAATATGGCGTTAGATAGGTCTTATGCTGGATAATACCTCTGTACATATCCAGGACATACAAAGCGCCATCAGGACCATCATTCAGGTTAACCGGCCTAAACCGCTCGTCCACACTGGATAAAAACTCTTTCCCCTGATAAGCTTGTTCTCCGCTTACGATGTAACCATCTTCCTGTTTTAAAATATTACGCTTAATCAGGTTGGCCGACGGTTCAGCTACAAAGCCGTTTTGTACATAGGCTTCCCCAAATAAATTGCCCCTGTAAATCAGTGGTCCGCAGGCAGCAGTAAAATTCACCAATCTCTGGTTACTGTCCAGAATACCTTCCATATAACCACGGTTTACACCAGGTGTAGCATGAGCCGGATAAACCCTGTTATCTGGTACTACAGCCACATTATAACCCGCAATTTCTTTCTGATTCGGATTTTGCGATCCTAATCCAGGTGTGAAATAATCTCCAAGGATATTGGCAGAATTGTGGTTATAATACAGTCTTCCGGAGTTGTCCTGAGAAACGCCCCACTGTCCCCGGAAATGCGTACTTTCTTTTTTCCATTGATCTCCGACTTTACGATATCGCGTACTCGATTTAGCATTATAAATCCAGTTGTCCATTGCTCTGAGCAGACCATTCGGCTGATGTTCAACATTACCGTCATCTGCATAAGTACTGTCCACCAAAGTCTTTTTACCTGCTTTATCGCCCTTAATTTCATAATACCATAAATACGGAGGCTCAGCTACGAGCGCTCCGTTCTCTATCAGACAAATGGCCCGCGGCAATTGCAGCGAATCCAGAAATATTTTGCGGTTATCTGCAACCCCATCATGATCGGTGTCTTCAAGGATTACTATTTTTCCACTTGGAGCATCTTCTCCTGTACCAAGCGTATCCGGCATAAACCCGTTCATTTCCACGACCCACATCCGGCCACGGTCATCAAAAGTCATGGCTACAGGCGCACTGACCAATGGCTCTGAAGCTGCTAGTTTCACCTCAAAACCCTTTTCAACCTCCATTTTCTTCAGGGAAGCTTCTGCGGACATTTCATCATTTTTACACTGATAAAACAGGCTGCTGATGCAAAGTACTGAACAAAGCAGCAGGCCTTTTCTCCATTTCGATTTTCGGTTAGGTTGTTGTAAATAGCTCATTGTATTAAAATATATATTTGGTATGGAATCCAGAATTCAAATTAGCGACAATTTCTAATAAATTGGTATTTACCGCTTAATAGCCTGGATTTTGTTTCAAGGTAATTTTACCATCTTTAAAACTGTTCTCAACAGCTTGCTGGGGGATGGGGATAACAGCATCAGGCGCACGTGTATAGTTTGCTCCGGAAACAAATCCTCTCAAAGTAGACTCGTACTGAAGATAACCATTCAATTCATCCAGATCTGTTGTCTGATCTTCTGCGCCAAATCTTATTGCATCATAAGCTCTGTGTCCTTCCAGACCTAACTCCAGTGTACGCTCAAAGAAAACAGCTTTTAAAGCATTGGTTTTACTATCGAACGGAAAAGTTCCTGCGCTATACAAGCCAATTTTATAATTAGCCGCCGGTACACCATTCCTCAGGACCCAGTTCTCAGGATCAGCTGTGTTATTTACCATACGATTACGAACCATATTTACATATTCCATCGCCTTCGCCTCACTTCCGATCCGCGCCTCTACTTCTGCTGCCAATAATAAGACATCGGCATAACGAATAATATCAATATTCAGGTTATTGTATGGCGTTCCCGGTGCAGTATCAACGCCTTCCCGAGATTTCAATGTAAAGAATTTCTTACTGATATACGGCCCACCATAAGCCTGATCGCGAATCCAGGCCTTTCCTGGCATTAAACCATAATCAAGATAAGGAATACCACGGCGTCCAACTGTCCAGTCCAGCCTTGGGTCGATCAAACCTGCGTCAGGTGTAAATGGTGCAGTAGATTCAATTCCATCATCATTTTTCACGAAGGCGGCATTACGCGCCGTGTGATTAAAGATAGGCAGTCCATTCGCATCTACTCTGAATTTATTTACAAACCATTGGGAGGGGTTGAAATAAGCATATCCGCGTCCTAAAGTCGGGCCATCACTAGCCTGCAAACCTGTAAAAAGTGTCTCCAAATTTGCGTTTGCCCAATTATTTGTACTTCCGTCATTGACAGAATGCTGAACCTGGAAGACAGATTCAGGTCCGTTCTCTTTCTGTGTATTGAAATTATCATGATAATTTGGGTTCAGCGCATATTTTTGCCCCTTCACATTTACACCATTAGCAATCAAGTCGTCGAATTCTACCTTCGCCAGCGTATAATTCGCATCATCCCCTTCATTACCCATATAGACCAGAGTTTTGGCATAATATGCCTTTGCCGCCCATTTATTCGGTCTGCCGAAATCAGCTTGTGTCTGCGGAAGATTATCCACTGCATATTTGAAATCCGCAGCAATTTTCGGCCAGATATCAATGAAGTTACCACCATCATCAGTGTTGGATACTTTTGGATCATTCAGACTTTCTACGTCCAGCCATGGCGTATTCTTGAATACCCTTTTCATCATAAAATGATAATGAGCTCTTAAAAATTTAGCTTCCGCTTCGATGTTTTTAGCATCCTGCGGATCCATACCTTCTACCTGGGGAAGGTACTTTAACACCAAATTTGTGCGGGCGATTGCATCTGCAAAATGATTGAAAAACAAAAGTACCGAGCTGTTACTTGTATTCACTTCGAAACGTTGTATTTGAGACATCTGAGGCTGCACACCATTCCCGGAACCCCTGTTGGCTTCGCCCCCGCGAATACTGCCAAACAGGGCCTGAGCCGGCGTCCTCTCTAAGCCTTCGGTACCATTCAGCGAGGAGTAAGCACCAACTAATGCTTTTCGGATCCCATCAGGTGTTTTAAGGACACTTTCGGGGAAGGAACCAACCGGCCCCTGCTCTATGAAGTCCTTACTGCAGGAAAAGAACATACTGCAGCAGATCATTATAAATATTATCGATTGAGACTTTTTCATAAAATTATTTTTTGTTTTTCAAAAATTAGAATCCTACACTTATACCAAATAAAACCTGTTTCGGCGTCGGTAAAGTATTGGCAATTACACCCATAGAAGTATCAACATCACCATTTAATCCTGCATCCGGATCCAGTACTGTCGCTTTAGAAACAGTAAATAAGTTCTGCGCCTGAACGTAGACTCTCACTTTTTCCATCTTCAGTCTGCTTACCAGCCGCGTTGGAAGTGTATAACCTACCTGCACAGTTTTTAAACGTAGATAAGAGGCGTCTTCCAGGTAGTAATCTGTCACATTTGAATTCGAATAAGTATCCAGAACATTCAGCTTAGGCAGTTTAGCATTATTACCCAATTCCGGTGTCCATGATTCCTTAAGCATTCTTTCACTTCTGTTAAACTGAAAAGTATTGAAGTCGGTATTGAAACGGCTCAGGTTAAAGATCTGACCACCTTTACTGTAAAATAAAAAGGCTGTAAAATCAAAGTTTTTATATCCCGCCGACAGATTCAGACTGCTTTGGAAATCTGGATGAGGGCTACCGAGAATGGTTCGGTCCAGTGCATTAATAATTCCATCTCCATTCACATCTTTGATCTTCCAGTTTCCTACTTCTGCAGGGATCCATGGTGTAGTGGTACCGTTCGGATTGTATTTTGCATTAAAAACATCTACATCTGCCTGGGAATTATAAAATCCGTCCAGCTTATAGCCATAGAAAGATCCTATCGGCTGTCCAACCATAGTAATACTCGGACTTCCGTTCAAACGCGTCGATTCACCGATTATAGTTGCTAAAGGATTATCCATAACTCGGGTAACCTCGTTTTTGTATTTAGAGAAAGTTAATGCTACATCATAGGTGAAACCAGACTTAAATTCACCGTTCTTAGAAATTCCCAGGTCGATTCCCCTGTTTCGCATGTCTCCTGCATTAAGAAAAGGCTGTACCGCCATCGTACCGGTAACTGGAGCCTGATTTCGAACCAGCAGATCTTTCGTATTCTTCTGATAAACCTCTACTGTAAAGTTCACCGTTCCGTTAAACATAGATGCATCCAAACCAATATTTGTAGTGGTATTCTGCTCCCATTTGGCATTGGGATTACCTACACTGCCCAAAGTATAACTGTCATTTGCGACAGACTGTGCGCCTGTAAGCGGATAGCCCTGTCCTAAGCTGGATACATAAACATTGTATTGATTTTCATTTGGCAGACCGCTTTGATTGCCGATAATACCATAACTACCGCGTAGCTTCAGGTCCGTCAGGAATTTAACGTCTTTCATAAACTCCTCAGAACTAATTCTCCAACCCGCTGCGACTGCAGGAAAATATCCTACGCGATTGTTTTTTGAGAACTTGGATGATTCATCACGACGTACTGTCGCATTCAACAGATATTTTCCGGCATACGAATAATCTACTCTGGAAAACATGGAATATAAAGTACTTCTTCTGAATCCTCCTGAATTGGTCTGCGCACCAACCCCTGCATTAATAATCTGGAAATTCGGATCATCTTCCAGATTCAGGGCTAAGCCTAACCGTTGAGCAAACAGATCTTCAGCATACGATTTAATCGCTTCTGTACCTACCAGGACTTTTAAATCATGCTTTTCTTTAAATGTTGTTGCATAGGTCAGGGTATTTGACCAGGTCCAGGTATTACTGAAATTCTTTCTGTTTGAAATGGAATTTGTCGCCGTGTTCTCCGCGTGTTCATAGGTAACCGGATTTACATCTTTCGCATTTCTGGCAGAATAATCTATACCAAATGATGTCCTTGCGGTTAACCCTTTAATGATATCTACTTCTGTATAAACATTACCGAAAATACCGTAGTTTTCTGTGTTATCGAAACGGTTCCGGTAAGATTCTGTGATTGGATTCCGTCCCGGATCATTAGTAGAAACCAGCTGTGGCGCTGCACTACTTGCCGGGTTACCCATAATATCATAAACAGGAATCAATGGTTGCATTACCCAGGCAGCGCGCGGGCCTGCCCCATCGGGGCTGCTATTTCCACTCATTTTACTATATGAAATCTGGATGTTTTCACCAAACCTGATGTTTTCCTTAATTTTGAAATTGGAATTTGCCCTTAAGGTATAACGGTCGAAAGTATTGGTTTTAGCCGCAGTATTTTCACGTGTCATATAATTTAAACTCAGCGCATAATTCCCATTATCCGATCCACCTGTCGCACCTACTTGTATATTGCTGATCGGCGCAGGATTATAAACTTCATCAAACCAATCTGTATCTGCAGATCTCACAATCTGGTGTGTCCTCAGATTATAATTAGCTGGGTTCGTCAGAGATGCAAATAAGGCTGGGTCACTGGTTCTCATTTTCTCCAGTGCTGCACCTCCGATACGTGATCCGTTGTTGTTAACTAAGATAAACTCAGGAATTACTGGCCTGGCACCTGACCCGTACTGGTCATGCTTCCAGCTCGCACCGCCCGGCTGATAAGCAGGGTTACCGGTTGAGGCATAGGCCCCCTCCATTTGTTTCCAGTATAAATCTCCCATCTGCTGGGCATTCAGTAACTTCGGGAAGCTGCCCGAACTCACATAGTTTATACCTGTATAAGCATCTACCGATACTTTCGCAGCACCGGATTTTCCTTTTTTCGTTGTAATAATAACAACTCCATTGGCGGCCCGGGCTCCGTAAATAGAAGCAGATGCTGCATCTTTTAGTACCTGTACGGATGCAATATCATTAGGATTCAGATTGTCGATTGCAGAAGTTGTACTCCCTGCCCTTGAACCTGCAGTTGCTGTATTGGGTGAAACAGGAACTCCATCAATTACGTAGAGTGGTTCGGAACCTGTAAAGGACCCAAATCCACGAATACGTACTTTAGCACCTCCATCCAGGCTACCGTCACCACTTACCGTTACACCTGGTGAGCGTCCTTGCAGCTGACTGGTTACGTTTCCGGTGGGTGTAGACTGCAGATCGGCAGCATTAACTATGCTCACAGAGCCCAGAATATCTTTCTTTTGTTCTGTCGTATAACCTGTTACCACAACCTCGTTCAGATTGCCGACATCTTCCAGTATTTTAACATCCAGTGCTGTTTTGGTGCCGACAGTGACTTCCTGAGCAATATAACCTATATAAGAGAAGACCAATATGCTGTTTGGTTGGGCAGCGATACTAAACTTACCGTTCATATCTGTTATAGTTCCGGTTTTAGACCCCTTGATAACCACGCTTACGCCCGGAACTGGTTGGCCACTGCCATCTCTGACGACTCCGGTAACCGGAGTCTGAATATAGAAGCCGCCTGGGTTTGCCGCCCTTACCTGCCCTGTAAATGCTGCTGATATACCTATAATAAATAGGGCAGACATTAAAGGGGATATCGCAACCTTAGTTACTTTAAACCGTTTTAAAGGCTTTTTTAAATTTAGATTCATACATTAAGTTTATTCGGTTTGAGATTAAGAGCGGGTGAGGTGTGGTTTGGAGATCCGGAAAGCACGGAAGAAGAGATTTTGATCGCAGAAGGCGTCGAAATTCCGTCATAGCAAGCATATTAGCTTCAAGGTATAATACCCCTGAAATTCCTTCCTTTTGCATATTGATATCAGCTTATATTTGGTTATTGCAATTGTCTGCAAACGATTGCAGATACATAATTATATAAAAATTTCAGAATAACAAAATTATTGAGCACTTATTTATGTGTCCTATAATCAGCTAATTATTAACGTAACTGATATTAGATTAACATAAAAAACATTAGTTCAGCCAAATCAATCTACAGCGTACATTATGAAGCATGATCAATTTGTGTAACTTTATTTTTATATTTGAATAATGATCGTTTTGAGAACGATTGCATAAATATGAAAAAGCAACAGCAAGTCACCATTAAGGACATAGCCCTGGAAGTAGGGATGTCTGTATCCTCTGTATCCCGAGCCTTAAGTGATCATCCCCATATTAGTGAAGAAACCAAACTTAAAGTAAAAAATGCAGCTGAAAAGCTGGGTTACAGGTATAATGCACTTGCTGCAGCACTCAGAAGCAGCCGGTCTAAAACCATCGGCCTTATCGTTCCCCGCATCTCCATGTCTTTCCAGGCTGCAGTGATTACCGCCATTCAGAATAAGCTGCACACAGATGGTTATAATTTGATGATATTTCAATCAAATGAATCGCCTGAGCTGGAGAAAACCTTAGTTAAATTATTGATGGCCACACAGGTAGAAGGTTTAATTGTCTCTACCACGCTCTATACTAAAGATTATTCCGTCTTCGATAAAAGTGCTGTAGGTGGTGTGCCTGTTGTATTTTATGACCGGGTGCCTATTGACAAAGCCTGCCATAAAATTGTCGGCGATGAATTTAGTGGTGGTTATCAGGTAACGAAGCATTTAGTGGAACAGGGATGCAAACGGATCGCGCATATCAGCGGGCCACTTAGCTGTAGTATCTACTTGCAACGTCTGAATGGTTATAAAGAGGCTCTTAATGAATTTCAGATTCCTTATGATGAAAACCTGGTCTTTTTCCACGAATTAAACAAAGAAAACACCCTGCAGAGCTGCGAAACCTTATTTAAAAACGAACAGGTTCCTGACGCAATTTTTGCCTGTAATGATACTGCAGCACTGGCCGTACTGGAATTTGCCAGAGTAAATGGGATTTCTGTTCCGAAAAACCTTAAAGTGTCCGGTTACGCGAATGATAGCCGTACTGAAATTTCCAGACCCGAGATTACATCGGTGGAACAGTTTCCGCATCTGATGGGCGAAGGCGTCGCTAAATTAATTATGGATCTTATTCATAATCAAGACAATCAACGCAGTTTTCTTTCGCTCACTACACCGGTTGAACTGATCAAAAGAACATCAACGTTTTCGGAGCTATCTTCATAAAGAAACAAAATTTTGTTCCCGATTCTTTTTGATATGCTAATTATTTTACATAATTATGCGTATGCAATCGTTTGCAGTATCTTATGAATACCTGGAATCTGCAAAAGACCCGCATCCATATTGACCAAATATAAAGCTATGAACAAAAGAATCACTAAGGCCGGGATAATTGGGTCCGGTTTTGCCGCACGATTCCACTATGACGCACTTAAACGGGTGTTTAGTACCCAGGTTGAAGTCGCCGGCGCCTATTCTACCGGCACTGAAGAGTTACAACAATTCGCAGAAAAACGCGAAATCAAAGCCTATACAAATCTCGAAGAGCTCATTGATGATTGCGATGTCCTGCACGTCTGTACTCCCCCGGTATCACATGAGCCACTCGTTATAGCTATTCTGGCAAAAAACAAGCATGTTATCGTAGAAAAACCTTTTACCGGTTATTTTGGTGACGGCACTGCAAATTTTAACGGCGATCTGTTTCCAAGGGAAACCGGTCTCTCCCATACTTTAGAAAGCCTGAAGAGAATGCTCGATGCGGAAAAAGCAAGCAGCGGCAAAATCATGTATGCTGAGAACTGGGTTTATGCCCCCGCCATTCAAAAAGAAAGAGAACTACTCGAAAAAACAGGTGCGCAAATCATTTGGATGCTGGGTGAGCAGTCTCATTCGGGGTCTCATTCATTAGCCTACGGACAATGGAAATACTCTGGCGGAGGCTCTATGGTCGGTAAAGGGTGTCATCCGATCACTGCTGCTATTTATCTGAAACACGTGGAAGGCAGGGTCCGCAATGGAAACCCAATCCGACCGAAAACAGTTTCTTCACGTACACATGCAATAACACGTATGCCGGGTTATCAGGACCAGGGTCATTTGCAAACTACTTATAAGGATATAGAAGACCTGGCAATGGTACATATTGTATTTGAAGACGGGACTGTTGCTAATCTGTTTGCCAGCGAACTTGTACTGGGTGGTGTCAAAAACCGGCTGGAAGTAAACACCAATAATCACAGGACGATTTGCAATATTGCCCCAAATGATGCCATGCAGGCATATACACCGAACGGTACTAATTTTAAGGATGTTTATGTTGTAGAAAAAACCGAAACCAAAGAAGGCTGGTCCTCAATCTCTCCAGATGAAGGATGGTTTAATGGTTATCAGCATGAGATGGATGCTTTCTACCGTTCTGCAGTATATGGAACGCCTATAGAAAGTAACAGCAGTCTCGCCGCCGATGTAATGGCTACCATTTATGCAGGTTACGTATCTGCAGAACGTAAAGGTGCAGAAGTCACAATTACAGCTTTGTAATCATCTTTTATCCTTAAATACAGCAACATATCATGGAAAAAGTTAAAACTGGAAATTATCGTTGGGTAGTCTGCGCCTTACTGTTCTTTGCCACAACTATTAATTATATTGACAGACAGGTAATTGGTTTACTCAAGCCAACCCTGGAGAAAGAATTTCACTGGACCGAAGCCGACTATGGTTATATCGTCATGGTCTTTGCCGGTATGTATGCGCTGGGTTATGTGCTCTTCGGCAGTTTTATCGACAAAGTGGGTTCAAAAATCGGCTACGGAGTTTCTGTACTCGTATGGAGCATTGCCGCTATTCTGCATGCTTTTGTAAAAGGCACCGTAGGTTTTGGTTTTGTAAGAGGTCTTTTAGGACTGGCAGAATCAGGTAATTTCCCTGCAGGTGTAAAGGCCGTCGCCGAGTGGTTCCCTAAAAGAGAGCGGGCATTGGCCACAGGTATTTTCAATTCCGGAACCAGTATAGGAGCGGTAATAGCCCCGATAATAGTGCCCTGGCTTCTGGGTTTATACGGCTGGCAGGAAGCTTTTGTGATCACCGGGGCAATCGGGTTTATCTGGTTAATATTCTGGTGGATATTCTACGAAATCCCGACCAAACAAAAACGCCTTAAACAACCCGAATTGGATTATATCCTGAGTGACAATGAAGCAATAGAGGAAAACCCGGTCAAGCTAAAATGGGGTCAATTACTCCGCCTGAAACAAACATGGGTTTTCATAGTAGGAAAAGTGCTCACCGACCCAATCTGGTGGTTTTTCTTGTTCTGGCTTCCTTCTTATTTTGCAGATACCTTCGCCCTGGATCTAACCAAACCGAGTTTGCAGCTTGCCGTTGTTTACGCTGCAACAACCCTGGGTAGTATTGGAGGGGGATATTTGTCTTCTTACTTCATTAAAATCGGCTGGCCGGTACTAAAAGCCCGTAAAACAACGCTTCTAATCGTCGCTATTGTTGTTACGCCGATATTTCTGGTCCGTATGATGGACGATATCTGGGTCGTGGTAGGAATTATTAGTCTGGTTACCGCAGCCCATCAGGCCTGGAGCGCAAATATCTTCACCATTGTATCGGATATGTTCCCGAAAAATGCAGTGAGCACGGTAGTTGGAATCGGAGGTATGTCCGGTTCTATTGCATCTACACTTTTTCCAATCTTTGTAGGAACGCTTTTAGCTTATTATAAAGGTTTGGGCAATATCACAGCGGGCTATAACATTCTATTTATTATTAGCGGCTGCGCCTACTTTTTAGCCTGGGCCATTATTCAGCTACTCACCAGAAATATGAAACCAATTGAAAATTTAAACCCTTAATCAACGAAATATGGACTTCGGATCGTTAAAAGATAAAGTAATAGTGGTCACTGGCGGAACCGGAATTCTTGGTGAATCCTTCGTGAATTGTATTCACGCCATGGGCGGAACAGTTGTAATCATTGGAAGAAACAGCGAAATTGCGAATCAAAGAGCTGAAAAAATTAACGCTGAGGGCGGAAATGCAATGGCCGTTGTGGCCGATGTGATGGACATGGAAAGCCTGGAATCAGCAAAAAAAGTTATCCTGGAAAAATACGGTCATATAGACGGGCTGGTCAATGCAGCAGGAGGCAATATGGCCGGAGCAGTTATAGAGCCCGAAGACAACTTGTTCAGCCTGGATCTGGAGGCTTTCAGTAAAGTACTGAATCTTAATTTATTAGGCACAGTACAAGCAACCCAGGTATTCGGAGAAGAAATTGCCAAAGCGAAAAGTGGAAGTATTGTAAATATCTCATCCATGACCTCGCAAAGGGCTATTACGAAAGTAATGGGCTACAGTATTGCGAAAGCAGCGCTGGATTCCTATACCAAATGGTTTGCCGTAGAACTCTCTAACAGATATGGTGATAAGCTGCGTATGAATGCTATAGCACCTGGCTTTTTTATCACAGAACAGAACAGAAGATTGCTGACGCTCCCTGACCAAAGCTATACAGAAAGAGGTAAATTAGTGATTAAACAAACGCCGTTTAAAAGATTTGGTCAACCTGACGAATTAGAAGGTGCATTGATCTGGCTCTTAAGTGATGCCTCTAAGTTTGTAACGGGGACGGTAATTAATGTTGATGGCGGTTTTGCTGCATTTGGCGGCGTATAAAATAGATTAATATGAGTTTGGAACAAACCTGGAGGTGGTATGGACCACAAGACCCGGTATCATTGAGTGATGTTAGACAGGCAGGTGCTACAGGAATAGTAACTGCTCTGCATCATCTTAAAAACGGAGAAATCTGGACAAAGGAAGAAATTCTGCAAAGACAGGAACTGATTAAGACTGCTGGTTTAAACTGGTCGGTCGTTGAAAGTGTCCCGGTACATGAGGACATTAAAACAAGAACCGGAAATTTCCGCCAGTATATCGAAAACTATAAAACATCTTTGCTGAACCTGGGGGCATGTGGTATTAATATCGTTTGTTATAATTTCATGCCCGTACTGGACTGGACCCGTACAGACCTGGATTATCTGATGCCCGATGGATCTACAGCTTTACGTTTCGAGGCGGCTGCATTTGCTGCATTTGAATTGTTCCTGCTGAAAAGACCCGGCGCGGCAATCAGCTATACAGCGCAGCAGAAAAAAAGTGCAGAAGACTGGATTAAAAGTAAATCGGATGCCGAACAGCAATTATTGGTCAAAAACATAATTGCAGGTCTGCCAGGATCCGAAGAAGGTTATACTTTAACCGAATTCCTGACCGTTTTGCAGGGTTATGATAAAATTAGCCCGGAAATACTGCGTGATAATCTCATTTCATTCCTGAAGGAAGTTGTTCCAGCAGCCGAACAGGCAGGTGTACTGCTCTGCATTCACCCGGATGACCCACCTTATCCTATCCTGGGTCTACCGCGCGTAGTAAGCACGGAAGCAGACATTCAGGCAATTTACGAGGCTGTTCCTTCGCCCAACAATGGTCTGACTTTCTGCACCGGTTCTTTCGGTGTAAGGGAAGACAACGATTTGCCGGGTATGGTGAAACGCCTGGGTGAAAGAATACATTTTATTCACCTCAGAAGCACCAGCAGAGATGAGCAAGGCAATTTTCATGAAGCTAATCACCTGGATGGCGATGTTGATATGTATGCAGTAATGAAAGCTTTACTCGAACAGCAGCAGGACCGGATCGCAGCAGGCCGGACCGATACCCGCATGCCATTCAGACCAGACCATGGACATAAAATGCTGGATGACCTGCATAAGAAAACAAACCCGGGATATTCTGCTATCGGACGCTTAAGAGGTCTGGCAGAATTACGAGGCCTGGAACTGGCTATTAGCCGTCAGCTCAAGTCATAAGACAACGGATTTCATTAAAGCTCAAGAAAAATCAAATGAAAGAATTTTTAGATGATAACTTTTTATTAAAGACCAAAACTGCGCAAAGGTTATATCATGAATATGCCAGCCACATGCCTATTATAGATTACCACTGTCATCTGCCGCAGCAAGATATCGCGAAAGACACACGTTATGGCAATCTAACCCAGATCTGGTTATATGGCGACCATTATAAATGGCGTGCCCTGCGTGCAAACGGCGTAGACGAAGCTTATGTCACGGGTAATAAAACAGATTACGAAAAATTCGAAAAATGGGCAGAGACCGTGCCCTATACACTGAGAAACCCTTTATATCACTGGACTCATCTCGAGTTAAAAAGATACTTCGACTGTAAGGAAATCTTATCTCCGGACACAGCAAAACATATTTATGAAAGCTGCACCGAAAAGCTGCAGTCCCCTGAATTTTCAGCAAAGAGCTTGCTGCTGAAAATGAATGTGGAACAGGTTTGCACAACGGATGATCCGCTGGATGATCTGGCATACCATCAGCAACTAAAAAAAGAAGGGTTTAAAATTGGTGTAGCTCCTGCGTTCAGACCAGATAAATCAATGAATGCAGACGACCTGACGGCGCTGAATACCTATATAGATAAACTGGAAGCAGTCAGTAATATTTCCGTAACGGACTACGATACCTATCTGAAAGCACTTAAATCGCGTCATGATTATTTTGCAGCTAATGACTGTACGGTTTCGGATCATGGTCTGGAGCAGATCTATGCTGAAGATTATACAGACAGCGAGATCAGCAATATTTTTATTAAGATTCGCAGCCAGCAAAGTTTATCGTCTTCAGAAAAACTCAAGTTCAAGTCTGCTATGCTCTTCCAGTTTGCCCTTTGGGACCACGAAAAGGGTTGGGTGCAGCAATATCATTTAGGTGCCCTACGCAATAACAATCTCCGTGCATTGCGTCAGCTCGGTCCAGATACAGGCTGGGATTCAATCGGTGATTTCAGTCAGGCAAGTGCATTATCCAGGTTCCTGGGTAAACTGGATCTGGATAACCGTCTTGCCAAAACGATTATCTATAATTTAAATCCCTCGGATAACGCGATGATCGCTGCAATGATTGGAAACTTTAATGATGGCTCTGTAGCAGGTAAGGTCCAATTTGGTTCTGCCTGGTGGTTTAATGATCAGAAAGACGGTATGATTGACCAGCTCAATGTCTTATCGAACATGGGTTTGCTGAGTAAACTGGTTGGTATGCTAACCGATTCCCGCAGTTTCCTTTCCTTTCCGCGTCATGAGTATTTCAGAAGAATTTTATGCAATCTCTTTGGCGACGATGTGGAAAACGGTGAATTGCCGAACGACATCGCCTGGATCGGTAAAATTGTACAGGATATTTGCTATTACAATGCTAAAAATTATTTTAACTTCCGGGCAGGCAATCCGTCGTCTTAAATATGGTTAATATCTTAAATATGATTGAATTTGATCCTGCTGGAAAAGGGGTCCTATGTTTCGGAGAGCTCCTACTCAGAATGAGTCCGGATGCCGGTGGAGCATGGCTGAATACTCATCAGCTACCCTGCTTTTTAGGAGGTGCAGAGCTAAATGTAGCGACCGCTCTGTCTCTATGGGAAATTCCTGTGACCTATTTTACTGCTTTACCCGATAATATCCTGGCCGAACAATTGAAGAATTCAATTGCAGGCAAGGGAATTGGAACCGATAAAATTCTGGCTCGGGGTGAGCGTGTAGGCATTTACTATCTTCCACAAGGAACGGATGTTAAAAATGCAGGTGTCATCTACGACCGAGCAAATTCATCGTTTGCAACGCTTCAGCCCGGTACTATAGACTGGTCTGCGGTCTTTAAAGGAGTTTCCTGGTTTCATTTCAGTGCTATTTGTCCTGCAGTGAGCGCATCTGCTGCCGAAGTTTGTCTGGAAGCTTTAAAATATGCTTCTGCAAATGGAATCTTCATTTCACTTGACCTTAATTACAGGGCCAAACTCTGGCAATATGGCAAACAGCCGGCAGATATTATGCCTGGACTTGCTGCATACTGCGATCTGATTATGGGTAATATCTGGGCAGCAGAACGGATGTTAGCTATTCCGATTCCTCTGGATTTTCAGGATAAGACGAAGGCGGAATATCTTAGCCAAGCAGAACTAAGTTCAAGGGAAATCCGCAGGCAATTTCCGAAATGTAAAGTAATCGCCAATACCTTCCGCTTTGATGCGGGAGAGAAAGGTGTGAAATATTTTACCAGTCTGCATACCGCAAATGGTTTCTATCATTCGGCCACTTACCAGACTGAAGAAATTGTAGATAAGGTAGGCAGCGGTGACTGCTTTATGGCAGGCCTGATCTACAGCATCAATCAACAAAAACCAGCGCAGGAAAGCCTTGACTTCGCAACCGCAGCTGCCTTTAACAAATTGTTTATAGCCAGCGATGCAACAAGCACTAGGGCTGCCGACATTTACGATTCAATTCTTCCTCATGAAAAAAAATAAAGAAGCTATTTTAGCTACGCTTAAACAACAGGGCTTATTGCCGCTATACTATCTGGAGAGTCAGGAAGAGTCGGCTGCAATACTTCAGGCAATGTACAATGCCGGAGTAAGAATAGTAGAATATACAAATCGCGGACATGCGGCATTGAAAAACTTCAGCTACCTGTCCGGCCTTGCAAAGCGTGAAATGCCAGATTTGCATCTGGGTATCGGCACCATCAAAACTCCGCAGGATGCCGAAGCGTTTATTAACGAAGGCGCAGACTTTATCGTTTCACCAATAGTAAGCGCCGAGGTTGCATCTGTAGTGAATGCTGCTGGCCTGCTATGGGTTCCCGGCTGTATGACACCTACTGAAATCCATTTAGCACAGCAAAATGAGGCTATGCTCATTAAATTATTTCCTGCAAATGTCCTGGGTACAGGTTTTATGTCTGCCATTAAAGAATTATTCCCAGGCCAGCTATTTATTCCTACCGGCGGTGTAGATACCACACAGGAAAACATCACTTCCTGGTTTCAGGCCGGTGTCTGTGCAGTAGGAATGGGAAGTAAACTGATCACAAAAGAAATCACCGCCAATAAAAATTATAGTTTACTGGAACAGCAAACCAAAGTGCTCCTGGAGCTGATTGGCAACTGCAGGTAAAACTTTTTGTCCATTCCTGAAAAAGCTATACACTATAAAACAGTGTATGGAAAGAGAAGAAGAGTTGTTCTACTCAGAAAGAACGAGTAAAAATCAGAAGTTTGACAAGCGACTGATCGCTCATGTTGTTAAGCTGGCCGAAGAAGGGACGCCCCGGAGGGATCTGATAAAGACTTATAAAATGACCGGAGAAACCCTTGGGATGTGGTTGGACAAGTACAGTTCAATTTTGCATAAACGCAAGCTTCACAGTACTGCAGAAAAACGATCGATTGTTCGAGCTATCCATGGGGGGATGAGTATAAAGGAAGCCGTTATCGTATACAATATCAGCTCAAGGAGTACCATACGAAACTGGA
>NZ_FNGZ01000008.1:0-146116 GCF_900103515.1 Pedobacter antarcticus
GTTTCGTATGGTACTCCTTGAGCTGATATTGTATACGATAACGGCTTCCTTTATACTCATCCCCCCATGGATAGCTCGAACAATCGATCGTTTTTCTGCAGTACTGTGAAGCTTGCGTTTATGCAAAATTGAACTGTACTTGTCCAACCACATCCCAAGGGTTTCTCCGGTCATTTTATAAGTCTTTATCAGATCCCTCCGGGGCGTCCCTTCTTCGGCCAGCTTAACAACATGAGCGATCAGTCGCTTGTCAAACTTCTGATTTTTACTCGTTCTTTCTGAGTAGAACAACTCTTCTTCTCTTTCCATACACTGTTTTATAGTGTATAGCTTTTTCAGGAATGGACATTTTTCTCAATACTACACAATAAATTTCGGGCTAACAATGGGCTAAGGATAGGTTAACTATAGTGAAAAATTGGGGTAACTAAGAACAAGACCCGAACAAGACCCGAGCAAGACTCACACTTCAGTAAACAACCATCACCCGACCCTTAACTAATCCTTGTTTTACTAAACTCAGCACTCCAAATCCCTAAATGTGTGCCCTTATGAGTAAACTTACCTACCTTCGGGTCGACCTCGGGTGAACCTCAGGTCGACTTCAGCAGATCTCCCGGTTTCCGTCAAACAACACCAGAAACAAACTAAATCAAGACCAAAACATAACACAATCTCCTCGGGTTCTAATGCAGTCACACCTGATATTCTTAGTCAAAATCCCATAGTGAGCCCAATGTAATCCACCATCTTGTGTGTTCACTGTGGGTACGTGTGGGCTTCTTGTAGGTGTGTTGTGGGGTTCAGTCGAACAAGATTAAAAGAAAAGTCAAACGAGACCCGCACAAGATATGACCAGAACCTTGAGCTTATCACGTCGGCCCCCCAAAAACAAAAACTCTTTACACCGTTCTTCCTATCAGTCTTCCCGGACTGCCTCATCCTGAAATAACCCCCAAAAAAACAAAAACTCTTTACACCGTTCTTCCTATCAGTCTTCCCGGACTGCCTCATCCTGAAATAACCCCCAAAAAAACAAAAACTCTTTACACCGTTCTTCCTATCAGTCTTCCCGGACTGCCTCATCCTGAAATAACCCCCAAAAAAACAAAAACTCTTTACACCGTTCTTCCTATCAGTCTTCCCGGACTGCCTCATCCTGAAATAACCCCCAAAAAAACAAAAACTCTTTACACCGTTCTTCCTATCAGTCTTCCCATCAATCTCCCGTATAGAAACATGTCGCCATTATTTTACTTCTAAGTCTGAACTCGTAAAATTGCCACCCAACCATGGTGTACACGCCTAAAAAATCATGAAAACCTTACAGGCGAAGGCATCAGCTGCGGCGAAGCAAGCAGGTGCCGGCCGAGCTGTTAAGGTTCATGATTTTTTAAAAGAAAAACCGTTGCGCAATCTAAAATTGTTGAGACTTATCGAAAATAATTTAAACATTCTGCGTTTTATTGGGTTTTAAACTTCTACCCTAATTCCGCGAACCCCGGAATTTCATAAGAGCCTAAGAAAATAAATGTCAGAATTCCAGATCGACCTCAGCAATTGCGATAAAGAACCTATACACATTCCGGGAGCGATACAGAGCCATGGCTTTTTGCTTGTGATTGATCAGCAGATGAAGGTCAGGTTTCAGAGTGAGGGGCTTAATAACTTCATTCCAGACGTAAATCCTAATTTATTGGACCAGTTTATTGAGGTTTTAGAACCGAAACTAGGGTTGGAACCGGGGTTTATTGCTCAGCTCATAAAAATCGGGAAGCAGAACAACTTCGAAAATATAAACCCTTATACCGTCAATTTAGGTGATGGGCATTACTATCTGATTATTTCTATTTCCGCAGACTATTATATGCTGGAGTTTGAACCAGTTGCTGCTGACAGTGAGCCAAATCTGCAAAATATGGTTGGTAGTTCGGTGTCAGAGATGCTTGCAGATAAAAATTTGAAGGTTTTGCTCGATAATAGCGCAAAACAAGTTAAAAAGATCATCAACTATGACCGGGTGATGATTTACCGGTTTGCAAGTGACGGGCATGGTGAAGTTGTGGCGGAAGCAAAAAATGATGATCTGGACCCTTGGGTCGGTTTGCATTATCCGGCAGCTGATATTCCAAAACAGGCACGTGAGTTATATAAATTGAATTTAACCCGGCTTATTGCCGATGTGGATGCCGTCCCATTTAAAATTACGGCAGATTCTGCTAAGAGGCCTCCGCTAGACCTAACGTATTCTCAATTGAGGGCAGTGTCACCAATCCATATTCAGTATCTCAAAAATATGGGTGTAGCTTCTAGTTTTAGTATTTCACTGATCTATAAAGGAGAATTATGGGGATTGATTGCCTGCCATAATTATACAACTAAATTTATTAGTTATAAATCCAGGACTTATGCACAGCTAATCGGCCAGATTCTTTCCTCAGCCCTGGAATTCAGGCAGGATGAAGAAAACGAGTTTATCAATAAAAGTTTTAGTACAAGCCTTGAAAAAATAACCAAGCTTTTACAGGAAAACGAATTCGTGGAAGATGCACTTACGCAGGGGCGCACAATGATTCTTAGTCTTACACATGCCGAAGGTGTTGTCGTTAATTATAATCAGAAACAAACTAAAATAGGGCGGTTACCGACAGATGATCAGCTTCGAAGACTATTAGAATGGGCGAAAGACACAATTATCGATTCTATATACTATACGGATAACTTAAGTGCGGTTTATCCTCCCGCAGCTGATTTTATTGACGTCGGCAGTGGTATATTGATATGTACTCTTTCCAGAGAGCTCAGGGAATTTATGATTTGGTTTAAACCCGAGAAATTGCAGATGGTCAAATGGGCTGGCGATCCGCAGAAGCCTGTTGAGTTTGATCCTAAAGGTCTGAGTGTAATTTCACCCAGAAATTCATTTGCAGTCTGGACGCAGGAAGTAACCGGCAAATCGGAAAGCTGGATGCAGGAAGAAATCAATTCGGTGATCAAACTGCGGGATGAGATTATCTACGTGGTAAATCAGAAGGCTGGTGCATTGAGATTACTGAATGAAAGGCTCAAAGATGCTTATGCAGAACTGGATACTTTCTCCTATACAATTTCGCACGATCTTAAAAATCCGCTGGCCGTTATTAAGAGTTATACGCAATTGGCCAAAAAAGATAAAAATATTAGTCCTCTGACTCAAAATTTTTTGTCGCGGGTGGAAGATAAAGCTAACCGGATGACTGACATGATCAGTGAAATTCTTGAATATTCGCGTATAGGAAGAATAGAACTTGAGTTTCAACCGGTGTATACCGGGCAATTGATAGATGATCTTATCAAAGACCTGACATTTGTTTATAAAGATCTTGATCTTGAATTTATTGTTGGCGATACTCCGGAGATATCAGGCGATCCGACGATGCTCTCCCAGGTATTTGCAAATCTAATCAGTAATGCGGTAAAGTATAGTCAGCATGCCAAACCGGCCCAGGTTCGCATCTCAGGGACATCTAATGCTAAAGAAACTACTTATGCTATTTCCGATAACGGAATGGGGATTGCTGCGCATGATATTCCGAAAATATTTGAGCTGTTTAACCGGCTCGATAGCGCTAAAGATATTGAAGGTTCTGGGGTAGGCCTGGCGATTGTAAGCCGGATTATTGCTAAACATAACGGACGTATTACCGTGGAAAGTGAGCTCGGCAAGGGATCAACTTTTACTATAGTATTTGCAAATGCTGAAACTGCAGCTGACCCGGAAATTATTATTGGCGATGTGTAAGGGGGTGGTTGCTGAAAGGGCAAAAAAAAGATAAAAACTATAGCAGTCTCGGCTCGCACCTGCTTGCTTCGCGCGCAGCTGATGCCTTCGTCTGTAAGTTTTCATCTTTTTTTTGCGCCAGGTATTCATCATTTGTCCGGTTAGAGGTAGGGGGTGAGGAAATAGGGTAAAAAAAAGATAAAGTTCTGGTCAATTAAAGTGACTGAATAAAAGAGCTGTGTTTTTTTTCAGCCGATTTAAACAGACCGCCACATTTATCCAGAACGCGACACGCGGTACATTCTGGCAAATAGATGTTTTTCCAATCGGATATTGAATTGCGGCTATACGACCATAATTGTTCAGGCATCAGACATAGTTGGCTGTTGTAAATGGAAACATTCATGTCCTTTGAGGATAGAAACGTTACGGCGTCCTCCAGTTCTGCCATGTAATTTACGGGGTCAATCCATAGTTTTTCGATATTATGTGGTGTATATCCCTGATACTCCAGTCCCATAAACGCAATATGTTCAACAAAAGGAAGATTTTTATAGATAAACCGGGCAAGTTTGCCGAGCCTTGGGATTGTGAGGTTATGGAGAACAATCCGAATCTCAATTCTTACATCTTCTGCTGCGAGGTGATATAATCCAAGCATTGTCTGTTCAAAAGCCCCCTCGGCTTGTACAATATAGTCGTGCTGGGGAGCATAATCACTATACAATGGAATGCCAAGTACCAACCTGTCCATTTTCATCAAACCAAGTTTTTTTGCAAAAGTTTTCCAGGCAAATGTACGGCCATTCGTTAGACAATGGACTTCGGTATCTGGAAGTTCGGTTTTAATTCGGTGCAGAAGGTCGAAGAATAGATTGCCCATTAAGGTTGGTTCGCCCCCGGTAATTCCAAGGTCCGCGCAGTCTTTGGGAATTAAAGGCAAAAGCTGCTGATGGATATTGTGAAGGTAAGGTATATCCTCTCTGTCTTTAGGTGGCTGTGAGCACATCAGACAGTTACTATTGCAACGTTCTGTAACTAGAATTGCATTCTGAAGAGAATTTACCCTGTATAGTGTATTGATAACTCCGTCGGTATTGATAACTACGATATCTCCATCCGATAAGTGATGCAAAAAAGCTGCCTTTTCAATATAGGGAAATCCTTCAATCCCACTAAAAAAATCAGCAGTGCTTATAATGCATTTAAAACCTTTAAGATCGGAAGTCAAGTCTTCAGAAATCAAAATGTGATCCTTGCCGGTACATAGCTTGTCTCTTGTGATTTTACCAATAATAGGTATATCGATATTTAAAGCTTTGCCTCTGGTTTTAAGTTCCATTAGTTTCTGATCCAGCTATGAAAGACATTCAATATTCTCTTGTCTGAGTCGATTAACTCAAATAAATGTCGGATAATGTTCATGTTTTTATGGCAGAACACACTGCTTGGCCGATGCCCGATAAGATTTCCCTGAGTAGTGTAACTCTGTACTGGATCGGCACCACAATACGGCTGAAAAGCACAGTCACTGCAGCCTGGAAGGGCTTCGTTGATTCCGGCATTTAGAAACTCCATGGCTTTATCGCCATAAAAAATATCATTATAATTCGCAGTATTAAGATGTCCAAGCTGAAAGGTATAGTCCTTCATTTCGGCGAGCATTCTCGCCTCATCGCTAGCGTAGATATGTCCATCATAATTGAATACGATAACATTATTGATCAGACCTGCTGGTGATTGCAGATCTACGTATCCGACCGGAAAAGGACTTAGGATCTTTTTCAATATGATTGAAGCATAATCCTCTCTAAAAAAATTACCCTCAAGATTATAATCAATAATCTTAGCTAATCCTTTTTTATAGAAATCCAGAAAAAGTTGGGTATCGTACTTATTCTTTTTCGCATTCTTGGTGGCGAATCCATACGGACTTATTGGGCGGAGAAAAATACTGTTGAATCCTCTGTCGATATATTCCTGAACAATCTCATTCGGGTATGCCAGGGATAGTGCAGATGTAGTGGTGAGAGCAGACACACCGTCATTGCCAAGTATTTCCCTGCATAATGCAATCCCGTTTAAAGCAAGGCTATAGCTGTCATTACCTTTTTTATGTCTGTTACTGTTGTGTATGAATTCCGGGCCATCAAGCGAGGTTGAAATTATAATATTATGCTCCTTACAAAAAAGCAGCATCTCCCTGGTGACTGGTGCGAGGTTAGTACAGATAACAAAAGTAATCTGTTTACCGATTTGGAATGCGTCGTCAGATGCTTTTTTTACAGCATAAACAATTTGGTCAAATGCTAACAATGCCTCTCCACCTTGAAACTCCATCGTCACGTGCGGGTTAGGTGACTGCATCATCAGTGCTATGCCGCTATCAATGTGAGCGCGATGCATATCAAAGGAATTTTTGTCTTCACTTACCCTAGACACCTGGCAATAGTGGCACGTATGCTCGCAACGAAGTGTTATTACGAAAATATGGAGCGCCGTAAAGTGATCAAGAAAAGATTTTTTTGTCCGGTATCGTGTTGCCATAACTTCAATCAAATAAGGAATTGAAGAATCCGAGATGAAAAAATCAGCACTTAAATCTGCATACAACTCAAGATCATTAACGGAGTCAATCTCATGTTTCACAATCCTTTCTGCGGTTCCTTTATCAACAAGCAGAAAGTCGCCTAACTCATTTACCAACACTTCTCTGGTATTGTTTAGTGAAATAAAACGAAATGGTAGCAGATGATACCTTGCCTGTTTTTTGTAGTGGCTTATATCGTTGAACTTTCTTGAATGTTTTTTAGGATTTGTAACGGGGAGTGTTATCATTTCTGTTTAGAGCTTAAAACCCAGTGGATCGGATACATCATCAAGAGAGAATCCTTCCTGGTTCTCCTCGAAATTTGCGAAAGCTTTTGCAACAATAAGTTCTCTAATGATTTTCGTCTGATGATTTACAGTTTCTCTTATAGAGAAATCATTGAGATCCTGAGCGATTTTTGCTACGAGAGCAGTTTCATCATACTTTTGATCCGTGTTATAGACTAGTGATACCTCTATAAAGCGATCATCCAAAAAATTAAAATCAACAAAAAACTCTGCAGTATACCAATAAAAACATTTTTGGATAACCTCTTTTGAAAATATCCAGGTGTCAATAGTGAAGTAAACTTTATCGTTATCGAATCTTGTTTTCATATCTGGTTTTTATTTCGTCAAAAATCAACTTTGTAACCCGGCCATCTGGTTTGAACTCATTCACAGTTTGGAATTTTTTTATTGCCACTTCAGTCTGTGGCCCAAAGTAACTTGTCTGTGGAACGTCCAATCCCAGGGTCTTCAAATATTGTTGAAGCTTTAGAACATCATCGCCTTCACATCCCAGATACATGACTCTATACCAAATGCTTTTGGGTGAAATTAATGTGTTCATTGAGCTGCCTGGAGTTGAACTATTTCCGGAATAGGCTCGTGTCGTGCTCCCGGTTGAACTTCTTGCGGAGCCGGCGCTGGAAGAACTATTACTTGAACCGGATGATGGGGAAGTTGGCGTATATGTCGGTCTTGGGGCGGCGTAGCTGGAGCTTGAAGAAGATGAATAGTGAGATGAATGGGAGCTATGTGATCTGTGTGAGCTGTGCGAACGGTGAGATGTATGCATAAAAAGAATACTCTTCATTGGATCATTAGCCAATAATTTTAAAGTAAGTTTTGGTTTCAACTCATTTTTGGAAATATCAATGTGATCCATTTCGAATTGTTTACTTAGATCTGCTGAAGGAAGAATACTTGCTTCAGCTTGATTGCCAGATAAAGAAGCCATTGAGGCTGTAATAACTGCAAATGTTTTTTTTGCAAGATCGAATAACCCTTTTTTATGTTTCATATCATTAAAGAATATATTCCCAATTAGTTATAACACCCCAGGGATTTACCCCCCGATAAGCCTATCGGCAAATTAGTAGCTGATGGCAGTATGTTTGAGCTATGAGAGTTGGTTAATTATTATGACAAAATAAGCATTAATCACGCATTAACAAATTTTCAATAAAAACTGCTGGTGCTAATTGTAACCTTAGCTTTTTAAGAGTTTCGTCATATGAAGGCTTTATTATTTCTTTTGAAAAGTAAATCTCATCTTGGGTGTACTCCCGGAAAAAGAGGGGAATACTTGGTACAAAAAAAGATGAAAACTTACAGACGAAGGCATCAGCTGCGCGCGAAGCAAGCAGGTGCCAGCCAAGACTGCTATAGTTTTTATCTTTTTTTTGCTCTGGGGTTTAATTTATGTCCGGTTGTGAGTTGAGGGCAAGTTTATCGATTGATGTTCAGTTGATTGTTTTCTGCAGAATTAACCTTGTGAAAAAATATCATTCCTGAATATTACGCTGTGATTGATAGTTTTTCGATACGTGATATAATTTTTTTTTCTGGTGGTGTTCGTGGTGTTAGGATAGGGGATCTTTAATCATCTGATCTTGATCTTCCTGCTAAAGTGGTTCTTTCACACTTTTGGTAGTCAGCATGATATTTCTAATTTCATTTAGCCTGGTTAAGTTATCCGTTAAAAGAGCTTCAAATTAGATGGTAAGTAAATTAAATTCCGGGGCTGCAAACGCAACGTTAAATTTTAATTAACATCCACCGTAGGATAATTCTTAAATTTTCTTCTAAATTAGAAAACGGGTCGTTTGTATTCTGTGGATTAAATGACGATAAACAGGCCTCTATACAATGAAAAAAATAGCTAAAGCGCAATTAAGGGATTATTTTATTTTGACAGCGAGGATATGGTTGGCCTTAATATTATTACAATATGGCTACTCTAAACTCATCGACGGACAATTTGGAGTAACTAAGGCGACGCTGGATTTGCCATTAAAAGAAGTTGGATTATTCAATCTGTCCTGGTATTTGGCAGATCATGAGCCGTTCAAATCGTTTATAGGAATTTCTCAAATAATAGCGGCACTTTTACTTATTTATAATCGTACTGTGATTTTGGGTGCATTGATGGCGATTCCAATTTGGATAAATATTCTTATGTGGGATATGACATTTATGGGGCTTTATACTCCGTTTACGATAAGGATTCCGTTTTATATACTATTAACTTTTTTGATTCTATGGCATTATAAAGACAAAGTTTTACCCGCGATTCAAAATTTTATTAGTGGCACAACAACGAGATTTAAGTACCCCATTTGGGCATATTTACTTTTGCCTGTTTTTGGCTTATTTCTGGAATTAGCAGGTGGAATTCCTATTGCCTTGGTTAACCTAATCAAGCAGCTAATTAAATAACATTTATCTGCACTGCATTCCGGCTTTTAGTTATCACAGTTTGAGTTTATAGGTCTGATCATATTTGTCTATCTGATCCCTGGGCGAAAAAAAAGATGAAAACTTACAGACGAAGGCATCAGCTGCGCGCGCAGCAAGCAGGTGCCAGCCGAGACTGCTATAGTTTTTATCTTTTTTTTCGGAAGGTTAAAGAGTAAGATCTCCTTATTTCAATTGGTTTATCTTTTTTAAGTTAGTCATGGCAATCAGGGTCAGCATACTGGTAATTACCAGAAGCGATAGCAACCTATGCCAGCCATAGACTTTCACCGCTTCAAAATTTTTAAGTCCGATGGAATTAATATTCGTCGAACTGATATCCTGATTTTGAAAGATTGCAGGGTAAAAATGTAGCCTGATCTGTTCATGATATTGTCTTACGGCCTGTTGAAATCCCAGATGCGTAGTTAAGTCTGAACCAGCCAGTTCGTTGATACCCAGCTGCACCTGAATAGCGGGGAAGAATAAAGCCGCAATATTCGTGAAATACTGCCTTTCGGCTAATTTCTTTTGAACTGCAGCGCGGCTTTCCAGCGCCTGGTCATCACCCATTTGCTGCATTCCATAGTACCAGTACCAGCTGAAGGTGAGGTCCTTTGGAAAGGGATATTTTTTTAGCTGGGGATAATGTTCGAAAAAAGGCTTCATGGTTACGTCTTTTGGCATATCCCATTTTTCATGGTAGCCCTCACGTTGATTTATGACATTTTGCAGTGCCTCCGGAACTGCATAACGCTGGGTAAGTATAAGGTTTAAGGATGCAGGAATAACAATACACATCAATACCCAAACCGCAACAAGTGCCGAAGCATTGAAGTTGGAATTTTTACCCAATGAGATGAAGAAGAACGATATGGCGAACCAAAAAAACAGGTAAATTGCAATGAAAGATAACACAGCAAAGAATGTTTGATCTACGGGTAACTGGAGATAAAATATAGCTACAGCAAGCAGCAGGAATGCAACACCAAATATGGCTGCCATCCGTACCAGCAACTTCTGCCAGAGAACCTTGGTTACCTGGTTGGTCTGTGACTTTAACAGCGACCAGATACCACTTTCCCTTTGTTCAGAGAGCAGATTATAAGTGAATGCTATAATAACTAGTGGAAATAAATAAATAAATACAAAGCTCAGGTCCATATTACCGAAAAGCATACTTACCGGATTGCTAATATCCGTATCGTAAAGCTGCCCTTCCAGGGTGAGCATAGTCACAGATATCAGGTAGGGATTAATGTCCCGCTGCCCGTTAGCAAATGCTGCCCAAGGTTCGGGAACATTGGCCACCGAAAATTTATTATGGAAGAAAACCAGACCGATGTCTTTCCCAAAATGGTCTATATTGTTAAGTGTATTTTTTGTTTGTAATTCTGCAGCCTTCTCTATAACCACTTTTTGATTGGCTATGAAACTTTTACCGAAATATAAACCAGAGAGACCTGTAATTATTAAAACCGCAATTCCTATCCAGGCAGAACTGCCTCTAAAGAAAAGTTTAAACTCTAAATGATAAGTGCTATTTTTCATAAATTATATCGTTTTAATCCATTTAGAAATGTACTGAAGCAATCCCACGGTAATTAAAAGCCAGAGGGATAGTGACGCCAATGGAAAAAACTGTTCAGTTGTCATATTGCCGACAGTATGGAAGTGGTAATTGAAATCAGGCTGTTCAGCCCAGTTAGATCTGCTGATAGACAATGGTTTGCCGTTTTCTCCGGGAGAAATGTTACTTATATTGTCAATCTGAAGTTTGTTCATCTTTTGCGCAAGCTCGTATCTGTACGCTTCTGCCTGATTCTGAAAATCTATGAACGTATTAAAATCAGATGCCGTTAGCGCCATTGAAAGCTGCTTCAATGATAAATACGGGTTAAGCAATCCCATAAAACCGGTAATACTATTTTGTTTTTCGAAGATCTTGTTTAAATCTTTTTGATGCTTACTATAAATATCTGAGGTGATTTTTTCTCCTTCAGCCATTATATATCCGCCATAATTGAAGGGAAGTTTCTTAACATCATCTACGCCATGAACTTTGAGTAAGGAATCTTTAATAGCCGCATAATGTGCGTCATTTGGGTCATGACTGTCACCTTGCCTGCTGATATCTTCCGCAATGGAGTCGGCAAACTCAATCTTCGATGGAGCCGGATAAATCCTGCTGCCAATAGCCTGGGTAATCCTAGGCATAATAACCATGAAAAATATCCAGCAGGCCAGTAATGTGGTTAAAGCACTTTTTGAGCTGAGTTGGAAGGCAGACACCAGCACAGTAATGGCTGATATAACAAAGAAGTAGACTGAATAACCAGCGATGAGAATCGCTAGCCGCAGGGAAGAATCTGTGCTGATATTCCAGTCGCTCAATGATGCCCAGAGGAAAATGGTTAACAAAATAAGCGGAATGAAAATGGATAAACAAACACCGATAATCCCCAGTGTTTTTCCCCAGAGAAGTTTTCTCCAACTTACATTCTGACAAAGCAAAATTTTGAGCGTCCCGGATTCCCGCTCTGCAGATATACTATTGTAGCCGAGAAAGAAAATTAATAAGGGGACTAAGAGTTGTAGAACCATAGCCACGCTAATTTCGCCAAATCGCAGCATGCCATTTGAAAATCCGGCTTCACTAAAGTTCACTGTATTTTGTTTATGTGCCTCCAGAAATACTGAAACACCTGCAAAGCTTTCAATTCCGAAATCGAAGAAACTCAGCTCATGTTTTTCCCGGAAGGCGAGATAACCGTAATGAGCCATCCTATGCGGATGCTTGTCTGGTTTCGCTAACCATTGGTCCCGTACCATTTGCTTGTAGTGTATGCGCTGATCGTTCTGCGACTTGAAATTCTGCCAGCCCACATAAGTTGCCAGGACTAGTGACAAACCCAATAAAAAAGTAAGCGCAAGCGCCGCTTTATTGCTGTAGGTGGCTTTATATGTTTGTTTGGCGATAGTAAGGATTATACTCGTCATTATATGCTGTAGGTTACGTTAAACATTACATTTCTTGGTGTGCCTGGAAAAAGACGCAGATAGTTTTGTGCACCGACCCAATAAGTTTTATTCAGCACGTTATTCATATTCATGGACAGCTGTACCTTCGAGGCGGCAGGAGAATAGTATATCGCTGCATCAACCACTGTATACGCCGGAAGTATGAAATCCCTGATATACAGCGGCAATTTGTCTCCGCTATATTGTATGCCGGCTCCGAAACCAATTCCTTTGAATTTTGCAGAATTCAGGTTATAACGTGTCCAGACACTAGCGCTATGTTGGGGTGTGTTTTGCACGCGGTCGCCGACAATCTCGGGGTTGAGGTCTTGTGTTACCCTGGCATCAACATAACTATAGCCGGCATTGAATTGCCAGTTGCGGTGGATAAATCCAGATGCTTCCAGTTCGACACCCCTGCTTCGTTGTGCCCCGCGTTCTATTAGCCGGTTTACATCTAAAGGATCATTTGCATTCATTAACAGATTTTTCTGGTTGATTTCAAAAACTGAGACGTTGACCATCAGTTTTCCGCTTAACCATTCAGATTTAGCACCAACTTCTTTCAGGTCGCTTTCCAGGGGTTTGAAATTTGACCCCGACGGGGGAGGAACGATAACCAGGCTAGATGTATTACCCTGCGGCTGGTAACCCTGGAGGTAGGTTCCATAGACATTGATTCTACTGTTTAATGCATAAGTAATTCCAAATCTGGGTAAGAGCTTCTGCTGGCTAATCCTTCTCTCTGTATTAAGTTTATAATTACTATAGTCTTCATACCATTCCTGTCTGAGGCCCACTGTTAAAGTAATTTTGCGGTATTTGATCTGATCCTGAAGATAAATGCCATTTACCAGGTAGAAAGCAGGTGCGATCTCTAACTTTGAGAAAGTATAATCACTCAGATTTTTGACCGTATAGGATGGATTTTCCAAATTGAAATGGGAGACATTAGGAACGGGAGCAGTAATGCCGTTGAACGTGCTGAACTGATACAGATCTTTTTTGTTCACATCATAACGTGCAGCTATGCTTCCATCTTTAAGGCGATATCCCTGAGCTGTATTTATTCCCCCGCCTCTTAGTTTCTGGGTTGTGATGCGGTCATAGCCGGTAACAACCTGGTGAGACAAACCAAAAGTGCTGGATTGTAGGGTAAAATAGGTGCTCAGATTATCGGTAGTAAATTTTTGCTGGCGTTGGACAGCAATCATACCTGCCAGCGAATTAATTGGGTTATTGTTTTCATCCACAGCAAAGGCATTATTCGTTCGGTGCTCCAGCAGATCTTCATTCCAGTTCTGCTTCATATAAGCGATATTAAAGGAGATGTTCTGATTAAAGCGATGTGCAAAATTTGCCATTAGCATCAGGTCCTGCGTATTGAATTTATCATTGACAGCTCCCATATTGAAACCGATCGGCGTACTATTTAAATTCTGGTGGCCCGGGGTTGCGCCAAAGATTGCCTGGCCACGATCGAGCCTTGAGTCACTGTTGTTCAAAACCATCTCCACATTCAAACTGGTACGGTCATCGGGAATATATGAAAAGGAGGGAGCAATGATATAACCTTTCCTGAACTGCAGATCCCTGAAGCTTTTACTGTTCTCATACCCGACATTCAGGCGGTAAAGCAATGTTTTCTCTTCATTCATTGGGCCTGTAAAATCGAGTGCTGCTCGCATGGTACTGAAACTTCCTCCTGAGATGCTAATCTCTTTACGGTCGTGATTCAAAGGTTTTTTGGTGACAAGATTAATACTCCCCCCAGGATCGACACTGGAAAAGGTGGCACTTGCCGGTCCCTTTATCACTTCAATCCGCTCAAGATTACTGGTTAAAGGTTGGTTAAAATAGTTCTGGCGCGTACGCATCCCATTTATAATGGTGCCTTCTTCATTCTGGTTAATTCCCCGGATGGCAAATTGATTATAAAAACTGCTTTGAGATACTCCCGTTACATTTTTTACTGCATCTGCCAACACAGCTGCCTGCCTGTCGGCAATCAGCTCTTTTGAAATAGAGGAAATGGCCTGAGGTATGTCCTTATTTAAGGTGGCTGTTTTAGTAGCTGAAAAGGAATAATTTCCATAGTATTTTTTACCACTGGTACCGACAATTTCAACGGTTTGTAACTCGTCGTTTGCCATAGCAAGTATAATCGGGTCTAAGGTTAAATGATCTGAATCCTGAATAGGATAAACAATGGAATAGGGTTTATAACCTATTGCGCTAACATTGATATTATAACTGGCTGATTTAGGAAGTACGATCGCAAATAGGCCTGCTGTATCAGTTAAGGCGGTGAGCTGATTACTGCCGCTTCGGAATCTGATCGTAGCTTTTTCAACTGAATGACCTGTTGCACTGGTAACTTTTCCATCTACCTTTATTTGAGTGGATGCTGATATTTGAGCAGATGCTGAAAAACTATTCCCGATTAATATTAATAAACAAAATGCCCGGCCAAAATCACGGATTTTATAGGTCTGATCCATCTTGCTTAAATAGTTTGTAAGTAGAGTTCCTGGAGGTCAGCTGCGGTAATGTCTGCGGCTTTGAGCGTATGGATTAACTCACCTTGTTTCATAATTCCTATATGGGTAGCTAGTGCTACCGCATTGAAAATATCATGTGTAGCCATTAATATCGAACGGCCGTCAGCTGCTAGTTTTTTGACCAGAATGGTGAATTCTGCAGTAGCTTTTGGATCAAGGCCACTGGTGGGCTCATCCATTAAAATGATTTGTGCATTTTTCGCCACAGCAATGGCTATTCCAACTTTCTGTCGCATCCCTTTACTAAAGCCACTGAGCTGCTGTTCATGTGCAGTCGATTGAAGCCCGCATTCTGACAAAAAGCTTATTAGTTGCAAATGGCTATACTCAAATCCGGCGAGCTTAGAGAAATAATTGAGGTTTTCAATGGCGGAGAGGTTTCCATAAAGCATCACTACTTCGGGGATATAAGCAATATATTGTCTGCGCCGCTCATCTGAAGCTGTAACTTCCCGATTGTTAATTAAAATTTTGCCATCCGTAGGCTCAATAAAGCCAAGAAAAAGATTTATGGTAGTCGTTTTTCCTGCTCCATTCTGGCCGAGCAGGCAATAAACCTCTCCAGGATTAACAGTTAAATTGAGTTGGTTAAGCGCTAAATAAGTGCCGTAGTTTTTGGATAACGATATCGCTTGAAGCATAAAAAAAAAGATAATATAAAAGCATCGCTTACCGCTGGCAGCAATACTTAAATACAGTGAAAAGAAGTATGGGGATAATAAGGTACGACCTTATCAGAAATTCACCTTGAATAGTGATTTAAGCCAGATTACTTGGCGGACCTTTATTCGCCGCGGCAAGTATATAGGCCGTGGGATGTGGTGGTAGGTAACTAAAAACAGGCTTTGCCGTTTCCACGGGCGCTAGAACCGGGCTAACAACCGATGGCAAATTATAGAATTGTGATTGGTGTTTTATCACTTCGCAAAGCTTACAATTTACTTTGGCAGAATGAAGCTGTGTATCGCCCTGAGTTTTATCCAGTGCTGATTTGCAAGAACTGAATTGATCCTGACTGTTATGATGATGCAAGCCTTCTATAACCATAGCATTCACAAAAAGTCCCAGCAGCAGAAATGCCAGAAACTGAGACAGTTGTTTTCTATATGGATTAACTTGATTCTTCAATTGCAACAAAGATACTTTTAAAAATGGTTTTTTTAAAGGTTCCTGATCAATTGAACAAAAGTAGGGGGGCTTTAGGGCGAATAAAAAAGATAAAAACTGTAGCAGTCTCGGCTGGCACCTGCTTGCTTCGCGCGCAGCTGATGCCTTCGTCTGTAAGTTTTCATCTTTTTTATTCGCTCCCAGGTCTGTCTGTTGGTTAGGAGGGGGGAGACTTTTAGGGCGAAAAAAAAGATAAAAACTGTAGCAGTCTTGGCTGGCACCTGCTTGCTTAGCGCGCAGCTGATGCCTTCGTCTGTAAGTTTTCATCTTTTTTATTCGCTCCCAGGTCTGTCTGTTGGTTAGGAGGGGGGAGATTATTTTCATTCCTGAATCATTTTTTTTGCAGATTCCAGGCTGGAATCTAATTGGGTTGAGTGTGTTCTCATCGTCAAAGCTAAATTTAAGGTCTATGAAATTATCGGTCTCAGGCTGTAAGATAATTGACTTTATCGCGTTAATGTTTGTAGAAGCCGGTAACGGATTACAATAATAATAATGAATTACAAAATCAGGTTAAAGGATGGCACTACACAAGTTATTCAGATCATCGCCACTACTTTTAAAAAATTGAAAGTATGGAAGCTTTCTTTTTCAGGCGGCAAAGAGATCATGTTATACAAAGTTGGTAACCAATGGCTGCAGCGTACGGAAGATTATTTGGAACAACAATATGTTATCTTGATAGGAGCCTATATAGACGGGCTGGATGCAAAATAATTACATCTTAAATTGACTCCATGAAACTTACATTTTCCTAATGACCGGAAAGAGGTCTTTATTCAGATAACCTATAAATGTTTTCTTGCAAATAACTGATTATTAAATATTTAAATAAAAGTCTAAAGCTGGATTAATAACAGCATATTTGGTAAACCCCAAACCAGACATGACCGACTTTAAGGTTGACCTCAGCAACTGCGCCAGTGAACCAATCCATATTCCCGGGCAAATACAGTCACATGGTTTTTTAATCGCACTTGATCGGCAATATAAGGTTAGCCATTGCAGTGATAACATCTACGAACTATTAAGGGAAACGTGTGCAAAGTTGATCGGATCCCAGCTCCGGTATATAGAACAGCTGATCAGAGGAGATGACCAGCCAGGATTTATCAGAGACCTACTAAATATCGGAAAAATCAACAAAAGCTTTGAACAGATCAATCCTTTCAAGCTAGCTATTAACGGTGAAATCTATTACCTCATCATTTCGGCATCTGCCGACCAATATCTCCTGGAATTTGAAAGCTCAACTTCCGACGCATTGCCTGACGTACAGAAAATGATGGGGCATTCCATTTCTAAAATGTTAGCCGACAAAAATCTTCAGAGTTTATTGGAGAATACCGTTTTACAGGTGAAAAAAACTATCCTTTACGACCGGGTAATGATCTACCGTTTTGCTGAAGACGGACATGGAGAAGTTGTAGCAGAAGCGAAAAATGAAGAATTATCTCCCTGGTTAGGATTGCATTATCCTGCATCCGATATTCCCCAACAGGCAAGAGACTTATACAAATTAAATCTGACCCGGATCATAGCTGATGTGCAGACCACACCAATAAAAATTTCTGCAGCCGCAGATCAGGACCAGCCGCTGGAGTTGACCTATTCACAGCTTAGAGCAGTATCTCCGGTGCATATTCAATATTTGAAAAATATGGGGGTTGCTTCTAGTTTTAGTATCTCTTTATTGTGCAAAGGAGAATTGTGGGGACTAATAGCCTGCCATAATTACACCCCTAAATTTATTGATTTCTTATCCAGAGAATTGTCAAAACTGCTGGGGCAGATATTGTCGTCAGCTTTGGAATTCCGGCAAGAAGAAATACATCAGCAAACCCTGGAAGTTTTTAGCGGCACACTGGATAAACTTACTAAGCAACTCCAGGAAACCGCCAGTATTGAAGAGGCACTAACCAAAGGCCCTGTGACCGTTCTGGATATTGTACATGCCAGTGGAGCGGTTTTAGTCTATGAAAAAAACATCACCAAAATTGGTATTACGCCCGACGACGGGCAGCTTACAGAACTGATCAGCTGGCTAAATCAAAACAACAACCAGCCTTTATATCACCTGACCAAACTTGCGGCTCACTATCCGGCCGCCGATAACTATCGCACCGTTGCAAGCGGAATCATGGTAGTTGTTATTTCTAAAGAATTGGAAGAATACGTAATCTACTTTAAGCCGGAACAACCACAGTTTATTACCTGGGCAGGAAATCCTGAAAAACAGGCGGTAATGGGTGGTAACGGATTGATGCACATTTCACCTAGAAATTCATTTCAGCAGTGGTCACAAACTATACTCTCTACATCACTGGCTTGGAGCCCCGAAGAGATCAACTCTGCACTTCGTTTACAAGAAGAAATCACCTACGCTATTAACCAAAAGGCAGGAGCAATCCGGCTGCTGAATGAGCAGCTGCAACGTGCATACGATGAGCTGGATACTTTCAGTTATACGGTATCTCATGACCTTAAAAACCCTATTGCAGCCATTAAAGCATACGCTCAGCTGGTAGCAAGAAGTCAGGGATTCACAGATCGTGACCGCATGCTCCTTGGACGTATCAATCAGCGTGCAGATCAAATGCACTTGATGATTGTCTCCATACTCGATTATTCAAGAATCGGCCGCTCAGCGTTTAAATATCACAACATTGACGCCCGGGCTTTAATTGAAGACATTGTCAGAGATCAAAGCCTGATCTATGAATCTCAAAATGTCAAAATCACCCTGGGTAGTATGCCTGAGTTGAAGGGTGATCCCATGATGATGCTTCAAATATTTTCAAACTTGATTAGTAATGCAGTCAAATACTCTAAACATGGTCATGCCCCACATGTTCATATCGAAGGAACTGTCAATGATGCTGACATCTGCTACGCCATAAAAGACAACGGACTGGGTATCGCTCCTCATAATTTAAAAAATGTCTTCGGGCTTTTCAGCCGGATGGACAACGTGAAAGATATCGAGGGATCGGGGGTAGGTCTCGCCATCGTTAAACGCGTAGTTGAAAAACACAACGGGCGTATTTGGGTGGAGAGCGAATTAAATAAGGGGTCTGTGTTTTTTGTTAGCTTTAATAAATAGGATTGTATTCTTCAACGCTTTTGCTCACTTATATTCCTGCGATAAACAAATAACCTAGAAGCTAGATTTCCCTGGTTAAAAATCCCTGCAAAAAAAGATAAAAACTATAGCAGTCTCGGCTGGCACCTGCTTGCTTCGCGCGCAGCTGATGCCTTCGTCTGTAAGTTTTCATCTTTTTTATGCATCATGATGCTCACCATTTTCCAGTTGGAATCAAGGGATTAGGACAGAGGTTATTTCAGTTCCTGAATTGAGTGTGTTGCAGATCAGATTGGGGTCTAATTTGAAACTGATGAGACCAGCCGATATGATAAAAGAACCTTTCCTGCGAATGAGGAACATGCTTTTTCAGATAGGTAAAGCTCCAATGGGTATGTCATCCGCCTTGCATTTCTGCGATAAACAAAAAACTTACTACTCCTGAACCGGGAAGCCGGATTTCCGAATTAAAAATTCCTGCAAAAAAAGATAAAAACTATAGCAGTCTCGGCTGGCACCTGCTTGCTTCGCGCGCAGCTGATGCCTTCATCTGTAAGTTTTCATCTTTTTTATGCACCATGATGCTCACTATTTTCCCCGTTGGAATCAAGGGGAGAGGACAGAGGTTATTTCAGTTCCTGAATTGAGTGTGTTGTAGGTCAGGCTCGGGTCTAATTTGAAAAATGGAGCAAAGTCTATCATATTACTATTTGCCGTTGGATTACAACTACGATGAAGAATAATAGAACACTAAATGCAAAAACGCTCCACTATTGGAGCCTTTTTGCGTTATATTAGGTACTTAGTTATATTTTAAATCTCAATAAATCTTCATAATCTTCTTCAAATCTTGAAGTTACTTTCAACTTATCCAGCTGTTCAGAGATTGTACCTAACTGATCACCAACTTCATCAAAATTACTTGAAGTTTCAGTGGTCAAAATATTTAATTGGCTCTCAATTGTACCTAATCTATTTTCTATTGTATCAAACCTATGATCAACTATAGCAAATCTATGATCCACTAAGTCGGCCAGCTTTTTGATTAACTCGTAGTTGCTTTTACAGATTTCAGCAAGTATAGAAATGTTCTTTTCTACGTTTGTGAATCTTTCCTCTAGATTTATGAATCGCTCTTCTAAACTTGTGAATCTTTCTTCTAGATTTATGAATCGCTCTTCTAAACTTGTGAATCTTTCATCTAGATTTGTGAATCGCCCTTCTAAGCTTGTGAATCTTTCATCCAGATTTGTGAATCGCCCATCTAAACTTGTGAATCTTTCATCTAGATTTGTGAATTTCTGATTTAAATCTTCCATATAATTTTTTGGTTGGGTAAAGCTAGACGATTAGATATAATAATAGGTAGGGCAGGTGATATATAGATGTTTATTTTATTATTGATCAATTTGTCTGGTACATTCAAATATATATTGCGAAAAATAAACCCCCTGTTTCTGCGCTAACAAAACAACTCACCCCTCACCGACCAGGAAGCCAGATTCCTGATAAAAAATACAAGTAAATCTAATCGTCCTAACAAAAAAAACTGTTTCTGCGCTAAACAAAAAAACTCACCCCTCCCGGACCAGGAAGCCACGTTTCCCTAAAAACACACGTCTATCTAATCGTCCCTACAAAAATCCCTTGTTTCTGCGCTCAACAAAAAAATCACCCTTCCCGGATCAGGAAGCCACGTTCTCCTAATCAAAAACACACATCTATCTAATCGTCCCTACAAAAATCCCTTGTTTCTGCGCTAAACAAAAAACCTTGCCCACTCCCGGACCAGGAAGCCAGATTTTCCTGATAAAAAATACAAGTAAATCTAATCGTCCCCACAAAAAAACCTGTTCCTGCGCTCAACAAAAAAATCACCCTTCCCGGATCAGGAAGCCACGTTCTCCTAATCAAAAACACACATCTATCTAATCGTCCCTACAAAAATCCCTTGTTTCTGCGCTAAACAAAAAACCTACCCACTCCCGGACCAGGAAGCCAGATTTTCCTGATAAAAAATACAAGTAAATCTAATCAAGCCACAACACGCGGGGGATTCCTTGAAAAAAATGATGAAAACTTACAGGCGAAGGCATCAGCTGTGCGCGAAGCAAGCAGGTGCCGGCCGAGACTGTTATAGTTTTCATCATTTTTTTTCATAAAAAAACACCCCGAAAGGTGTCTTAATTTCATTGACTTCTTTTTAGAAGGTAAATCTAAATGACAAACCGACCCCCGACGCATCAAAGTTTGTATCCGGAGCCAGCTGAATAGCCGGTTTCCAGTCCAGAGATAAATTCAAGGGAGCATTTGCAAATTTGTAATCCAAACCAAGCACACCGTCAGCAGCAAGATAAAGATCACTGGAATGCGTCGGTTTGTATTTTGCAGTACCGATGGAACCACCACCACCATAATACCAGTTCAGTCCTGGAGCGTTGGCGATAGGCATATAAACCTCATATAAAGCCGTTACACGGAAATAATTATAATTGTCGTGAGAACGGAAGTTTGCTATCAGGTCAAGCATTTTGTTATCACCCAGTGATGTTTTGAAAGTTATACCATTAGCAGCTCCGAAGCGTCCACCGATCGCATTTTTATAGCTCTGAGCCTGTGCGGATGCGTGTATGGCAATAGTTGCAATAACTGTAAAACAAAGAATGGTAAAGAGTTTTTTCATGTTTGATAATATAATTTGAATGTAAAAACCCTATTAGCAATTTTTATGCCGGAGAGCTGTTTTGGTGGTTAATTGTATTTTTTTAAAAAGATTTAGGGGCTTAAACAAGTCAAAGTTACCGTTGCGGGAGAATGCTGGAAATGAAATTATTTCGGAATTAAATTTGGTTTTATTAGAGGGATTATTTTGTTAGATTTGAGAATAAGCCCTCTCATCCGGGGATCTTCATTTTCCCGGCAGGGGTTCATGGTAACCAAATAAAGCGAAATATATGCCTGTAACTGTCACCAGAGTATTTGACCTGATCCAATACAATTTAGAGAACTTTCCAAAAGACGAATTTATAAGCGGTAAGATAAAAGGAAGCTGGAGTAAATATAGCACCGCTTTATTTGCAGAAACTGTCGATCATCTGAGCAGGGGGTTAATTAGCCTGGGGATGAAAAAGGAGTCGAGAATCGCTGTGATGTCTCATAACAGGCCTGAGTGGAATATCACCGATTTTGGGATTACACAATTCGGTGCGTATCAGGTACCATTATATCCAACATTGGCGGAACAAGATGTTAAATTTATTCTCGAAAATGCGCAGGTGAACATATTATTTGTCGCTGATGAAGCACTTTATCAGAAAGTGAAGCCGGTTTGTGAGGCTGTGAATCCGGATATAGCGATTTACACATTTGATGAAGTTCCCGGGGCAGTAAACTGGAAAGAGCTTCTTAATGCCGGTAAAGCACATGCAGAGATTGATTTGCAGGCCTACCGGGATGCGGTGCTCCCTTCAGATGTACTTACGTTGATCTATACTTCCGGTACCACAGGAACCCCTAAAGGTGTGATGCTGACGCATGATAATCTGGTTCAGAATTTTAAGAACTCAGCGGTAATCTTTCCGAAAGAAGTAGGTAAAGTGTTGAGCTTTTTGCCCCTGTCACATATTTTCGAGCGGATGATTACCTATTTATATCTCTATGTAGATGCTTCCCTGTATTATGCGGAGAGTATGGATACTATTGTTGCAGATATTCAGTTCGTTAAACCTAATGGATTTTCTACGGTACCAAGACTGCTGGAGAAGGTTTACGATAAGATCATGGAGAAAGGAAAGGCATTAACCGGAGTGAAGAAAGCTCTTTTTTACTGGTCGGTTAAGCTGGGTGAGGAGTTTGAGGTTAATAAAAGCTGGTTATATCACCTGAAGCTGGGTGTTGCGCGTAAGCTCGTTTTTTCAAAATGGAAGGAGGCACTCGGTGGAGAGATTGTTGTGATTGTTTCCGGGGGCGCTGCTCTTAATCCAAGGTTGGCAAGGATTTTCTGGGCTGCAGGTATGCCTGTGTTTGAAGGCTATGGACTGACGGAGACTTCCCCTGTGATTACGGTGAACCATTTTGGTCATACTAAATTTGGCACTGTTGGCCCGGCAATTAATGGGGTAGAAGTGAAGATAGCGGAAGATGGGGAGGTGTTGACACGCGGACATCATATTATGAAAGGGTATTATGGAAGGCCGGATCTCACGGCGGAGACTATCGATAAGGAAGGATGGTTCCATACCGGTGATATCGGGGAGCTGGTTGACGGGGAGTTCCTGAAAATTACGGACCGTAAAAAAGAGATCTTTAAAACTGCCGGCGGAAAGTATGTGGCACCACAGCTGCTGGAGAATAAATATAAAGAATCTGTGCTGATTGAGCAGATCATGGTGTTGGGTGAAAACAGGAAGTTTCCATCCGCGCTTATTGTTCCTAATTTTGAAGCGCTGGAAGCGTGGTGCAGAAAAAAAGGTATTGCCACAGGTTCAAAAGAAGAAATAGTGAAAGACCCGCAGGTGCTTGAGAAATACAACAGCGAAATTGAAGCCCGTTCTGCAGATTTTGGGAAATGGGAACAGGTTAAACGGTTTGCGCTGTTAACTAAAGACTGGAGTATAGAGACTGGTGAATTTACCCCCAAACTGAGTCTGAAAAGAAAGATTATTCTGGAGAAATATAAGGATGTTATTGAGCAGATTTATATTGATGCTGAAGATTATAAACCCAAAAGTACTGATCATTAATCTGATAGCCTGAAAGTATCGGCTGGCAGTCAGGTGAATTAATGTTTAAAATAGTTTTTTGATTGTTGGTATAGATATTGCTAACGTATCGAAAAAGATACCTTACCTTATACTAAACATTATGAAACAAAAATTATTTAAGTCTTTGCCGGTAGCTTTGGCTGCCCTGCTGATTGGCGGCTCTGCAATGGCACAGGATTCGACTCCTGTTTCAAGACCTGAATTCAGTACCTGGTCGATCGGTGTGAATGCCGGAATTCTTTCACCTATTTCACCTCTGGGTGGTTCTAACGATTTCACGAACTGGAAATCAAGTTTAGGTTACGGGTTATATATTAAAAAGCAGATTACACCTTATTTCTCATTGCGTTTAGATGGGATCAGAGGTAAATTAAAAGGAGATAATTCTGAAGCTTATAAAAGTGGTGTTACTATTAATGATGGTAACAGTGCATTTAAAACAGACCTTTCTTATGCTGCAAGTTTAAATGCACAGGTAAACCTGTTTAATATTGACATGTTCAGAAAACAAGATGCTGTGCAATTGTACGTGTCCGGTGGTGCTGGTCTGGCTGGTTACAAACCAACTGTTACCTCTGCTGCAGGAACTTCAGATTATGCAGGTGATAAAACTATTTCCGAGTTAATTATTCCTGTAGGACTGGGTGCTAAGTTTAAATTGAATGATAAAGTTAATTTAGATCTGGGCTGGTCAGTTTATTTTGTTGATGGCGATAACCTTGATGGTACTTACCGTAACAACAACAAGGATAAGTTTAACTACGCACATGCAGGTCTGGAATTTGCATTGGGTAAAGGTAAACAGTTAGCTTTCCATAATCCGGTTGCTGCCACTTATGATGAGGCATTAGCTGCAAAACAAACTGCAGATGCATTGAAAGGTGATCTTGATCAGCAAAAAGCTGACAACGCAAAATTAAGATCCGAAATGAATGATCTGTTGAAAGATAGCGATGGTGATGGTGTTGCAGACAGATTAGATAAATGTCCTAATACACCGGCAGGTACGGTAGTAGACGGATCTGGTTGTCCTTTTGCAGTTGTTAAAGAGAAAGTGATTATTACTGAAGCAGACCGTAAGGTAGTTGCAGAGGCCATAAAAGATCTTGAGTTTGACCTGAACAAAGCTACGATCAGAGCTAAATCTTACACTACACTAAACCGTGTTGCTGCACTGTTGGTTGAGAAAAACTTCAGTCTGAAATTAGCAGGACATACAGATAGTACTGGTCCAGCTGCATTGAACATGCGCTTGTCTAAAGACAGAGCAGAATCAGTAAAAGCTTACCTGGTTTCTCAAGGTGCAAATGCGTCAAGAATTGAGGCTACAGGTTATGGTAAAGACCAGCCTATTGCAACTAATAAAACTGCCGCAGGCCGTCAGAAAAATAGAAGAGTAGAATTTACGCTTTACTAGTTTAATGACGTTGAACTCTGAGAAGGGTTAACAATATAAAAAGATCCTTACCTGTTTATTCGGGTAGGGATTTTTTCGTTTGAACAGCCTGTTTTACTGGTTTTTTTTCTTTGGAAAACAATGATTAATTAATTAGCTTTGTTATGCAAGCATAGTAATTCATGAAACAACAGGAAACCATAGACTATTTATTGAAGGTGGTCTGGCAGAATATGTCAAACACTTATAATCAGATTGCATCTGAATTTGGGATTACCCAGGCAATCGGTTATATGTTAATTAATATTGATAAAGAGGGGACCGCTGTTTCGCAGCTGGCCGCATTACTCGGCGTAAAAGCGACCAGTCTTTCCAGGATGCTCAACAATATGGAAGAATCCGGGTTAATATATAGAGAGGCAGCCGTAGGTGATAAAAGATCAGTTAAAGTTTTTTTGACTGAATTCGGACGGGAGAAAAGACAATTGGCCAAAGGTGTTGTGCGTTCTTTTAATGATTACCTCAATAAAAATCTGGCCATACAGGAGAAGAATCAGCTGGTTCAGACTTTGCAGAAATTGAATAAATTGACTTTGGGATATACAGTAACTACAGAAAATGATGAACAAAAAAGTAAATAAAGTAGCGGTTTTGGGCTCCGGTATTATGGGTTCCCGCATTGCTTGTCACTTTGCGAATATAGGCGTAGAAGTATTGTTGTTAGATATCGCGCCGAAAACACTTCTTCCGGAGGAAGAGGCCAAAGGGATAGCACTTGATCATCCGTCAGTAAAAAACCGGATTGTGAATACGGCATTACAGCAGGCGATTAAAAGTAATCCTTCCCCGCTTTATACTAAAAAGGATGCTGCGTTGATTTCTACTGGTAATTTCGACGACGATATGGCTAAAATATCTGCTGTAGACTGGATCATTGAAGTTGTGGTTGAAAACCTGGACATTAAGAAACAGGTTTTTGAACAGGTAGAAACACATCGTAAACCAGGTACGCTTGTTACATCAAATACTTCTGGTATTCCAATTCATCTAATGGCTGAAGGACGATCTGAAGATTTTCAGGCCAATTTCTGTGGTACTCACTTTTTTAATCCACCAAGGTATCTGCGACTGCTGGAAATTATTCCAACCAGACATACAAAACCGGAACTTATAGATTTTCTCTTGCATTATGGTGATAAATTTTTGGGTAAAACCACAGTGCTCTGTAAAGATACTCCAGCCTTCATCGCAAACAGGGTAGGTGTATATTCTATCATGGCTTTACTTCATCTGGTAGAAAAGATGGACCTTACTGTAGAGGAGGTCGATAAATATACAGGCCCGGCAATGGGGCGTCCTAAATCGGCAACCTTCAGGACTTCTGATGTTGTTGGTCTGGACACCATGATTAAAGTTGCTAAAGGTTTATATGACAACTGCCCTGATGATAAAGCACATGACCTTTTCAAGCTGCCGGAATATGTAGTGAAAATGGAAGAGAATAAATGGCTGGGAGATAAAACCAAGCAAGGATTCTATAAAAAAACCAAGAATGCAGAAGGACAGACAGAGATCCTTGCGTTAGACTTAAAAACACTGGAGTATCGTGCGCAGCAGAAAGTAAAATCTGCCACACTGGAACAAACCAAGACTATTGAAAAGGTGAGTGACAGAATGAAGGTGTTTGCAAATGGTAAAGACAAAGCGGCTGAAGTTTTCCGTACGTCGTCATTTGGCCTGTTTGAATATGTCTCTGATCGTATTCCTGAAATTTCAGATGAACTTTACCGTATCGATGATGCGATGCGTGCTGGATTTGGCTGGGAACTGGGACCTTTTGAGGTTTGGGATGCCGTCGGAATTCAGGAATCACTGGAGGGAATGAAACAATATGGTCATGAGCCTGCTCAATGGGTGCAGGAGATGCTGGCAGCTGGAAATAACTCCTTTTATAAAGTTGAACAGGGGCAAAAGAAATACTATGATATCCCAACAAAATCTTATCTCCCTATTCCAGGTACGGAAGGATTAATTATACTGGATAATATCCGCGAATCTAAAACGATCTGGAAGAATGCCGGTGCCTCCATTATAGATTTGGGCGACGGGATTCTGAATGTCGAGTTCCACTCCAAAATGAATACAATTGGGGGAGATACTTTGCAAGCGATCAATAAAGCTATTGATCTCGCAGAAAAAGACTACCGCGGACTGGTAATTGGTAACGATGGTGCAAATTTCTCTGCCGGCGCAAATGTAGGGATGATCTTTATGATGGCTGTGGAGCAGGAATGGGAAGAACTGGATATGGCGATCCGCTTATTCCAGAATACGTCAATGCGCATCAGATACTCTGCTATTCCGGTTGTAGTGGCACCGCATAATCTGACCCTGGGCGGCGGCTGTGAATTCAGTCTGCATGCCGATTTTGTTCAGCTTAATGCAGAAACCTATATGGGGCTGGTTGAGTTTGGAGTGGGCGTTATTCCTGGTGGTGGCGGTACCAAAGAATTTGCATTGCGGGCTTCCGATGAATTTAAAGAAGATCAGATTGTTCAGAATGTATTAAAAGACCGCTTCCTGACTATTGGGATGGCTAAAGTTTCTACTTCTGCCGCTGAAGCTGAGGAATTGGGTTATCTGCAGAAAGGTAAATATGCAATTACGATGAATAGAAGCAGGCTGATTGCAGATGCGAAAGCAAAAGCGATAGAACTTGCAGAAGCAGGTTATACCAAGCCTGTACCACGTAAGGATATTCGTGTTCTGGGTAAACAAGGATTAGGTATTGTCTATGCGGGTGCAAATACAATGTTTTCGGGACACTATATATCTGCTCATGATCAGAAGATTTCTGAGAAACTGGGTTATGTACTTTGTGGAGGCGATTTATCTGTACCAACTGAAGTAACCGAGCAGTATTTGCTTGACCTGGAGCGGGAAGTATTTCTGTCGCTTTGTACAGAACGTAAAACACTGGAAAGAATACAGAGTATTATTACCAAAGGAAAGCCATTACGTAATTAACGAAATTCAAAAGATTGTTTCAATCCTGAACAGGCCTGTGCTTAGCAGGTGGAAAAAGGAATTAAATACATAAAGACATGCAAGAAGCATATATCATAGCAGGTTTACGTACAGCAGTAGGAAAAGCACCTCGTGGCGTATTCCGTTTTACAAGAGCAGACGATCTGGCTGCGGAAGTAATCAGGCAACTGGTCGCTTCTGTTCCAAACCTGAATAAGGAAGAAATAGACGATGTAATTGTAGGAAATGCCACACCTGAAGCAGAACAGGGCCTGAATATCGGTCGTATGGTGTCGCTGATGGGATTGGATACCGATAAGGTTCCTGGGGTAACGGTCAACAGGTATTGTGCGTCCGGGCTGGAAACCATTGCTACCGCTGTAGCGAAAATAAGGTCGGGAATGGCCGACTGTATTATTGCAGGCGGCGTCGAAGTAATGTCCGGAATGCCATTTGGCGGATGGAAAGTTGTGCCGAATGCCACAGTTGCTAAAAATAATCCGGACTGGTATTGGGGAATGGGGTTAACTGCAGAGGCAGTGGCCAATGAATATAAGGTTAGCAGGGAAGATCAGGATGAATTCTCTTACCATTCTCACCGTAAGGCTGTGGAAGCAATTGCGAATGGACATCTTAAAGCGGGTGTCGCGCCTATAGAAGTGTCAGAAACATATCTGGATGGTCAGATGAAAAAAAAGACCAGAACCTATACGGTTGACACAGACGAAGGACCCCGGGCAGATACAAGTCTGGAGAAGCTGGCTAAACTAAAACCTGTTTTTGCAGCTGACGGAAGCGTTACAGCAGGAAATTCTTCACAGACTTCTGACGGTGCTGCCTTTGTGTTAGTTGTATCTGAAAGTAAGCTTAAAGAACTTGGTGTCGACCCGATTGCCAGACTGGTAAGTTATGGCGTGGTAGGTGTGCCGCCAAGAATTATGGGTATAGGTCCTATAGAGGCTATTCCATTAGCATTAAAGCGCGCAAATATGAAGCTGGAGCAGATGGACCTGATTGAACTGAACGAAGCCTTTGCTTCTCAGTCTCTGGCCATTGTCAGAACCTTAGGGCTGGATACTGCAAAGCTGAATGTAAACGGGGGTGCAATAGCCTTAGGACATCCACTCGGTTGTACAGGTGCTAAATTATCGGTTCAGTTATTTAATGAATTGAAACGACGCGACGGTAAATATGGTATGGTAACGATGTGTGTGGGCAGTGGACAAGGTGCTGCCGGTATATTTGAAATGCTTTAAAATTATGGAAACTACAGACAAAACAAAAGTAAAAGGTGGAGAATTCCTGATCAAGGATACTACTTTCCAGGATGTATTTATTCCTGAAGAATTTGATGAAGAACAGCAGATGATTGCTCAAACATGCCGCGATTTTCTGAATACGGAAGTTTATCCTAATCTGGACAGGATAGACAAACTGGAAGAGGGATTAATGCCGTCTTTGTTAACGAAGGCAGGTGAACTTGGTATTCTTGGTGTTTCCATCCCTGAAAACTACGGTGGATTCGGAAAGAATTTCAATACGTCTATGCTGGTAGCCGATGTAATCGGTGCAGGACATTCATTTGCTGTAGCACTTTCTGCGCACACTGGTATTGGTACGTTACCTATCCTTTATTATGGAAATGAGGAACAAAAGGCTAAATATATTCCTAAACTGGGTTCTGGTGAATGGAAAGCTGCTTATTGTCTTACTGAGCCTAACTCCGGCTCTGATGCTAATTCCGGTAAGACGAAAGCGGTATTGACAGAAGATGGAAAACACTATGTGATCAATGGTCAGAAAATGTGGATTACCAATGGTGGATTTGCAGATATTTTTATTGTATTCGCGAAAATTGAAGATGATAAAAACCTGACAGCCTTTATTGTAGAACGTGAGTTTGGCGGTATCACAATGAATCCTGAAGAGCATAAAATGGGTATTAAGGGTTCATCTACCCGTCAGGTTTTCTTTAATGATTGTAAAGTTCCGGCGGAGAATATGCTTTCGGAGCGCCAGAATGGATTTAAAATAGCGGTTAACATCTTAAATATTGGCCGTATTAAATTGGCTGCTGCGGCTATAGGAGCCTCTAAAAGTGTAATTAGTATAGCGATAAATTATGCTAACGAAAGAGTGCAGTTTGAGCGTCAGATCTCTAAATATGGCGCAATCCGCTATAAGCTGGCAGAAATGGCTTCCAAAGTTTATGCGGTTGAATCGGCGAACTATCGTGCCGGGCAAAATATCGACGACGCTTTTGCTGAACTGGTTGCCGGTGGTATGGAGGAGAGTAAAGCAAAATTGAAATCTACCGAGCAATTCGCCGTGGAATGCGCCATCTTAAAAGTATGGGGTTCTGAAGCCTTGGATTACGTAGTAGATGAGGGTGTGCAAATCTATGGCGGGATGGGATTCTCTGCAGATGCGCCAATGGACCGGGCTTATCGTGACGCCAGGATCAATCGTATTTTTGAAGGTACTAATGAGATTAATCGTTTGCTGACTGTGGATATGATGCTGAAAAGAGCAATGAAAGGTGAGTTAGATCTGATGACACCTGCGACAGCCGTAGCTGCAGAACTGATGTCGATTCCAGATTTTGCTGAGCCGGATGAATCTCTTTTTGCAGCGGAGAAAAAAATTATTAAAAACCTGAAAAAAGCGACGTTGATGGTAGCTGGTTCTGCTGTGCAAAAGCTGATGATAAGCTTATCCAAAGAACAGGAGATCTTAATGAATATTGCAGATATGGCAGGTTATGTTTATATCGCAGAATCTGCTTTACTGAGAACGGAAAAGCTAGTAAGCTTGAAAGGCGAAGAGGCTTGTGAAGGTCAGTTGAACCTCATGCGTATTTATTTTGTAGAAGCAGTAGATGCAGTGCAAAAAGCTGGTAAAGAAGCCTTATGGGCTTTTGCGGAAGGTGATGAACAACGAATGATGCTGGTAGGCCTGAGACGTTTTACTAAAATGGAACCTTTTAATGTGAAAGCCGCCCGTCAACAGGTTGCACAGCAATTAATCGCAGCAAACAAATACTTTTATTAATCTTACAGGTAGTTTTTAATTTGCTTGTTAGCTATTTTTATAAGGCTGATATGGCCGGTAAGCATTGTCTGCCGGCCATATTTGTTAAAAATGGTTAAATATTGCGCTATACCTAATAAAAGACTATTTTTGTGCGATATGTTGAAAAGCAGGATTATAGGTTTGTTTGTGGTTGTACTGTGTTTAGTCGCAGCCTGTAAAACCGATCCTCTATATGAAGATATTGAAGGTGCACAGCTGGAAACGGATATCAAGCTGATTGAGGCATATGTAGAAAAAAACAAGATTGAGGCAAAAAGAACTGATGAAGGACTTTTTTACGTAATTGAAGAAGCTGGTGCAGGTGATGCTTTCCGGCTGGTAGACACGTTGAGAATACAGTATAAAGCAAATTTTCTTAAAGATGGCATCCAGCCTTTGTTTTTTGATTCTACTGCATCAACTGATCCGGCTCTGGCTACAAGGTTTGTATTGAATACAGGGATCGAAGGCTGGCAGAAAGGAATACCTATGATCCGCAAAGGTGGAAAGATCAGGTTGATCGTTCCTTCTAAAATGGCTTATCAGAACCGGGTGGTTAGTAAGTTGCCCATAAACTCAATTCTTGATTTTGATATCAAGTTAATTGATGTTATACCGAAAGTGGAGAAAGAAGAAGAAAATAAATAAATATATAATGTTTAAAAAGTTATCTGGATTTACCCTGGCCCTGATTGGTCTGACTGTTTTTTTTACTGCCTGTAAGAAAGATTATGAAACTGTAGCAACCCTAGACGAGCGTAATATCGAGGCCTATATTGCTAAAAATAATATCAAAGCAGAAAAAGATCCTTCGGGATACTATTACCAGATCCTGAACGAAGGTGATGGTGAAGCAGTTGTTAATTCAGATTCGGTTTATTACTCTTTTAACTTCCAGACGGTTGATGGGCGTAGTTTTGCGAAGAACTCCGATTATATGATTGGTTTAAGTTTACTGGGTTACACTGACCGCTTTACTTTAGGGGGCAGAGAGATAGGTTTAACTGCTGTCCGTGAGACAATGTCGAAACTGCGCAGGGGTGGAAATGCAAGGGTCATTCTTCCTTCAAGCATGGCTTTCGGTAAAAATGGTAATACGACTTTGAATATCGGATCAAACGAAATTATCATTGTTGATCTGAAAATGTATAAGGAAAAGCATCAGCACGATATTGATGACCTGGAGATTAACTTATTTGTAGCTGATAATAAGCTGACTGTAGTTAAAGATCCATCAAGAGTACAATATATCATCACTCAACCTGGAACAGGTACGGTGCCAATTACAAAAAGCACTGAACTGGTTATGAATTATACGGGTAGATTCTTAAATGGAACTGTATTTCAAACAAATATAGACGGTAGTTATACATCGAGCTTAGAAGATCAATTTGTTAAAGGTTGGGGAGATGTTATTCCTGGTAAACTCACTAAAGGTGGTAAGATTCGTGTGCTTATTCCTTCTGACCGTGCATATGGTGTTCCGGGTAGTTCAGATGGTACAATTCCTCCTAATGCTGTACTTGATTTTGATATTGAAATCGTAGACGTTAAATAATACACGGCGCTACTGATTAAGCGCCGCTTTAAATACACGGAGAATTCTTTCTCTTGCAAAAGCATGTTCGACTATAGGTTGGACATGCTTTTTTTGTTGGTATTCAGGCACCCAATGATTAATATAAATGATTGGCTTTCGAATGGTTCATTATATTATTATTTGATACTATTTGCCTTTTAAATCTTATTATTTCATAATACAATGATATTTGTTATTTTATAAGTTAATTATATCATTTTTATATCTGATTTTTGATTTTTAATATTTGTTTTTTATTTAATAGTTATTATTATTGTTAATTGTTTTTTATTTACCTCTGTTTTGTGTATAATTGGCTTAAATATAAACCAATTATGAATAAAAATGTTATTTTAGTGTTTTTAAGTGCTTTATTGTGTTTTTTTATTTCCTCTTGTAAAAAGGACCAATTGTTGTTACCTAGTAGATCTCAGGTTGAGCTGGTGCCTGATGTAACCATTGAGGACGGGTATTTAAAATTTAAAAATGATCGTGTTTTCGATTCGTTATCTACGCTTTTGATGAAACGACCGGGGTCAGAAATTACTGACTTTGTTGATGGTGTTGAAGAGTTTAAATCATACGGAGCTGTATTTCTAAACTTAGATCGTGAGTATGAAAGTGTAAATAGCGATAAGTCTTTTGCCGAATTTCAAAATAAATATAAAAACTTAGTCAATATTAGTGGGGATAGTTCATTAACCTATAGATTTGGTACACCGTTATCATCTAAGTTTATCAATCTTCGCGGCGAGGTCAGGGTAGGAGAATATATGATTGTCTATACCAAAGATAATAGGATTATTAGTTATAAAGGGGTACGGAAAACAGAAGAGGAGTTGTTGAAAATACAAAAAAGTGATTCATTGAGTAACGTGTATGTTCAACGTATATCTAACAAATCGCAGGCAAAAAATATTTCAATGGCTTCTGGTGACGAGATTATTACTAGTTTAATTAAGTCAGAGCTATATTATAATGGAGATAAGAAGCGAAGGTTGTTTGTCGAGTGTTGGGTAGAAGACTACAGGGTTGGTGGTTTTAATACAAGTACAAAAATATATATTACCTCTAAGCAAGAATTAAAAAAGACCTTTGGCGGATGGAGAACGAACGAAACTAATTATTCTTTTAGAGATGTAAATTTTAACCTCGGGATTTTCCGCATTCCAGAGGAACGCCCCAAATCATTTAAATATACACTGGCCAACTATTCAGTTAATAATGTATATGGACCAATTTTAATTGATATGGGTACATATTTAGGCTCCGGGGTTGGAGTCCAAGGGTTTGGTAATTTCACATCTGGCGGGGTGCCTAATACTCCGAGGTTTGAAGTGAATTGGAGTACTTGGAGTCCGGGATAGGCGCTACTGATTAAGCGCCGCCTTAAATACACGGAGAATTCTTTCTCTTGCAAAAGCATGTTCGACTATAGGTTGGACATGCTTTTTTTGTTGGTATTCGGGCACCCAATGATTAATATAGGCATGATCGGGATCGAACTTTTTGGTTTGGAGTTCAGGGCTGAAGACGCGGAAATAAGGGGCTGCATCGTTGCCGCAGCCACAAGCCCATTGCCAGCCGCCCACGTTACTTGCAAGCTCATAATCTAATAGTTTTTCGGCAAACCAGGCCTCGCCCCAGCGCCAGTCGATTAAAAGATGTTTGGTGAGGAAGCTTGCCGTAATCATCCGGACGCGGTTGTGCATATAACCGGTTTGTGCTAATTGTCGCATACCGGCATCTACGATGGGATACCCTGTACGGCCTTCTTTCCAGGCCTGAAAATCGTTCGGATCATTAATCCATTTAATGCGGTCGTAGGCAGGTTTAAAGGATTGGGTTACAGTCTGAGGGAAATGCCACATGATCATCATGTAGAAATCCCGCCATGCCAATTCTGACAGCCATTTTTCGGCTTTCTGATCAATAGCCTCTTTGGCTGCGGTCCTGATACTAACTGTTCCAAATCTTAGATGCAGACCTAAATGTGAGGTTGCATCGGCAGCAGGGTAGTCTCTTTTTTCTTCGTATGCTGCCAGCTTGCCACTGAAGTCCGTGCCGGGGAATTCCATTGTGCTGGTTTGAAATCCTATCTCCTCCAATTGGATAATTGGCCACTGTTTTTTATAGGTATTATCCAGGTATTTTATCGAGGGATAAGCTTTCAGGAAGAAGTCGTTCAGCTTATTCTTCCATTGCCGGAAATAGGGGGTGAATACTGTGTAGGGCAGTCCATCAGCCTTGGTAATCTCCTTTTTTTCGAAAATGACCTGATCTTTAAATGTATAAAAAGGGATACTCTCTGAACTTAGATATTCTGCCAGTGCACTATCTCTTTCTGCAGCATAGGGTTCATAATCATGATTGGTGTACACAGCCTGAACATCAAACTCCTGCAGTAGTTCCGGCCAGCACGTCTCGGGTGTTCCAAAGGCAAGCCGGACAGATGAGTCGAAGGGAAGCAGTTGTGTGTTCAGCTGCTGCAGTTGCTGGTAGATAAACGTGACTCTTGGATCTGCACGGTCGCTGAGTTCATTGAGAATATTGGTGTCGAAGATGAAGTATAAGACAACAGGGTACTTCGCTTTGCAAGCTTTATATAATGCGGCCTGATCATCCAGTCTGAGGTCTCTGCGCAGCCAGCAAATGCTGACTTTATCTTTGTGCTTCATATCTTAATGTATTCTGCCCCTAAATTACGGATTGTTAGCTTTCTGCTTCGAATATTTAGAGTTTCTGACTGTAAATCGCAGCGAGGGCATCTTCCAGATGTGTATATTTAAATTTAAAGCCGGTGTCAAGCAGATGCTGCACACTGGTATTGTTGCTGTTAAGAATTACAGCTGTCATCTCCCCTAATAGCAATTCTAAAATCCGCTCGGGTACGTTAATCGGCCAGACAGGTCTGTGCAATTCATTTGCAATCGCTTTGGTCAGATAGGCGTTTGTTACCGGGTAGGGGGCGCACGCATTTAATGTGCCGCTGTATCCGGGATGTTCGAGCAGGTGCAAATAGATATTGATGATGTCCTCTTCATGGATCCATGGAACCCATTGTTTTCCTGTGCCCAAGGGCGCTCCGGCGAAAAATCGGACCGCTTTAGCCATTGGTTCCAGTGCGCCTCCTTCTTTGCCCAGCACGACCCCGGTTCTTACTTTGGATACACGCATCCCTAATGCCAGTCCTTTGTCCACTGAGGCCTCCCATCTTTTGCAGCATTCTGCCATAAAGCCTGTTCCGGGTATGCTTTCTTCAGTTAGAATTTCATCATCCCTGTCTCCATAAATACCGACAGCAGAAGCGGAAATAAAGTGGCTGATGCGGTTGGTCCGGGTTGCAATAGTGCGATACAGGAGATGAGTGGAATCTACCCGGCTGCTAATTAACTTATGCTTTCTCTCTGGTGTCCATTTTCCACCGGCAATATTTTCTCCGGCCAGATGAATAATGCAATCCGCAGCATCAATGCATTCTTCGTCAATGGTTTGTTTGTCCACGTCCCATAGATAGACCTTGACCCCAGGAATAACTTTTTGTTTTCTGCTGAGAATGGAGACGGAATGGCCTTGTTCCAGTAAGGCTGAAACGAGCTTTTTGCCTAACATCCCTGTGGCGCCTGTGATTAATATGTGCTGCTTCATAATAGAATAACCAAAACCTTGAATTTAAGTTTGTTTAATGCGCTTAATAATGGCTTAAGATTGTTTTGCTTATGTAAATATTCGCTTTTATATTAGTCCTTCGGATAAAAATGCTATATTTTTGTGAATTAATCTGAATTTAATCTAAATTAAACGAGACAAAATGGACACGAGGAAAATACTGGTCTGGTTCAGGAATGACCTGCGCTTGCATGATAACGAAATGCTCGTGGAAGCTATTGCCAAATCAGATCGTATCCTGCCCGTTTACATTTTCGATCCTGATTTTTCTGGAACTGAGGTGTACGATGGTAATCATGCGGGTCCGTGCAGGCAGCGTTTTCTACTTGAAAGTGTTCAGGCATTGAGAGAATCATTTCAGCGTTTCCAAGGTGATTTGCTAATCGTTTCCGGACAACCGGAAATTTGTATTCCAGAATTAGTGGAGCAATACGATATTGCCGAGGTATACCATCATCGCGAGGTATCTAATAAGGAGACAGCCGATTCCTCATCGGTAGAGGACCATCTGTGGAAGCTAAAGGTTAATCTCAGACACTTTATTGGTCATACATTATACAATAAGGAAGATCTGCCATTTCCAATTAAAGATATTCCAGATGTTTTCGGCCAGTTTAAAAAGAAAACTGAGCGTGATGCTATGGTCAAAGAATGTCTTGCAGTCCCTGAGAAAATCTCTTTTGTGGAAGTTGAAAGCTGGGGTGAAATGCCAGCTATTCCTGAATGCCCGGAAGAAATAATTCATGGTGGAGAGGCGGCAGGGATCATGAAACTGGAAGAGATGCTTCGCGCGGATTCTCCGGTACATGCAAAAATCAACAGGAGTCAGGCAGGGAAATCTGTCTTTTCCACGCATCTGTCACCTTATCTGGCAACCGGCTGCCTTTCGCCAAGGAAAGTTTACTGGGCTATAAAAAACACACTAGAGGGTAAAGCAGCCACTCCGGTGCTTAGTGCGATATTACAAGGTCTGCTGCTCCGTGATTTCTTCCGTTTCATGCTGAAAAAACATGGGGTGAATTTCTATACTGAAAAATTGGAACATCTTCAGGCAGAGTCAGATCCACAGGTGTACGTACAGCTGCTCGAAAACTGGAAAACGGGAAAGACCGGGCATGTAATTGTTGATGGTTTTATGCGTAACCTGAACAAAAGCGGTCAGATTAGTAACGCAGGTCGCATCCTGGTGGCTACCTATCTGGTCCATGTGTTGAAGATCAGCTGGATTGAAGGCGTGCTTTATTTTGAACAGAAACTGCTGGATTATTCTCCTGCCAGTAACTGGGGTAACTGGGCAAATATTGCTTCAGGGGCGGTAGAGCCCAAGGCTAAAAATCTTTATGACCTGGATAAGCAATTGAAAATGCTGAATCTGGAGGCTCAGGTCTAATCCCGACAGCGTATCAGTAGATTATCTGTTTCAACAAAATTCATTTTAAAACATTTTCTGTTTATGCTTTGTTGTCCAAGGAGTGAAGAGATACTCTATCAGCGACATCGAAGGACTTATCGGGATTAAGGCTCATACCATCAGAGCATGGGAGTCCAGGTATAACCTTGTCCCTCCCAAACGAACGCCGACAAATATTCGTTATTATGATGAAAATGATCTGAAGCAATTGCTTAATATCGTGACATTGAACGAAAAAGGCTACAAAATCAGCAGAATTGCAAAGATGAGCAAGAAGCAGATTGGAGACCTTGTTGAGCAACTGCAGGCTGATTATAGAAATGATAGCGCGCAGGTGCTGCATTTGTCGGAAGCCACACTGCATTATGACGAAGAGGCTTTCGCCGAGATTCTTTCGGGATGTATTGCCGAAATGGGTTTGGTAGATACAATGGACGTAGTGCTCTTCCCATTTATGAAAAAGGTTGGAATGTTGTGGCAGACCGGAGCGATCGATCCTTCTCATGAACATTTTGCTTCCAATCTGATCCGAGACCGGATCATCGTAGAAATAGACCAGCTGACGAAGCCGCATAAAGCTAATCCTAAACGATTTCTGCTCTTTCTAACGGAAGCGGAAATGCATGAAACCGGGCTTCTTTTTGCGCGTTACCTGTTAAAAAAATGTGGTATGGACACGCTCTATCTCGGACAGGAAATCCCTTACGCTGATTTAAAAAAAGTCATATCCGGTTATAAGCCGGATTATGGATTTATCGTTCTTACCTCCTTAAATCTGGGTAAAGATGTCAACAAAATAATCAAGAAGGTTCTAGACAGTTTAAATATTCCTCTTTTAGTTGCAGGCAGTTTAATTTCTGAATTCGATATTCTTGTTCATGATCAGATCAGGCCCTTGAAAAACGTTTGTGACATTGTTGAATTTTTGGAAGAATTATAGCTGTTTTACAAGGTAAAATCCTAATTTTGCCATACTTATACCAACTCACAAACAATGGATAATTTATCTTATCTCAACGGCGCAAACGCCGAATACATCGATTCTATTTATCAGGCTTACAAGGAAAATCCTGCTGCTGTCGAATTCGGCTGGCAGAAATTTTTTGAGGGTTTTGATTTTGGAAGAAGCTCAGAGGCTGGCGTGACCAGCGAAGCAGCTCCGGAACATTTTTTAAAGGAAGTTAATGTCCTGAATCTGATCAACGGATACAGACAACGTGGACATTTGTTTACTAAAACCAATCCTGTAAGGGAAAGACGTCACCACCTGCCTACGCTGGATATCGAAAATTTCGGTCTGAGTAAGACTGATCTGGATACCGTTTTTAATTCGGGTGTTGAACTGGGTATTGGTGCAGCAAAGCTGAGCGCTATTGTAGCTTTTCTTGAAAAAACATACTGTGGTTCTGTAGGTGCTGAATATAAGTTTGTTCGTACTCCTGAAGTACTGAACTGGATTGAACAGAAAATGGAGCGTGTACAAAATACGCCTAATTTCTCCATTGAAGAAAAAAGAAGAATTCTTAAAAAGCTGAATGAAGCGGTAAGTTTTGAGAATTTTCTAGGTACCAAATTCCTGGGTCAGAAAAGATTCTCTCTGGAAGGTGCTGAGTCACTGATTCCTGCTTTGGATTCTGTAATTGAAAAAGGTGCTGAGCTGGGTATCGAGGAATTTGTAATTGGTATGGCCCACCGCGGAAGACTGAATGTGCTTGCCAATATCATGCAAAAAACTTATCAGGATATTTTTGCTGAGTTTGAAGGTAAAGGATACAGTGCTGAATCTCCATTTGGCGGCGATGTTAAATATCACCTGGGTTACTCAACTGACGTAACCACAAATGACGGTAAGAGTGTCCACCTGAGTCTGTGCCCGAACCCATCGCATCTGGAAACAGTAAATGGTGTGGTTGAAGGAATGACCCGTTCTAAAATTGATTTTAAATATGATGGTGACAACGCTAGAATTGCACCTATTCTGATTCATGGTGATGCTTCTGTTGCCGGTCAGGGGATTGTATATGAAGTGATTCAGATGGCCGGACTTGATGGTTACAAAACCGGTGGTACGATTCACCTGGTGATTAACAATCAGATCGGATTTACCACGAACTATAAGGATGCACGGACCAGTACTTATTGTACTGATATCGCTAAAGTAACCCTTTCTCCGGTTTTCCATGTGAATGGTGATGATCCGGAAGCTCTGGTTTATGCGATTAATCTGGCAATGGAATATCGTCAGAAATATAAAAATGATGTATTCATCGATATCCTGTGTTACCGCAGATTTGGACATAATGAGTCTGATGAGCCTAAGTTCACGCAGCCGTTATTATACAAAACTATTGAAAAGCATGCTAACCCAAGAGATATCTATGTTCAGCAGCTGATTAGCGAGGGTAAACTCGAGGCAGGAATGGCGAAAGAAATGGAAGTTGAATTCCGTGGAATTTTGCAGCAACGGTTAAATGAAGCTAAAGAAATTGTATCAACCTATAAGGCAGTTAAATTTGCCGGCGCCTGGTCTGATATGAGAATCGCAAGTGCGGACGACTTCCTGGTTTCTCCGGATACCGCTGTTGACAAAAGTGTCCTGCTTGATATCGCTAAAAAAATAAGTACACTTCCTGCTGGTAAGAAGTTCTTTAAGAAAATTGAAAAGCTCTTCGGTGAAAGAAATAAAATGGCTACCTCTACACACATTTTCGACTGGGCGATGGGCGAACAAATGGCTTACGCTACTTTACTGGAAGAAGGTAAACGTGTTCGTTTAAGCGGACAGGATGTAGAGCGTGGAACATTCTCTCACCGTCATGCGGTGTTAACACTCGAAGATTCTGAAGAGGAGTATATCCCACTGGCAAACCTGGACGAGAAACAGGCAAGCTTTGATATTTATAACTCACATTTATCTGAGTACGGCGTACTTGGTTTTGAATATGGTTATGCAATGGCCAACCCAAATGCACTGACTATCTGGGAAGCTCAATTCGGAGATTTCTTTAACGGAGCACAAATTGTAGTTGACCAGTATATTGCAAGTGCTGAGACTAAGTGGCAGCGTGAGAATGGCTTAGTGATGTTATTGCCACACGGTTATGAAGGACAAGGTCCTGAGCACTCTTCTGCAAGGATAGAGCGTTTTATGGAACTTTGTGCTGATTACAATATGCAGGTAACTAACTGTACTACTCCTGCCAATTTCTTCCATGCAATCCGTCGCCAGTTTAGCCGTGATTTCAGAAAGCCTTTAATTGTGTTTACACCGAAAAGCCTGCTGCGTCATCCTTTATGTGTTTCCCCGCTGGAAGATTTTACCAATGGAAAATTCAAAGAGGTTATTAACGATGCAAATGTGAAAGCAGATGACGTTAAAAGAGTATTGTACTGCAGTGGCAAGATCTACTATGAATTGCTTGAAAAACAGCAAAAAGAAGGGATCAAAGATGTCGCAATCGTACGTGTAGAACAATTATACCCTACGCCTCTGGCGCAGATGGAAGAAATCTTCAAGGGTTATAAAAATGCAAATGATGCTGTATGGGTACAGGAAGAACCTGAAAATATGGGAGCGTGGCCATACCTGTTGCGTAAAACCAGGAAAACAGCTTTCAATGATATTGAGGTGATTTCAAGAAAAGAAAGCAGCAGTACAGCTACTGGTTATGCTAAACAACACGCAGATCAGCAGGCTTATATTTTAGCTAAAGCTTTTGAGCTGCCTGTAAGTTCAGAAGACAAAAAAATCGCTAAAAAATCAGTGAGTAAAGTTTATAACGTAGATTAGAAAATATAATACAACAATTATGAGTCTAGAAATAAAAGTTCCGCCAGTAGGCGAATCAATTACCGAAGTTGTTTTATCCCGTTGGGTGAAAAATGATGGTGATGCTGTAGAAATGGATGAGGTTATTGCTGAACTGGAGTCAGATAAAGCAACTTTTGAACTTACTGCTGAACAAGCCGGAACTTTAAAAACAGTGGCTAGCGAAGGCGATACATTGGCTATAGGAGCAGTAGTTTGTAGTATTGAAGATGGTGGAGCTGCCCCTAAAGCTAAAGAAGCTGCACCAGCTGAAGAGAAAGCAGTATCAAATGATGCACAGCAGCCTGCTGCTGTGGCAGAACGTTCCGGAGAGAATTATGCTACGGGAACGCCTTCACCTGCAGCAGGGAAAATCCTGGCTGAAAAGGGTGTTGATGCGGGTGCTGTGAAAGGTACTGGTGTTGACGGCCGTATTACTAAAGAAGATGCATTAAAAGCAGAAAAACCAGCTGCTGCCGCTAAAGCTCCTGCTGCTGCTGCACCAGTTGCTGCTGCTGCGCCTGGCTCAAGAAATGAGCGTAGAGAGAAAATGTCTCCATTACGTAAAACAGTGGCAAAACGCCTTGTTGCAGTGAAAAATGAAACAGCGATGTTAACGACTTTTAACGAAGTTAACATGAAGCCGATCATGGACCTGCGCGGAAAATATAAAGATAAATTCAAAGAGAAACATGGTGTAGGTTTAGGCTTCATGAGTTTCTTTACGAAAGCAGTGTGTGAAGCAATGAAAGATTTCCCTGCGGTTAATGCGCGTATTGACGGAGATGGTATCATTTACAATGATTTTGTAGATATTTCAATTGCAGTTTCCGCACCGAAAGGTCTGGTGGTTCCGATTATCAGAAATGCAGAAAGCCTTAGCCTGGCTGAGATTGAAAAATCTGTGATTGAGCTGGCTACTAAAGCCCGCGATAGCAAATTATCTATCGAGGAAATGACTGGTGGTACTTTTACAATCACCAATGGTGGTGTATTTGGCTCAATGATGTCAACGCCAATTATTAATGCTCCGCAATCTGCGATCTTAGGGATGCACAATATTATTGAAAGACCAATTGCAGAGAAAGGTGAAGTAGTTGTACGTCCAATGATGTACCTGGCTTTATCGTATGATCACCGGATTATTGACGGCAGAGAATCTGTAGGATTCTTAGTTCGTGTAAAACAATTATTGGAAGATCCTGCTCGTTTGCTTTTAGGGGTTTAATATTAATCACTCATAAAAAGGTCTGTTCATATTCATGAGCAGACCTTTTTTATTGTGCTCTTTTTCGGGGATTATTCAAAATTTTCAGATTGAAATGTATGATTTGCGCCACATTTTAATGTGTTTTTAATCTGAGAGTCTATTTTAACATCTGTGGGTCATATGTTCAACAAACAATACGGCAGGCTGCATTTTGTTTAATTTTGTACCCGTGAATAAATTCTACTTAATTGTTTTTTTACTGGTTTTTTCGCTAAAAACCAAAGCACAACAAAGTTCTGGTATCTCAGATAATAAGGTTATAATCGGTAAAAGTCTTTTTGGCAATGAGACCAAGAGAGATTTTTCCCGAAAAGGTGATTTCTATATACACTGGGGATATAATCACTCCTGGTATGGTAAAAGTGATATTCATTTTAATGGTCCTGGGTATGACTTTACATTACATGATGTTCAGGCAAATGACAGGCAATCGAAATTGAGCTGGAAATATTTGGATATCGGCCAGATCTCAATACCTCAGTATAATTTTAGGGTGGGGTACTTTATTAAGGATAACTACAGTATTTCAATCGGCTGGGATCATATGAAATATGTAATGGACATTCCTCAGAGAGTTGCCATAACAGGTTATATAGATAAGGAGATCTCTAATCCCGGGATTCCTACAGGTGAGTATGCAGGTACTTATAATGGTGAAATGCTGGATGTCAAAGCTGATATGTTAACCTTTGAACATACAGATGGTTTCAATTATGCAAATGTAGAGATTGAGCGCTATGATGATATCTGGGTTGCACCTTCCCGTAAAACATCACTGACACTGGAAACAGGTCTGGGGGCCGGTTTGATTGTTCCCAGGACCGACGTTAGGTTATTTGGTACAGGGCAAAATAATTATTTCAATGTCGCGGGATACGGCGTGTCTGTAAAAGCTGGGTTAAAGTTTTACGTGACCAGAGGGCTTTATTTCCAGAATACAACCAAACTTGGAACTACAAATCTGACGAATATTCATACTACAGGCCGTAACAGTATCGATAAGGCTAATCAGAAAATAAATTACGTAGAGAACTTCTTTGCCGTTGGATATCAGTTTTAAAACTGATTATATGTTTAACAAAAAAAGCTTTTACCGATCGTTCTATCTTCGGTAAAAGCTTTTTTTTATACTGGATATGGAGCTGGATTAACCTTTTCTAACACTTCCGGATCCTATCATAGTTTTGTTAACTTGCGCATTTCCATAATAGGTAACATGTCCGGAGCCACTGATGACAATATCAATTGTCTTATTAGCTGTAACGGACGCGCTTGCCGAACCACTAATTTGTAATTTAACATTTTCTGCAGCAAAATCTTTACCACCGAATGAACCGGAGCCGCTTAGCGTAACAACTGCATTGGTCGCTTTACCAGTCTGCACTACCCGGCCGGATCCGCTGATTACGGATTTATAATTACTGACGTTAACTCCTGCCTTAATACTTCCGGAGCCACTTAAAGTCGTAACCAGGTCTTTACCGTTAATGGTGCCACTGACGAGCATATTTCCAGAACCGCTTAAAGTTAAGGAGCTTAATTTACGGGCTGTAATATGAACAGTGATTCTTGCACGGTTATATTTTCTGCTCCAGTCATTCCATTTAGTTTTTGGTCTGATTTCCAGCACACCTCCATTTACTTCTGCAACCAGTTCTGCGATGGCATCTGCATCTCCTTCAAACCGGAGCGATTCGGTCGAACCCATAGTTACATTATAATTCAGCGATCCACCAGCTGCAATGCCGCTAAAACTTCCAACATTCCTGTTTTCCTGTACGTAAGCTGCACCATGTTTAGTTATCGCAGGTGATCCGGCAAATAAGTTAGCGCTGCAGGTCAGGCATACCGCCACCAATAAAATATTTAGTTTTTTCATCTTTAGGTTTTTTGATAGGACAAGATTTTTATTGGAATGTTGCAGATGCAGCCCATGTTTTTCTGATTTTTTTTATTCTGATTTCTTAAGCTGAATATAAAAATTAGGGTCTGCGGTTAAATCCGTATTGTCATCCTGTCGAATTGCTACGGTTTTCCAGTTAGCAGATGGATAGATATAGCTGTAAACTCCGGCCTTAAGGCTTACTTTAACCGGCATTTCAAATTCATCAACGACATTGGTCCAACGATATGACAACTTATTTTTAAGGATTTTATATTCCAGGACCGGAATTTTTACTGTGCGCAGGTACTGATCGAATATTTTATCAAGCTTCAAACCGGTATAGTTCGAAATATAATCTTCAACCTGCTTGGTAGTAACAGTCTGATGGTAGAAAGTTTTATTCATCCCTCTGAGTAGTTGTCTGAATTTTGCATCATTACCGATTAGCTGTCTGATGCTATGTATCATATTTGCCCCTTTATAATACATATCCCCGGAGCCTTCTTTATTTACATTGTAGATGCCGATTATAGGGATATCATTTTCGATTTTACTTCTTATACCGGCGACATAGGCTGTTGAAGCTTCTTTGCCGTAGCTGCTTTCCAGATATAATGCTTCTGAATAATTGGTGAAGCTTTCATGTATCCACATATCTGCGACGTCTTTTGAAGTGATGTTATTTCCAAACCATTCGTGCCCACTTTCATGAACAACGATAAAATCGAATTTCAAACCCCATCCGGTTCCTGAAAGATCGCTGCCCATATAACCCTGTTTGAAGTGATTGCCGTAAGCTACTGCGCTTTGGTGCTCCATACCCAAATGAGGAGCCTGAACGAGCTTGTAACCATCTTCATAAAAAGGATAAGGCCCGAACCAGTGCTCGAAACTTTTAAGCATCGGCTTTACATCCTTATTCCAATGCTCCCTTGCCTTTGCGCTGTCTGCTTTTAACGCCCAGTAATCGATATCAAGTTTGCCTTTTTCGCCATTGTAGCTGTCCGACCAGTGTGCATATTTCCCGATATAAAAAGTAACGTTGTAATTATTGATCGGGTTTTTAATGATCCAGTTGTAGGTGTGATAACCGGAGCGTTCGGCACCAATATTCCGGAGTCTTCCGTTTGAAACAACGTTCAGGTCTTTTGGCACTGCGATACTAACCAGCATACTGTCTACTTCGTCGCTTTGGTGATCTTTGTTTGGCCACCATGAACTTGCTCCTAAACCTTGACAGGCGACGCTGATCCATGGATCACCGGACTGATCTTTACTGAAAACAAAACCGCCGTCCCAAGGAGCTTTTTTTGCCACAATGGGTTGACCGGAATAAAAAACCTGAAATTCTTCCTTTGCACCTTGCCTGATAGGTTCAGGAAAGGATACGAAAACAGCATTGAACTCCCGGGTATATTTTAGTGCGATTCCCTTGTACAGGATTCTATCTATTTTCAAATTACTGAAAAGGTCAAACTGAAGCTTGTTGAAATCTTGTGTGGCGGTAAATACGAAAGTATTACTGCCGCTAATTTCTCTCTTTTCAGGATCTATTTTCACATCCAGGTGGTAGTAATTGATGTCGTAACAGGTTCTTAGTGGGGTTAGCATGCCTCGAAGGGTATCCGCTTTGGTGATTGGTGTATTTCCGCTGAGGGGCTGTGCTTTAACCTGTGTGCAGAGCAAAAAAAGCAGGTACAGGCTGCAATAGATATACTTCATGTGTGTGGTATTAATACTTTTAATTTTTAAAGGTAATGAAGGTTTAATGGCTAATCAAGTTTGTAAACGCAAAAAGCCCGGTTTCGAAGTGCCCAATAAGTATCTAACTTTTTTGGTGGCACTTCAAAACCGGGCTTTTTGATGCTGTCTCTTTTTTCTGCAAGGCAGAATGCGGAGGGATTTCCTCTTATGGCTGCAGTATATTTAACACCAGCAAAGATGTATTTTGCTGATCGTGATAAATCCGGTGCGTGGCTTTCTGAAAGTCCTGATCAGTTGCCTGATAGATATCCATAAATTTTTGTGGATTCCTGTCTACAAGTGGAAACCAGGAGTTTTGAACCTGGATCATAATGCGGTGACCTTTTTTGAAAGTATGGGCGACGTCGGGAAGGGTATAATTAACAGCAGTTACCTGACCCGGGACAAAAGCCTCAGGTTTTTCAAAACTATTCCTGAATTTACCGCGCATGATTTCTCCACGGACCATCATCTGATAGCCATTCATCAGGGCTGTTTTTCCTTCCGGTGCTTTTTCCTCTGTATCTTCAGGATACACGTCAATTAATTTAATGACATAATCTGCGTCAGTGCCAGTAGTTGACACCGATAATTTAGCCAGCAAAGGGCCTGTTAAAGTAATATCTTCAGTTAAGATATCGGTCTGGTATACTTTTACGTCTGGTCTTCTTGCCGCAAAACGCTGATCGTCAACCATGTATTCTCTTGTTCTTCTCTCCTGAACACCGGCCTGATACGGAACCGGGGCGGCAGGATCACTTATATATTCATCGTAACTAACGGATTCAGAAGGCTTGTCAAAACTTAGTTTTCCACCGGAATGGAAGTACAGATTCTTTTCAGCTGTGCCTTGTGGTGGCCAGCTGTTGAATTTTTTCCATTCATTACTTCCGGTAACAAAAATGGTTGCTTCTGCCAAACCTGCATTACCATCGTCTTTCAGGTATTGCTTAAAGAAAGGAAGTTCTACATTTTGCTGATACCAGGTACTGGTTTCCTGTTTAAACCGGATATCTCCAAAGCTGTCGCCTTTACCTCTTACCCAGCCTCCATGGAACCAAGGGCCCATGACAAGTGTATTTGTTGCACCGGGGTTTTGTTTTTCTATCGCCTTATAGGTATGTAAAGCTCCATATGTGTCTTCTGCATCAAAGAACCCACCTACCACCATGACAGCAGGTTTGATGTTTTTCAGATGCGGTCTGATATTACGGTCCTGCCAGAACTTATCATAGTTTCCGTGTGCCATCAGGTCATTCCAGAATTTGATGGTGTCTCCAAAATATTTGGTTTTAACATTGGGTAATGCACCCAGGTCCAGAAAGAAACGGTAATTGTCTTTGATAGGATGCTTAAAGGGTTTAGGGCCTTTGTCTGGTGTTATCGGTTTTGGTCTGGGTACGCCAAAGGAAGAATAAAAGTTGAAGGCATCTGCCAGCATAAAAGCGCCGTTATGGTGAAAGTCATCTCCCATAAACCAATCGGTAACCGGCGCCTGTGGTGAAGCTGCTTTCAGCGCAGGATGTGCACCCGGAAGTGCAGCAGTAGAATAGAAGCCAGGGTAGGATATACCATAGATACCGGCTTTGCCATTATTACCCTTGATGTTTTTAAGCAGCCAGTCTATAGTATCATAGGTGTCGGTACTTTCATCAATATCTTTTTTAGAAGATCTTTTATCCAAATGCGGTCTCACATCTACAAATTCGCCTTCACTCATCCATTTACCACGTACATCCTGGTAAACGAAGATAAATCCTTCGCGAATGAATTGCGGGGACGGACCAAGGCTTGTTTTGTATTTGTCTTCACCGTAAGGGGAGACTGTATAAGGTGTTCTGCTAATCATTAGCGGATATTTCTGGCTGGTGTTTTTAGGAATATAAATTGCTGTGAAAAGTTTAACCCCATCACGCATAGGAATTAGTCTTTCTATTTTAGTGTAATTATCCCGTACATAGGCGGAGTCAGTCTGCGCAAATGCCGTGGTTCCGGCCAACAAAAGGATGCAGGCAAACCAAAATTTTTTGAGTGGGGCGTTTATCATGATCATTAAAAATAAGCTTAAGCGAATATAGTGGATCGGCAGACCGTTCGGTTAAGTTTAGTGTTTTTCACATAATTTTTACGCAATCGTTTATTCAGGTAGCCAAATGGTCGTACCTTTGGCGGTTATAATCCAGAATGCATGTCTTCAGAGAAATTCAGTCTTAAGTCTTTATTTAACCTTATTCCACCGCGATTGATGGCCTTGATCCGCTTTGGAATAACGGGGGTGAGTGGTCTGTTTATAGATTTTGCACTAACCTGGTTTTTTAAAGATGAGCTGGGAATCAATAAGTTTGCTGCAAATGGAATCGGCTTCAGTGCAGCGGTAATTAGTAATTTTCTGATCAACCGGAACTGGACATTTAAGGCGACAAAAGCAAAGGCTGCGCCGCAATTCACTGCGTTTTTAATGGTTTCTGTAATTGGATTACTCCTTAATTCTGGGATTATCTATCTGCTGGATAACGTGTTGCACGTTAATTTTTATTTAAGTAAGGCCATTGCAATTTTCCTTGTTTTTTTCTGGAACTTCAGTGCTAATTATTTCTTTGTGTTCAAAACTGTTAAAAGCAGCAAAAGCTAAATTATGGAGCTAATCGATTCGAGGCAGCAGAAGTCCTGGTTATATTTGTTTATCGGACTGGCGGTCCTTTTGAATTTTAGTGGAATGTTTGTGCCTGTAATGGGGCCTGACGGTGCATTGTATGCTTCTATTGCAAAGAACATGGTGCTGAACGATAATTTTAGCGACTTAATGGTTCAGGGCAAGGACTGGCTGGATAAACCGCATTTTCCTTTCTGGATGACTGCATTGAGTTTTAAGGTATTTGGAATTCATACCTGGAGTTATAAGCTGCCAGGGATCTTATTTATACTGGTAGCCGCGATTTATACTTACAAGCTGGCTAAAGTCTTATATAATGAATCTACAGCATTGTGGGCAGTGCTGATCTTATTAACGGCACAGCATATCCTGATATGCACCATAGATATCCGTGCAGAGCCTTTTCTCACCGGTCTAATCATCGCATCTGTTTACCATTTCTACCGCTGTCTGGGGCGGCAATGGATACTCCACCTCTTGCTAGCCTCTCTTTTTGCAGGTTATGCGGTCATGACAAAAGGTATTTTTGCGCTGATCCCGGTTGCCGGGGCAATAGGAGGCCACCTGATTATTACAAAGAACTGGAAAATGGTACTCAATTTCAGGTGGTTACTTGCAGTGGTTTTGATTCTGCTGGTGATTCTTCCAGAATTATTAAGCCTGTATGCTCAGTTTGACCTACATCCGGAAAAAACGGTCTTTGGAAAACAGGATGTTTCAGGGCTGAAGTTCTTCTTCTGGGACAGTCAGTTTGGCCGTTTCTTTAACAACGGGCCGATTAAAAAAACCAGTGGCGATCCAAGTTTCTTCCTGCACACAATCTTATGGGCATTTTTGCCCTGGAGTTTTTTATGGTATGCCGCAGTATTTCGCTTTTTTAAGCAGAATTTCTCTAAACCTTCCAGTGCGGAGTGGCTGTGTATTTCGGGTTCACTATTAACACTGCTGATTTTCTCGGTCTCGAAATTTCAGCTTCCTTTTTATATTACTATCGTATTTCCCTTTTTTGCTATACAGGTGGCAGACTATATAAATAGTTTAAATTCTGAGCATAAATTCAAATACTGGCGTATTGTTCAATTGGTTGTCGGCTTGTTGATGCTGGTGACAGTTGCTTTGCTGCAATTCTTCTTTAGACCAGATACTCTTGGTGTATGGAATGGTCTTTTTATACTGGGTGCGCTTGTACTGCTGGTTATCGTAAGTGTGACCGGTCTGGACTCCAGGAACAAAATGGTCTTGCAGTTATGCAGTGTTGCAATTGCCGTAAATCTATATTTTAATCTGGTTTACTATCCAAAATTATTAACCTATCAGGCAGATAGTGAAGCGGCTTTCTGGATGAACAAGCATAACCCGGATGGAATTCCTGTTGTGCAGAGTCGTATTGGGTTTGGCTTCGCATTGGAGTTTTATACCCGGGCACCCGTTTATTTTTTCCGGCCGGATGAACCTGAAGCACTTCCTAAACTTCCGTATTTATTTTATGGAGATAAAAGTACCGTGGATGATCTTTTTGAAGCGGGCGTTCCGATGCAAAGACTGAAAACTTTTGAAAGCTACAGGATCAGCAGACTGAAAGCTAAGTTTTTAAATGAAAAGACAAGAAAACAGACCTTGGATACTACTGAAGTGGTTTTAATCTACGGAAACATTAAGAATTAAGTACCTTTAGATGACGGTTTTCCAGGAGTGTTTATTAACTTTGCTCAACAAAAAACAAACATTATGCAATACGACGTCATTATTATTGGTTCTGGTCCCGGTGGGTATGTAAGCGCAATCAGATGTGCGCAGTTAGGCTTAAAAACAGCTATAATCGAGAAGTATAAAACTTTTGGTGGTACTTGTCTGAACGTAGGCTGTATTCCTTCAAAAGCCTTACTGGATTCTTCTGAGCATTTTCATAATGCTGCGCATACTTTCGAAACACACGGAATTAAATTAAAAGATCTTAAAGTGGATATGCCACAAATGATCGCTCGTAAAGATGACGTTGTAGCTCAAAATACTGCAGGTATAACGTATCTGTTCAAGAAAAATAAAATCGACAGCTTTGAAGGTGTGGGTTCTTTCGTAGATAAAAATACGATCAAGATCGCCAAGGCTGATGGTTCATCTGAAAATATTACCGGAAAGAATGTCGTTATTGCTTCCGGTTCAAAACCTACTGCTTTACCATTTCTGCCAGTAGATAAAAAAAGAATTATTACTTCTACTGAAGCTTTAAATATTAAAGAAGTACCTAAATCAATGATTGTTATTGGTGGTGGCGTAATCGGACTGGAATTAGGTTCTGTTTATGCCCGTCTGGGAACTAAGGTTTCTGTAATTGAGTTCCTGCCTTCAATTATTGCTACTATGGATGCTGGCCTTGGCAAAGAGCTGCAGCGTGTACTTAAGAAATCTTTAGGAATGGAGTTCCTGATGGGTCATAAGGTTACTGGTGCATCTGTAAAAGGTAAAACTGTAACGGTTACTGCACAGAATTCTAAAGGCGAAGACGTAACAGTTGAAGCGGATTACTGTATTGTTGCAGTTGGACGTACCGCTTATACAGAAGGTCTGGGTCTGGAAAACATCGGTATTAAAACGGAAGAACGTGGAAATAAAATTCCTGTAAATGCTCATCTGGAAACAGCTGTACCTGGTGTATACGCTATTGGTGATGTAATTACCGGCGCCATGCTGGCACATAAGGCAGAGGATGAAGGTACTTTTGTAGCGGAAACTATTGCTGGTCAAAAACCACATATTAACTATAATCTGATTCCTGGAGTTGTTTATACCTGGCCAGAGGTTGCTTCAGTGGGATATACTGAAGAGCAGTTGAAAACAAACGGAGTAAAATATAAATCTGGTTCTTTCCCTTTTAAAGCGAGTGGAAGAGCGAAAGCAAGTATGGATACTGATGGTTTTGTAAAAGTACTGGCTGATGAAGCAACGGATGAGATTTTAGGTGTTCACATGATCGGTCCACGTGCTGCAGACATGATTGCTGAAGCTGTTGTTGCGATGGAATATCGTGCGTCTGCCGAAGATATCGCGAGAATCTGTCATGCACACCCAACTTATACAGAAGCTATTAAAGAGGCGGCTATGGCTGCAACAGCTAATCGCGCAATTCATATGTAAAAAATTACCGGAGTGCATTTGTACTCCGGTAAATCTTTTTAAAAACCCCAGGCTTCAGCCTGGGGTTTTTTTATAGGTAATTGAGGGTAGGCTTCTTTGAGTGCTTTTACCCCAAGTTCAATTAAGCGAAGGTTTTCTTCCAGATGACCGTGCTGGACTTCTATATTGATGTAAGGAATTTTATGCTGCATCGCATAAACCGACAGTGATCCATCGTCCGGCGCTGTCTTTGCCTGCAGAATAACATTTACATTCTCTTTTTTTAGCAGATTGAATACTTTAAGATCCGTCACCAGAATCATGTCGTCTTCATCGGTCTGGAAATTGATGTGCACGGAATCTGCTGCACTCTCGAGCGCATATCCTGGCAGATAACTGCGAATGCCGAACCCGCCGTCTGCATTATTATGAAGTGTGATAATGTAATCTTTATGTTTTGGCAGATAGGTTTTAAGTATAGTTTTGGAAGCGTGTTCGAGTTCCTCCAATGCATCGTCGGTTATAGCGCCATATTTTTCCAGGCCCGCCAGCCGGCCTTCTTTGGTGTATATACCATTCGGATCGGTCTGAAACTCTTCCTCTTTCAACAGAAATTTAAAATTTCGCACTGATCCGTACTGTGTGTCAATAATGCTTCCGCCATTGATTTTAATGTATTGGAAGGCAGCTTTAACTCCGGTATCCTCATCATCATGGATCGCGAGAAAATTCACATTCGGTTCATTATAACTGTAACGTACCAGACTTACTTCCAGGTCTCCTATATTAAGATAGGTAGTGTCTGATATCATGCCTTCAAATACCGGCGGATGTTGTTGTGCACTGAGCCGCAGTGTAGGGAAGAACAGGCTCAGAATTAGGATTGTACGGAGTATATTCATAATGCTTTCAACAGTTGGCTTTCAGTTTTACATTTTCTGTTCAGCTAACAAAAAAGGAACCACGATGGATTCCTTTTTTGTTTATTCTTATTGATTTTTTAATGTTGGTGGTCTAAATCGTATTCTTTAACGTCTTTATGATCGTATGGTTCTACCATCAGCTCTTCTATGGTTACCCCTTTTTTATTAAACCCGAAGCGGTCCAGAATTCCGTCAAAGATCTGGTACATTACCGGTACAACGATCAATGTCAGGAAGAGTGAGCTCAACAGACCCCCAATAATTACCCAGGCAAGTCCATTTTTCCATTCTGCACCTGCACCACCTGCCATCGCAATAGGAACCATACCGATAACCATCGCAATAGTGGTCATTAGAATAGGTCTTAAACGGGCGTGATTAGCCAGCACGAGTGCCTCATGTGTAGATTTGCCTTCTGCTTTCATCTGATTGGTAAAATCGACCAGGATAATTGCATTTTTCGCCACCAGACCGATTAACATAATTAAACCTAGAATAGTGAAGATATTTAGTGCATTATTTGTTAATGCCAGCGCCAGTAACGCTCCGATCACCGACAATGGGATGGAGAACATCACGACAAATGGATACACAAAGCTGTCATACAGGGCAACCATAATGAGGTAAACTAAGATAATAGAGGCCATCAGGGCAATCCCGAGAGTTCCAAAACCTTCTCCTTGATTCTCTGCATCACCTGCCCAGAGATAACTTACACCTACTGGTTTTCTGAGTTTGCCGGATTTCTCCAGTTCCAGCAATTTTTCCTGGAACTCGGCAACAATGGTACCTGTTGGTCTACCAATGGATTGTGCACGTACGGAAACAGATGTACTCTTATCACGTCTTTCCAGCTGACTTGGTCCGGAACCTTCCTTGATATCTGCAAACTGTGAAAGTTTAACTTCTTTGCCTGCGGTATTAATAAAGATCAGGTTGCTAACGTCATCAATATCTTTACGGTTGAAGGTTTGGTAACGAATATTAATATCATACTCGTATTCTCCTTTACGGAACTTACCATCGGTGTTTCCGCTGAATGCGGTCTGCATGGTTGCCCCTACAGTTTGAAGGGTTAAACCTAAAGCAGCCATTTTATCACGGTCTACCTGTACGTTGATCTCGGGACTTCCACCTTCTACGGAAAGTTTAAGCTCTGCAGAGCCTTTAATCTGTGCCAGCACTGCCATTGCACCTTCGGCATATTTCATTGCGCTGTCCAGATCGGATCCCATTACTACCATATCAATAGGTGCATTTTCTGCGATACCTAAAATACTGATTGGTACGGTTTTTACTTTTGCCCCGACCAGATGTTTGGCGAGTTCACGGCTAACCTTAGTTGCGTAAATACTGGAGTTATCTGCCCTTTCGCTTCTCTCAACAAGTTTGACGTTAATCTCTGATTTGTATGCGGTCGCCTGCGTACCACCAAAGTCACCGCTGGACTGACCAACAGTAGTAATCAATTGTATGATTTCTGGTTTCTTAACTAAAAACGCTTCTGCTTTCTGAGTGATCAGGTTAGTCTGTTCAATAGAAGCATCTTTCGGCAACTCAATTTGAACAAGGAATTCCCCTTTATCACTTTTCGGGAAGAATTCTGTACCTACATATCCGGCCGGAATTAATCCGCATGATCCGAAGAAAAGGACCAATACAATCATAATGGTTTTACCCTTATTGGCTAATGACCAGTTCAGGATACTCGTAATCCAGATTGTGAATTTACGCAGTTGTGCTTCGAACCACAGGATGAATTTTCCAAAGATATTTTTGCCTTCGATCTTCTCTAACTTACCGTAACGGGAAGAGAGCAGTGGTACGATCGTAAAGGAAGTAATCAAAGAAAGGAGCGTAGCAATAATAACAACGACACAGAATTGTCTCAGGATATTGGATACCAGGCCGGTACTGATGGCGATTGGGAAGAATACAACCACAATTACCAGGGTAATGGAAACTACGGTAAAGCCGATTTCACTTGTTGCGTCATAAGCTGCACGTACTTTGTTTTTACCCATCTCCATGTGGCGGTAGATGTTCTCCAGTACTACAATCGCATCATCGACCAGAATACCTACAACCAGTGAAAGGCCCAAAAGGGACATCAGGTTTAAGGTATATCCCAAAACTTCAATTCCTATAAATGTAGCAATCAGTGAAGCTGGGATCGAAACCATGACGATTAAGGCATTCCGCAAACTGTGCAGGAAGAAAAGCATTACAAAGGCAACAAGGATAATTGCCAGGATTAAATCATGGATAACTGCATCTGCCGATTCTAAAGTGAAAATGGAACTGTCATTCGCAATGACAATATGCAGTTCGTTAGCTTTATAGTCTTGCTGTAAGGTCTCAATGACTTTATGAACACCTTTACTTACTTCCACGGCATTCGCATCGGATTGTTTGATAATCTGAATTGCAATTGCCCCTTTACGGTCGATACGTGCTATTTTCTCTACTTCTTTTTGTGTATCACGCACGTCTGCTACATCGGAAAGTCTGATTTGCGCACCGTCTTTACCAGTAGTAAGAACAAGATTCCTTAATTCATCTACATTCTTGTATTTACCTGACAAACGGATCAATACATCCTGGTTATGTGTTTTTACACTACCGGTAGGGAAGTCCAGGTTTGAGGTTAAAATAGACTGTTGTACTTGAAGTACTGACAGGCCGTAACCCTGTAATTTATCAGCATCTAATGCAACTTCAATTTCTCTTTCCTGACCACCAACCAAGTTTACCTGGGCTACACCTGTTACCCGGGATATAATGGGTGCAATCCTTTTATCGATCAGATCGTAAAAAGAGGCATCATCCATCTTCGCAGATGCCGACATGGTAATTACAGGTAAATCGTCCAGGGAGAATTTATTCAGTGAGGGCGTCTTTACATCGGTAGGTAAATCTGCGAGAATTGAATTTACCTTGCGCTGTGCTTCGTTCAGGGAGAGATCGACATTAGCTTTATCATTTAGCGTAATCGTCACTACCGACAGACTTTCGTAAGATACAGCATTCAGTTTTTTGATGTTTTCCATGGAGGAGACAGCGTCCTCAATTTTCTTGGTCACCGTATTCTCTACCTCAGCAGGAGATGCACCCGGATAAATAGTGGAAATGGAAACCACATTATTCGAGAACTTAGGCAGCAATTCGTAACTTAAAGAGAAGTAGCTTAAAAGCCCCATCAATGTTAGCACGGTAAATACCACAATAACCAGTGACGGTCTTTTAATTGATATTTCTGTTATTTTCATTAGCTATATATTTTTTAGCAGGTTGCTTAGCGTAATTATTTAATTGCAGTAACCGGACTTCCATCAACCAGGTTGATCTGTCCGCTGATGATCGCAGTTTCACCTTCTTTCAGACCGTCAATGATCTCAACCCTGTCTCCAAGGATACGACCGGCAACGACCTTGCGGATTCTGGCAGTCTTGCCATTCTCCATCACGAAGATCTCATTGCTGCTTACACTGCCAACGAATGATCCCCTTGGAATAACAATTGCCGGAGCCTGAGCAGGAAACTGGAAGATTGCAGTTCCATACATACCAGCTTTGAGCGTATTAGCATGGTTGTTCTCCACTTCTATTTCAACCGGAAAATTAAGTGTAGCATCTGCTTTTGGTGCAATGAAAGTTATTTTACCAGTGAAATCGTCTGCTGGAAATACATTTGATTTGATTTTTACAGAGCCTCCTGTTTTTAAGCTGGCAACCTGGCTTTCATTTACGTTGACCTTAAGTTTCAGTCTGGACACATCTACCAGTTCAAACAACTGCGTACCCATTGCGGTCACGAAAGCGCCGACTTCAATATATTTTTTGTTAACGATGCCATTGATCGGCGATTTAATATTAGCATCACTCACACGACGCGCGGCACCTTGTAATCTCAGGCGCGCATTTCTTGTTGCCAGTTTCGCCTGGTCAAGCTGTTGTTGTGTAACACCACCTGTTGCAAAAGAGCTTGTATATCTTGCTTCATCACGAATTGCATTATCTAAAGCTGCCTGAGCGGTTTCTTTATCTGTATTAATGATTTCTGCATCGATACGCGCTAAAACCTGCCCTCTAGATACTTTATCACCTTCTTTAACGAATATTTGTGTGACGCGCCCTGCATTTTCAGAAAGGAAATCAAGCTCTTGTTTCGGCGCAAATGTTCCATTCGAACTGAAATCTAAATCAACGGGTTCTTTTTTCACTTCAGCCACACGAACACTCACTGCACCACTACCTTCCGACACCAGTGCGGTTTGTGCATCATTCTTCTTCTTGTTGCTGTTTAACACCCAGGCAATTCCACCCAGCACAACAATGATGAGTATGACAGTTATAATTCCTCTTTTCATTTTAATAGTGATTTTATATTTCCGTTTGATTTGATTAGTTGGATTTCGGCAATTTTATAGTTAAGTAATGCCTGGGTATAACTGTTTTGTGCGGATGTTAGCGCATTTTCGGTGTCCAGCAGATCGGTCAGGGCTGCCAGGCCGTTATTATAGTTGTTTTGCGTGCTTTCGTATATTTCCTGCGCCAGCACAACATTTTCTTTTTGAGTGCGGATAGTATTCAGATTATCTTTCAACTGAATCTTTGCATTCTCATAGGCTAGGTTGAGTGTGTTTTTCGTTTGGAAGAGGTCTTCGTCTGCCTTTCTAATATCTACTTCTGCCTGGCGAACTCTTGATCTTGTCGCGAAACCATTAAAAATCGGCATCCTTAATGTTACTCCTATAGCGGAAGCATCATAGTAGAAGGCAGATCCGCCTTTTTTAAATAAATCGAACTTATCGCTCTGTCCGGTTTTGGAAATGTTTCCTGTAAGAGACAGTGTAGGGTAATATTCGGCGATATATGCCTTTTTTTGCAGGGCATATAATTCACGCTGTACATTTAATAACCTAATCTCGGTACGCCCGGAAAGGCTGATACTGTCCGCTAGAACTGGCAGGACCGTTACGTCCGTTAGTTGTTCCTGTGGCAGATTGACCTGCTCGGTTACCGGCATACCAATCGAAAACTTTAATTGGTTTTCTAACTGAACAACAGCATTCACTATCTGTTCCCGCTGAGTCTGCAGGTTAGTAAGGTTTACTTTGATCCGGTCTACGTCGATTTTTTTTGCTAATCCGTTCTGGTATTGATTTGAAATGATTTTTTCAATCACCTTAACATTCTTGATGTTGGTATCAATTACATTGAGTTGTTGTCTGCTCACTAATACCTGGTAGTAATTGTTAGCAACCTGCTCAATTACTTGCTCTTCAGTTAACTGTGAGTTGAGCTGGTAATAACTCTCGCTGGTTTTGGCCGCTTTTAAGCCGGTGAAAACTGTTTGGTTAAACAGCTCCTGACTTAACTGAACGCCTGCATTTGAATTCCATTTCCTTCCCAGCTGAAAAGATTGGTCTCCAACAACTAGCTGACCGATAATTGCATTATAAGTCAATGAGGCATTACCCGTAATCTGTGGAAGCGCCTGTGATCTGACTTCTTGTGTTTTATATCTTCCACCATCGATATCCAGTCTGGATTTCCGGGCAGTGACATTGTGCTCAACGGCGTAATTTAACGCTTCTTTTAGACTGAGCGACTCCTGTGCCTGTAAGTAGAGACCCTGAAAGAGTATCCAGAACAGCAGAGGAATAGTTTTTAAAATGAACTTCATAAATTAGGATTGTTGGAATATAGGTGGTTGCTATTGTAAGCCTTTAATGAAAATCCTGGATAACATGATCTGTTTTTCTTTCATGGTTCTCAACTCTTTTTTGTCCGGGATAAGCTCTTTATTGCCATGCATTACGCAAAGTGAGGTTAGTCCGGCTTGGCTGGCCAGATAGAGCTCTGCTATTTTAGCAATGTCTTCCTGTGGCAAAATTTCACCGTTGGCAATTGCCTGCTCGAAGATCTTCTCATGAAGAATTCTGTTCTGTATAAATTTCTCTGACAGGTAATTTTTCAGCTCCACCGAGTTAAGTGAAGAGTCAGTATTGCCGTTTGAAAGATGAAGCATATAATATTTTTGGAAAAACTTATGCTTAACTTCTATACTGTGAAGTAAAGTTGTTGCGATGTTGTCTCCCGATTTCTGATCCTTATTCATCATATTGAAATAGTCTTCGAAAATTCGTTCAACTACACCGAGTATAAGACTGGATTTGTCCGGAAAGTAATAATACAGAGATGGTTTGGAAACGGACAGATCTTCCGCTATCTCATTCATCGTTGTTTTATTAATACCAAAATGTGTAAACCGTTTGATTGCACCCTCTAAAATTAATTCTCTCTTTTTATCAGTTTCTGCCATTTCTACCTTTTTACTATCTGACTTTATATTTTTAAAAGTCAAAAATATAGCTAGAATAGTTATTTAGGAAACTTTACTTGAAAAGAAGTGTTCTAGATTGTTAATATGACAAACTCATGACCTATTAGTCTGTTTAAGACCTGCTAAAAAGATTTCTGTGAAGCGTTTCTCTTTGAGGAATATGAGTTTAAACTGCTCTTTATCTGGGTAAATGATTTTAGAGCGGTTTAAAATATTGAAGTGTATGCCAGAAATAGCCTCGACAAAAATTTCAGTTGTAAAGTTCAGGTCGGCCACTGAGAACTCACCAGATGCATTCCCTTTATTTAGTAGCCCCGTTATGATTTTCAGCTCAAAAGCTCTCGCTCTTGTAAATTTATCCTGAAGTTCATCCGGTAATTCCGGGCCCATCATTTTGGTGTATTCAATGAGCTTATAGTATTTCTGGATAAATGCCTGTCTTTTTTGAACCAGCATCAATATTCCTTCGGCAGCACTGCTTGTTTTTTCGACGGACTTGACAAGATCCCGGCTAATCTGGTGCATCAGATGTTCGATCACACTGACATAAAGACTCAGTTTATCTGGGAAATAATAATAAAGCAAGGCTTTTGAGAATGCAATGTCCTTTGCAATCTCCGTCATCGTAGTTTTCGCAAGCCCGTAATGAGCGAATCTCTTCAGTGCGGCATCTATGATTAAAAGTCTTTTTCTATCTTGATTTTCCATTGTTTGTGAGGCGTACTTTTGCTTTTTTATGTCCTGACGGACTGCAGAATTTAACCGGATGTAAATTAGGAAAAATTATTAAATAATGTATTTGAGGGATAAATATGGCTTTAACAATTACATTTGCTTCAAATTATTTATAGTACTGCTATGTTTTTAATTCAGGAAAATATCTCCTTAAAACCTTATAACACATTCGGTATCGATGTCAATGCCCGCTACTTCGTAGAAATCACAGAAGTTAAGGATTTACTGGAATTACGCCTTTCGGATGTTTTCAGGACGGAACGTATATTGGTAATTGGGGGGGGGAGTAATTTGCTTTTCCGTTCAGATTTTCAGGGACTGATTATTAAAATGAGCATTCCTGGTATTCAGGCTTCAATTGACAGTCAAACCGTTTATGTAACTGCTGGTGCCGGTGTGGTATGGCATGATCTGGTTATGTATTGTGTGAATAACGGATATGCAGGAATGGAAAACCTAAGCCTTATTCCTGGTACCGCTGGTGCTTCTCCGATTCAGAACATTGGTGCATATGGCGTTGAACTGATGGATATTTTCTATTCATGTGAAGCTTTTGAACTGGCGACCGGCGAATTCAAAACTTTTAGCTTTGAGGAATGTGGTTTCGCTTACCGAGACAGTGTCTTTAAACATGAACTTAAAGGGCGTTTTATTATTACCGGGGTTACATTTCGTTTACCTCAGCCTGCGGCTGTAAATACGGGCTATGGTGCTATACAGGCGGTGCTTAATGAACGGAATATAGTAAATCCGGGTATTGCCGATATTTCGGGGGTTGTTGCTGAGATACGCGTTAGCAAACTCCCGGATCCTTCAACCATTGGAAATGCCGGTAGTTTCTTTAAAAATCCAGTGATTCCTGAAAGTCAGTTTGACGGGTTGATTGCAAACTTCCCAAACCTGGTTAGTTTTCCTGCTGGCTCCGGCTGCAGAAAACTGGCGGCTGGCTGGCTCATTGAACAGTGTGGATTTAAAGGAATAAGAGACGGTCAAACGGGAACATGGAAGAATCAGGCGCTTGTTTTAGTGAATCACGGTGGCGCTACTGGTGAAGAAGTGTATAGTTTTTCAGAAAAAATTATTGAGTCGGTATATGCCAAGTTTGGTCTAAAACTAGAAAGGGAAGTAAATATTTTGTGATATAGCGGTTAGCCTGCCGGGGAGCGGCTTTGCTTGTTTAGAAAAAAATCTGTGGCCATTTTGGTACATCTATTGTATAAGTGTTAGTATGCAAGCTTAAACAGATTGGGTAGTGCTTCTTTGTAACAGCTTGTTATTTTGTTCGTTAACTTAAAAACTTAGACATTATGACAAAGAATGAATTTAATCTACAGCTCCATCGCCACTCCGTCTCTTTGCAGTCATTTGCTTTAAATTTTACAAAGGATATTGAGGATGCAAATGACCTGGTTCAGGATACCATGCTAAAAGCTGTGACTTACTATAGTAAATTTAAGGAAGGAACAAATCTTAAAGGATGGTTATTCACCATCATGAAAAACACCTTTATCAACAATTACAGAAGGCTGGTTAAAACGAATGCATTAATTACTCAGTCTGAAGACATATCATCTGCTAATCTGCACTATAGTGCAACTAAAAATACTATTGATAGTAAGTTTATCATTGGAGATATCAATAAGGCGCTGGATACACTCGCACCTGAATATTACGTGCCTTTCGTGAAGTACTTTGAAGGTTATAAGTATCATGAAATTGCCGATATGCTGAACATACCTATTGGTACGGTTAAGACCCGAATTCATGTTGCCCGTCAGATTCTGAAAAAATATTTGAAAACATATTCTAAAGAAATTCTGGGAACAGAAGTGGTTTAGCAGCTAAAAAACTTGTTTTTTATGACCGTCCGTAGTGAAGCTGCAGACGGTTTTTTTATGTGGTTTTGAATCGAAAAAGAATTTTAAAGCAGGATTTGCTTTCAAAAGTATATTTTTGGCGATTAACCCGACCAGAATGAACATGACATACCTTCTATTGGATCTCGGCCTGGTGGCCCTGGCTATACTCCTGATCTTTATGAGTAAGAATGGGTTTGCCGCGAACCGCAAATATATCGGGCTTGCGGTAATGATCAATGTTTTTGCTTTTTCTATTCCTACGGAGTTTTTGACGCAGCTAAAAGTGATTGTTTTTAATCCTCCGTACCTGACCGGTACAATTCTCTGGCAACTTCCGGTAGAAGAATTGCTCGCTTTACTTGCGTTGCCTTTAATGGGCCTGGCTATCTATCTTTATCTGAATTCCCGTTACCCGGATCAAAAATATCAGCCATACAGTCTTGCGCTAAGTAACCTGATGCTTGGCGTATGTATTGCAATGTTGTATTTCGGATATCAAAAATATTATACTCTTTTTACTTTCGCCATATTGCTTCTTCTTCTTTTATATATCGAATATGTGAATAACCTGAGGTTTATGTATCGGTTTTACCGGGCGTTTCTTGTGTCACTAATCCCTTTTTATATTTTTTACGGTATAGCAGCTAATTTACCAGTCGTTCAGTTCCATCAGGAGGCTACACTGGATTTTAACCTGTTGGGTTTGCCCTTTGAAACACCGTTCTACTTTATGTCGATGATGTTGTTCAGTGTGTATTTTTACGAATTGTTTAAAAGTAAGGCCAAATCCTGAGCGGATGGATGTACAGGAATATACAAAGCAACAATTGGCTTTACGCAACGGACAAGATAAACCGCAGATCTGGGTAGCGTTTAAAGGGCTTATTTACGATGTTTCAGCTAGTCGTCTTTGGCGCAATGGAAAACATTATGAGCACTGGGCAGGGCAAGATCTAACTCCGGAGCTGAAGGATGCGCCACACACCGAAAAGGTATTTGAGAAATTTAAAGTTGTGGGCAAGTTGAAAACTTAAAAAAAGCTGACGAGATACCGTCAGCTTTTTTTTGTATTTGCCTGTTTAGGCAATATTAAATGAACTCAAGTTCACAAACTCTTTTACGCGGGCAGCAATTTCTTCTTCTGTCAGATTGATAATTCTTTCCGTACCGAATTTTTCGACGCAGAAGGAAGCCAGTGCAGAACCGAATACTATTGCATTTTTCATATTGTTAAAGTTTATCGTACCTACTTTAGCCAGGTAACCGATAAAACCTCCAGCGAATGTATCTCCTGCTCCGGTCGGGTCAAATACTTCAGCGAGCGGAAGTGCAGGGGTCGAGAAGACCTGGTCTTCATGGAATAATAAAGCGCCATGTTCACCTTTTTTAATAATCAGGTATTTTGGACCCAGAGTCAGGATTTTCTTAGCGGCTTTAACCAGGGAGTATTCTCCTGATAACTGACGGGCTTCTTCGTCATTGATTGTTAATACATCAACCAGTTTTAAAGTTTCCAGCAAATCATTCAGCGCTACATCCATCCAGAAGTTCATTGTATCCAGAACAATCAGTTTAGGGCGGTTTTTAAGCCTTTTAATCACCGTTTGCTGTGTTTGTGGGGCAAGATTACCTAACATCAGATATTCGCAGTCCTGGTAGCTCTCAGGAAGGATAGGGTCAAAGTCGGCCAGCACATTTAATTCTGTAACCAGTGTATCACGGCTGTTCATATCATTGTGATATTTTCCAGACCAGAAGAATGATTTTTCACCTGCTTTAATCTGCAATCCAGTGGTGTCAATTCCATGCTGGTTAAGGGTGTCAATGTCATTCTGATGAAAATCGTCACCGACAACGCCAACAATTTTGACGTTTTTGCAGAAGTAAGAAGCGGCTAAACTGGCATAGGTTGCTGCTCCACCTACGATTTTATCAGTTTTTCCGAAGGGTGTCTCTATCGCATCAAATGCTACACTTCCTATGATAATCAGGCTCATATGTTTTTATTTAAAATTATTTCATTTTTTTTCACTACAAATATTGCATAAATAATTTAAAAGCCCTAATATTGCATTCCCAAAACGAACGAACCATATGGTGCTTCACTAACATGAAAAGGACGTTTTGGTTAACCAGGAATACTCCCGAATAGCTCAGCTGGTTAGAGCATCTGACTGTTAATCAGAGGGTCGCTGGTTCGAGCCCAGCTTCGGGAGCAGAATAAAAGTCTTTCAGCAACGCTGAGAGACTTTTTCTGTTAAAGTAGAGGGCTATGCCTTTTATTGAAGTATTAAAATTGCAATTTATCATTTTAAGATTGCATAAATTTTAAAATGACCAGCACTCCTTCTTAGCTCAGCTGGTTAGAGCATCTGACTGTTAATCAGAGGGTCGCTGGTTCGAGCCCAGCAGAGGGAGCCAAAAGGCAAGCACGGTAAAACGGTCGCTTGCCTTTTTTTGTTTCAAGCCCTAATTTGCTTTCGCCCTTTAAATGGATCAGCTGGAGTAAAAATCGATCTTTCATCATCACCATTTTTGGAAGCATTATATTTGTATTATGATGACAAGCGATATTTTTTACGGTAATTTCGAACTTGAACCTATATTAAGTGATCTCATAAATTCAGCACCAGTTTAAAGATTAAAAAATGTTCATCAGGGAGGTGCCACTTTTTTGGTCTCTCCAAATGCTGGTCACAGTAGGTATGAACATTCTATAGGAGTTATGCTTCTTGTGCGGACACTAGGGGGTAGTCTGAAAGAACAGGTCGCCAGCCTCTTACACGATGTTTCCCATACCGCTTTTTCCCATGTTATCGATTATGTGCTGAAACAGAAGGGAGAAGATTATCATGAACAAATTTTCGAAGAAGTAATTGCAAAATCCACTATACCGTCCATCCTCTCTAATTATGGATTCAGCACTTCTGTGCTCGAATACCCCGGATATACCTTGCTTGATATGCCTCTTCCTGCTCTGTGTGCAGACAGGATAGATTATACGATCAGGGATTTATATCATTTTGGTCTTATCGATATTGTTGAAATACATAACTTTTTAAATGAGCTTGGTGTTCAGGACGGCAAGATCGGTGTGAAGAGCGAAAAAGCAGCTTCATGGATTACCGGTAAATATCTTCAGCTCAATAATGAATATTTCAGAAAGCCAGAACATATATTTGCCAATACCAGGGTTTCTGAATTGATCGCTCTCGGACTGGATAAAGGCGTTATCGTTTTGTCTGATCTCTGGAGAGATGATCCTGCAGTTTTATCGATGATAAAGTCCGATCCGCATCTGAACGTAGAACTTGAAAAAATAAAAGGCCTTGATGGTTTCAAAAGTTTTTCGGACTCTGGGTCCGGCATTGTATTCAAAGAAAGGACACTCGAACCGATGCTCATTAATGCTACCTAAAATCTTCAAGAAGAAAATTTGAATCCTGGAAAAGAGGATAAATAACAGATCGTAGTATTTCAAATGATAATTTACGCTGGTAATAGTCATAATTTTCCTCCGTACTGTTTCGTATTGATAATCAACTCAATTGTAGTTTTATTGTCATAGAATCAGTTAATTCATTTAGAACCTTTCTAAATAAGAATATTTTTACAAGATTTGCTCTCGTTAAAAGGTGATACAAAATTTATGCGTTTACATTATGCAGAAGGGTTTACCCAGCCCTGGCATCCATAGGCCATAAGAAACAAGCCCTGTTTACCCATGCCGAAAGGGCATGGGTAACGCAGGCACTATTAGTCTGGATTTCCCGGGCTAAAAAAATAGAGAACGATGAGTGAACAACAAAGTAAACCAGCGGTTATTCAGGCTGAATTGATCTTAAAATATAAAAAATATATAAATCCGCATTACATCAGAGTGACGCTGACAGGCGATGACGTGCCTAAATTTGCAGAAGTAACTGTTGGCGTAAATAATAAAATATTTATACCTCCTGCAGGAGTTGAACAAGTATATTTTCCAGAGTTTGATTATGAGAAAGGCACATGGAACCATCCACCAGAAGCTTTAAGGCCGACTGTACGTACTTATACGCACCGGGGGATCGATCTTGAGCGTAAAGAAATGATCATCGATTTTGTTGCGCATGGTGATCAGGGGCCAGCATCTGCCTGGGCTATAAATGCCCGGCCTGGAGACAAACTGGGGGTTGCCATGAAAGCAAAAACGAGTCATCTTTTTCCTGAGGCCGACTGGTATTTGCTGGTTGCAGATGCGACGGGCATACCTGTAATAGCTGCCATTCTTGAACAATTGCCGGCTACAGCTTCTGGAGTAGTTTTTATCGAAGTTCATGACAAAGCCGAAGAACAAGACTTGAGTACGAAAGCAGACATGCAGATTAACTGGCTGCATCATCCGAATCCAGGTGAAAATACAGTGCTTTACGATGCTGTACGTGAACTCGTATTACCTGAACTTCCAACAACACGTTTCGGATATGTTGCGGCAGAGTATAACGCCGTTAGAGATGTCCGCCAATATCTGAGAAAGGAAAGGGGCTGGACTTTAAATGAGTTATATGCCTATGCATATTGGACTTATGGTATCACTGAAGACGGATCTGTTCAGTCACGTCAACAGGAGCAAAAGAGTTAACAAGGTAAAAGATAATTAATTATAACTTTTTAATCTGCAGTTGTGAGGAAATTCTACCTCTCGGCTGCAGATTTTTTTTGTACCAAAATACTTACATATATCCTGTTCTTCAGCTCTTTCACAGGTTTGCATATGCTGGTTTAATGTTATATGTTTGAAATGCAACCAGCTGTAGTTATTCTTTGCACCGGTAAGACACCTATTAAATCAACCAAATATTTTGAATTCTGAATACTTTAACGAGTCGGAAGCTGAGCGTTCACTAGATCAGTTTAGTGCAGCAGATAAAGCTGACCTTAAAGTTTTCTTTTTTAAATATTATAAGTTACTCTGTGTACAGGCGTTTTATCTGTTGGATGATGAAATGGAAGCCGAAGATCTGGTACAGGATCTCATTATAAATTTCTGGCAAGAAAATAGATTCAGACAAATACAAACTAATTTTAAGGCTTATTTACAACAGGCGGTGTATCGCAGGTGTCTTCACGTATTAGACAAACGTAAAGTACGGCTGTCCAGAATGGACGATTATGCGCACAATTATTTAAATCGGGAATATTATCAGGACGGTATAGAGCGTAAAGAACTGGCAATGATTCTGGATTCTGCTTTGAATGAGTTACCACAACAGAGATTTGAAGTGTTTAAACTGGTTTGTATGGAAAATAAAAAATATCAGGATGCAGCAAATGAATTGGGAATTTCTATCAACTCCGTAAAAACGCATCTTAAATTAGCCATTAAGGGGTTACGGAAAAGACTGTTTTTTCTCAAAAATTGAAAATAATATGGTTATAAAAAGATATGTCGGAGGATAAAAGAGATCTTGAGCTTTTATTTATAGAGAAATTTCTCGGAACTCTTTCCGTTGAGATGGATCAGTATGCAAATGACCTGATCGCATCTTCTGAAGAGGCTGCGGAGCTTTGGGAACAAGTACAGGGTAAATTAGGATCTTCGTCGTCCAGCCATCGGATAGCACAATTCGATCCGCAATCGCGCTGGGAAAAATTCGAATCAAGTATTGAAGAAAATAGACATAGTAAACCAAAAAAGCGACGACTCCGGGTTTTTATTCCTTATCTGTCAGCGGCAGCGCTTGTACTCCTTATCCCATTTGTCTGGCTGTATTTTATCAAAAAAGAATCGGGTGACCAGGTTCCTGTACTAGCTGATACGGTGTTGCCTGCAAAGCAAGGCGTACTCTTAAGTATGGAAGATGGTCAGGTGCTAAAATTGGATAGGGGAACTATGGATATGAACCTGAATCAGGCCAGAATAAAAGTCGAACACGGTAAACTTAGTTATGTGCCTTCGGATATGGCAATTGCGGAACGGATAACCACACTCTCTGTTCCAGCAGGACAAGATTATAAAATTGAGCTCTCAGATGGAACTGAAATTTGGATGAATGCTTCTTCGTCTTTAAAATTCCCCCTCCGGTTTAACGGTAAGCAACGGGAAGTAACTCTGGTTGGAGAAGCATACTTTAAAGTTCAAAAAGACGCGAACAGGCCTTTTGTAGTTCATACAGAAGGGAATCAGGTGATTGTGATGGGTACCTCTTTTAATATCAATGCATATGATAAGGAGGATTATGTTGCTTCATTGGTGGAAGGGAAGATTAAGGCTGTGAAAGGTAATCAGCAGATTATGCTTGTCCCCGGTAAACAAGTAATTATGGAAAACAACCAGATGAAAGAGCAGCCCTTCGATCAAAGCCATATTCTATCCTGGATGGACGGACTTTATTATTTTAATGACAAGCCGTTGGTTGAACTTAGTGCTGTAATCGAGCGCTGGTTTAATGTAAAAGTGATAGTTAGCCAAGCTATTAAAGGCAAACGCTTTACCGGCGCCTTCGAGAAGAATAAGCCGCTAAATGAAGTGATGACTAACCTGAGATTATCAGGTGATGTGAAATCAAACCTTAAAGCAGGTGTCCTTTATCTGAACTGATTTTTTTTATTTCGTTTCCTCTTCACCCGTTTTTTCCTATTTCCGGTCTTATAATAAACCAATATAGACCAGATTTATGAAGAAACTCAAACTAAACACCGGGCCGCGGTACATGTTGCTGCTGCTGTTTTTACTCATCTTATCTTCTGCAACCCGCAGCCAGGGGAAAGATAAGATTACACTTGTAAATGATCATATCCGGTTGACGGATGTATTTTCGATCATCAAAAAACAGTCTGGGTACACTGTTTTTTATAACAATGAAATTTTGAATGATAAAGAGACGGTCCGTGCAAATTTTAAAGGCGCAGACTTGGATCAGGTTATGAATCAGGTGCTTTCTGGAAAAGAACTCAGCTGGGTAAAACAAAACCAATTTATCATTATTAAAAAAAAAGAGCCGGCAAAACAGGATAAAAATATAGCTATCCTGCCTTCAGGCATCATCAGTCAACAGCTTACTATTAGTGGTACAATCGTCGATGAAACAAATCAGACTTTGCCAGGAGTAAGTGTTAAAGTTAAAAATACAGCGACTGGAGCAATGAGTAATTCAGATGGAAAATATACCATCACCGCCGCACCTAATGCTGTTCTTGTTTTTTCTTTTATCGGATATATCAGTCAGGAGATTACGGTTGGCAGCCAGAAAACAGTTAATGTGAAGCTGGTTCCTGAAACATCAGACCTAAACGAAGTGATTGTCGTTGGGTATGGTACTACACGTAAGGAAAATTTAACCGGTGCCGTTGACCAGGTGAGCGGGGAGGTTTTCGAAAACCGTCCGATCACCAATATCGCTCAAGGACTTCAGGGCGTAATTCCAAATTTAAACCTTACACCCGGTGATGGAAAACCAACTTCGTCGCCTTCATTTAATGTCAGAGGTACAACCTCTATCGGGCAGGGTGGAAGTGCACTGGTTTTAATTGATGGGGTAGAAGGTGATCCCTCTTTACTGAATCCAAATGATATCGCTAGCGTTTCTGTATTAAAAGATGCAGCTTCTTCCGCAATTTACGGTGCGAGGGGTGCTTTCGGTGTCGTGTTAATTACTACTAAGAACCCAGTAAAAGACAAAATAAGTATCACCTATTCGAATACTTTTTCAACTAAAAAACCGACTACTGTTCCGGATATGGTAACCGATGGTTTTCAGTGGGCCACCATGTTTAATGAAGCGTTCTCCGCGTGGGATAACTATTCCACAACGCCGCAAAATGTAAACAAGACTCTTCGTTTTTCACCTGAATACCTGAAGGAACTCGAACGCAGATCTAACGATCCAAGCTTACCTAAAGTAGACATCAACCCGAATACAGGCGAGTATGTGTATTATGGAAGTACGGACTGGTATCATGAGCTCTATAAGGACCGTACCTCCTCCATGGAGCATAATCTTTCGTTATCTGGTAGCAGTGAAAAAGCTAGTTTTTACCTGACCGGAAGGATGCTGAATCAAAATGGGATCTTCCGTTATAATTCGGATGACTATAAAATGTATAATATCCGGGCTAAGGGATCTATTCAACTAACACCGTGGTTGTCCCTGAATAATAATACAGATTTCTCTAACGTACAATATCACAATCCACTGAATGTTGGAGAATCCGGCGGTATCTGGAGAAATATGGCTGATGAGGCCCATCCGCTCTCTCCACTGTTAAATCCTGACGGATCGCTGTCACACTCTTCCGCATATACTGTCGGAGATTTCTACTACGGCAAAAATGGAATTAATACTAATAAGAGACAAATTAGAAGTACAACCGGACTTGCTGCTTCTTTCTTCGATAATAAATTCCGTGTAAAAAGTGATTTCACCCTGCAGTATAAGGATGATAATGAAGAGCGTATCCGTGTCCCTGTTCCATACAGCAGAATTCCTGGTGTAAAGGAATATGTGGGGAACAATTATAACGACCTGCGCAATACACGCCGTGAGACGGAATATGTAGCTACCAATATTTATGGGGAGTACGAGAATACTTTTAAGGGTAAGCATTATTTCAAAGCGATGGCAGGCTACAACTACGAGTTGTCTACTTATAAACGTGTAATGGCACAGCGTAACGGGCTGATTTTTGAAGATGCTAAAGACTTGAATCTGGCACTTGGACAGTCTGTTCTGGCCGAGGGTGGTTATGAACGCTGGAATGTGATGGGTGGTTTCTACCGGTTGAACTATTCATATGATAACCGTTATTTACTGGAGGTAAACGGCAGGTATGATGGTTCGTCCAAATTCCCTTCTAATGAGAGATTTGCATTTTTTCCTTCTGTATCCGCAGGATGGCGGTTGTCTGAAGAACATTTCTGGAAAGTATCACCTGATATTATATCAAATGTTAAACTCAGGGCCTCTTATGGGGCGCTGGGCAATGGTAATATTGCATCTTATATGTTTCAGGAGCAACTGAAAATTAAACAATCTGACAGAATCCTTGAAGGAACCAGGCCTCAGCAGACAAGCAAGCCGGAAGTTATTCCTGCGGGGCTGACCTGGGAAACATCCACAACAAATAATTATGGTTTAGATTTCTCTTTACTTAAAGGGCGTCTGAGTTTTACCGGAGATGCTTACGTGCGGAAAACTACAGATATGTTTACCATTGGAATGACTCTCCCAGGGGTATTTGGAGCTACTCCGCCTAAGGGGAATTATGCCGATCTGCGTACGACCGGTTGGGAAGTCTCCGTAGCCTGGAGAGATCAGTTTAATATTTCTGACAAGCCTTTCAGTTATAATATACAGGTTGCACTATCTGATTATAAAGCGAAGATATTAAAGTATAATAATCCTGAGCGCCGATTGAATGACTATTACACCGGGCAGCGTATAGGTGAGATCTGGGGTTATGAAACGGACGGCTTCTTTAAGTCGGCCGAAGATATTGCTAGTTCTCCAAAACAGAATATCTTCCGTTCTTCTTCCAGTGGAGTATGGTTACCTGGAGATATCAAGTTTAAAGACCTGAACAACGATGGTGTGATTGATGATGGCGACAATACCGTAGATTCTCATGGCGATAAAAAGATTATTGGAAATAGCGAGGCACGCTATCGCTTCGGAATTAATTTCGGTGCAGAATACAGTAATTTCTTTTTTAGTGCATTCTTCCAGGGTGTTGGTAAGCAGGATTGGTATCCGAGTGCGGAGTCAAATACTTTCTGGGGACAGTATAACCGGCCATATGGTGACGTCCCTAAATATCAGTTGGGAAATATTTGGTCTGAGACTAACCCGGATGCTTATTTTCCAAGATACAGATCAAGATTAGCTTCCAATTCACAGGGAACTCTCGTCGCGAAACAGACCAGATACTTGCAAAACCTGGCTTATATCAGATTAAAGAGTATCCAATTTGGTTATAATCTACCTAAAAGCTGGCTTACACGTGTTAAAGCCGGTTCAGCAAGGATCTTCGTTTCCGGAGAGAATTTATGGACGTATTCGCCTTTCTATAAGCTAACTAAAGATATTGATATTGAAAGTACGGGGAAATCTGACCGTGATCTGACTGGTGATGATAATTTCGGTGATGGTAATAATTATCCGATCCTGAAAAGCATGACTATTGGTCTATCAATTACTTTTTAATTCTTCAGGTAATTCAAATAAAAAAAACATGAAAAAAACATTCATACTATTATATATAGCACTGGTGGCCGTATCCTGTAAAAAGCTGGATCAGAAGCCGATGGATACGGCTACACCAGAGGCCGTATTTAACAATGAGAAAGGCTTGCAGTTATATTCTAACTCATTTTATAATATCTTGCCGGATGCCGGTGGAGTACAGCGTGGAGACGCAATGTCAGATTTTGCGGCCAGGCGGGAGCTTCCTGAGTTTATAAGGCCTGGTGCATACAGCGCCAGACAAAGTACCGGATGGGATTGGGGAGACCTGCGTAATATTAATTATTTCATTGAAAAATGTAACGACCCTGCAGTTCCGGAAGTAACGCGTAAAAACTATATCGCGATTGCCCGTTTTTTCAGGGCCTGGTTTTATTTTGATAAGGTAAAACGTTTCGGAGATGTGCCCTGGATCAACAAAACTTTCCAGGTGAATGATCCCGACCTGTTTAAAGCACGTGATCCAAGAACACTGGTTATGGATTCCATTCGTCAGGATCTGGACTATGCAATCGTAAATCTGCTGAAATCAGATGATCCTACCCGTACAAGGATTACTAAATATGTTGCCTATGCTTTCAAGTCCCGGGTATGTTTGTTTGAAGGTACTTTTCGTAAATATCATACAAACTATAACCTGAGCACGACTGCCGATACCTGGTTACAATATGCAGCCGACGCTGCAAAGGAAGTAATGAATGGTGCAAATCTAAACATCAGTGAGGCTGGTGGCAAAGATGTAGCTTATCGTTCTTTATTTACAAGTAAAGCACCTGTAGCAACAGAGGTAATGCTTACTAATGTGTACGATGATGCGCAATCTCGCTATAATGACGCAAACTGGTACTGGACAAGTGCTACCTACGGTGATCGGGTAAGTTTGATCCGCACTTTCGTAAATACGTACCTGAATGTCGATGGTACGCCATTTACCAGTAAACAAGGTTATCAGACGATGTCGTTTCTGGAAGAGATAAAGAACAGAGACCTGCGATTGAAACAGACAATCCGTACACCAGGTTATAGCAGGATCAATGGAGGAGTTCGTGATGAACAACCGCCTTTGTTTTCTTATACTTTTACGGGCTATCATCCGATCAAATGGACATTAGATGATATGTATTATGATAGTGGCGAAAGAAATGATAATGTAATGCCAATTCTCAGATTTGCCGAAGTGTTGCTAAATTATGCGGAGGCGAAAGCTGAACTTGGCACACTCACTGATGCAGACTGGTCTAGTACTATTGGAAGACTGAGACAGCGGGCCGGTATTACAGGTGGGTTGAATAATATTCCGGTAATAGCAGATCCATATCTGAAAAGCACTTACTTCCCAAAGATTACCAGCCCGGCAGTTTTGGAGATTCGCAGAGAAAGAGGTATTGAACTTGTTTTTGAAGGTTTCCGTTTTTACGACCTGGTGAGATGGAAAACCGGGGAACTGATGGACCAGCAATGGAATGGGATTTATGTAACAGCTTTAGATCAATTGATGGATCTGAATGGAGATGGGAAACCAGATGTGTACTTTTACACCAGCAGGCCGGCTACTCAGGTACCGGGAGTAAGTTATGTTAATGTTGGAGCGACATCCGGTACGGCAGCTAATCCATACAGGTTAAGTGAAGGTAACAAAGGAGAAGTAAACTGGCTTTACAATGTAACCAGAAAGTGGGATGACAAATTCTATCTGTATCCGATACCTGAAGCTGACAGGTTAATGAACCCTGCTTTAGGACAGAACCCAGGCTGGAATTAAATTGGTCTGGCGTTAATTATTAATTTATAAAAATGAAAAGAATGACAAATCTGAAAAAACTACTGGCAATTGCAATGCTGCTTATTCTGCATTCAGTTGTGGTTTCGGCACAAACTTTTAATGTGGCTACTTATAACCTTCGAAATGATAATAAGGGCGACGTAGCACAGGGAGATGGTTGGGTTGACCGCAGGCTGCCGGTTGTTGCTGCTTTAATTCGTTTCCATGGTTTTGATGTTTTTGGAACACAGGAAGGTTTCTATCATCAGCTGACCGGATTGAAAAGCGCTTTGCCTGGATACGATTTTACTGGTGTTGGCCGTGATGATGGAAAACAGGGTGGTGAGCATTCTGCGATCTTTTATAATTCGAAGAAGTTTGATTTACTGGAGCATGGCGATTTCTGGTTGTCTCAGGATCCGACCAAACCTAATAAAGGTTGGGATGCTGTACTGCCAAGGATTTGTAGTTGGGCAAAATTGCAGGTAAAGGGAACTAAAAAATCCTTTTATTTCTTCAATATCCACTTTGATCACGTAGGTGTGGAGGCGAGAAAGGAAAGTGCAAAGCTGATTTTAAGCAAAGTTAAAGAAATGGCTAAGAATCATAGCGCAATTTTAACCGGAGACTTCAATGTAGACCAGCATAATGAAAGTTACCTGCTGTTAGATAATTCTGGTGTATTGAAAGACGCTTTTGAGAAAGCAGAATTCAAATATGCGGTGAATGGAACCTTTAATAATTTTAATCCAAACACCAAAACAGAGAGCAGAATTGACCATATCTTTTTGACTGATGATTTCGCTGTAAGTAAATACGGAATACTAACTGATACTTATCGTTCGCCAATCAAAGATAAAGAAGAAGAATACCGCTCAGGTAATTTCCCTAAAGAGGTATCGCTTAAGGATTACAGAGCAAGAATGCCGTCGGATCACTTCCCGGTTATGGTTACTGTATCGTTTAAGTAATTGCTATGAAACAAAGAAAGGGTGCCGGTAACGGCACCCTTTCTTTGTTTCATAAGAACCGGGTTTTGTTCATCAAAACTTAAATGTCTTTATTCTTTTCTTATTACGGGAAACTGAGATATTCTGAGTTGTGTACATCCATAGGGTACGAGCGTTATCTCTTCTGCGGTCGGTTCAGTTTCGAGCTGGTAGATTGTACTGAAAGGAAGCGGTCCTGCCATTTCGTTATAAACTTGCCATAACGGGATGCGTTTTGCCTGCGTTTTAATTTTAATAGGGGAACCTTCCTGGTTCCATGGATAAGCTGCCAATGGTCCATCTTGCTTTTCAACGATATAATTTTCCGCTAGTTTATCTTCCTGCACATCCAGCAGACCGTAGTTCCATGGTGTGGTTGGTTTGATCTCGTAATAACCTTCTCCGTATTCTTCCGGATCAGTCTGGTTCTTCACAAACTGTCGGTCTTCGCCTATTTTCAATCCGTAAACTAATGGACCACGTTCTATTGATACCGAGTTCTCATACCATTTGTTTTTAGAGATGTGCATAGGCAGAACAAGCTCGAGTACATCACCTGATTTCCATCTCCGGCTTATCTTTGTGATGATGTTGCCGGCTTCTTCTTTCAAAATCGTACCGTTTACTTTGATCGTTGCCTTTTTGCACCATTCAGGAATTCTTAGATGAAAGGGGAATTCTGCTGATCTGTTCTTATCTATTTTTATGGTGAATTTGATATTCTCCTTAAATGGATAATCAGTTTCTTCGATAATACTAACAGGAATATCGTTAGCCACTTTCAGGCGTACCTCACTTGGAGAGTAGACCAATGCGGCAACACCTTTATCCGGAGTTGCGTAAAATAGGTTTTGCGTAAACTTGGGCCATCCCTGATGCATATTGGAAGTACAGCATGGGAATCCTGTAAGTACGCCGTAACACAGGTCAGTGCCATGATGATTAACCTCAAAATTTCTGGTCTTTCTTGTAGCCATGATCTGGTTAGCCTGCTGGAAGTATTGATGCGTGACAAAGTCATCTGATACCTGCGCAGGAAGTGTGTTAAACGTTATCTTTTCCAGATGATCGGCATATTTAATATTTCCGGTAATCTCAAGCATGCTTTCCAGTGAGAACATCATCTCTACAGCAGAGCACAATTCTGAGCCCTGGGTAGGATTGTTTCCATGCAAAGCCTCATCACCGCCATACAGGCCATGTGCCATTCCATTAAAGCGACGCAAATCTTCGAAACCTTTATTCGTTGCATCCAGGTATTTTTGTTCGGGGTTATGCTGATAATATATGATTGGAGCTTTAATACCCTGGGCGAGATTGACACAGTGGATACTGCCTTTTGTGGCTAACAGGTTTGTATTGGTGAATGCATTGGTATAATCAAATGTCTGTTTATGTATCAGTTCTCCGAGTTCAAGTAAAAAAGGATCTTTTGTAATGTCATGCAGCCAATAAACCAGCATCAGGTTATCCCCGCCGCGGTATTTAGCCCAAAAGGTCCATTTATCAAGAGGCTGCTCAGGCAGTTCCTTTAGCTGATATCTGAAATAGTTAGTCATTAATTTAATAACTCTTTGATCATTAGTGGCGGAGTAATACTGTTTAAGTACTTTGAGCATAACCATTTTCGGCCACCAATCCTGGCTGTTATCCCGCTGCAGTCCATTTTCAGGGCCATAATCCTTTGAAGGTCCAAAATAACCATCTGGCCGCTGGCTTTTAAGAGCCCACTCTATCCACGGTTTGGTTTTGGCAATCAGTTCCTTATCATTTAAAATATAGGCAAGTGGCAAAAGTCCGTCAAGCCAGTACGGTCCGCGCTCCCACTGGTCACCATCTCCACCCAACCAACCATTGCGGTGGTTCATCACTGCGGGATAAAGTTTGTCCAGATTTCCGGTAGAGCCAGATTTTTGCCGTAAAAGCATTTCTTTCAACCAGCCGTTGGGCTTTATAGCACCGAGAGGCAGTTCTTTATAAGGATTGGTATTTGGCGTTCGGGTCTGTGCTGCAGCTGTTAGCTGCATGTTTAATAATACGAATAGGAAGAAGTAAAATCTCATAATTATTTTTGATCGTTAGTTACTGAGTTTAGGATTGGAATTGACGGCAGACTGGGGAATCATAAAAACTGCCCTGTCATCGCCATTAGGTTTGTGAGAGAGCCAGCTTTTTCTGGTAAATATGCCGAACCGGATATTGTCCCGGCGGCGATGACCTTCCCATGCGAACTCCCATCCCAATTCATCATGCAGTCGTCCGAACTGGATGGGCTGTGTGTCACCAGGACTTACAGGAAGGTAATTCTCAATATAACCATAAATATATTTGGTATTCTGTGTCAACTCTGACCCTGAAACGGTTGCCTTAGCGGGAGCCGTAAAACTCCTTGATCTCACCTGGGAAACTGATTGAGCGGCTTCATCTGGATTTCCGTTTCTCAGCAAACACTCCGCTTTCATAAGTAATACCTGCGCATAGCGAAAGAATGGAAAGTCATTGCTTAGATTATACTGACTCCCTGTTCTCACATCAAATTTGTTCATGCGGTAACCTTGTGACTCGCCTGTAAATAAACCGTCTGGCAGTGCTTTGGTAAATACCAGTGGCTTTCCTGACTGGTCATATGATCCTTTCAGCGCGGTCACACCATCTGCTGCAAATTGTGGTCCCATCAGCCAGGTGTTAGTTAATCTTTGATCGTCTGTATCATAGGTATCAATAAATTGCGGTACACCCAGCGCTGAACCAGATCCCCATGGAGTTGCCTGTAACAACACTTTATCTTTTAATGCCCCGTGCCAGGAGAACATTTCCGGGAAAAACCCGCTGGCTAAATTTTCATCAAAGGGCACCGAAAAAATAATTTCCGGAGAGTTTTCATTCTGTGTGGTAAAGATCTTCCGATAATTAGTTTCGAGCCCATATTTTCCGGAATTGATAATATCAGTACACTCCTGCAAACATTCTGTCCATTTTGGCTGTCCGGTATAAACGATGCTATTCAGATAAACATTTGCCAGCAATGCTTTAGCACCCCATTTGTTGAACCGGCCATACATCAGCTTATTATTTTCCTCGCTGAGCGACGGGATCGAAGTATTCAGCTCCGTTACTATAAATGTATAAATATCGGCTCTTGAAGTTTTTGACGGCAGGTCCGTGCTGGTAGTAGTGACTAGTGGTGCCGCGCCGAAATTATCGCAGATGAGCCAGTAGTAGAATGCCCTTGCCGTTTTCATTTCCGCAATAAGCTGTTCTTTTGAAACGTCTGAGGGAGCAGGTACGACCCCTTTTTCAAGCTGTTCAATGACCCTGTTGGCATTAATCACTCCTTTGTACAGCACATTCCACATATTCGCAAGCTGTGGATTCTCGGAGTTCCAGGTGTGAAGATGCATTCGTTTATAAATACCTCCGTCATCCCATCCTGATGCATTTGCGGGCATCACGAGTTCATCGGAAGTTGTTTCCTGCATCATGTAATAATTGGTGTGGCCAAACAGTCCCCGCATATTCGCATATACGATTCCAATTGCCTGGTAAGCATTTTTATATTCATAAGTATCTTGTGTAACATCGGAGTAAACGATCTCGTCGAGATTGTTTTTGCATGAAACGGATATTCCAATTATTGCAATTACTGATATTCTTTTTAGGAGGTTTTTCATCTTTGTTTTGTAATTAAAAATTGAACATTGCACCAATTGTATAAGTTGAAGTAGCCGGATATCGGTTTTTGTCGTCCATGCCGGGGGTAAGGCCGGCAATACTTACCTCGGGGTCAATTCCCTTATATTTAGTGAAAGTGAACAGATTGGACCCCGATGCGTATATGCGCATGTTTTTTATCGATGTATTTTTTAATTTGAGATTATAACCAAGAGTGATATTATCGATTTTCCAATAATTTCCATTTTCAATATAATAACTCACATAGTTGAGCGACTGATCATCTGCCAGAGGACGTTTTCCATAAACTTTATCATAAGCTGAAGAGAGCAGGTTGCCTCGGGTGAGCATCACCGGAGCTTCATAAAACATTCTTGGGGTATTCAATATTTGAAAGCCAAAAGCCCCGCGCATCACAATATTCAAGTCAAATGCCTTGTATGTAAACGAGTTATTCCAGCTTAGGTAGTGTTTTGGAAGACCGTTGCCGATAATCTGCTTGTCATCAGCTTGCTGCTCTGCTATCGGTTTAGGTTTGCCGTCTTTTCCTTCGATTATCCAATGCCCTGCCTCGTCGATATCAATGGATTTAAAACCCCAGAAGTTACCAATAGGCTGACCGATCTGGACTCTGCTTATGCTCTGCTGAATTGGCTCGCCTGTACTTCCTGTATCAAAGTATCCGCTTGCTAACTGAAAATTGTTGTCCGACAGCGATACGAGTTTATTCTTGTTTGTGGAGTAATTTACAGTAGTATTCCATTTGAAGTCTGTATGGTCGATGACATTGGCATTTAACTGGACCTCAATTCCTTTATTTTCCATCGATGCAGCATTAGCACGGATCGTGTTATAAAGATATGGAGGAGTTGGTACAGTATAATCCAGAAGGAGGTCTTTTGTGGTTCTTTGATACATATCGACTACCCCTGTAATGCGGTTATCGAAAAGGCCAAAATCAATACCGATATTTGTTTCTTGTTTTCTTTCCCATCTCAAATTCGGATTCGCATTTGTGGCGGGGTTAATGGCTTGTACCCATTCTCCGTTAATGAGTACAAGGGTGCTGAAATTCAATCTGTCAAGAGACATATACGGATCGATTGGCTCTGTCCCGGTTACACCGTATCCGCCCCGGATCTTAAGTGACGTCAAAAACTTTGTATCCTTGAGGAATGATTCGTTTTTGATATTCCATCCTGCAGATACTGCTGGAAAACTACCGTATTTATAGTTCGTACCGAACTTGGAAGACCCTTCCCGTCTCACGCTGGCCATCAATAGATATTTATTGTCGTAACTATAGTTTAACCTGAAGAAATAGCCGACAAGCTTGTTCTGGCTCTGGTAAGAACTCTGCAGTGCTTCACCTCTGGTTAATGCGAGACCTGCGCCCATATTGTTGTAAGAAAAATCATCTGCAGGGAAGTCCCAGTTTTGCATCCAATAATCCTGATAATTTGTTTGCCTCCAGCTGTATCCTCCAAGAGCGGTAAAATCGTGTTTCTGAATTGCTTTACTGTAGGTCGCAGTCAGTTCGGCCAGATCCTCTACCGATCTTGTTGTACCTCTTGAAGCATATCCGTTTTTACGATCGCGGCGGGTAGATAAATGCTGTTTGGTTTCATAATATCCCCTGGTGCTGTTAAACAAATCTCTTGAACCTAAAAACATGATTTTAAGATCATCAATGGGACTATAGGTTACCGTACCCATACTTCTGAAGTTGTTGTTCTGTACCAGACCTTTAGTTTCTTCCAGTAATGAAATGGGGTTTGCATAATCAGTTTTATCGGGATGTTCTGTCCAGTTCCCCTGGACATCCCGTATAGGGTCGGTAGGGTTGTAGGTCACCGCATTTCTGTAAACATCATTTCTGAAGCTGGTGCCATCTCCGCCGGAAAAATACTCTTGCTGATATCCGTTAAGGTTGACGTTCACCTTAAGTTTTCCGTCAAACATATTGTGGTTGATTTCAAGTCTTGGGTACAAGATTTTATTGTCCGACTTTTTGACCAATCCGTTCTGATTTCTGTAATTAAGATTTGCGATATAATTGGTATTTCTTGTTCCGCCCTTTAAACTGGCATTATATACTTGCGAAAAAGGATTCTGCGTAATTTCTTTCAGCCAGTCTGTGCTTGCACCATAATCTGTGGCTCCTGTTCTATGCTGCGCAACAAGTGACCTGTATTGCTCAGGAGACATAAAATCCAGCTTCTTGGTAATTCGCTGCGTTGTGACGTAACTGTTGATTTCAACAGTTGGAGGTAGTTCTCCGTTTATTTTTTTTGTAGTAATTAAGATTACACCATTTGTTCCTCTGGTTCCATAGATCGCTGCCGCAGAGCCGTCTTTCAAAACGTCCACAGATTCTATATCTTCTGGTGCGACAGTGGTTAAAGTCCCTGGTACTCCGTCTATCAGGATTAAAGGTTCTCTGCCTGATAAAATTGATGTAATACCTCTCAGATTAATTTGGGATGTTCCGGTAGGATTTCCGTCTGGCGTAACCACACTTAAGCCGGCAACCTTTCCACGAATCAATTGACCTGCATCAGATACCGCACCTTTCACGAAGTTGCCTGCTTTAACTGTTGAAACGGCACTCGTTACCCGTTCACGTTTCTGCGTTCCGTAACCTATTACTGCCACTTCGTTTAATGAATTCGAAGTCCCGACGAGCCGAACGTTTATAATACTTCGATTGTTTACCGGAATTTCCTGAGTATCGTATCCAATAGAGGTAAAAACCAGTACAGAAGTTTTTTCGTCAAGGACAATTGAATACCGTCCTTTCTCATCAGTTGTTGTTGCTGAGCTTTTGTTTTTGACTTTTATACTGACGCCCGGGACCGTAGCACCGGTTTCGTCTGTTACAACACCGGTTACACTTATTTGCTGCGCCACCTGACCTGTAGCAGTGATTTTTTTTACTGATGCTGAAGTGATGCCGGTTGAAAGAATCATCGTAAGCCAGAACATACAGATTTTGTGTGTGTAGTGTTGCCACCTGTACACGAATAGTAAGTTTTGTTTCATTTTACATTTGGTTTATATTTGTTGATTTAGTAACAAAGCAACTATATCGGCGCGTCAATAGCTTAACTCACCGTCTCAAATGCTATTCAATTTGATTCATATTTCTTTACACCTATGAATAAAGTCGGATACAGGCAACTGATTTTGTATTTTTGATATTAAACTGAAAGTTTTGAAAAATCTACTGACCATATTTATCTCGCTGCTTTCAATCTTTACCGGTAGTGTCTTTGCGCAGCCTTATTATTTCAGGCATTACCGTGTTGAAGACGGTCTAAGTAATAACACGGTATTTACTGTGATGCAGGATCAACGCGGATTTGTATGGTTTGGAAGCAAGGAGGGACTGAACAGATTTGACGGAAATTCATTCAAAACATATAATGACCGACGCTTTCCCGAGAATATCAGAGGTTTCATTCTCCATATGGCAAAGGCAGAAAAGGGGGATATCTGGATTGGTACCCGTAGAGGGGTTTACAGGTTTGATGAGCAAAAAGAGACCTTTTCGGCAATCCGGCTTCTGCCAGATCTTGAAATTGATGAGATCAAAATGGATGAAAATGGGCGCTTATGGGTGCTTGCCGACTGGAAACTTTATTGTTATGACGACAAAAAAGGAACGGTTCAAAAATTTCATCTTCCAGCCGACCCAGACATCGCATCTTTTACCAGTACCGGCGGTGCGATCTGGGCATGCACTACTTCCGGATATATTTATAAATGTCTCCTGCCAAGCAATAGTTTCCACTGCCAGAATCCGGGAAATCCACTTCCACATACTAATCTCAATCGGGTTATTAAGATCTATTTTGTAGACAATACACTATTTATTGGCTCGACAACAGGTTTAGTGAGTTTTGATATTAACGCTAAGATTTACCGTCAAATTATTAACTCAAACACTTTAGGATACCCCGTGTTTGTCCGGGATATTCTCCGCTATTCAAAGGACGAATTCTGGGTCGCTACTGAAACTGGGATCTTTATCTATAATCAGACAAATGCACATCTTACCCATCTGAAACAAAATTACAGTGATCCGTATTCACTATCCGATAATGCAGTGTATTCACTGATGAAGGATCAGGAGGGAGGAATTTGGGCTACCACTTACTTCGGCGGTGTTAATTATTTTCATCCGCAGCAGTCGAAATTCAAGAAATATTTCGCCAATTCCTCCGTAAATCCAATAAGTGGAAATGGTGTAAGAGAGATATGCAGTGATGATGTCGGGAATTTATGGATAGGTACTGAAGATGCTGGCTTAAATAAGCTTAATAAAAGAACAGGAGAGATTTCGTCCTTCCGTTCCGTACCCAGAACAAAAGGGATCTCGTCGGATAATATCCATGGGTTAATGGCTGTAGGAAGAGAATTATGGATAGGGACTTTCGAACGTGGACTGGATATTTTAGATATCCCCACAGGAAAGGTGATCAGACACTACAGTGCTGAAGATTCTGCAAGTGGACTAAGCACGAATTTTATCATCTCCATTTGTAAGACAAAGAATAATGAAATTTATCTGGGTACTAATCAGGGTTTATACCTTTACAAACCTGTAACAAATAGCTTTTTACTTGTACCTCAACTGCCACCTGATGTCTATATTTCTTCTCTATTTGAGGACGATATGGGTACGCTATGGATCGGAACTATAGGTAAGGGAGTTTTCTATTATAATAGTAACAGCAATAACCGGGGAAATCTCAGGCATGATCCAAATGATAAAAACAGCCTGAGTAATAACATGATTTCTGACGTATTTCAGGACAGTAACCGTGACTATTGGTTTGCAACAGAAAATGGAGGGCTTAATTATCTGAGCCACGATCGAAAAAGGTTTCAGGTATTCACGACGCAGGACGGCCTTCCAAGCAATCTGATCCTGAAGGTGCTGGAAGATGAAGCAAAAAATCTTTGGATTACGACTTCTAAAGGATTGGTGCGTTATAACAGACAAAACAATAGCTGGGTAATCTTTACTAAACCTCATGGTCTTTTGACAGACCAGTTTAACTATAATTCTGCATTTAATGATCATGGTACATTTTATATGGGTACTGTCGGCGGCCTGATTAGTTTCAAGCCAGATGATCTGAATCCAAGCGTTGTGGTACCACCCGTATATATCACCAGTTTTCAGGTGGATAATCAAGAGCTTCGTATTGATGGCTCGACACTAAAAAAATCCATCACCTTTACTGATACCGTTGAACTTAGCCATAACCAGTCTTCATTCAGTATTGGTTTTGCTGCCCTGGCATATACAACACCTCAAGTAACTCAATATGCCTATATAATGGAGGGGCTGGATAATCAATGGACATATTTGAAAAATAACAGGCATGTATATTTTACTAAGCTGTCTCCGGGAACTTATACTTTCCGGGTTAAATCTACCGGCTATAAGGACAGGAAAGGACTCGAGCAAAAACTGGTTATTGTCATAAAGAATCCCTATTGGTTCAGTATATACGCATTCATCCTTTACACTATAATGATTGTCTGTATAGTTTATTGGGTCATTTCCACTTACCACCGTAAAATCAAATTAAAAAACCGAAGGAGGCTCGAGCAACTGGAACTGGCAAAAGAAAAAGAGATCTATCAGGCAAAAATTGAATTCTTCACCAACGTAGCCCATGAAATCCGCACACCACTCACATTAATAAAAGGACCTCTGGAAACTGTTATGGATGAGGTATCGGAAATAAAATCTGTTCAGAAGAATCTAAAAAGTATTGAACGAAATACAGAACGTTTACTTTCACTTACCAATCAGTTATTGGATTTTCGTAAAACTGAGCATAACGGGTTAAGTCTAAGTTATGTTAAAACGGATGTCTCAAAGCTGATAGTTAAAATAACAAATTCCTATTTGAGTATTGCAAAGGAAAAAGATATCAGCTTTCAGATGTTGTTGCAGGAGAAGCGTTTATTTGCATTCATTGATATTGAGGCTTTTACAAAGATTGTCGACAATCTGGTCTCCAATGCAATTAAGTATGCCGATAGCAAAGTTTTGATCGAAATGGTTACTGTAAATTCAACTACATTTTCTATCAAGATTAGTAATGACGGCTTTATCATCCCGGTTTCTCTGAAGGAGAAGATTTTTGAAAGTTTCTACAGGGTCCCTGCGACAGAACATCTGTCGGGTTCTGGAATCGGCCTGTCCTTGGCAAGGTCCTTAACAGAATTACACGGCGGTTCTCTTTTACTCGCTGAAAGTGAATTACCATACAACGTATTTGTATTAACACTTCCTGTACATCAGAATGTAGAGTTTAATTTACCTCATTTGAAGAAGATTTTATGAAAGCAAACATACTTTTAATAGATGATAATGCAGAAATACTGGAGTTTATAGAAGATTCTCTGATCGCAGAATACAATATTTTGAAGACTCAGGATCCTTTGCAAGTAGAAGATCTTCTCCATACAAATGTCATCAGTCTTGTTATAAGTGATGTAATGATGCCAGTTATGGATGGTTTTGAACTTTGCCACCGCCTGAAATCCAGTCTTGAATGGTGCCATATACCACTTATCCTGCTTACAGCGAAAAATACATTGAGTTCTAAAATTGAAGGGCTGGAAACCGGAGCAGACGCTTATATCGAAAAACCATTCTCTCCACGACACTTGAAAGCGCAGATTAGTAATCTGTTGGCGAATAGGGACATGATCAGAAATTATTTTGCCAGCTCCCCGTTAGCACATCTCAAATCAATGGCTAGCAATCGCGCTGATGAAATGTTCCTCGAGAAAATAAATCATATAATTGTGGCCAACCTTAATAAGCCTGAACTTGATGTTAAACATCTTGCTGAAATGCTATGTGTCAGCCGGCCAACTTTATATCGGAAAATACGTTCGATCTCTAATTTGACATTGGCGGAACTCATCACACTTGCAAGATTAAAAAAAGCCGCGGAATTGCTTGCGAACGGTAATTATAGAGTCTCAGAAGTATCTAATATTACCGGCTTCAGCTCCCCAAACCATTTCAGCCGAACTTTCCTGAAGGAATTTAAAATGTCGCCTAGTACGTTCATTAAAAATCTCTGATCATCTGCAGATCTGTTATACGGTTTCCAAACTGAAAAATTGATTGGAACAACGTCAGAAAGTTATCTCATTGTTTTTATTCTCCAGTTTGACTGATTGGAAAAGAGACAAAAAAGGAACTTCCTTTTCCTTTGCCCTCGCTTGTTGCCCATACATTGCCTTTATGACTTTCTGCAAGCATCTTTACAATAGACAAACCCAGGCCATAAGATTTTTCTCTCGCTGTGGGTGTGCTACTTAAGCGTGCAAATTTTATAAATAGCTTTTCCTGATCTGTTTCTGTGAGTCCCTGCCCCTGGTCACGGAATTCCAGAATGATTTGATTTTCTGATGAAACCTCTGCAGATATGTAAATTTTTGTTCCGGGATCCGAGTATTTTACAGCGTTGCCCAGCAGGTTGCTTAATATATCCATAATACGGATTTCATCTGCGGCTATAGCAACCTCAGGTATCGCAGGGATAATGATTAATGTCTGGTTCTTTGAAGCAAGAGTTAATTCAAATGACTGGCGTAATTGATCCAGCAGGCCACCAATCCAGATCTGTTCGTGAACCAGGCTGGTACCGGAGTTTTCACTTCTTGCATTTGTGAGTAACTGATCCAGGTTTTTCTCTATTCCTTTTGCGGCTTTTTCAATTCTGGAAGACATATCCTTAATCTTCTCCGGATCCATAACCCTGGTGCCCAGCAGCTGCGCATATAATGAAATCGACGTCACCGGATTCTTCATGTCGTGGGCCAGCCGGTGTAATCTATCGTCGTATGCTCTGACTATTTTGCGGTTAACCAGCCTGGTATCCAGTTTTTCCATGACTACTTTGGAAAGAAGCTTCAGCATTTCAATTTGCGTATCACTTACGGTTTGCCGGGGCTGCTCACTAGCCACACAGACTGCACCCAGAATAAATCCGTCTGCTGTTTTAATCGGGGCAGCAGCATAGAAGCGAATGCCATCTTTTATATTGACATAAGGGGCTTTTAATAATTCAGGGAATTGGTGAGTATCGTGGAAAATTGCAACATCATTCGTAGAAATACAGAGCGCACAGAGGTCATTCTCCCTGGCGATGCGTTCCCCTTCCAGACTCCCGACCTTAGCTTTATAAAATACCTGGTCCTTGTCTACAAAAGTGACAAAGGCATCAGTCGTGTTAAAGATCTGGGCTGCCAGCTGGGCGATAGTATCAAAATCCGTTTCAGGAGGTGTATCCAGAATCTCGTACTGATATAATATCTTTAGGCGTTGCGTATCATTGTCCGGGATCAGTTGCTCTGGTATTTGCTGTGTCTTCATAGATCTTGCTGTTATTTGCCTGCCTGTCCCGTATAAATATTTACAGATTCAGGAGGGGTAAAATTTCTTCGACATACTTTCTGTCATTGGCCAGTCGGGGCACTTTATGCTGTCCACCTAGTTTGCCTTTTGACTTCAGCCAATTATAGAACGTTTCTTTCGGTGCATTATGTACTTTTGGACGGCATAAAGCCATATTGTTAAATCTCTTGGCGTCGTAATCAGAATTTATTTCCCTCAAGGTCTGGTCTAATACATTGATGAATTTCTCAAAATCATCAGGTTGCTGGTCAAATTCTATAATCCATTCATGTCCGCCTGCATCTTTTCCGCAAAAATAGATAGGGCAGGCAGTGTAATCTTTAAAGACAGCACCTGTTTCCCTGCAGGCTTTACTAATTGCCTGTTCGGCGTTATCAATGATTATTTCTTCTCCAAAGGCATTGATAAAATGTTTGGTTCTGCCCGTTATCTTAATTCGGAAAGGGGAGAGCGAAGTAAATTGAACAGTGTCGCCAATCATGTATCGCCATAATCCGGCATTTGTGGAGATAACAATAGCATAGTTTTTAAAGAGCTCTACTTCATCAAGACCTAAAGTCGTTGGGTTTTCCTGCTCAAGTTTTTCCAGTGGAAGAAACTCATAAAAAATCCCATAATCCAGCATCAGCAACATCTCTTCCGACTGCACCTGATCCTGGATACCAAAGAAGCCTTCAGAAGCATTATACGTTTCCAGGTAATACATTTCATCACTTGGAATTAATTCCCTGAACTGATCTCTGTACGGGCCGAAATTTACAGCGCCATGAAAGTAAAGTTCCAGGTTGGGCCAAACTTCCAGCAGGTTGTTTTTACCGGTAATTTCCAAAATCTTTTTTGCGAGGACTATTGTCCAGGTGGGGACACCCGATATATTGGTTACATTTTCTTTAATTGTCGCCTCAGCCATTTTTTCCATTTTTTGCTCATAGTCATCCATGAGTGCGATGGAAATATTTGGTGTTCGATAATATTCTGCCCACATAGGCAGATTCTTAATTAACACAGCAGAGAGGTCACCATAAAATGAGTCTTCGCTCAGCTGGTTAATCTGGTGGCTCCCACCCAAAACAAGCGCTTTGCCGGTGAGAATCTGATTAGTAGGTTTATTATTGCAAAATATAGAAATGAGATCTTTTCCGCCTTTGAAGTGGCATTCTTCCAGTGCTTCTGTGGAAACGGGAATGAATTTGCTGCGGTCACTTGTTGTTCCGGAGGATTTAGCAAACCAGCGGATGTCCGAAGGCCACAGTAGATTCTGTTCTCCTTTTAACATTCTTTCGATATACGGCTTAAGCGTATCATAACTCTGCAGTGGAACTCTTTCCTTAAACTGAGCCGGATTTTCTATCGAACGGTAATCATATTTTTTACCCCATTCGGTATTCTCTGCACTGGAGATGAGCTGGTGAAACCATTCGTCCTGCACGTCTACCGGATATTTCATGAAAAGTTCGATCTGATGGACCCGCTTTTTCATATACCAGGTAAAAATTGAATTTACAATCGCCATTTTGCTTGGTTAAGAATTAAAGATTTTTAGTGCGGAGTACGAAGTTCGAACCCAGATATACTTTTCTGACCATTTCATTCGCGGCAAGTACCTCAGGCGTTCCGGATTCCAATATTTTACCTTCAAACAACAGGTAGGCACGGTCTGTAATCGACAATGTTTCCTGTACATTATGGTCTGTAATGAGGATACCGATGTTTTTGTTTTTTAATTTTGCAACTATGGTCTGGATTTCTTCCACAGCAATCGGGTCGACCCCGGCAAACGGTTCATCCAGTAAAATGAAATTAGGACTTGCAGCCAGCGCTCTGGCAATTTCAGTTCGCCGGCGTTCTCCACCTGATAAAAGGTCTCCACGATTCCGGCGTACTTTGTGAAGACTGAACTCATCGATCAGCTCTTCTAGTTTTTCCTGGCGCTGTACACGGTCCATATCTGTCATTTCCAGGATAGCCATAATGTTGTCTTCAACTGAAAGCTTTCTGAAAACAGACGCCTCCTGAGCCAGATAACCAATGCCTTTTTGTGCCCTGCGGTACATGGCATCGTTTGTTATATCTTCATCGTCAAGAAAAATTGTTCCCTCATTTGGTTTGATGAGTCCTACTATCATATAAAATGAAGTAGTTTTCCCCGCACCATTCGGGCCTAATAAACCCACAATCTCTCCCTGACTTACATTGAACGAAACGTCGTTCACAACAGTTCGTTGCTTGTATTTTTTTATCAGATTCTCCGCTCTAAGATTCATCTATATTATGCTTGTAAAAGTCTTATTCCTTTAATATTCAGTTGCAAACGTTTCTGATCTTTCCAGACGTTTTCTTCTATCGTATAACAAATTGAAAATGGTCTGCCCTGTTGTAAAAGGGATTCCCATTCTGCCAGGCCAAACCCAATGCTCTCAAAAATAGCTGAATTTTGTTGTTTAATACTCAATTTCAGATGTTTTGTTCCTACAACGTATGGTTTTCCGACCAGAAATACTTCTTCGCTATGAAAAACCGGTGCAGGATTGAGTGGCCCGAAAGGGGCCATTTGTGCAAGTACACGCTGAAATTTACCATCGATTCTAGACAATTCAATAGCTGCATCTATTTGAATTTCCGGCGAAAGCATATCCTGCGTAATGGTTGCAGTGACGTAATTTTCAAATCGTTCTGCGAATTCATGAATGTTTTCCGGTTTTATTGTCAATCCGGCGGCAAACTTATGTCCGCCGAACTGTTCCAGTAAGTCTGCACAACTTAGCAGTGCTTCGTACAGATCATAACCAGGAACCGATCTTGCCGAACCGGTAAGGAAACCATTTGAAAGCGTAAGAACAATGGTGGGTCTGTAATATTTTTCTGTAAGTCTTGATGCAACAATACCGATGACACCTTTATTCCAGCGCTCGTTATAAACTACTGTTGTCTTTTTGCTGATCAGGAATGCAGATTCGTCAATCATAGCTAATGCTTCTGCTGTCATTTGCTGATCAGAAATTTTACGGTCAGCATTCTGCTGATTAATAAAATCACTTTGTGTTCTTGCGATTTCCTCTTCATCACATAAAAGCATTTTCACTGCCTGGTTTGCATGGTCCATCCTGCCTGCTGCATTAATACGCGGGGCTAGTGTAAAGACGACATCAGTTAAGGTGAAATCTTTATTTTTACCACAACTGTCCATCAATGCTTTCAAGCCTATGCAAGGGTTGGTGTTGAGCCGGATAAGTCCGTGAAAGGCCAGTATCCGGTTTTCCCCTGTCACTGGTACGATATCGGCGGCAATGGAAACCATAACAAGATCCAGATACCTGAGGTATAGGGCGGCATCCAGGTTATTTTTAATACACCACGCCTGTGCCAACTTAAAGCCTATGCCGCAGCCTGCAAGTTCTTTGAAAGGATAGGAGCAGTCTTTTCTTTTTGGGTCCAATACGGCCGCTGCATCCGGTATTTCTTCTCCCGGCAAGTGATGGTCACAGATAATAAAATCTATATCCAGACTGCTTGCATATTGAACTTTATCGTTTGCTTTAATTCCACAATCCAATGCAATAATAAGGGTGATTCCATTTTTTTTTGCATAATTTATTCCGGCCGTGGAAATCCCATATCCTTCCTTGTGGCGGTCGGGAATATAATACTCCATTTGGGAATAAAATTGCCTGAAAAAACTAAATGCTAAAGCGACTGAAGTCGTTCCGTCTACATCGTAGTCACCGTATATCATTAGCTTCTCTCCGCTAAGAAATGCTTTTTCAATCCTGCTTATAGCAAGGTCCATATCTTTCATTAAAAATGGATCGTGCAGGGAATTAAGGTCTGGCCGGAAGAAGTCTTTTGCCTGCTGAAAAGTATGTATATCCCGCGCTACCAGAATTTCGGCAAGGGCGGGATCTATATTAAGTTCACGGGCAAGCGTTAAACTGATTGATAGCTCATCAGGTTTAGCCTGCACCCATTTTTTATCCATGTTCAATTATATTTATTCTGGCTCTGTCACGGCTATGCAAGATCTGCTGCCTGAAACAGGGTTTTGTCTAATTATCCGGCCGATCAGGTATTCTGTCCTTTTCATTTAAACAGGTTCCCTATCTTTGTGATCAATTTGTAAATATATCATAAAATATTCTTTTGACTAATACATAAGCCCGTGCAAGTTTTTACATTATTTGAAGGTTCTTATTCTGTTGCAGCAGATAAGAAGTTTATTCCTTTTGACCCGCAAACAGACCAGGCTAAAGACCGGCCCGGTTCTCTTTTTATCCATGTTCAGCCGTTTTTGATTAAGCTGGGTTCCCATCTGTTACTGCTTGATACCGGCCTTGGTTATAGCAATGATGAGGGAAGAATGATCCTCCACGAAAATATAAAGAAAGCAGGTTTTGAACCCCAGGACGTTGATTATGTATTGATGTCCCATTTACATTTTGATCATTCAGGAGGAATGGTACACCGTACGCCTACTGGTATGGACCTTAGTTTTCCTAATGCTACTTATGTAATTAACCGGGGTGAATGGGAGTCTGCATTTTCCAAAACCTCCTCCTCCTATAGAACTGATATTTTTGATTTCGTACAGCGGAACGCTCAAATTCAATTTGTTGAAGACAGTGGCGATCTGACCTCTGAAATCAGTTATATACTTACCGGGGGGCATACACCCTTTCACCAGGCCTGGTTTTTCGATGATGGCCAGGATAAAGTGTTTTTCGGTGGTGATGTTTTACCTGAACCTGAAGAACTCGTTAAGAAGTTTATCGCTAAATATGACTATGACGGCCGCAGATCTATGGAGCTTCGGGAAGAATTTGGAAAGTCAGCGGCAGAAAATAACTGGCTCTGCCTGTTTTATCATGGCAAGAGCAAAACCACTGCCTTTGTAGAGCAGAATGAAGAGGGGCACTTTAAGGTCGTTTAAAAACGATTCTTACACTTTTCCTTCAAATAGTTCTATAAGACGTTCAATAGAAAGGGGTTTAGAAATAAACCCTTTTACTGTTTTATAGGTTTTTGCTTTTTCAATATCATTTTCATAAACCGAAGAAGAAAGCATATACATATCGGAATCTTGTAAAATGCCGAGCTTCTCATAGACTTCCAGGAACTCCCAACCATTTAAAACTGGCATGTTGATATCAATGAGGATTAGATCTGGAAATGATATGTCATTTTGCTGCAGATCTTTTAGATAATCTATCGCCAGCTGACCATTTGTTTTTGCCACCATTTTCGCGTCATAGCCCGTCTTTTCTACAATTTTTTTAATAATGAAGATGTTGATATCGTCATCGTCAATGACCAGTAAATTAATTGGTGTACTCATCAATTTGTAGATTTTAATAATTATGGTTTATAATAAAGATATATAATAGAATGTCAATTCAATATTCATTTACGATTTTAACAGGCAAAAAAAAGACCACTTATTTAAGTGGTCTTTTTTTTGTTCGAAATATAGTATTATATAGCTGCGTCTTCTTCCATGTAACTTTCAATCGGAGGACATGCACAAACTAGTGATCTGTCTCCGAAGGAGTCATTTACACGGCCTACAGACGGCCAGAATTTATGTGCTGCTACATAAGGAAGCGGGAACGCTGCAACCTGTCTGCTGTATCCATGTGACCATTCGTCACCTGTTACTACTGCAGCCGTATGCGGTGCGTTTTTCAGTGGGTTATCTACACGGTCCAGCTGTCCTTGCTCAATAGCACTGATTTCACTTCTGATTGCAATCAGTGCATCACAGAAACGGTCAAGCTCATGTTTCGGCTCACTTTCAGTTGGTTCAACCATTAAAGTTCCAGCTACCGGGAATGAAACCGTTGGTGCGTGGAAACCATAATCCATAAGTCTTTTTGCGATATCAACCACTTCAATACCGTAATTTTTAAACTCGCGGCAATCCAGAATCATTTCGTGACCACAGCGGCCATTACTTCCAGAATACAGGACAGGATAGTGCTGTTCTAAACGTGCTTTAATATAATTTGCATTCAAAATAGCATAACGGGTAGCTTCTTTCAGGCCTTCTCCTCCCATCATTGCGATATAAGCATGTGAGATGATCAAAATAGATGCTGAACCCCATGGAGCAGATGACACAGCAGGAATTGATTTTCCTTTGTTAATATCAACTACAGCATGTCCCGGAAGATATTTAACCAGGTGTGCTGCCACGCCAATCGGACCCATACCAGGACCACCACCACCGTGCGGAATACAGAAAGTTTTGTGCAGGTTCAAGTGGCATACATCGGCGCCGATATTCGCAGGGCTGGTTAATCCAACCTGTGCATTCATATTCGCACCGTCCATATAAACCTGACCTCCATTTGCATGAATAACTTCGCAGATCTCTACAATACTTTCCTCAAATACACCATGTGTAGAAGGATAAGTAACCATGAAGCAGGAAAGATTATCTTTATGTTGTTCTGCTTTAGCCTTTAGGTCTTCTACATCGATATTACCCTGAGCGTCACATTTAACAATTACGATCTTCATACCGGCCATAGCTGCAGATGCAGGATTTGTACCATGGGCAGAAGAAGGTATCAGAGCAATATTACGCTGGAAATCACCACGGTCCTGATGATAAGCACGAATGACCATTAAACCTGCATATTCTCCCTGAGCGCCTGAATTAGGTTGCAAGCTCATTGCAGCAAATCCTGTTATTTCACTTAACCATCTGTCAAGTTCATTGAAAACACTATAATAACCAGCTACCTGATCTGCGGGAGCGAATGGGTGAATCTTAGAGAATTCTGCCCAGGTAACCGGAATCATCTCCGTAGTGGCATTCAGTTTCATTGTACAGGAACCCAATGCAATCATGGAGTGGCATAATGAAAGATCTTTTGCTTCCAGAGACTTGATGTAACGCAACATTTCATGTTCTGAATGATGCGAGTTAAATACCGGGTGAGTCAGGTATGCTGACTGACGCTGAAGTGCAGCAGGAATAACTGTTTCAATATGTTCTTCGGAAGCTAATTCTACACTGTCTGCAGCGATGCCTTTTACTTTCGAAAATATTTTGTTCAGTAATTTAATGTCTTCCAGTGATGTTGTTTCATCCAGGGAGATATAAGCTACTGTGCCTTTATAATATAAATTGATCTCGTTGTCGATACATTCTTTATGAATAGAGTCTTTAAGGTCACCCAGTTCAACCTGGATAGTATCAAAGTATACTTTATTCAATTGTGAATAACCGATTTGCGTTAAAGAATCTGATAATGCTACTGCCAGACCATGAGTTCTTTCTGCAATTAGCTTTAATCCTTTCGGGCCATGATATACCGCATAGAAACCAGCCATTATTGCCAGTAAAGCCTGAGCTGTACATATATTTGATGTCGCTTTATCTCTGCGGATATGCTGTTCGCGGGTTTGTAAAGCCATACGCAATGCATAATTATTTGCACTGTCAATAGTTACACCGATAATCCTTCCCGGAATAGAGCGTTTATATTCTTCCTTTGTTGCGAAAAATGCGGCATGAGGCCCACCGAAACCGATAGATACACCAAATCTTTGTGTTGTACCAACTACGATATCCGCTCCCCATTCTCCCGGAGGAGTCAGTAAGGTTAAACTCAGTAAGTCTGCTATTACAGTTAATTTTACCTGAGCATCATGAGCCTGAGTGGCAAAAGCAGTATAATCAAATACTTCACCATTTCCTGCAGGATACTGTACTATTGCACCAAAGTAGTCTGCTGTTGGGGTAAACGTTCTATGGTCACCGGTAACCAGTTCGATTCCAAACGGGTTCGCACGGGTTTTAAGAATGTCCATTGTTTGCGGGAAGATGAGTTCAGACACAAAGAATTTTCTTGCATCCTGATTTTTACGCAGACTAAACTGCATAAACATAGCTTCCGCAGCTGCTGTTCCTTCATCCAAAAGCGACGCATTCGCAATTTCCATTCCTGTTAGGTCAATGACCATAGTCTGGAAATTCAATAATGCTTGCAGACGTCCTTGAGCTACCTCCGCCTGGTAGGGTGTGTACTGCGTATACCATCCTGGGTTTTCCATTACATTTCTCAGAATTACTCCCGGGGTAATGGTATCATAATAACCTTGTCCGATATAAGATTTGAAAACCTTATTCAATGAAGCGGCTTGTTTGAGACTGGACAGATAATCTTTTTCAGATTTGGCTGCTGGCAGATTTAAAGGTTTTTTTAATCTGATTTTTGCCGGAACTGTTTGATCAATCAGTTCATCTACAGAACCCAGACCAAGGGTACTTAACATGGCGTCAGTATCTGCCAGGTCAGGGGCAATATGACGGTCTTTGAAGTCTTCTTTGTAATGAATGTTTAAGCTCATGGGGTGTAGCAATAAATTTGCGCAAAGGTACTAATTTTCATAGCTTTTTACTAATGGATAAGCCGCTTTGGTTTATACAGATAATTGTCTGGTGTACAATTGAATTGTGTTTTCCAGTCCAAGGTATATGGCATCACTAATCAGGGCATGACCGATGGAAACTTCCAGCAGGTTTGGTATGCTGGATGCGAAATACTTTAAATTTTCCAGATCCAGGTCGTGGCCGGCATTAATACCCAAGCCTAATTTATTGGCTGTATGCGCTGCCTGAATATAAGGAGCGATTGCTTTAACTTTGTCGCCTTTATAACCAGCTGCATAAGCTTCAGTATATAATTCAATACGGTCTGTCCCGGTTTGCTGTGCTGCTTCGATCATGTCCCTTACCGGGTCTACGAAAATAGAGACGCGTATGCCAGCTCCCTGAAAAAGGCTAACCATCTCTTTAAGATAAGTCTGATGCGTTGCAGTGTCCCAACCATGATTAGAGGTTATTTGTCCCTCCGAATCTGGTACCAGTGTAACTTGTGCAGGAGCATTAGCCAGAACCAGATCTATAAATTTTTGCTCTCTGCAATTACCCTCTATATTTAGTTCTGTTGATATAACTGATTTTAAGTCAAATACATCCTGGTAACGGATATGTCTTTCATCTGGTCTTGGATGTACGGTGATTCCTTCTGCTCCAAATCTCTCACAATCCAGGGCAACCTTAATCAGGTCTGGATTATTTCCTCCTCTGCTATTACGTAAGGTGGCTATTTTATTGATGTTAACGGATAGTTTTGCCATAGACAAAGATAATTCATAATTCAGGAATGGGTATAATATTATTGTAAACAGGTGAAATTTGTAATTATCTCTATACGATAGGCTATGTTTCGTCATTGTCTCGAATCTTGTTCCATTTACCTCCAGTGTTCCTTCGTACTTCCTACAATTCCGATTGAAGGAAGTACGAAGGAAGTCCGAAGAAACAACGAACGAAGTGTGAAGGAAATGTTGACGAAACCAGCACAAGACTCTATTAACCTTTGGTTAATTTAACGGGGGGCAATATAGGCGGGTCGTGTAAAGGCAAAACTGTTATATAAAAAAAAGGACGCAGCGAGAGCTGCGTCCTTTTATAGACTAAATCTTTTTCTGAGCAGATTAGTATCTGTATGCTTCAGCTTTAAACGGGCCGTCAACAGTGACACCGATATAATCGGCCTGGTGCTGATCAAGAACATCCAGCTCCACACCGATTTTAGCCAGGTGCAGACGGGCAACTTTTTCATCCAGGCTTTTTGGAAGAACATAAACTTTGTTCTCATATTTACCAGGGTTCATCCATAACTCCAGTTGTGCCAGAGTTTGGTTAGTGAATGATGCTGACATTACAAAGCTTGGATGACCTGTTGCACAACCTAAGTTAACCAGGCGGCCTTCAGCCAGTAAAATTACATCTTTACCATCTATGGTATATTTATCTACCTGCGGTTTGATTTCTACTTTTGTATCACCATAGTTCGTGTTTAACCAGGCTACGTCAATTTCATTATCAAAGTGACCGATGTTACAAACGATAGTTTTGTCTTTCATGGTTTTGAAGTGTTCGGCACGAACGATATCACAGTTACCTGTTGTGGTTACAACGATATCTGCTTCTTTTACCGCGTTAGCGAATTTCTTAACTTCATAACCTTCCATTGCCGCTTGTAAGGCACAGATAGGGTCAATTTCAGAAACGATAACCCTTACACCTTGTGAGCTTAAAGATTCTGCAGAACCTTTACCTACGTCACCATAACCCGCAACAACAGCAACTTTACCAGCTAACATTACATCTGTGGCACGACGGATCGCATCAACCAGTGACTCGCGGCAACCATATTTGTTGTCGAATTTAGATTTGGTTACCGAATCATTTACATTGATTGCAGGTAAATGAAGTGTACCATTTTTCATACGTTCATAAAGACGGTGAACACCAGTGGTAGTCTCTTCAGATAAACCTTTAATTGCAGCGATCAGTTCAGGGAAGCGATCGAATACCATATTAGTTAAGTCACCACCGTCATCAAGAATCATATTCAATGGCTGACGCTCCGGACCGAAATGTAAAGTTTGTTCAATACACCAGTCAAATTCTTCTTCGTTCAGACCTTTCCAGGCATATACCTGGATACCTGCTGCTGCTATTGCTGCTGCGGCATGATCTTGTGTAGAAAAGATATTGCAGGATGACCAGGTTACTTCTGCACCTAGTTCTACCAATGTTTCAATTAGCACTGCAGTCTGGATAGTCATGTGCAAACATCCGGCGATGCGTGCGCCTTTTAAAGGTTTGGATGGGCCAAATTCCTGACGTAAGGACATTAAGCCGGGCATTTCTGCTTCTGCTAGTCCAATTTCTTTACGGCCCCATTCTGCCAGTGAAATATCCTTTACTTTATATGGGATATAAGTGGTCTCTACTGATGACATATTGTTTTGTTTTAAATTGTTGATTATTAGATGTTTTAAATTAAATAAGAGTTGTGGTGCTTACTATTTCCCATCTTTAACAAAAACGATCTCTTTTATTTTTCAAAATTACACAATAGTTCAGCCAATTTCAAAAGGACGGAAAGAGGTTACATTAGGTTGAGAAACATTATGAAGTTAACCAAACCATCTATTGCAGCTATGGCTGTTATTTTATACTTTATCATAAGTTGCAACGACACAGGTAATTTGCAGGATACCAAACAGGAGAAATTAAAAAACAGCTATGCGAAAGACATAGTGAATACTTTTATTAAACAATATATTAAATCAGATACAATCCGCATGTCTATGTCCTCAAACTTACCAATGTGGGGTCAATGTGCTAAGGAAACAAAAGACAAGTATAATCTTGACATTGATTTCGTAGACACATCTACATATCCGGACACTGTACTGTGGGATTCAAAAATAGTTCCACATGCGAAGCTTCTTACTATGAAAGAAGAAAAAGTTATATCGGGAGAGGATTCATACACTCACATTCAGGCAATTGATGATGAGAAAGATGCTTTTTATCGTTTTGGGCGGCCTGTTTTCTCTAAAGACATGAAATATGCTGCCATAGCAATATCGTTTTATTGTGGCATGCAATGCGGTAATGGTGCTATTTTTATTTACGAGCATACGAATAACGGCTGGGTTTTAAAAGAAGAAAGGTGCAACTATATCTCGTAGTAAAATAGTTCAGGAGGCGCAATAGAGCCATTCTTCTGCAAAGGAGATTAGCCTTTTTTTTACCTGGAGATAAAACCAAAGTAATTTAAAGGTAAAAAACCCCGGGGGCAGGAATGAATGTTTTGATGCTATCAGGCAGGGGCTTACATTTGTATAAAAGAATACTCAAATTAAAGCTTAATATATATGTATCCAGAATATTTAGTAGAACCAATGCGTGCGGAATTAACCACTGCTGGTTTTGAAGAAATGAAAACTGCCGAAGATGTGGACAACGCCATTTCTGGAGCAGGAACAGTGTTTGTAGTGGTAAACTCTGTATGTGGTTGTGCGGCTGCAAATGCACGTCCTGCAGCCAGACTTGCAGCAGCAAATGAAAAACACCCGGATAAAATGATCACTGTTTTCGCTGGTATGGAAAAAGATGCAGTTGATCGTGCAAGAAGTTATATGATGCCTTTCCCGCCTTCTTCGCCAGCAATGGCTTTGTTTAAAGATGGTAAATTGGTTCATATGATCGAGCGTCATCAGATCGAAGGCCGTAATGCACAATTGATCGCCGATAACTTAATCGGTGCTTTTGATGAGCATTGCTAATCAAAAGCAGGCATACTGATTAGTATAACTAGTATAAAAAAGGCGGCTCATCAAAATGAGCCGCCTTTTCTTTTATAATATGAATGCTTTTATACTGTGAATGTTTTTATACTGTGAATCAGAAATCTTTATTCAACAGCTTTTCCAACTCACCAAAAGATACGTTCATTCGTACGCGTCCCTGTTTAGCATAGGCGATTTCACCGGTCTCTTCAGAAACAATAACCGCTACAGCATCTGTACTTTCAGAGATCCCGATCCCGGCACGGTGCCTCAGACCGAATTGCGGTGGGAGCTTGTCGTTATCTGTTAGTGGGAGGATGCAGCTTGCATTCTTTATTTTGTTCTCAGAAATTACAACGGCACCATCATGAAGCGGGCTGTTCTTTTGAAAAATACTTTCCAGCAGCCGTTTAGATATTTTGGAGTCAATCACCTCACAGCTATTTGCGAACAGCTGATCATCGTAGTATTTAACAAAAACAATAAGGGCACCTGTTCTTGTCTTTTTCATACTCTTGCAAGCATCAATAATGGGTTTAATCCGTACCAGATTGTCGCTTTCGGTATCTTTGCTTCCAAACAGATATCCCCACCAGGCTTTATTCTTCTGAAGAAATGTGTTTTTTCCGATCATCAGCAGGAATCTTCTGATCTCCGGCTGAAAGATTACGATGAGCGCAATAATACCTACGCTCATAAATTTATTGATAATCGTAGATAACAGCCTCATGTTCAATGCATCGACAACAAACCACAGAATAAGTATTATAAACATACCCAGCAGCAAGTTTACCGCAAGGGTGTTCTTAATCAGATTATAGGTGTAATATATCAGGAAAGCAACGAAAAGTACGTCGACAATATCCGTTACTGTGATCGTTAAAAAATCAAAGTCAAAGCCTTTCATAGCAGACAAGTTAGGTATTTTGGATTAAATTATGAGGCCTGCATTTTGCCGACCAGCTGGATACATTCCATTGCAGCACGTACATCATGTACCCTTAAAATTGAGGTCCCTTTTAATAATGCGATAGTATTTATTACCGTTGTGCCGTTAAGCGCTTCTTCTGCCTGTGTCCCCAGTAATTTATAAATCATAGATTTACGGGAAATGCCGGTTAATACCGGAAGTCCAAAAATATCCAGGTTGTGCATATAATTCAATAACTGATAATTATGATCCAGGGTTTTTGCGAATCCGAAACCAGGGTCAAGAATGATGTCCTGTACACCCAGTGCCTGCAATTCACTTATTTTCTGTGCAAAGTATCCGATTACGTCAAGTCCTACGTGCGCATATTCAGGTGCATTTTGCATATCCTGAGGGGTGCCCTTCATATGCATTAAAATATAGGGTACACCAAGTCCGGCAACTGTACTGAACATTTCTTTATCTAATGTCCCACCCGAAATGTCGTTAATCAGATGAGCACCTGCATAGATACTTTCAGCCGCAACCTTACTCCGGAATGTATCAATTGATAATCTTGCATGGGGAAACTCCCTGACGATCGCCTCAATGACAGGAATAATCCGGTTTAATTCTTCATCTGTACTGACATCAGCTGCTCCTGGTCTGGAAGAATATGCGCCCAGATCAATGAACCGGGCTCCTTCCAGCAGGCAGATTTCTACTCTTTTTAGCGCCGCATCCACGCTGCCGATTCTGCTTTCACCGAAAAATGAATCCGGCGTGAGGTTAAGGATTCCCATAACGCATGGAGTGCTCAGATCAAAGAGCTCACCTTTGATGTTTAGTGTTATTTTTCGGTTTAAAAACGTATCTTTAGCCATCATTTTGAACAAAAATACAGTATTTAAATAGCTTTAAACTAAATATTTTAATTGTTTTGGCCATCAACACCTCACAAGAATTCGACGCCGTAATCGCGGTATGCAGATCGCTTTTTTTACAGAAAACAAAAGACTACGGAACCGCCTGGCGGATACTGCGTGTGTCCTCACTTACTGATCAGTTATTTATCAAAGCTCAGCGCATTCGTACGCTCGAAGAGAAAAAGGTATCCAAAGTAGGCGAAGGAATTATTCCTGAATATATCGGCATTGTCAATTACTGTGTAATTGCTATGATACAATCAGATATGACCGCGGCCGATTCTTATGAACTGGACCCCGCAGATGTTGCTGCAAGATATGATCAGAAAATACAGCAGACGAAAGACCTGATGTTCGCGAAAAACCATGATTATGGAGAAGCCTGGCGCGATATGCGTATCAGCTCACTGACAGATTTAATCCTGATGAAGATACTTCGTGTAAAGCAGATTGAAGATAATCTGGGCGAAACATTGGTGTCCGAAGGTGTAAATGCAAATTACCAGGACATGCTGAACTATGCTGTTTTTGCGTTAATTAAAATGGATGTAAAATAGAACCGGCTCTTCCGGTAAATAACTTATTATGCAGAAAGCCGCACTTAACTTTTCCAGAATATTCGTAGGGGTATTATTTATTTTTTCGGGACTCATCAAAGCTAATGACCCTCTTGGTTTTGGCTATAAGTTGCAGGAGTATTTTGATGTATTTCATATGCCCTGGTTATCTCCCTTTGCAACCGGTATTGCCATTTTTCTATGCATTCTGGAAATCGTTTTAGGTGCTTTATTATTATTTGGATTCTGGAGCAGGAAAGTCACGGCAGGATTGCTTGGAATTATTATATTTTTTACCTTCTTAACGTTCGTCTCTGCAGCATTTAAAGTCGTAACGTCCTGTGGTTGTTTCGGTGATGCCATACCATTGACACCATGGCAATCCTTTTCTAAGGATCTTGTCTTACTGGTATTGATTATTTATCTATTTATAAACAGGGACAAGATCCATGCAGTAACGGATAATCAAGGGAAACAAAGGCTCGGAGTAATAGGCGTAACGGCCTTGTCACTAATCTTTAGTATTTATACTTACACGTATTTGCCCGTTCTGGATTTTCTGCCTTATAAAGTAGGTCAAAGCCTCCCTGAAGCTATGAGGATTCCTGACGGTGCTCAACCCGATGAGTATGTAATTACCTATAAACTACATCATAAAGTTACCGGAGAAGATAAGGAGATGAGTGATAAAGACTATCTCAAAACCGAAATCTGGAAAGATAACAACTGGGAGATTGTTGGCGAACCAACACAGAAACTTATAAAAAAGGGTTATGAAGCCAAAATCAAAGATTTAATGATCAGTGATGCTTCTTCCACGGATTACACTAAAGAACTGCTGGAAAACCCATATTATAATCTGGTTATAGTAGCTTATTATTTGAAAGATTCTAACGAGCAAGCGATCCAGGAGATGAATGCCATAGCCGCACAGGCCGTAAAAGAATTTAACATCAGGACAGTTTTACTGACATCAAGCTCTGCTCAGGATGCAGACCAGTTCAGTAAGGAAAACAAGCTGACGGCAGAGGTGTTTTATGCCGACGCAGTGCCATTAAAAAGTATGGTCAGATCGAATCCGGGCTTAATGTTAATGAAGAATGGTGTGGTGATTAATAAATGGAGCCACGCCGGGCTGCCATCCTACGAGGCGCTTAAAACTAAATATTTCGAACAATAGTCTTTTCCGCTATGAGAATTTTTCTGATTGGTTTTATGGGCTGCGGTAAAAGCACCCTCGGCAGAAAACTGGCAACCAAACTAGGTTATGAATTAATAGACCTGGATCATCATCTGGAGAAAATTGCCGGCAGCAGCATCACTGCTTATTTTGCTGAACACGGAGAGGATTCTTTCCGCAGGCTAGAAAGTGAGACACTTAAAACCATGCATTATCCGGACAATTGTGTGATATCTACGGGTGGAGGTACACCCTGCTTCTACGATAATATTTCCTGGATGAATGAAAATGGAACAACTGTCTATATTCAGATGAATGCATTTTCATTAGCTAAGAGACTGGAAAACGGAATAACGAAAAGACCACTGCTCAGCGGCCTTTCTGAAGAAGAACTAATTCGCTTTATTGCGGGCAAACTGGAAGAGAGAAATCCTTACTACCAGCAGGCAGCACATGTACTGAACGGAATTAGCCTCACAGCAGATTTAGTAATTGCAGCGCTCGAACCTGAGTGCTAATTATCTTCAGCTGCAAATTGTGCTTCGATAAACCTGATCTGTGTTTTTCCGTGTGCAACGGGAGTTCCATACTCATCGACGTTTACAAAGACCATTTTATCAATCGTAAGAATACTTTTTCTGGTGATCTTATTACGTACTTCACAGCGCATCGTTAAAGATGTGTTTCCGAAGGCCGTGGCGGTAATCCCCATTTCGATAATGTCACCCTGTTTAGCCGAGCTTACAAAGTTAATCTCAGAAATGTATTTGGTTACCACCCTCGGGTTACCTAATTGTACAATGGCATAGATTGCCGCTTCTTCATCTATCCAGCGTAATAAGCTCCCGCCGAACAAGCTGCCGTTTGGATTCAGGTCTTCTGGTTTGATCCATTTTCTGGTGTGGAAATTCATAATATTAATTTAAGACAAAAATAAGTCTTTAAATAATTTGAAATCTCAGATGTACGTCAATATATCAGATCGCTTTCCAGGTAATGTCCTGCTGTTTTTGCAATACCGCAGAAAAATCTACACGAGGTGCCAGATCCAGATAAGGATAGGTTACTTTAGACAGGTAAAGTCCCTGTGGATGCGCAGGTAGGATCAGTTCTGGGGTTTGTCTGTTTATCAGGTGGCTTTCAAACTCTTCCACCGACAACTGACCTTTTCCTATTTTCAGCAATTGTCCCATTATAATTCTGATCATTTTCCCTAAAAATCTGTTGGAAGAAATTCTGAATCTCATTTTTTCAGCCTTTTCATCAATAAGCAGGCTTGCAGAACGGACATAACACAAGGTATGCTCATACTTGTCGGGACTGGTGCAAAATGCCCTGTAATCTTTATATCTGGGTAACAGATCCACTGCGGCTTTCATCTGATCCAGCCGAAGGTCCTGCAGCAGGTAATAGGAGCTGAGTCCATTTAAGAAAGGGTCCTTGTATGTGTGCAGAAAATAATCATAGGAGCGCTGTACAGCATCAAACCTAGCGTGCGGAGTACCCTCCATCGGTATGATGTCATATACTGCGATATTCATAGGAAGGATCTTATTCAGCCTGAATATGAGGTCGAAATCCCATTGATCTTCCAAGTCGAAATGGAAGAAAAATTGACTGGCATGAACTTGCGCGTCAGTTCTGCCACACCCATTGATAAATACCGGTTTTTTAAAGATTTGCGTCAGTGCATTTTCAATCACACCCTGAACGTTCTGAACCTTTGCTTGTTTTTGCCAGCCATTATAGGTGAGCCCATTATAGCTGATATGTGCGAAATATCTCAATTCTTTATTTTTTACCTGCTCTTTTATTGAGTTCATCTGTAGAGATTGTTATCATCCGGCCTACAGGCTGTTTTCCTTTATAAGAGATGACGCGAAGTTGTACAGCATCTTTCGGAACCACAAGTTTTTCTGTATAACGCGGATAAAAATGATCCGGGTATGAATTATCAAAAGAGTAAAAAAGATCTAATCCGTCAATTTCAGTTTGTAGTTCAACCATTAATTGTCCGTCAGGAGTTCTGTTAGATTTGAATACCGGCTCAAAAACACTTGTTGCATATTTAGTTTCACCGATATCCATTCTTTTAAAATGCTGTTCCGTTTTGGCTATAAAATTAGACCAGTTCTTTTTAGCTTTTGGAGACCAAACTGATTCCGCAACTGCCAGTCCGCGCGGCCAGGTCATATATTCAGCATGACGCATGTTATACACCTGTTCTGTCCATAAATTGCCTTGACCGCCAAGAATATATTTCGGATCTGCACCTGCTGGTACCGGGTCAAACTGGTAGGTTTTACTAAGCAGAACTGAGGAATACACCTTAGGCTCCACAATAGGATCTCCCTGCATCAGATCGAGGTATACAAAATCCTGAGGCGACATAACCACTTCATGCTTATTTCTCGATGCCCCAATTCCGTAACTGGCATTTCTCCAGCTCATAATTGCAGCGCTAGGTGGAATATTTCCATTCAGGACTTCATCCCAGCCCATAAATTTTTTACCCTTCGACTCCACGATCTGCTGTACTCTCTTTTCAAAGTATCCCTGTACCTGATGCATATCTTTAAGTCCTTCCTTCTGCATTAAAGCTTTAACTGCATCACTTTTTTGCCAAAAGTTTATCGGCGCTTCATCGCCACCCATATGGATATAAGGAAACGGGAAAAGTGCGGCTACCTGGGTTATTACAGTGTCCAGAAAACTATAGACCTTTTCATTCGCAGGGCAAAGGGTATTATCGACCAAAGCGATGGGAGGAGCACCCCGGGACCAATCCATAATCCTTTCACCAGATCTTACACGGTAATTTTCCGCGCCAGGAGTACAGGAGAGTTCTGGGTATGAAGCAATAATAGCGAGACTATGCCCCGGAACGTCAATCTCGGGCATAATTTCTACGAAACGTTCTTTAGCATAACTGATAAGTTCCCTGATATCGTCTTGTGTATAAAAACCGCCGTTTGTTCGGGGCTCGTCAGGTCCAGCAGGTGAGAAGGACCCGAAATTACCAGTTTTCTTTACATTCCATGCACCAACTTCTGTGAGTTTAGGCAGGCCTTTAATTTCAATCCTCCAACCCTCGTCATCGGTAAGGTGCAGGTGCAGGATGTTAAATTTATAGCGTACCATTCCATCGATATACTGCTTAACTTCAGCTTTTGTGAAAAAATGGCGGGCCACATCAAACATGAGCCCTCTCCACGCCACACGTGGATAATCGGTAATTTCAACAGCAGGAACTGTCCATTTTTTATCAGCTACCTCTTCTTTGCTTTCTATCTCTTTCGGAAAAAGCTGCAGCAGCGTCTGAACTCCGTAAAACAGGCCGGCATTTTTATTTGCCTTAATGACAATGTGTTGGGGTGTAACAGAAAGCTGATAGCCTTCATCTCCCAATTGACGGTTCTCGTGTGTATTTAATATAAGTTTGATAGACCCCGGCGTATTTCCAGATGATTCTGAAATATATTTCCCCGTTGGAACGGTGAGCCTGGTCTTTAAATAATCTACGATATTTTTGCTGTCGGCCGGAGCCTGAATTATGATTTGTTCGGGCAAAGTGAAATGACCGTCAGCTTGTACCAGTGATACAGGTTCAGGAATTATAGCAAATTCTGGTGCTTTGGCTATAAACTTGCTGCTGCTGTCAACGGAATTGAAATTAGCATTTCCAAGTCCCATTTGCTGGCTATATGTAGTAGAATAAGTAAGTATACAGCAAATAAAAATTACGAATTTATGCATATCTAAGAAGGAAATTTGATCTTGTATTGAAGGTAAACGGCAGCAATTTATTAATTATTTGAGCGAGTTTAGTACGTTGAACAGTTTATTGTTAATACTACTGCCGCTGTAGTTGTTAATATTAATGACTATTACATAGCGTTTTCCTTTTCCGGCATCATAATATCCGGCAAACGCCGAGACATCTTTAATAGTCCCGCTTTTCAGCTTCATACCATTATTTACAGGAAGCGATTCATAAAAATCCGGAAACCAGCTTTCCTTTTGAGTTTGGTAGAGGACCTGGGCCATAGCTGATGTTGTAACCCTGTTAGCCGGCGACAGGCCACTTCCATCCAGTATATTTAATGCATTACGATCAATACCTTTTGTACTCCAGTAACGGATCACTTCTGCCGCACCATTTTCTGTTGTAGCCTCTTTACCTGCCTTCCATGCCAGTGTTTTCAGTAGGTTTTCGGCATAGAGATTAATGCTCTTTTTGTTTAACCAGTAAACTATCTCAGGCAGGGCAGGAGAGTTAATAACCGCGAGTGTTTTGCCACCTACCGGAATCGTAAGGGTATTTAATGCCATTAGCCGGTCAGTTGTAACTGAATTGGAAGATATGCCAATAAGCTTTAGCGTATCAGCAAGTCTGAAAGCTGCCTCGTACGCAGGGTCGGGTATAGCGGCCGAAACTCCGCTTTTTTTAATATCTGTGGCCCAGGTGCCCCGGAGATAGGCCGTTTGCGAATAGGGAGGTAGAAAAACATAAGCATTGTCGCCGCTGCCAGCTTTCCCCGCTCTGAGTTCATTTACAATCTTAAGATAAGGCATTTCGGGACTTGTCCGGCTTAACAATACATTGCTTCCCGGTTTAAGCTTAATATCAAATTGATTTTCGTGCCAGCTCAGCGCAGAACTTCCTGCACCATAATAATTTCCCATGTCCTGCCATGTCCATCCGTCAGGCGTGCCCTGGGTGCCCCAAATACTGGCGTCACCTATAATCTGACCATCAATTTTAGTTATTCCGGCTTTTTTAATCGCTTGTACCCAAGTTTCCAGTACAACAGTATTCTTCGACGACTGATAGCGGTCAGATCCCAGGGATGGATCACCGCCGCCACTGATTATTAAATTGCCATGTAGAATCCCCTTTTCGTCAATTGATCCGGTATATTTGAGGATAGTCTGATAGCGGAAATCTTTACCCAACAACGCAAATGCAGTAGCTGAGGTTATGGTCTTGAGTGTTGATGCCGTTGCTACCCCAATATTTTCGTTTCTACCATAGAGTTGCTTTCCTGTATTCCCATCTAATACGCAGATGGAACTTATCGCATACTTCGCCTGTGGATCAGAGCTTAATCGCTCGAATGCCTGCGCTAACCCAGTAGGTTCTGTCTGTGCAGATGCAGCTTCCGGGAAAGTAATCAGGTATTGTAAAAACAAGAAAAAAAGAAGTGATGTATTTTTAAACATGGTATGTATTTATTAGATAAACCTGGGGGATCGGTATCTGGTTATACAAAAAAATGTGGTGCCTTCGGGAACGAGTTCCTGATGACACCACATTTTTTGATTCTCTTTATTTAAATTAATCCTTTAGACAGGAGATATTCTGCAATTTGTACAGCATTGGTAGCCGCACCTTTACGTAGGTTATCGGCAACAATCCATAGATTTAATGTATTGTCCTGTGACTCATCTCTTCTGATACGTCCAACAAATACTTCATCTTTTTCATGTGCGTCTTTTGGCATTGGATATTTAAGATTCGCTATATCATCAACCACAATAATCCCTGCGGTGTTTTCCAGTGCAGTTCTTACTTCGGCAATATCAAAATCTTTTTCGAATTCAATATTTACTGATTCCGCATGTCCGCCCATAACCGGAATACGAACTGTGGTTGCAGTAACACGAATCTGATCATCACCCATGATTTTATTGGTTTCCTTAATCATTTTCATCTCCTCTTTAGTGTATCCGTTTTCTTCGAAAACATCAATCTGAGGAATAACATTCAAGTCAATCTGGTAAGGATATGCCATCGGTCCGTCTGTAATACCTTTACGCTCGTTCATCATCTGCTCAACGGCTTTAACGCCCGTTCCAGTTACTGATTGGTATGTTGAAACAACTACACGTTTAATTTTATAAAGATCATGCAGTGGCTTTAATGCAACAACCATTTGAATAGTCGAACAATTCGGGTTCGCAATAATCTTGTCATCTGCAGTTAATTCATTAGCATTAACTTCTGGAACAACTAATTTTTTTGAAGGGTCCATTCTCCATGCCGAAGAGTTATCAATAACAGTAGTTCCAACTTCAGCAAATAAAGGAGCATAGGTCAAAGAAGTACTTCCACCTGCTGAGAATAACGCCACGTCAGGTTTCATTGCAATTGCGGTTTCCAGGTTAACGACCTTGAATACCTTACCCTTAAAAGTGATTTCTTTACCAACACTCTTCTCTGATGCAACCGGAATTAATTCGGTTAGCGGGAAATTACGCTCTTCAAGCACTTTTAACATAACGGTGCCTACTAAACCAGTAGCACCTACAACTGCAATTTTCATGATCTGTATATTTGTTTTTTAATGGTTATGAAGCTGTTGGCGCTGCCGACGGTTTCATGATCTATATATTTGTTTTTTAATGGTTATGAAGTTGTTGGCGGGGCCAACAGTCTTTTATTTGATTTTTTTAAAATGCGATACTCCCAAATATGGTGAAAAAATGCACATATTCAGCAGTTTGTAAATAATATTTCAGGAACTTTAACAGAAGTTGCTGTATTTAATTTTGGGAACAGCAGCGGGAAAGGAGGGGTTGGGGAGAAAATAACCTGCAGGCTAAAATAATAGCCTGCAGGTTAGAGAAAAAGAACTATAAAATTTCTTTTTTGATATAATCAGCACTTTGCTTAATACTTGCATACGGATCCATAGAAAAGTTTTCCTGTTCTACGATCAGATGTTTTAATCCAGCTAAGTTAGCGTGGCTGTATAACTTTTTAAAGTCAATAGTACCACTTCCAACTTCTGTGTTGATCGTATGGTCGGCCTTATCCATATCCTTAACATGCCACATTGGGAAACGACCTTTGTGATCAGTGAATAATTTAACAGGATCATTACCGGATCTTACTACCCAGTAGATATCCATTTCGAATTTAACAGCTTCAGGATCTGTTTCTTTTAGTAAGATCTCATATCCTGTTGTGTTACCTACAGGTGCAAATTCAAAATCGTGGTTGTGGTAAGCAATTTTAATTCCATTGGATTTAGCAATTGCTGCAGCTTCGTTTAATTTCTGAGCTGTTTTCTTCCATTGATCTTCTCCACCTCTAAGCGCATCACCTAAATAAGGAACAACAATATATTCACTGCCGATTGCACTGGCAGCTTCAATATCAGCTTTCAGATCTTCCTGATTTCCAGTCGCTATAAAGTTATCAAGGCCATAATGCCCGCTCGGAGCAGAAAGCCCATTTTCATCCAGTAAAGCCTTGAATTCCTTTGGTGTTAATCCCCAAAATTTGTCCTTCACTGAATAACCATATGTTTCAACCTCTTTATAGCCAGCCTGTGCAACTTTACCAATAACTCCACGTACATCTGCAGGCAGTTGTTCGCGTAGAGAATATAATTGTAAGCCAACCACTTTGGCCGGTGCAGCGCATGCATACGAAGGTAGGATCAATGCTCCCGCTGCAACAAGTCCTGCTTGTTTGAGAAAAGTTCTTCTTGAATTCATAATTATCTATTATTGGTCACAAATAGCGACTGCGTTCTTTAATGAGCGTAATCTGTCTTTTTGTTTCGGTATAAATTCCTGTGCAAGGTACCCCTTGAAACCGGTATCTAGTATAGCTTTGATAATTGCCGGGTAATACAATTCCTGCGTATCGTCAATTTCATTTCTGCCTGGAACACCGGCAGTATGATAATGTGCTATATACTGATGGTATTTTTTTATGTTGCTGATTACATTTCCCTCATCAATCTGCATGTGATATATGTCATAAAGCAGTTTAAAGTTTTCAGAACCTAGTCTTTTAGCGAGTTCAGCACCCCAGGCAGTCGTATCACATTGGTAGTCCTTATGGTCGACTTTACTGTTTAACAGCTCCATTACCAGTACTACATTGTGTTTTTCAGCCAGTGGCATAATTTGCTTAAGACCATCTACACAGTTTTTTAACCCGGTTTCATCATCTTTTCCCCTGCGGTTCCCGCTAAAACAGATCAGATTTGTGTAACCTGCTTCAGCGACTAAAGGGATCATTTTAGTATAATTTGCGATCAATTGCTGGTGAAAAGCAGGATCGTTCCATCCGTCTACCAGGTTAATTTCAGCACCATTACACATGGGTGAATATAGGCCATGTTTTTTCAAAGTAGGCCATCCCTCAGGCCCTATCAGATCGACACCTTTTAATCCCATAGCTTTTACTGAAGCACAGAATTCGTCTAAAGGAATGTCACTAAAACACCAGTGACAAACTGAATGGTTGATGTTTCCTTTCAATGAAGAAAAATTAGATTTATAATCTGATGCAAATGAAGGTAAAGCAGAGGAAACACCTAAAGCGGCAGTTCCTGCAATTACAGATTTGATCATATTTCTACGGCTTTGCGTATTTTCCATGTTAAGCAGCGTCTAATACAGATTCAGGTTTAGATTTATCGTTAAAGAAAACGGAAAATAACAAGAATACCACTAAAGCGATACCTGCAGGAATTATCCATACCATTTTCCAGTCGATAGAACCGTCAGCCAGTTTGTAACTGTCCGTAATCATACCAGCTACTTCGAATCCAATCAGCATACCTACACCATAGGTCGCCAGTGTAATCAAACCCTGTGCAGCACTTTTGTATTTATCTCCGGCTCTTGAATTCGTGTAGATCTGTCCTGAGACAAAGAAAAAGTCATAACAAACACCGTGAAGAGCAATACCAATAAGCAGCATAAAGCTTAACTCTCCCGCATTACCGTAAGCAAATAATGCATACCGTACTGCCCAGGCTATCATACCAACCAGGATAGTAACTTTAAAGCCGAAACGTTTGAAGAATACCGGAATTAATAGCAAGAATAATGCTTCAGAAACCTGGCCAATTGCCATTTTTCCGGTGGGCTCGTTCACTCCAATACTAGAAAGGAAAGGGTGTGCATTCTGATAATAAAAAGCAAGAGGAATACAGATTAGGATCGCAGAGATAAAGAATACGGCGAAGTTTCTGTCTTTAAGTAAGCTTAAAGCATCCAGACCTAAAATATCAGAAAGCTTAATTTTCTCACCTTTAGCTACTTTTGGTGGTGTAGCAGGTAGCGCAAAGCTCATCAGACCCAACACCAGAGATGCTATACCAGCCATTAGGAATGTGTTTTTCAATAAGCCAGATTCCAGGCCTGTTTTCGAATCCCATAAGAACAGATAACTGATACATAATCCAGCAACGATCCAGCCGATAGTTCCCCAGAAACGGATAGTGGAGAATTCTTTCTCCGCATCTTTCATCTGGTTAAAGGAAACTGAGTTGACCAATGCGAGAGTTGGCATGAAGAGGATCATATAGCCTAATACATACGGGTAAAATACACTTACTTCCGTCGCATTATACATCTGGTACATTAAAACAGCACCAACTATATGCAGCACTCCAAGAATTTTCTCCGCATTAAAGAATCTGTCGGCAATTAACCCAATGATGAAAGGGGCAATAATAGCACCCCAGGATTGAGTAGAGAAAACTGCTGCAGTTTCAGAACCGCTTGCAGATAAGTTTTTATCCAAGAAAGTACCCAAAGTAACAAACCATGAGCCCCAGATAAAAAACTCCAGGAACATCATTGCGGATAACTTGACACGGGTAGTGGTGTTCATCATAAAGTGTTGTATGAATTTAAATAATTTATAATTCTTTGATCATAATATTACGGAACCAGACTTCATCGCCGTGATCCTGTAAAGAAATTTTACCTTTTTTAAATGTACCAAAACCTTCCCACTTCGCAAACTTACTTCCTTGAATTAAAGTTTTCCACGATTCGTCGAACTGAGTAGTTGAAACTGTTTTTACGCCGTTCAGTCTAAATTCAAGCGTTCCTTTATCGATGATAATTTCTGCAGTATTCCATTCACCCACTGGTTTTGCATTCTCAGAGCTGCTTACAATCAGGTCATAAAGGTCGCCAGCACGGTGTTTGACATTTTTGGCATCAGGATGTCCGTCATTGTCGATTACCTGCATTTCGGGACCTGTGCTATATGTTTGATTATATTTTCCAGGTTGTTCATGAATTTGGAACAGAATACCACTATTTGATTTTGGTGCTACTTTCCAGTCGATTTTCAGGTGGAAGTTTTCATATTCCTTATCAGTAACCAGATCACCATCGTCTTTTTGTTTAGCAGAAGGCACAAGGTGAATTGTACCATTATCAACCTGCCATCCTTTACCTACGAAAGTCTTTCCGTAAGTATGCCAGCCGGTCGTTGTTTTACCATCAAACAGGGGAGTAAATCCCTGTTTGATGTCGTTTGATTGATTTTTTGTTGTGCCACAGCCCATAACCGCTAAGATCATCAGCCCGGATAAGTATGAATATTTCATTATATTTTAAGATTAAACTCCTAATGACCAGCCTTTACGGTAGTCACGTTTTACAAATTGGTTAACAGCGTCAAAGTTGGTAACCTTCATTTGCTCATTATCCCATAATAATTTAATGTCACGACCTGGATAACTAGTTTTGCCCTGTGCATTTTTTACCTGCAGATCATTTGCACGAATTGCAAGATTTGCCATCAGTAAAGCTTCAGTAAGCGGACCTGCAATTTCGAAAGGAGAACTTAGTTCTTTCTTTCCATAACCAGCAATACAAGCTTCAACCCACTGCGCATAATGTCCATTTGCACCATCTTTTACTCTTGCGAATTTCTCCGGAACGCGGATATCTTTGTTGCGGCTTAATGGTAATAAACGTGGATCTGCACTATAAGTACTAGCCATCATCTTACCTTTCGTGCCGATAAATAAAGTACCGTTTCCACCGTCGCCAAATACTTCATTTGCTTCCAGTTCTTCCGGTCTTGTAGGCTGAATACCACCGTCCATCCAGTGAACAGTAACATCACCTTTGGTTTTTTCAGTTTTAGGGAAAGTAAGTGTTACATGGCTTGACGGCGGGCAGCTGTCAGGGAAATAACCGCGTTTAAATTCATCAACATATACAGAGCCAACACTAGCCTGTACATCTTTTGCATATTTAAGACCTAGTGTACTGAATGGAGCTTCCAACAAATGACATCCCATATCGCCTAATGCACCTGTTCCGTAATCCCACCAACCTCTCCAGTTGAAAGGAACCAGTTTATCAACAAAATCTTTGTACGGTGCTGTATTTAGCCAAAGATCCCAATCCAGGGTAGATGGAATTTCTGCTTTATTTGCTGACCATGGAATACCCTGAGGCCAAACCGGTCTGTCAGTCCATGCATAAACTGTATGTACATCGCCGATAAGGCCAGCATCATACCATTCTTTCATTTGGCGTGGCCCATCGTTAGATGCACCTTGATTACCCATTTGAGTGACTACCTTAAACCTTTTAGCAAGCTCGGTGAGCTTCCTTGCTTCGTAGATATCGTGAGTAAGAGGTTTTTGTACATAAACATGTTTGTTTAACTGCATAGCTGCAGATGCAATTACCGCGTGACTGTGATCTGGTGTTGAAACACTAACAGCATCGAAGTTTTTATGTTCTTTGTCAAACATCTCACGATAGTCCTTGTAGAACTTAGCTTTCGGGAAGTTCTTTACAGAAGCAGCAGCACGTTTGGTATCTACATCGCATAAAAATCCAATATCAGCTTTTCCACTTTTGGCAAAAGCAGCAATATCAGATTGTCCTTTACCACCAGCACCTACACCTGCGACTATTAGTCTGTCACTTGGTGCTAAAAAGCCTTTTCCGCCCAGTACATGACGTGGAACAATCATAAATCCTGCACTGGCTACCGCCGCAGTTTTAAGAAAGGAACGTCTTCCTGAATCAGGTTTATTCTCAGTGTTTGTTTTCATATCTTTTTATATTTGGTTAGGGTAGGGATTGTTTAACTTATTTCTTCAATGACAAGATCCAGGTTACCATTTGTTTAGCATCATCTTTACTAACATTCGGGTGAGGAGTCATAGGAAGATCGCCCCATTTTCCCTTACTTCCATTGATTACAGATTCAGAAAGAATATCAATATTTTCATCATTTGACGCATACTTATCGGCAATATCTACATAAGCAGGGCCGATTACTTTTTGCGTTTTGTTATGGCAGCCGATGCAATCATTTTTTGCAATCAGTTTTTCTCCTGGCAAAACCGGGCCTGTTGTTTGCGCACTGACTGTAGCAGAAGGTTCTGCAGAAGTGCTTTGAGTAGTTTCTTTTGCGGAATCAGAGTTGCCGCCGCATGACGCTAAAGCCAGGCCGATAAAGCCAACAACTAATAATGTCTTTTTCATAATAGATTTTTTTATATTAAAGGTGTTAAGCTGTATACCAACATACAGTTTCAATTGTGTGTTTTAAAAAATAGATAAGTCTGCAAGGCAAAAACCTTGCAGACTATGAATAATTATTTAGAGTCCAGACCTAATATCTGTCGGTTTACTGTTTCGTTTGCCCCGGTAGCGGCAAAATCGTCAAAAGCTCTGTCAGTAACAGGGATAATGTGTTTGGATATGAATTCTGACCCTTCTCTGGCGCCGGTTTCCGAATCCTTGATGCAGCATTCCCATTCCATTACTGCCCAGCCCTTGAAATCATATTGGGACAGTTTACTGAAAATTGTTTTAAAATCTACCTGTCCGTCTCCCGGAGATCTATATCTTCCGGCACGGTCAGCCCATCCCTGATATCCTCCGAATGTACCTTGTCTACCTGTTGGATTAAATTCTGCATCCTTTACGTGAAATGCTTTTATTCTTTCATGGTAGAAATCGATATACTGGATATAATCAAGTTGTTGTAACACAAAATGCGATGGATCATATAATAAGCAGGCGCGGGGATGATTATTTACTTTTTCAAGGAACATCTCATAAGTGATGCCGTCAAATAAATCTTCACCAGGGTGAATTTCATAGCAGACATCCACACCACACTGATCAAATTCGTTTAGAATAGGCAACCATCTTTTGGCCAGCTCTTTGAATCCTTCTTCAACCAGACCTTCAGGTCTTTGCGGCCATGGATGAAACATATGCCATAATAAAGATCCGCTAAATGTTGCATGTGCATTCAATCCAAGATTTTGAGAAGCCTGAGCCGCATATTTCAATTGCTGAACTGCCCATTCCGTTCTGGCCTTAGGGTTGTTTTTCACACTATCCGGCGCAAACGCATCGAATACCTGATCGTAAGCAGGATTTACAGCAACAAGCTGTCCTTGTAAATGGGTAGAAAGCTCTGTGATTTCCAGTCCAAAAGAATTTACTTTTCCTTTTAATTCATCTGCATAGGTCTTACTTTCAGCAGCCAGCTTAAGATCAATAAAACGGTTATCGAGGGTTGGCATTTGAATTCCTTTGAATCCTTTATCCTTTGCCCACTGACAAATCCCCTCAAGAGAATTGAAGGGAGCTTCATTACCAATAAACTGCGCCAGAAAAACTGCAGGTCCTTTAATTGTTGTCATTTCTTTATATTTTAAAATCTGACCATTTCTGATCCGACCCTGCCGAAGCAACTACATTTTCAATGAATGCCATTCCACGAACTCCTTCATCCACGCCCGGAAAATCAAGCATTTCAGGAGTCGGTTGTTCACCTTTAATCTGCGCTTTGATTGTCAATGCAAAATTCCGGTAAAGATTAGCGAATGCCTCCAGGTATCCTTCAGGATGTCCAGATGGAGTTCTTGTATTAAATTGGGCAGCCGCCGATAAATAACCATTTCCTGTACGGTAAAGCTGCGTAGGCGCATCAAGCCACTTAACCTTTAAGGTATTTGGCTCTTCCTGATGCCATTCCAAACTCCCTTTTTCTCCGTATACTTTTATTTTAAGTGCGTTTTCTTCGCCTGCAGCAATCTGTGAAGCGATGAGTACACCATTCGCGCCATTGTCGAATTTCAACAGAATGTTTCCGTCGTCATCCAGTGCACGGCCATCTACCACAATGTTAAGATCTGCACATATTTTCGTGATTTCCAGACCTGAAATATATTCCGCCAGCTGAGCTGCATGTGTACCAATATCACCCATACATCCGCTAATTCCGCTTTTTGAAGGGTCCGTACGCCACGCAGACTGCTTATTACCATCTTTCTCGGAAGGAAGACTAAGCCAGCCCTGAGGATATTCTACCATGATTTTTCGAATCTGACCAAATTCACCATCCTTTACCATTTGACGGGCCTGCTTAACCATTGGATAACCAGAGTAAGTATAGGTAAGACACAGAGTTAATCCAGTCTCTTTAACTTTTGCCTGAAGCTTTTTTGCTTCCTCAAGGGTTAGGGTTATTGGTTTATCAATCACCACATGAAACCCGTGCTCTAATGCAAGCATAGCAGGTGCGAAATGTGCAAAATTAGGCGTAACTATCGTTACAAAATGCATTCTTTCAGATTCCGGCAAAAGAGATTCTTTTTCAATCATCTCCTGATAAGAACCGTAGTTTTTATGATCAGGCAGGAATAATTCCCTGCCTGATTCTTTTGCTGTTTCCGGATTAGAACTCAGTGCTCCGCAGCTCAATTCGATTAATCCGTCAATATTAGCGGCAATGCGGTGGACGGCACCAATAAAGGCATTTTTTCCCCCACCAATCATTCCCATTCTTAACTTTCCTACCGCCATTAAATATTTCCTTTTTTAAGTTCTGAAACTGCATAGTCTGCAGCTCTTGCTGTTAATGCCATAAATGTAAGTGACGGGTTCTGGCAAGCAATAGAAGGCATGCAAGAACCATCGGTTACAAATACGTTATTCACCTCATGCATCTGATTCCATTTATTCAATACAGATGTTTTAGGGTCATTACCCATTCTTGCAGTACCACATTCATGGATAGCCATTCCTGGAGTAGAACCTGCATCGTAAGTTTTAACATTTTTAAGACCAGCGGCTTCTAACATTTCAGCTGCGTCATTCATCATGTCTTTACGCATCTTCTGTTCATTTCCTTTAAACTCACAGTCAATTGCGAGTACAGGAAGACCCCATTTATCTTTTTTAGTTTTATCTATATAAACTCTGTTCTCATGGTATGGAAGAGATTCTCCAAAACCACCCAATCCCATTGTCCACACACCTGGTACAGTCATTTGATCTTTAAAGTCGCCACCAAAAGCTAATTCAGCAACATCTTTATGCCATCCGGTACGGCTTGCACCGCCCTGATAACCAAAACCTCTCAGGTAGTCACGTTTGTCGTTACCCATATTTTGGTAACGTGGAATATAAATACCATTCGCTCTTTTGCCATAAGTGTATTTATCGTCAAAACCTTCAGCCTCACCATTGGCTCCATTACGGAAATGGTGATCCATTAAGTTATGACCAAGTTCTCCACTTGCATTACCCAATCCGTTAGGATGTTCCGCAGAAGTAGAGTTCAACAGAATTTGCGTAGTACCTAAAGTAGAACCGTTAACAAAAACAATTTTCGCATAGAATTCAATGTTTTCTTTGGTTTCCGAATCAACTACCATTACGCCTTTTGCTTTTTTGGATTCCTTATCATAAATGATATGATCAACCAGAGAGAAAGGGCGAAGTGTTAAATTACCTGTCGCTACTGCTGCAGGCAGGGTAGAAGATTGTGTGCTGAAATAGGCACCGAAAGGGCATCCTCTGGAACAAAGATTACGGTATTGACAGCTACCACGACCACCATGAGGAACCGTAAGGTTAGCTGTACGTCCGATCGTCATAATTCTGGACTTAGCCCATTTGTCCTCGATACGTTTTTTAACGGATTTCTCCACACAGTTCATTTCCATTGGAGGTAGAAACTGTCCGTCTGGCAGTGCTGGCCAGTTTTCATTTTGACCACTGATACCGGCAAAACGTTCTACGTAATCATACCATTGACTGATATCTTTAGAGCGGATAGGCCAGTCGGTACCATGACCGTCTTTTAAATTGTCTTCGAAATTCAGATCACTGAAACGGTAACTTTGTCTTCCCCACATCAATGATTTACCACCTACATGAAAACCGCGGTACCAGTCAAATCGTTTAACCTCTGTATAAGGACAATCTAAATCGTCTACCCAGAAACTTTCATTAAACTCGGTATAGGGATAATCACGGGTTTGAACAGGGTGTCTTTTTTTCTGTTCTTCAGTTAGACGGCCACGGTGCTCAAATTCCCATGGCTTTTTCATCGCTGTAGTATAATCTTTTATATGTTCGACATTTCTGCCGCGTTCTAGCAACAATACTTTAAGACCTTTTTCGGTTAATTCTTTTGCTGCCCAGCCTCCACTAATTCCGGAACCGACAACAATAGCATCATATGTATTTTGTGCTTCTGCTTTTGTATTTAAATTCATTTCTAAGTTTCTAATAGGTTTAAACGTAAACTCTCTGACCAGGTTTCAAGTCCACACAACCGTCATAACGGCCAGGAATTTCAACATACTCGTAAGCCTTAGTAGCGCCAATTTCAGAAGTGAAATAGCCTAAAAGCGTCAGGTCTCTGGCCATAGCAAAGAAATTAGGATTTTTCTTCGGCTCTTTGTTAGCAGCTTTGTCTTTCTCTGCCTGCTCATTGTCTTTTTTAAGAGTTTCAATAGTTTCGTCCCTCAGTTTGCCAACAAGTTGTTTACGTTCTTCAGCTGAAATTTTCGCGAATGAATTATTGAACTCTTTTTTTGATCTGGCTTCCAGATCGTCCAATCCCTTTACAAAAACATCTTGAGCGTCTTTAGGGTAACACTCAGCCATCATCATGGAAATAAATGGCCCGACACCAGCAGCCTTTGCTCCAGGCGTCTTAGTCGTAGGAATAATAGTATCAGCCAGCTCGGTAATTACCAGATCCTGTTCTGAAGAAAAAAGACTTGCTCCTTTTTTATCAGAAGGTGGATTACAGCTGTCAAGAAATACTCCGATTGTAGTTGCAGATAATGCCCCTCCCATTAAAAAGGCAATGTTTTTTACTGCGTGTCTTCTATTCATACTTATAATTGGTTATTTTATGGTGTTTTTTGTACACTATCAACTTTTAAAAATAGAAAAAAAATATCCTTAGGACATAGAAATATACGATTTATTTCTGATATCATATTTTTGTTACATCCTATAATTATTCTAAATAAGCAGATAGTTCCAACGGATCAATATAGTGATATTTAGCACACCCATCTCTCATTTTTTTTAAGTATAGACTAAGATGCACAAACATTTATGAATAGGTTTCGATCAATTTTTTACCTTTGCCAAAATCAATTGATCAATGACTGAAAAAATACTGGTACTAGGCTCTAACGGGCAGATCGGAACTGAACTGGTTACTGCACTAAGGAATACTTATGGCGAATCAAATGTAGTTGCCTGTGATATCCGTCGTCCTGATTACGACATCAAAAACTCCGGACCATTCGAATTTGTGAACGTACTGGAAAAAGACACGCTAAAAACTATATTCAATAAATATAAGCCTACGCAGGTCTATTTGCTTGCAGCATTGCTGTCGGCAACAGGAGAGCAAAATCCAAAACTGGCCTGGGATCTGAATATGAATGGCCTGCTCAATATTCTTGATCTGGCGATTGTGTACAAAACGGCTAAAGTTTACTGGCCAAGTTCAATCGCTGTTTTTGGGCCTAATTCACCTAAAGATAATACAGATCAGTTCTGTGTTATGGATCCGAATACAGTATATGGAATCAGTAAGCTTGCCGGTGAACGCTGGTGTGAATATTATCACCAGAAATTTGGTCTGGATGTGAGAAGTATCAGATATCCTGGCCTGATCAGCTGGAAAGCAGCGCCTGGAGGAGGGACAACAGATTACGCTATCCATATTTTTCATGACGCCCTTAAAAAGGGTAATTATGACTGCTTTCTTTCCGCGGAAACCGAATTGCCGATGCTCTACATGGATGACGCGATCAGAGGTACAATTCAATTGATGGACGCGCCCGCAGACCAGATCTCTATCCGTTCAAGCTACAATTTTGCAGGCCTGAGTTTTACACCTGAGGTACTTGCGTCGGAAATAAGAAAACACATTCCGGATTTTAAGTTGTCTTATACAGCTAATGATCCAAGACAACAGATTGCCGATAGTTGGCCGCGTTCCATTAATGATGAGATTGCCAGAAATGACTGGGGCTGGAAACCGGAATTCAATCTGGCAAAAATGACTGCCGATATGTTAACAAATTTGAAAAATAAATAACTCCAATATTATAGACAATGGGAAGAGCATTTGAGTTCAGAAAAGAGAGAAAATTTAAGCGTTGGGCTAAAATGGCGGTACAATTCACCCGAATTGGGAAAGAGATTGTAATGGCTGTTAAAGACAACGGACCAAACCCCGAAACTAACTCCCGTTTACGTACAGCTATTCAAAATTCCAAGGCAGTAAATATGCCTAAAGACAGGGTGGATGCTGCAATTAAAAGGGCGTCTAATAAAGATGAGAATGGCTACGAAGAGCACGTTTACGAAGGCTATGCACAACATGGCGTTGCCATATTAATCGAAACAGCAACAGATAATACAAACCGGACAGTAGCTAATGTACGCAGTTACTTCAGTAAAACCGGCGGCTCATTAGGTAAAACTGGATCACTTGATTTTATTTTCAACAGGAAATCTATCTTCAGATTCCTACCCGGAGAAAAAGACCTCGAAGAATTGGAGTTTGAATTGATCGATGCGGGTCTGGAAGAATTGTATCTGGAGGCAGATGAAGAAGGTCAGGACATCGCTGTTGTTCAAACTGCCTTTGAGGATTTTGGTAAAATGCAGAAAGCGCTGGAAGACCTTGGACTGGAATTGAAAAGTGCCAAGTTGGAAAGAATCGCATTATCAACAAGCCCTATTTCTGAAGAGCAAGCGGTTGATGTTTTCAAATTGATTGACAAGCTGGAAGAGGATGATGATGTGCAGGCGGTTTACCATAACATGAGTGAGTAAATAGAAGTCAATGCCGGTGATCGGTAAATAAAAAAAGCAGATATGTTTTAATCGGGCTACAGCAAAGCTGTGAGGCCCTTTAAAACATATCTGCTTTTTTTATTTGAGTAATTCTCCAGGTAAGGCGATCGATGCGATTGTTTAAATTTCCTTTGGACGAAGTTAGAAAGGTTTTTTATGGATTGTTTTTAGGTGAACTGATTTTGATTGAGAAAGACTTTTTTATGGATTGTTTTGAGGTGAGCAGGGTGGGTAATTTTGCGAAAGTTTTTAGGTGAACTGATTTTGATTAAGAAAGACTTTTTTTTGGATTGTTTGAGGTGAGCAGGGTGGGAGATATGTTGGGAGGGTTTTTAGGTGAACTGATTTTGATTGAGAAAGGTTTTTTTTCGATTGCCTTGAGGTGAGCAGGGTGGAGATATGTTGGGAAGCGCTGTTTTAGGGATGGTTTTATTACATTTTTTGACCGGTTCTGGTTTTACCGTTAACGGATATTTTTATTATGTAGGAATTAGTATGCTGTGCTTTTTCAAAAGTTATTTCGAAGTTTTCCTGTTCTTTCAGAAAGAAATGAGTGGCATCTGTGGCAGACATTTCTGCCCTCGGACCCTGTTTTGGATAGGCAACTAATGCACCTGCTTCAAGTTTAATCTCCAATTCTAAATCGGATTCTTTGATTTGATATGTTCCCAGATACTTTTTAAGCTGGTCTTCGTGTAATTTTACGGCATTTTTTGCATGAGGCAGCGTGTAGGGCTGCTTATAAAGGATTGCTACGATCATTTTAGTGATATTGTCCAGGCCAGGCGTTTCGGTATTGTCGAGGAGTATGATGCAAATATTATCATCAATGATTCTTGCCAGATTACTTCTGAAACCCCAGAAACCGCCGCTGTGTGAAACTATCCGTTTATTATAAAGGGAATCAACAGTCCAACCATAGCCGTAATTATGAAATTTATTCGGGCTATACATTTTCTCCGCCATGGCTTTGCTGATTAATCGGTTAGCATTAAGCGCTTCATGCCATTTAAAAAGATCCCCGACGGTAGAATAAATTGAACCCGCTGCGTATAGAACGGTAGAATCGGCAATTGGAGCTACTTTAGTATAGTCTTTTCCAGAGTCGGAATAATAACCGGTTGCTTTTACAGAGTCATTTAAATTTGCATAGTCGAAACCACTATTTGCCATATCTAAGGGTTTGAAAATGTAGGCGCGTATGGCCTGATCGTATCTCATCTTAGTGATTTTCTCAATAATATAACCTAACAACATATATCCTGAATTCGAATATTTCCAATCTGTGCCCGGCTGAAAGTCAAGCTTTTTATCCTTAAAAAGCGAAAGCATTGTTTTCTGATCCGCAGGTTTGCTCGCTGCATTGTACATAAAGTCCGCATTTTGCACATAGTCATAGACTCCAGAGGTGTGTGTAAGCAGGTTTTTAATGCTAATACTGTCAGCTTGTGGGAAGTCGGGGAAGTACTTACTTAATCTGTCATCCAGCGAAAGCAGTTTAAGTTCCGAAAGTTTCAGAATCATCACAGAAGTGAAGGTTTTTGTAATGGATGCTGTCAAATAGACTGTTTTTTCGTCATTAAATGTTTGCTTCCGGATGTCCTTTACTCCATATCCCTTTTTCAGCAGTATATTACCTTGTTTTGAGACTAGAACAGAACCGTTAAATTCCTTAATACTTGCGTAGGCAGTTATCAATTCATCTATTTTTTGAGTATCGGTTTGCGCCATTGCCATATCTGAAAACGTTATTAACAGATATATTATCCCAATTATATTTTTCATAAAATTTGATCTATCCTGATGGTTATCATTTTCTTGAACAAGAATAAACTATCCAGAGGAATCCACCAGAGAAATGTGACCAAACTATTTAAAAAAGGGACGGAAACCCTCAACAGAAAGCACTTCGCCATCTAGGTTATCCCCTTGGAAGATTCAAAAATTAAAAACAATACTGTTTTAACCATCCCCATTGTAATATGGACCGAGCTGGAATAGGAAATTATAACCTGTTAAATAATAAAAGTCTTTATGTTTTAAAGGGCCTCACAGCTCTGCTGTAGCCCAATTAAAACATAAAGACTTTTTTATTTAAATGACTAACCTTTTTCAGCCTAGCCACACAAAACATCATGGATTCCCTCGGAGCATTCAATTTGTTAGACCCGCCCAACCAGAAGAAGTTGCTGGATTAGTAGGGTTTCTAGTCTCACGGCGTGCAGGCTACCTCGCCATAACCGAATTTATCATAAACCGAGGCACAATCCCAATTACATAAAAAAGAAGCATTTACCTAATAGCAAACCGAGGCACAATTCCAACCACATAAAAAATAAACATTTATCTAATAGCAAACCGAGGCACAATCCCAATTACATAAAAATAAATACTTATCTAATAGCAAATTATATATGCCTGTCCTGGAACCCTAACAAAATCCACCACTATTTAACCGATACATAGATTCGTCTCCAAATCCGGACAAACCCTGTCTAAAGAACCAACCTGCTGATAAACCCAAAATAAAAAAGTCTTTATGTTTTAAAGGGCCTCACAGCTCTGCTGTAGCCCGATTAAAACATAAAGACTTTTTTATTTTGTAGAAAAATCTATCTGGTTTTCTGATGACTGAACAACCATGCTAACAGCTCCGGTTCAGCAAACGCACTATCCCAACTATTATGATTGGCTTCCGGATAAACCGTAAATTTAACTTCTTTGCCTATAATTTTAAGCTGGTTGGCGATAGATTTTGAAAATGCAGGATTGACAACATCATCTTTACTACCATGGAAAATCCATAGCGGAACATTCTTATATTTTTCGACATTAGCCACATTGTCGCCCCCACAAATACTGAATGCTGCGGCAAACGTTTTCGGTTTACGTCTCAGGATTTCATAGGTACCCATTCCACCCATAGAAAGCCCACCAACATAAACCTGATTTAGGTTCACATATGGTTTTTTTAGTGTTTGATTTACTAATCCAAGCAGGGCGTGCATAGATTTTGTCGGTTTTCCGCCCTTTTGGAAGTCAAATCTTTCGTTAGACCCCGTTGGGGCAATGATAACATTAGACCAATAGCTGCTTTGGGCACATTGCGGAAAGATAATTATTGCTGGAAAGTTCTTTCTAACCTCTGATTTTAAAAATAGATTGCCACCGTGTGTTAGCTGGCTGCTATTATCACTTCCTCTTTCACCCGATCCATGAAGGAAAAATAAAACAGGATATTTTTTGGCGGGGTCAAAGTTCTCCGGCATGAGAATTCTGTAGGCCAGTGTATCCTTACCTTCTGTATAGATTTCCTTTTCATATTTACTAAATTCCTGAGCCTGACAGCTTATGCTAAAAAGCAGGGATATGATAAAGCAGGCGAAGCTATGGAAGTGTTTCATCGGAGCTAAATTTAAAAGACCCGCCTGTTTACCAGACGGGTCTTTGCAAAAATAAGAATTAATTAGAATTTAATATCGGGTTTTAATAACCTGTACTTTGTTTAAGCACTCCACCACTACGGTCAATTTGTTGCTGAGGGATTGGGAAGTAAGTATCACGTGCTTCGATAGTTAAACCTTTCAGATAGTTAAAGTAGCCACCTTCGAAGCCAAAATAGCTTTCCAGTGTTTCTTTAGCAATACCCCAACGTACCAGATCATAGAAACGGTGTCCTTCCATGGCTAACTCCAGTCTGCGCTCGAAACGAACTGCATTTCTTGCATAGGTTGGGTTAGGGAATGAAGTATACTGTCCAACTTTGTAGTTTGCCGCAGGTGCACCACCAATAGTTTTTCCCGGAAGAAGTGCAGCGCGGGCACGTACCGCATTAACCAATGTCATAGCTCTGCCCAGATCGCCCGTTTCAACTGCACATTCTGCAGCCATCAGGTAAACGTCGGCTAAACGAATCAGATTTACATTCAAACCTGTAATGTTTGTATTACCAGGACCTGTACCGCTTGCGATTTGTGCCGCTTCAATCGTGTTTTTGTAATTTACAAAAGGACCGCCATTTGAGGCATCACGAATCCATGAATCACCAGTCATAATACCCCAGTCACGGAAAGGAACACCTCTTCTGCCCATAGTATAATCAATCCTTGGATCAAGCGCCAGTGTTTGGTCTACCTTGTAAGCTGCTTTTTGAGCGGCCGTTAAACCAAAGTCAGATTTGTAAGGGTTGGTTCTGTAAGAACCGTCCAGTAGAGGTAGTCCGTTTGCATCAACTTTATAGGCACTCGCCAGGTCAATAGATGGTTGAAAAAATCCACAGCAGGCGATTGGTAAACCATTTCCGTAAGGGAAGTTCAGCATATCACCTACATTACCGTTGTCACCACCAGTACCATCTGTACCAACAGAGTGTTGCACGGTAACGATTGATTCCGGTCCGTTTTCTCTTGTGATATCAAAGTTATCAGTGAAAGCAAGGGTATTTAATGCCGGTTTGGCAAGAATTACAGCATTCAGTTGCGCATAAGCCTCAGGAAATTTCTTTTGATAAAGTAATACCTTACCCAAGTATGCCTGTGCTGAGTACTTATCCATACGGCCAATTTCACCTTTTGGTTTAGCTGTTCCAAGATTTGCAACAGCAAATTCAAGGTCAGCCTGAATTTCAGGATAAATATCCTTGTCATTCGGAACAGTAGGTGTTGTTGTTGTTTCAGAGATATAGGGTACATCTTTGAATGCACGTACTAAGAAGAAATAATAGTGAGCACGTAATAAACGTGCTTCAGCCTGAATTTCTTTTTCTCTCTCTGCACCAAACTTAGTACCACCGTTACCAGCTTGTAAAGATGCCAGAATTTTCAGTGTATTATTTGCCCGTTGAATGCCTTCAAAACATCTGTTCCAAAGATTCTCCAGATTGTCGTTAACACCGGTAGGCGCATGTTGCTCGAGGGCGTTCATCTCTGGCTGATCCCCGTTACTGGATCCTTTATGAGCATTGTCAGAGGTTACTTCTCCGAGTAGCCATTGACTTGGACCAGCTGCGTAGTTTCCCCAGGTACCGTCTATATTTCCATTGAGTAGACCATAAGTACCGATTAGTAAACCTTCAACACCGTCCTGACTGGTTAGCTGTTCTTCGGTTAATTCTCCCTGTGGTTTTTTATCCAGAAAGTCCTTCGAACAGGAAAGGATGCTGAATAATAATATGGTGACTGCTATATATTTTAAGTTTTTCATCAGAATATATTATTTGATATTAATTTAATAAAATGTTTAGGAGAAGTTTTTTCAATCTGCCTGTATACATTTTATCTGATTTGATTGTTTATTTATGGTTAGCTTTTAATAAGATTCAGGCCTAGAAACCCAGGTTTACTCCAATTAAGAACTGACGCGGAATCGGATAAATACCACGGTCTACACCAGGAGCAGAGAAGGTTTCAGTTTCCTGGCTAACTTCTGGGTCAAGTCCTTGGTATTTAGTGATTGTGAAAACGTTGGTCGCACTTACATATATTCTGAGCTTGTTAATACCCGTTTTTGTTTTAGATGCATTTTCCATCGGAATAGAGTAACCAATCTGCAGATTTTTCATTCTAAAGAAGCTGCCATTCTGCACATAATAACTTGAAGACGCATATTCCAGATTAGATCCACCTACATATGAAGATGGAATCTGGCTAGTAGGATTAGAAGGGCTCCATGCATTTAATAAACGGGTACTTCTTGCTCCGTCAAAACTTGGGAAATCTGTAAAATAACGATTAACATCATATAGGTCATTTCCTTGAGAACCATTGAAGAAGGCTGCAAAATCCCAGTTTTTATAGCTGGCATTCAAACCTAATGAATACAGAAAATCAGGGTTTGGATCACCAATAATAGTTCTATCGTCAGCTGTAAGTGCACCATCTCCATTGACATCGGCATATTTGAACCCACCAACACGAGCTCCGTCATATGAGGGACTATTTTTCACATCATCAGCATTCTGATAGATTCCAGCCACTTTGTAACCATAGAATGAACCAAAAGATTCGCCAACTTTCAGAATACTGGTTGTCAGACTTCTGAAAACACCATAAAGCTGCTCATCAACGTCATCTGACAGTTTAACGATTTTATTAACGTTTCTGGAAATATTAGCCATAATATCAAACTTAAATGGCTTGTCGTTGTTGCGGCCGTAATGGTAAGCCAAGGCAAGTTCAACACCTTTATTCGACATATCGCCAATATTTACGTATGGTGATGTACCGCCACCTACTGCCGTCGAAGGAAGAGGAACGCGGTACAGCATATCTGATGTTTTCTTGTTATACCAGTCAAATGATCCGTCAAATACACCATCAGCTAAAGTAAAGTCAACTCCAAGGTTCACTGATTTCAAAGATTCCCATTTTACATTAGAATTAGCGTAAGCATTTTGCCATACACCTGCAACCATACCATTTCCACCACCCACACCGTAGGCCGACTGGATAATGGAATTGCGGAATCTGTTCAGATATTGATTCGCGTCAATACGTTGGTTACCAGTTTCACCGTAGCCGGCACGGAATTTCAAATCTGTTAACCAGCTAACATCTTTAAGAAAATCTTCTTCAGAGATTCTCCAGGCTACACTTGCAGCAGGAAATACCCCATATTTATTCTCAGGACCAAAGTTGGATGATCCGTCCCTTCTAACTGTAACGCTAGCCAGGTAACGATCATTATAGGAGTAATCTGCACGGCCAAAGAGCGAGAATAATGAGCCTAAAGCACCAGAACTTCCATTAGCGATTGCGGATGCACCGTTATCCAGATAATAGTAATTTGGATCTCCCAGTACGAAAAAGTCATTTCTTGTGGCGGTGTTCTCTCTGGTTCTGGATTTGATGGCTTCAGTACCAAGTAAAATACCTAAACGGTGTTTCTCATTGAATACTTTGTTGTAATTTAAAGTATTTGTCCAGGTCCACTCAGTTCTGTAACCATTGATTTCATTCAGGTTATTAGAGGTATTACCTTCCGAGAATTCCAGATTGGGATAACGCATCGATATACGATTGTAATTCTCATAACGTAAACCGAAGCTGGTTCTGGCAACCAAACCATCTATGATATCTGCTTCTGCGAACACATTACCGAAGAAGAAGTTACTTTTATTGATGTTTCCTTTTTGTCTGTCTAAAACAGCAAGTGGATTTTCGGCATTACCAAGGCGACTGCCACGGCTACCTGCATAATTACCCTGTATATCATATACCGGAACTATCGTTGGCATACGATAAGCCCAGCCAATAGGACTTCCTTCATCTTGGTAAGAACCCGCAGCGCCTGGATTTACGCCAAAACCGTATCCTTCAGAATAGGAGTACTGAGCATTTTCTCCAAAACGGACTTTTTTGTTGAAGGCAGAGATATTCGTATTAGAACGGAAATTGTAACGGGTAAATTCACTATTTTTAATGGTACCTTTCTGATTCAGGTAACCTCCTGTAAATGCATACGTTGCATTTTCACTACCACCAGTACTACTCAACTGGTAACTTTGGACAGGAGCTGATTCCGTAATTTCATCAAACCAATTGGTTCCTTGCTGATTAGCTTTTGTGATCTGATAAAAAGTTTTGGTATCTCTGGTGTAATTATATTTCGACGGATCTGCATCTGCAGCAGTTACATCCTGACCATTTGCACTACCAGCTACCAGGTATTCAGGAAGTGTCGGTGTAGAACCACTTCCATAATTTGCACCGGCATCAATCGGAAGTCCTGCATTGGTATATCCATCAAAGATATATTGCGCATATTGTTGCGGGTTCATCATTTTAGGGAATGTACCTTTTCTAGGCGCCTGTATACCTACATAAGCATCTAAATTGATTTTCGGAGGTCCGGCAACACCTCTTTTAGTTGTAATAATCACAACACCGTTATTTGCTCTTGCTCCATAAATTGAGGATGCGGACGCATCTTTCAATACCTGGAGACTCTCAATGTCGTTTTGATTTAGCCAGGAAAGGTTACCTTCATAAGGTACTCCATCCACTATATAAAGCGGCTCATTGTTATTAATTGTACTGTTACCACGAATACGGATTTGTGGCGCAGAACCCGGAGCACCATCGTTGATGATCTGTACACCAGGCGCCTTACCTTGTAAAGCTTCTACTGCACTGGCAGCCGGTTGTGCTTTCAGTTGTGCTACATCAACAACCGATACCGCACCAGTAAGATCTTTCTTCCGTTGTGCGGTGTAACCCGTTACAACGACTTCAGTAAGATCATTAGAATTAGATTGAAGTGTTACGTCAATTGATTTTTGCTGGCCGACGGTAACTTCGCGTGTTCCGTATCCAATAAATGAAATAACCAGCACATCAGAAGGACCGGCCTGAATAGCAAAAGCACCATTGGCATCGGTCATTGTTCCGGAAGCTGAATTTTTGATTTTCACCGAGGCACCAATGACTGGCATCTTGTCGTCACTTGCGACGACTTTTCCGGTAATTCTGGTTTGCGCATGCACCGAAAATGCGATACACAAACTCATGAGCAAAAGAACGGAGGCTCTTTTGAAAAGGGGTAAAATTTGTTGCATAAGATTTAATTTGGTTAGGGTTAAGATTTTTAAAGATGTTACATAGTGTTACTCGATAATTGGTTTAGGGGGTCAATTCTTTTTTCGAAAATATTCCGGAATAAGAACCGGATCGGAAGAGCTAGTATATACAACTATATAACACGTTTTTTTTGGCTTGAGCTTGCCGGGAGAAACGGGCGTTAATTATATTTGGTTAAATCTAATTTATGTAATGAATTCATTACTTGCAATAGCTAAATCTATTTTTTTTAATTACGGGCTAAATAATTTCCAATATTGTACTTTCAACACTAAGCAACCCAAAATTTTGAAACAAAAAAGCCCCCTGAATTAATCCAGGGGGCTTTACGCGAAATATAAATTAGTTTGACAATTTAAATGTTGCCTGACTGACATCACGGCTATTTGAGCCAATAAACACATTGAAGTCTCCTGGCTCAGCAACGTGCTTAAGCTCAGAATTATAGAATCGGAGCATTTCTTCGTCGATTTTGAAAATTACCTTTTTAGATTCACCTTTTTTGAGGAATATTTTCTGGAAACCTTTAAGTTCTTTAACCGGTCGGGTAACTGAGCCGTAAATATCTTGAATGTAAAGCTGGACAACTTCATGTCCGTCATATTTACCTGTATTTTTGACTTCCACTGCAGCTTCCAGATTTCTACCTTTCTGCAAATCGGTACGATTCAGTTTAACAGGTGAAATACTGTAAGTTGTATAGCTTAAACCGTATCCGAAAGGGTAAAGCGGATCGTTTGAGCTGTCTATATAGCGGGATACAAATTTTTCATTCGATACGCCGTTGTATGGACGACCAGTACTTTTATGGTTATAATAGAGCGGAATCTGTCCCATATTTCTTGGGAAGGTTGCTGTTAATTTTCCGGCAGGATTATAATTACCCATTAATACGTCTGCAATTGCATTCCCAGCTTCAGTTCCGGCAAACCACGTTTCCAGGATGGCTGGTATATTTTCATCTTCCCAGGTAAGTGTTAAAGGACGGCTGTTCATTAATACAAGAACGATAGGTTTACCGGTTTCCTTTAATGCTTTCAGTAATTTCTGCTGATTCGGTAAAAGGTCCAAATTCGTGCGGCTTGTAGCTTCTCCACCCATAATTGCGCTTTCTCCTAATACTACTACAGCAATTTCTGCTTCTTTTGCAGCCTTCACTGCATCTAAAATCAATTCATCCGGGGATTTTGAATCTGCATGGATTTCTGCACCATTTGCATTGATCTGTTTTAAAATATGAGGATCATCAACCAGGTTAGCACCTTTAGCATAAACGATTTTAAGGTCTGGCGCCATATTTTTTAGGCCAGTCATTACACTGACGGCTTTTTTCCAGTCGCCGGCAGCACTCCAGTTACCGATCATATCACGTTGGTTATCTGCCAACGGACCGATCAAAGCAATTTTAGCGTTTTTGCGCAGTGGGAGAAGTTGATTCTCATTTTTTAATAAGACCATTGAAGCAGCGGCAATTTTTCTTGCATCATTTCTGTTTGCTGCAGAAAGAATTTCAGTTTCCGCTCTTTTCTCGTCCACATATTTAAACGGATCGGCAAAAAGACCCATTCTGTATTTCATTTCAAGGATTCGGCGGCAGGCCAGGTCAATTACGTCAATACCAATCTTCTTTTCATCCAAAGATTTTTTTAGAGTTTTCAGAAATCCCTCACTGACCATATCCATATCTGTTCCTGCTGACACAGATCTTGCGCTTACAGTTTGCAGGTCACCTAATCCATGTGCTACCAGCTCACTCACACCGGTATAGTCACTGACAACAAAACCTTTAAAACCCCATTGGTTTCTGAGCAGGTCTGTCAATAGCCAGTGGTTAGCAGTTGCCGGAACACCGTTAATGTCATTAAAGGATACCATCACCGTTTCTGCACCAGCATCAATAGCTGCTTTATATGGAGGAAGATATTCATTGTACATTCTAATCGGACTCATGTCAGTAGTATTATAGTCTCTTCCCGCCTCCGCTGCACCATATAACGCAAAGTGTTTCACACAGGCAAGGATAGCATCTCTATTGGCCAGACTGTTAGTTTGATATCCCTTAACCATAGCCGCACCGATCAGTCCGCCCAGGTAAGGATCTTCACCAGAACCTTCTGACATTCTGCCCCATCTTGGATCCCGGCTAATGTCAACCATCGGCGAGAAAGTCCAGTTTAGTCCGTCTGCACTTGCTTCACGTGCAGCGATCCGGGCACTTTTTTCGATCAGGTCCATATCCCATGACGTGCTTAGCGCTAAAGGGATAGGGAAAATAGTTTTATGTCCGTGAACAATGTCATATCCGAATAACAATGGAATTTTTAACCTGGAATTGGTTACAGCACGTTGCTGCAGTTTTCTAACCGCCTGGGGAGTGAAAGTATTGAATACACCCCCAACGAGTCCCTGGTCAATTTTTTCATCGACACCTTCACTTAGTATTGGTCCGGTCACATCAAATCCGACAGCAGGTAAATTTAACTGTCCGATCTTTTCCTCGATAGTCATTCTAGACATGAGTTCATTGACAAAAGCGTCCATTTTAGGGTCTTTCGAAACAGCGGCTTTCTGCTGTCCGATCGCACTCCCGCCTGTTAGCAAAGCTGTCAGCAATAAAAGGGAATTAATTCGTTTCATTTGTGTATGTATTATATTGATATATTATTTGGCTATGGCCGGGCTTTCGATACCCAGTCTTTGCAATCCGGTTTTCACATCCGGGCTGCTCATAAATAATTTCCAGAGCAGGCCGCTGCGGTAGTTTTCAATCATGCATATAATCGGTCCCTGGTCAATAGCCAGATGCGATTTTGCATACCAGTCATGTTCTTCGCTGAACCCATCTGCGAAACCATATTCGGTCCAGATCTTCGGACCCAGATCAAAATAGAAATGCTTCAGTGCCTGCATACTATATTCCGGTGTATATGGAAAAGCCGATAAGGCTGCGGTTGGCGTAATCACACCCAGATCCTCTGTTGGAGAATGGGCAGCATAACCCTGCCAGCTATCGCCTGCAGTTAAACCCCAGCTATTTTCATTATATCCTTTATATTTTTTTGGATTTTCAATGCAATAAGCCCTGTTAATCAGGGTGTGATTTTTATTCTGTTCAAAATAATCTCCGTACTGGTCTTTTAAACCACGTGGGTCAAGACCGGTAAAAGAGTATTGCGAAAAGAAAAGCGGACCACCGTAATCAAAACCAAAAGGAAGTGTAATGCCCTGGAATTTTTTACCATTGAAAAAGGTATTGTTATTTGCCCACCCATCGTCGTATACACGTTTAGTGATCGGAAATTTCGGAGAAGATGCAGCAAGCACATAAGTGATAAAACACTCATTCCAGCCTTTAATCTGATGGTTCATGCTCCATCCGTTGTTCGGACTCCAGTGCCAGTACAATACATTCTGCTGTTGCGTAAACCAGCTCCATTCAATACCCTCCCACATCCACAGGATTTTGTTCCTGATATCTCTCTCCACTGCATTGTCTCCATCATAATATTGCTTAGCGGTCAGTAAACCCTGGAAAAGGAGTGATGTCTCTACAATATCAGCTCCATCATCTTTAGGACTGAAACGGATTACTTTTCCGGTTTCACCATTTAACCAATGCGGGAAAGCACCATGAAACATATCTGCTTTATATAAGAAATCGACAATTTTCTTAGTTCTTGCTGCAGCCTGCTCACGGGTTATGAACTTTCGCTCCGAAGCAACAATGATAGACATCACGCCGAATCCTGTACCACCAGTGGTTACCACTTCGTTACCGTATTCAAAAGCGACATTGCTCCGCTCACGTGCCATTCCACTTACCGGATGGCCAAAGTCCCAGAAATACCGGAAGGTTTGTTTTTGAACCAGATCCAATAACTGATCGTCAGTCAGGTCTTTTTGAATTTTCATCTGCGGTTTGATGGCATCTGCAGAATTTTTTTGTGCACAGGCTGTCAGGGTAAGGCAGGATAAACTAAAAAATAACAGCCCGGATAATAAGTAAGTATTGAATTTGATCATTTTATGATATGAATAAGGCTGGTAGTTTCTCACTACCAGCCTTTAAGATTAAAAAATATTAATATCCAGGATTTTGAGTAAGCAAACCGCCGCTTCTTTCAATCTCCTGATCAGGCACAGGCCAGATTTCGTTCTTGCCGGCTTTCCAACCTTTAGGACCGAATACTTCAGTACCTCTTCCCTGACGGATTACATCAAAGTAACGGTCACTTTCCAGTGCAAGTTCCACTTGTCTTTCTTTGTAAATTGCAGTTTTTAATGCTGTTTTATCTGTTGTAGTTACATCAGGTAAAATACCAGTTTGAGTGCCTCTGGCTCTTGCGCGTACTTTATTAAGAGAACTTAAAGCCAGGGAAGTATTACCCATTTCATTTGCGGCCTCTGCATTGATCAGCAGAATATCTGCAAAACGAAGGACTTTGACATTTTGCTGCGCTCCTTCATTAAAACCAGATACCCACATCGAAAATGGAACATATGATTTCTGGTTGTATCTTGGGTTTGGTGTAGTTGTTGGAATCTTGTCACCCTGTGGAGTAGTTTCACCTCTGTAGAGAATAGTTGCATCTCTTCTCGGATCTCCGGTTTCAAAAGCTGTATTCAAAGCATCAGATGGTACGTTGAAGCCCCATCCACCACCACCACCCACGACGCCTGGTACGCCTTGTACCTGGCTGTATTGTGAGTTAGAAGCATCTTTATTACCCGGAAGTAATTCACACTGTACTTCAAATAAAGATTCTGAGTTATTTTTGTTTTGCGTACGGAAACCTTTTTCGAAATCAGGGAACAGGCTATAGCCCATAGTCATCACCTGGTTAGTTAGGGATAACGCATCTGCCCATTTCTGCTGATACATCGCAACTTTTGCATGCAGGCCTATGGCAGCACCTTTGGTTGCACGCCCGATATCGTTTGTGCCGTAAGCTTGTGGTAATACCGAGGCTGCTTCGTCCAGGTCTTTTTCAATCTGTGCATAAACTTCTTCTTTAGTCGCTCTTGGAATATTATACTCAGTTTGGTCTTTTGGAACAGTCAGTCTAAGGGGCACACCACCGAAAGCTCTGACTAATCTAAAGTAAGAGTATGCCCGGATAAATTTAGCTTCTGCCAGATAACGGGCTTTCAGGCTTTCATCCATTGTAATTGCCGGAATATTATCCAGTACCTGGTTAGTCAGGTTAATATTCTGATATTGTCCTGTCCAGAAACCTAAGAAAGAGCCCTCTGTAGAAGTTACGGTGAAAGTATCATAAAGATTAAAGAACGTTGCATCAGTTGCCGTACTGCCTTTATCTGCTTCGTCGGAAGGTATACTTTCGATTGCCAGGGCAGGGAACGCTGTGTTATTCCACGTTCTTAAATTGGCATACATTCCATTGACAGCTTTAGTAGCATCTTCCTGGGATTTCCAGAATTGTTCCGATTCCTGCTGACCCTGAGGGTCAATGTCAAGAAAACTTTTCTTGCAGGAAGTAGTGAGTAGAACTGTTGATAATAAACCAACAGCGCACCACCTTTGAATACTTGTGTTAAAATATGTTTTCATCTGTATAAGATTTGTCTTGATCAAAAATTGCTGTGGAATTAAAAAGTAAGGTTTACACCTAGATTGTAAGTCGCAAAAAGTGGATATACGTTGATATCTACACCTGCATTGGTTGGCGTACCTCCAACTTCCGGGCTGAAACCTTTGTAACCAAAGAAGTTCACTGCATTTTGTGCATTTGCGAATACACGAAGTTTTTTAATTTTCCATTTAGACGTCATCATCTCCGGTAATGTATAACCTAACTGAATATTTCTCAATCTTACATAAGCACCGCTTTCTACCCAGAATGAGTTCGCCAGATAGTTTCTGCCACCGCTCATATTTGCAGAAGGGTAGGAGTTAGAAGTACCCGGACCATGCCATCTGTTATCGAAGAAATCTTTAGTGTAGTTTTCGTTACCGAATCTTGCTGCCAGGTTTCCGTTATAAACATCTACACCTGCAACACCCTGAATATCCAAAGTCAGATCGAAATTTTTATAAGCAAAATTGGTATTCACACCGTATGAATATTTAGGATTTGGATTTCCAAGATACTGGCGGTCGTTACCGTCAATTGTGCCGTCTCCATTGTTGTCGGCATAAATAAAGTCTCCCGGTTTTGCGTCAGGTTGTGCAGAAGCTGTAACTTCCTGGGCAGTTTGGAAAATACCGGTAACCTGGTATCCGTAGAACATACCGATTGCTTGTCCGGCAACGGTTCTTGTAGGTAAAACACCACTGGTTAAACCTGCGCCACCTTTATCAATTGGATTGGCTCCTGAAGTTACATTCAATACTTTATTATTGTTTATACCCACATTCGCACTGATCGAATATGTTAGTCCATTCGAAGTCTTATCTGACCAGGATGCTACAAACTCGTAACCGCGGTTACGGAAATCTGCCTGATTCCCAATCAGTGTACTGTTTTCCGTACCCAATGATCCCAGGATTGGAATATCAAAGATTGCCTGCTGTGTTGTTCTGTTATAATAGTCAACCTCCACATTTAATCTGTTGCTTAAAAAGCCCATTTCTAAACCGATATCGGTTCCGGCACTTCTTTCCCAGAAAATTACTGGTGGAACCAAAGTTCTGATACCCGCACCTGTATTTGGCTGTCCGTTAAAGAAAGCGATTAAACCTGCACTTTGATCTACTGTTTGTGTACTTGGGTTAATCGGAACACCTGCGTTACCTACTTTACCCCAGCTACCTCTCAATTTTAAGTTTGAGAACACTTCCTGATCTTTCATGAATTCTTCATTACTCACTACCCAGCCTGCGCCGATTGAAGGGAAATAACCCCAAAGATCACTTCCACCAAAAAACTGAGAAGCAGCATCAGCTCTTAATGAAGCATTTAACAGGTATTTGTTTTTGAAACCGTAATTTACACGACCAAAATATGAAGTTGCTGTATTAACAGATCCTTTATCCGTAATCTGACGGGAACTTGCATCGGCAAGGCTCAGGTACAAATCGCCGTCTTTATTGTATGGCACATTTTGCCCTGAAGCATTAATTGTATAAGATCTGTAGCGCTGAGCGGTTTGACCAGCGAGAACAGTTAAGCTGTGATCTCCGAATTTATTATCGTAAGTTAAAGTATTCTCCAGAATCCAGTTCCTGTTTTCAATCCGGTCAATAGCTAAAATACTATTGTTGGATACCTGGCCTACTGTAGCATTGTACTTTGGCGTATATGATCTTACTTCTTCCTGGCTAAAGTCTCCACCGGCACTGGTTTTGAAAGTAAAGTGTTTAGCGAATTTTAATTCGGCATAAACATTACCAGTTGCTTTATAGAATTTGTTAGTCTGGTTAAAGAAATCCATAGTTGCCTGTGGATTTAAATTACTTCCATTTCCTAATTTATAGATGGCGGGATCACCGTAAGATCCATCAGGATTAAATACCGGGATTATTGGCGCAGCAGAATATAATGCGCGGAAGATATTAGATGGTGCATCGCTTGCTGTACTGGAAACACCCGTCACATTATATCCAATTTTCAATCCTTTGAAAATCTGAAAATCATTGGATAAACGAGCAGTATATCTTTTATAGTTGTTTTTCTCTACAATTCCGTCCTGATTCAGATAACCCAGTGAAAAGTTATAGCTGGATTTTTCAGAAGCACCATTAATAGAGATCTGGTGGTTGGTTACCATTGCAGTACGCAGAACCTGATCGTACCAGTTTGTACCTTTACCAAAGTTAGGATTTTTCAGAAGCAATGAGTCAGCAGCTATCATTGTAGCCTCATTAACTGCTGTGGCATATTCCTGACCATTGGTCATTTTTACGCCGTTGGTTACGCGCTGTATGCCGATTGACCCGTTGTAGTTAATAGTAGGATCGCCGTTTTTACCACGGACAGTTGTAACCAGTACTACACCATTCGCAGCCCGTATACCATAAATTGATTGGCTGGATGCGTCTTTTAATACACTGATGCTGGCAATATCTGCCGGATTTAAAAAGTTAATATCATCATACCATACACCGTCAACTACATATAATACATTCGTATTACCGTAGATCGTACCCGTACCACGTATTGTGATTTTAGGAGACTTACCCGGAGCACCTACGTTAGTTACAGATACACCTGCAACTTTTCCCTGTAACGCACTCACCGGGTTGGTTGACGCTTGTTTGGAAATGTCTTCACCTTTAATGGTAGCAACAGATCCGGTAACATCAACTTTTCTTTGTGTCCCATAACCCACTACGACAACCTGCTCTAGTTGTTGTGAGGATGAAGCCAGAGAAACATTGATTGCTGTACGGTTATTCACAGGGATCTCCTGTGTGGTGTAGCCTATATAGGTGAAGACCAATGTGGCATTACCTGGTGCGCTAATGGAATAATTTCCGTTAACATCTGTTTGTATTCCTGTAGTGGAACCTTTAATCATTACGCTTACAGCCGGCAGGGTTGTTTGATCCTGGCCATCTGAAACCTTACCCTTAACCGTGATGTTCTGGGCAAAGGCAGCGTTAATAAAGAGTAAACTGAGAAAAGTGAAAACAGAAATTTTTGTAAAAATTCTTTTCATACTCGTGATATAATTGGTGTTTTTAATTGTGGATTAAATCTCTGTTAGTTTTTAAGCATAAACAAAGAATTGGGTTCTACATTATTACATCAGGCAGGCTTTGTGTATTAAATACAATAAGGCTTTTATGGACGTAAAACGGTCATTAAATAAGTTTAAGGCCCTATATATAGTGAACATATAAAATGCATCTGTGAAGAAGCAGAGAGGTGTGTGAAAGTCGTTTGTGTAGTAATGATGTAGTACTAAAGCTCCATGAAAAACTCTGCAAGGTTCTTGTCGTGTGGTATATTAAGCTTTTTACGCAGCCTGTACCTCCGAATCTCAACTCCCCGCAATGAAATGTTGAGCAGTGATGACATCTCTTTGCTGCTCATATTCATGTGCAGATATGCACATAGTTTGAGATCATTTGGAACAAGGTCGGGATGACTTGCTTTTAGTTTTTTGAAGAAAGAACCGTGAGCCTCATTAAAGCTGGTCTCAAAAAGATTCCAGTCTCTCTCGTCATTCATCCCTTCATCAATTACTTTCTGAATTTTACGAAACTGATCATCTGAAGTTTTTGGAACTTTCTCATTTCTGAGTTTCTCAATTTCGGTACCGAGCTTTTGCAGCAGTTCATTTTTATAGACAAGGCTCATGGCCGAACTGGCTAGTTCCCGATTCTTACTTTCGAGCTCAGCCTGCAATTTTTCTGTTCTGATTTTTATAATTTCCCGCTCTGTCGCCTCTGCCTCCGCCTGCAGGAATTCATCCTTCTCAAGTTCTAGTTTAACCCGCATCTTTTTACGGTCTTCCAGCAATTTAGCTTCATATTGTTTTTTCGCCATAAAAAGCAAGGCAACCATTAAGAGAAAATAAAGAGCAAGTGCCCAATTGCTCGCATAAAACGGTGGAAGAACTGTGAATTCAAGTACACTAACCTGACTGATCTGTTGATCGTTTATTTTTGCTCTGACCAGAAACCGGTATTTACCCTTGGTGAGATTGGTAAAGTCTTTTTGTGTGGCACTGTTCCAGTCTGACCATTGTGAAGAGTAGCCTTCCAGATAGTACTGGAAACTGATCTTTGCCTGCCTGTAATAGGGAAGGGCGTAAGAGATCCGGATATTGTTCCTATTATAAGGTATTTCTAATGTAGAGCCGCTGTTTCCATATTCGCTGATAATCCTGTAAACGTCAGAAGCATCTTCGACGTGCCGGATCAGTACCTTAGGTAATTGGCTTTTCTCATTTTGCCGGTTTCCGGTAGCGGCATCGTAAATAACGAATCCGTCGTCGACACTAACCAGGTAAACATCACTGCTGATCTGACTAATATTCTCATAGTATTGAACCATTCTCCCATCCAATAGGCTAAAACGGTTGGAATCGATCTGAAGCTTGCCCGGGATGGTAAAATCAACCATCGCCATACGCCCGTCTTTCACCATCCAGTATTTCTGAGGTGTAGCCGGAATAATTTTATGGCTTGACGCAAATGAGCCCATGTTATTATTTAATTCCTGATAAGGGCTGAAACGGTCACTGATTTCATCATATCTTCGAAATCCAGACGCAGAGGCAAAAACCATTCTGTTGTCCAGATTGAAGACATTAATGTTAAATTCGCTAGGCAACCCATCTTTCTGACTATATTCCCTTTTCTTAATTACCTTCTTGTAATCTGGACTGAGGGTAAGTTTATAAAGCCCGCGATAGGCGTTACTCACCCAGATATTACCTTTCAAATCCTGCTCTACATAACGTGACGGTTCGGCGAAGCCGGCAATATGGCTGTAATATTTCCATTGACCAGCCGGATCCTGTTTAAATAAGACTAATCCGGTATATGTGCCCTGTATCAGATACCCTGGGTCACTTTTTAGTTTCTTAATTGTCCAGCCACCACTTGCGCCGGAAATTTTTTCCAGCTGATTGCCTCTGATTGTGAAGGTACCCTCATTGTGACCGCAGATCAATTGTCCGTCAATCAGACTCAGATCCCATACCTGGCCCTGAGATCCAGGTATAAGTTTGAAGTCAAACGCGTTAAAACTACCCGTGTTATTTGACTTCCATGGACTGTAGAAAAGGCCTTGATTGGTGCCGAGGTAAATATTATTCTGATAAATGATGCTGGAGTATACGGTTCCGAACTGACCCGCTTTGTCCAGATAAAAATATAGGGGTGAATTGAGTTCGACCCGGTCAATACCGTTATCCAGTCCGGTCCACAGATTTTTATCGTTGTCACTAAATAAACTTAAAACAGTGTTATTCTGTAGACCGCCCGATTTATTAATGCGCTGTACAATCTTTCCCTGATCATCCAGAATGATGAGTCCGTTCAGAATAGTTCCAAAAGCATAATAGCTGCCATCGAAGAGAATTCCATTATTCAATTGAAAAGTTCTTAAAAAGCTGTTTGCCTCGGTTTGAAAAGGAACATAACTTTGGCCGTCGTATAGAAACAAACCTTCTTTACTCGTCCCGATTAGCAATTTCCCATCCTTATAAGGCAGGATGCTGAGCATATTATCCGGACTTTTAGGATTCGAATGGGGGAGTGCAGTCAATTGATTTCCTTTTAATTCGTACAATCCTTTTTTTAAGACTTCAATCAGGAATCTGTTTCCTGCTTTCTGCAGAAAGAGAAATGATCCGGGAGCTTTAATTATAGTTATTTTTCCTTTGGAGTAGCTATAAATCGTGCTGAATGACTGAAAGAGGACGCGTTCTCCGTCTACATAGATTTTCCATATTTCGTCAGTAAAAGGATGTCCTTTAGGAATAAGACTGGTTAGTGACGAATAAGTTAGCTTTTTGTTTTTGACAGACCAGTAGCCGAATTCTCCAAATGCACCAGTATAAATTCTGCCTTTTTCGTCAGCGGCGACAGACCTGACGATTTGTTTATCCGGCATTGCATACTGATTCCAGTATTTACCATCGTAGGTAAGCAGACCCTGGGTATTTCCGAAATATAAGATGCCCTGTTTGTCCTTAGCTACCGACCAGTTCTGATTACCGGACTGGTATAAGGATTTTGGGAAATTCTGGACATAAGGTATTCCCGTACTCTTAATTGGATCAGCTTTTGTTTCTATGCCATTTAAGCATAAGCCGAAAAAGAATAAGAGTGTAAATATCAGGCGAATGATCATGGGATGCTGCGCTGTTAATTGGTAGAATTGCGCAAATTAGGGAATTTATGCGAAAATTGAACACGAAGGAAGCAGTCCTGGATTTCATTCGTGTTTTTGAGTTTTTGAAATAAATGCTATTTATTCCAATCAAATTAAAGATTCAACTATTTTAATCTAGTTGAATCTTTAGAATTATATTTTATTTGACAGACTCGTGAACAGGTTGAGGAACTTTCACGTAATATCCGGTCCCGTCATACGGTCTGCGTCTTGGGTGGCTGACACAGGCTGCCGAACAGCATCCCTGTAATTCTTCCCCACAATTATCACATTGTGTAATGTGCTCATTGCATTCAGGATTAGCGCAATTAATCATTTTGGCAGTTGTGGTACCACAGTTGTAGCAGGTTGAGATTACGGTCGGGTTTACAGAATTCACTTCTACAGCTATTCTGTTGTCAAAAACATAACATTTACCTTCAAAATCTTCACCGCCGGCTTCTTTACCGTATTTGATAATTCCTCCATGTAACTGGTAAACGTCATTAAAACCATGGTGCAGCAATAGCGCAGATGCTTTTTCACATTTAATACCGCCAGTGCAGTAAGTGAGTACTTTTTTATCTTTGTACTGCTCCAGTTCGGCTATCTTTTCCGGAAAATCTCTGAAATTTTCGATGTCTAAGGTTACCGCATTTTTGAACTTACCCAGGCTATGTTCGTAATTTGACCGGACATCAAGGATAATTACATCTTCCTGGTCTATCATCGATCTGAATTCTGCTGGTTCCAGATGCTTTCCTGTTTTCTCATTCGGATTAATAATACTGGTATCCCTTAATCCCGAATGTACAATCTCTGATTTATAGCGGCAATGCATTTTAATGAAGGAAGGTTCCTCAACATCGTCTATTTTAAATTCAGTTTTCGCAAAACGTTCATCGGCATGAATAGCTTCCATGTAAGCAGCGCAAGCTTCCGGAGTTCCGGATACTGTTCCGTTGAGTCCTTCGTCAGCGACTATTATACGACCCGTAAGACCCAGGCTTTTACAGAATAAAAGATGATTTGCGGCAAATTGTTCTGCCTCTGCTATCGGACTGTAGCAGTAATAAAGTATGGTCTGGAATTTTTTCATAAGATTAATACCGCTGCAAACGGCGTTTAATTCTGCAAATTTAAGAATTAAAAATTTAACGTTAATTGTTTTTTTGATTGAGATAACAGATCAGCAGGACATTACTTACCAGTAGTAAAGCTACCAGCTGATGCAGCAGTGCGAAATTTCTGACAAATGGTTCAAAGCTGTAAATTACGCTGCAGATTCCCAGAGCTAATTGAACTAATGTCAGCAAAAGTGGCAGTTTGGTAGTTACGAAAGAAAATTGTTGCGGTCGCTGTTTACCCGTCCGATAATAAAGTATAATAGTAAATGCTAATATTAAATAGGCTAAAAGACGGTGTATAAACTGTACGACGAGCAGGTAACGCCAATGTGGGTCGGCCCCTGTTTCATAAAGAGCAGTTGGGAGTAGGGATCCGTTCATATCCGGCCAGGTCGGCGCAGATAGTGCGGCTTTGGAACCAGCCATTAATGCACCGAAAAATAACTGAAGAATTATTACAATGAGCAGTAGAAAAGGAGTTTGTTTGCTGTGTAAGGGGGGGAGAATTAAATAATTTGGAATGCTGATCCAGAAGGCAACCCATAAAGTATAGGCGAATAATACGACTGCCGCCAGGAAGTGTATTGCCAGCCGGAGATCGCTAACTGTTATATCGGTATCATTCAGTCCGCTTTTTACCATTATCCAGCCCATAAACCCCTGTAGTGTACCTAGCACGAAAAGAACGATCAGGTGCAGGTGGAGTTTTTTCGGGATCTCATTTTTGAGAGAAAACAAAAGATATGGAATAATGAAAAGCAGTCCAAGCATTCTTGCCCAGTTCCTGTGCAACCATTCCCAGAAGTAAATTGCTTTATAATCTTCCAGATTAAAATGTGTGTTCACGATTTTATACTGTGCGATTTGCTTGTACTGATGAAAACTATGTTCCCATTCTGCTGCATTCAGTGGCGGAATCGCTCCCAGAAGAGGTTTCCATTCAGTAATAGAAAGGCCTGATCCCGTTAGTCTGGTAATACCACCCAATAAAATTTGGATCAGTATCCCCGCTGCTCCGCAATAAAGCCATATAGCTAACCTGCGGTCGACTTTATCCTTCATAAATGACCCCTGAATCTGGTGTTTCATTTAATTCCAGGCGGAATAATCCCGGAAGTTCTGGTTGCAGGTTTCTCCAGAACCATAAACAAATGTTTTCTGCGGTGGGATTCTCCAGCCCGTCCAATTGATTGATGACCTGATGATCTAGTTTTTTAACCCAGGGGCCGACAAGCTCTTTAATTGCAGTGTAATCTATAACCCAGCCGGTATGGGTTCCGGTTTGTCCATGCATCCCTCCGCATGGATGTCCCGCAGGAACATTGGGCAGGTAATGAGCAGAATCGAAGCGAAACAGTTTATAAATAATCATGTAATTAATTTGCCGCAAATTCGGGGGTAATGAAAAATCCTGAAATGATGCAGATCACATTGATCACAGGATCAGTATCATCTTTTCAAAGCCAGCCCCATTTATCGGGCTGGCTTTTTGTTTAAGACCAGGTTGTGTTAAAATAACCCGGAATTGCCATCTGAAGTTGTTTTTGGGTCTTGCAATCCTGGGTTATTCATGTTTTGTTCTTGTCATGGTTGATACTTCTGTTAGTGTTGTTCGACTAAACCATGGCTTGGCCCAATTAAACCCCATGTTTGACCCATGGTTGACCCGAGTGAGGTTATCTTTATTCGGGAAAACATTATTTGGAGCTTTTGGCTGTTAAAGAAGATTAAACTTAAACTGCTTGCACAATCTTCCTACCTATATATATAGTATAGTCGCAGCTTCGAATTTTAAATTCTTGGTTGATGATGGGTTTCCGGCTCTGTTTCCGATACCGCAATTATAAATACGTCTTAAGCTTAAATCGGGCAGATTTCAGCCGTTTTTTTGGGGTGGCCACATGTTGTAAATTATACACGATAATTTTATAGCTGAACAACAGTGTTTTAGCGGGATTATACAAATAAGTCAGTGATATTGTTTGGCGGTAGTAATAATTTTCCTACTTTTGCAACCCGCTTCGGAGGAAGGGAAATGTGAGAAGGTAAGAGAAAAAGAGAAGGAATTGAAAGGATGTAAAGGAAGGTTTTAGAAGGCCGGCTTAGGGAGATCGAAAGATCGCCTGTTTGCTATTTAAAGGGAGGAAACTTCAGAGAAAATAAAAAATAAAAAGCTTGCTAAATTAAAAAAGATTTCTACCTTTGCAGTCCCAACAAAAACGGGAAAATGTACGACGGATGTCGCCACATTGATTAACAAGATTGAAACGAGGAAAAACTTCAAAACAGCGTCGGAACATTAAGACCGGCAAAACAGAGAAGAAAAGAATCGCAACAGATATAGGCAGCCGTGAGGTGATGCCGAGAAGTTCATTAAAGAGATGTCATTTATAAAGAAACAGGGTAAACAGGTACAGCTTCAAAGTACATGAAATACTTACCTGGATTTCGAGTCAAGTCTGACAGACAAATAAGAATACAGACTATTATTAATACAAGTTAAGAATGGTCAGTTTCAAACCAACATTTTACAATGGAGAGTTTGATCCTGGCTCAGGATGAACGCTAGCGGCAGGCCTAATACATGCAAGTCGAACGATATTATCCAGCTTGCTGGATAAGAAAGTGGCGCACGGGTGCGTAACGCGTATGCAACCTACCTTAATCAGGGGGAT
>NZ_FNGZ01000004.1:0-371668 GCF_900103515.1 Pedobacter antarcticus
AGTCCTTATGAAAATGCCATTGCAGAAAGGGTAAACGGGATACTAAAATCAGAATTTGATTTGCATAGCTCAAAAGTTGGTTTTAGGGAAACTACCCAAAAGATAAGAGAAAATATCCAAACCTATAATCAATTAAGGCCCCATGCTAGTTGTGATTATCTAACTCCAGAGCAGGCACACCTGAAACACGGGCCATTGAAAAAAAGATGGAAACCTAAATGGTGCAAACCAAATGAAAAGCAACTTGTATAATTGATACAGGAATAACAAATTTGCGTGTATAGTCTATCTAAAATTAATTCAGTAAACTGTATAGCCATTTCAGGATAAGACAAAAGAAATAATTTGACCTGTCTTTATTCGTAGCATGCTAGAATATGGTCTTAGTGTTGGTGCTATGAAACCCGCAGGAGTGTAGTTATAAACTAAATTCTATTCAAGTAAAACGCCGGTCTCCTTTTTGAGGACCGGCGTTTTTGAACTGATTTTTGGTTGTATTTTTCTGGGTCAGGGTTTTATACACCTGTCCAACGTTTCCAGACAGCTTTTTGGGCTGCTGTAGCTTTTGGATTGAGTTCTGCACTCAATTTAACGTTAGGGCTGGATTTCAGTTTAATGCTAAAGTCTTTTTCCAGACCGTCACGAAGTACTTTAATTTGGATGATGTCTCCAACTTTTTTGTTCTGGACAATCATCTGATTAATATTTCTTTCTGCGGGCAAGCCATCAATGCTGATGACTTCATCATTGACATTCAGACCATCGGTCCAGGCAGCAGAGTTTCTGGATACTGAGCTAATAAAGTTCCTGCCTTCTATGATTCTGTTGGAGATGCCAAGGTATGGAATTTGTTTTCCTGCATTTTCATCTTTAATTGTGATGCCTGCATAAGCCAGGTACTTCTGATATTCGATTGGTGCCGTACCGTAAATATATTTGCTGTAGAAATCTGTCAGGCTAATGCCGCTGATCTTTTCAGCCATAGCCTTAAATTCAGCGTCAGTGTATCCTTTACCTTCAGCTTTAACTTTCTCGTACATAGCCTTCATTACGTCGTCAAGGCTTTTCGCCCCTTTGGTGGCCTGAGCAATCTCAATGTCCATTAGTAAGCCGATTAACTCCCCTTTGCTGTAATAGGAAACGGTTGTGTTAGCGGAGTTTTCATTCGGTCTGTAGAATTTGATCCAGGAATCGAAACTGGCTTCTGAAGCACTTTGAATTTTTGCACCGGGTGTGTTCACAACTGCAGTGATTGCATCTGCCAGTGTAGAGACAAACTCCTGGTTCGTCCACAAACCAGAACGGAGCATCAGCTTATTCTCATAGTAAGCTGTAAATCCCTCTGAAATCCAGAGGTTAGTTGTGTAATTTTCGCTTTCGTAATCAAACGGACCTAATGCTACCGGACGCAGACGTTTCACATTCCATAAATGATAATATTCATGCGCAACCAGGTTTAAGAAGCCTTTATAACCTGCTTCTGTAGTATAGGCATCTCTGCTTGCACCCAGAACCGTCGAGTTCAGGTGCTCCAGTCCGCCACCGCCACGCTGGAAGTTATGTACGATGAAAGTATAATGCTTATTTGGATTTTCACCATAGATAGCTGTGCCCTGTTCCACAATTTTAGCCATATCAACCTTCAATTTCTCTGCATCATAATTTCCGCCGCCATACATTGCAACTTCATGTTTTACACCGGCAGCCGTAAATTCAAAAATATCCTGATTACCAATTTCAATCGGGCTGTCGAACAGTACGTCATAATCTGAGGCAGTATAAGTAAATTTCTTTCCTGCTACCGGCTCCAGGCCTGTAGACACTTTAGACCAGGTATGAAAAGGCACAACCTGCACAGTGCTCGACGATGCCAGGCTTCCATCCGGATACATAAAGATCCCGGTTGGAGAAATGAATGCATGAGAATCATCTACAAATGAGGTTCTTACAGAAACTTCAAAAGCATAAACACTGTAATTAACTTTAAGGTTCTTCGCTCCCGAGGTATATACCCTCCAGGTATTCTTATTAATTTTTTCTGCTTTAAGTGCCTTGCCTGCAGCATTAGCCTTAAAACCTTCTACATTTTTCGCAAACTCACGGATCAGATAAGAACCCGGCGCCCATGCTGGCATCTTCACATCTACAAACTCTTTACTCAAACCCGAAAGTTCCATTTGTACTTCCGCATAATGTGCTTGCGGCTCCTTAAAGCTCAGTTCGTAATTAATTTTTAACTGCGCTTTTGCAGCAAAAAAAGGGGAAAGGATCATCATCATTCCCAAAGTCAATTTTCTCAACAACATATTTGATTCTTTTGCGGCAAATTTAAAACATATGCTAATGCCGGCCATTTAAAATAAATAATAAGCTGTAACATACTTAATACAAGCTCCGGAGGAGAACTTATTTGAATATTTTTGTTTTCTCATACTTCCGTAAAATCAATTATGAAACTTAAATATCTTATTTATACGCTGCTTGTTGCTGGTGTCGCTTATCTCATCTATTACCGGATTTCCGCTAATCAAAAAATAGGTGCGTCTTCTAATGGAGGTGGTGCATCCGGTGGTAAAGCCCCTGCCCTGAATGTAACGGGTGTCGTTGTTCAGCCTGCTCCTTTTGCCGATAATCTGGAGGTGACAGGAACAATAGAAGCGAACGAAGCGGTCGCATTGCAGTCAGAAGTTTCCGGTCTGGTAACCGGAATTTATTTTACTGAAGGTGGCCAGGTTACGAAGGGTTCTTTACTCGTTAAAATTAATGACAGAGATATACAGGCCCAGTTGCAGGAATCACTAACTAAACAAAACCTGTCTGCAACTAATGAAGGTCGCGCCAGACAATTGCTGGATAAAGGGGCAATTAGCCAGGAGGAATATGATACCGCTCTCGCAGATCTGAAATCTCTGCAGGCACAAGCACAACTGATTCGTGCGCAGCTGGCAAAAACCAGTATCCTTGCACCTTTCAGCGGAAAAATAGGCTTAAGATCAATCTCACAGGGGGAATATATTACTCCGACCACCATCATCGCAAATTTACTGAATACCAACCCTGTTAAAATCAACTTTTCGGTTCCTGAAAAATATATGGCGCAAATTAAAAACGGCGCAACTGTTACTTTCCGTACCGATGGTTCAAACCATATGTATACTGGAAAAGTATTTGCCATTGAACCGGGCATCAACTCACAAACGAGAACTCTTCAGATCAAGGCTTTAGCCCAGAATGCACATCAGGAATTACGTCCGGGGTCATTTGCGAAAATATCACTTACACTGGATAAGATTGAAGACGCGATTATGATACCTAACCAGGCTATTATCCCGGTACTGAAAGGTAAAACAGTTTTTATAACTAAAAATGGTAAAGCAAAACAGGTAGAGGTACATTCCGGAACACGGACGGACCAGAATATCCTGATAACTTCAGGCTTAAGCGTAGGTGATACCGTGCTAACCTCCGGAGCATTATCCTTGAAAGATGATGCAGCTGTTCATGTTACACTGGTTAAACAAAAATAGCACCTGACAAATGAGTATTTCAACCACAAGTATAAAACGGCCGGTTCTGGCCATTGTAATGAACCTGATGATCCTGCTTTTCGGGGTTATCGGTTACAATTTCCTTGGCGTAAGGGAGTACCCCAATATCGACCCAACGGTTGTATCGGTAAGAACTTCTTATCCGGGAGCAAATTCAGATATTATTGAATCGCAGATCACCGAACCCCTGGAAAAGGCGATCAACGGTATCGATGGGATCCGGAATATTTCTTCGTCCAGTAACCAGGGAACAAGTAACATTACAGTCGAATTCAATCTTGATAAAAACATAGAAGAGGCAGCTAATGACGTTAGGGATAAGGTATCCCAGGCGAGCCGCTCACTTCCAAAAGATATTGACGGTAATCCTGTAGTAAGCAAGGCAGATGCGAACTCCGATGCGATTATTACCATGACCATCCAGAGTGATCAGCGTAATCAACTTGAATTAAGTGATTATGCCGAAAACGTTATCGCCGAAAGAATTCAGACAATTCCCGGAGTCAGCGGAGTACAGATCCAGGGACAAAAGAAATATGCTATGCGTATCCGGATCGATCCGGGTAAACTGTCGGCCTACGGTTTAACTTCCCAGGATATTGTTGCTGCACTTGATAAAGAAAACGTGGAGCTTCCATCAGGAAAAATTACGGGTGCCAATACGGAGCTAACGGTTAAAACTTTAGGAAAACTGACTAACGAAAGTGAGTTCAACAATCTTATCCTTAAAAATGACCTGAATAACGTTATTAAATTAAAAGACGTAGGATACGCAGAATTAGGCCCGGAAAATGAGGAAACCATCCTGAGAGAATCTGGAAAACCCATGGTTGCTGTAGCCCTGATTCCACAGCCGGGAGCTAACTATCTGGATATCTCCAAAGAGTTCGAAAAACGTTACGAACAGTTAAAGGAAGAAAGTCCAAAAGATATCACATTGAATATCTCACTGGACAATACCCGGTTTATTAAAAGTTCGGTAACAGAAGTTGCCGAAACAATCTTACTTTCCCTGGTACTGGTAATCTTAATTATTTACCTTTTCTTCAGGGACTGGGCAATTGCATTCCGGCCTTTGATCGATATACCGGTCTCTCTGGTATTCACCTTTTTTATCATGTATATTTTCGGTTTCTCGATCAACGTATTGAGTTTACTGGCGATTGTACTGGCAACAGGCCTGGTGGTGGATGACGGGATTGTGGTTACGGAAAATATCTTTAAAAAGGTCGAAGAGGGCTATTCACCTTTCGAGGCAGCAATTAAGGGTGCAAACGAAATCTTTTTTGCCGTTATTTCTATTTCAGTAACCCTTGCCGCTGTATTTCTTCCGGTTATTTTCCTGCAGGGATTTGTCGGGCGGCTTTTTCGGGAATTCGGAATAGTCATCGGGGCCGCAGTACTGATTTCAGCATTCGTTTCGCTCACGCTTACACCGATGCTGAATGCTTACCTGATGAAAAGTACGGGCCACGTAAAATCACGTTTTTATAACTGGACTGAGCCTTATTTTGTTGCATTGAATGATAACTATGCATTAAACCTGGAGAAGTTCCTGCGTAAGAAGTGGCTTGCCATTCCTATTCTGGTTGCCTGTGTCGGACTGATTGTATTGTTCTGGAAAGTGCTGCCTAAAGAAACGGCTCCTTATGATGACCGAAGTGCTATCAATATGAATATTACGACTCCTGAAGGTTCATCTTACGATTATACAGATGAATTTATCATGAAGATCGCTAAAATGGTAGAGGATTCTGTTCCGGAGAAAAAAGTATTAATTACCATTACTTCTCCTGGTTTCGGCGGATCGGGTGCGACCAACAGTGGGTTTGTGAGAATGGGTCTGACAGATCCGGGGGACAGGGACCGTTCTCAGGAAGAAATTGCTGCACAGCTTACCCGTATCACCAAAAAATATACAGAAGGTAAAGTACTGGTTACGCAGCAGCCAACGATTTCTGTTGGGCGTCGTGGCGGTCTGCCGATCAATTACATAATTCAGGCACAAAATTTTGACAAACTGCGAGATAAAGTACCTCAGTTTATGGAGGAAGTAAGCAAGGATCCTACTTTTACAGTATCCGATGTGAATCTAAAATTCAATAAACCTGAAATCAACCTGACTATTGATCGTGATAAAGCAAGGAACCTCGGCGTTTCGGTAACAGATATCGCACAAACTTTACAACTCGGACTAAGCGGGCAGCGTTTCTCTTATTTCTTTATGAACGGCAAACAGTATCAGGTAATCGGACAGTTTGACCGCGGAAACCGTAAAGACCCGCTTGACCTAAGCTCTGTCTACGTGAGAAGTGATAAAGGCGAGCTCATTCAGATTGACAACCTTGTCTCTTCTAATGAAGAGAGCAGCCCACCACAGCTCTACCGAAATAACCGTTTCATAGCAGCTACGGTATCGGCAGGTCTTGCACCCGGTAAAAGTATAGGAGATGGTATTGAAGCCATGGACAGAATCCGTGACAAAGTTCTGGATGAAACATTCTCGACCGATTTAGGTGGTGAATCAAGGGATTTCAAGGAAAGTTCTTCGAATACGATGTTCGCTTTCGGATTAGCTTTATTATTGGTTTATTTGATTTTATCTGCTCAATTTGAGAGCTTTAAAGATCCAATTATTATTATTCTTACCGTTCCTATGGCTGTCGCTGGTGCATTTCTGTCGCTATGGTTATTTGGCCAGAGCTGGAACATCTTCAGTCAGATCGGAACAATCATGCTGATTGGTCTGGTTACCAAAAATGGTATTCTGATCGTGGAATTTGCCAATCAGCTTAAAGAAGAAGGAAAAAATGTGCAGGAAGCAATCAGAGAAGCTTCAGTTTCCAGGTTAAGGCCTATTCTAATGACCAGTCTTGCTATTGCAATCGGTGCCTTACCAATTGCCCTCGCCCTTGGTGCAGCTGCGAAAAGCAGAATGGGTATGGGTATTGTAATTGTCGGTGGAACTACTTTCTCCCTGGTACTTACCTTATTTGTAATTCCTTCGATCTATTCTTACTGGTCTAAAGAACACAAACAGAACACAGAGCTGGAGCGCTCTTTAAAGGCAGCCCTGGAAGAGGATGAAAAATCTTCAGTTTAATATGAGCAAGATGAGCAAAAAAATATTTCAGATTCTGCTGGTTATGGCTGTTTTCGGCTTTCAGCAATCTTATGCCCAGGATACCCTGAGTCTGCGGGACGCGATTACGATCGCACTGCAAAACAACTATGATATCCGTCTGGTACAAAATCAGGTGGAGATCGCCAAAAACAATAATAATGTAGGTAATGCCGGAATGTTACCCAATCTAACCGGAAACTTCAGTAAAGGAGGTGGCAGGCAGAATTCTGTGCAAACACCCGCCACCGGACCAGAAAGAAAAGTTGATGGTGCCAGAAGTACTAATATGAACTATGGTGTGGGTCTGGGATGGACAATTTTCGATGGTTTACAAATGTTTGCCAATCATGACCGGCTGAAAGCACTGCAGCAACAGGGAGAGATTAATGCAAAGGCGACTATCTTAAGTACGATATCAGACGTCGTGTCTGCCTACTATGCTATTGTGAGGCAGCAAAAACTTGTTGTCGCTACAGACACTGCGCTGGATATCTCCAGGCTGAGAGTTACGATTGCGAGCAACAAACTAAAAATCGGACGTGGTTCAAAACTGGATGTATTAACTGCACAGGTAGATTACAATACAGACACAACAACCTATCTGCAGCAGATCAATATCCTGAGAACGTCTAAAATAACTTTGAATGAGATTATGGCCAGGGACCTGAAAACCCCTTTTGTAGTTGGAAATAATCTCGATATAGATGAAGGACTCAAATATGCAGAGCTGGACAGGATGACCCAGGAACTCAATCCTAATCTCCAGAGCGCAATGGTCAGCAATAAAATCGCTGCACTAAATCTAAAAGTTGTTAAAGGCCAGCGCTACCCGGTAGTTGCTTTGAACGGCGGATACGAATTTTCCAACAGCACTAGTCCTACGGGCTTTAATCAGAAGTTCAGAGCTAATGGAATGACATATGGTGTTACAGCTAACCTGAACATCTTTAACGGCTTCCTGCAGCGGCAAAACGAGCGTAATGCGAAAGTAGAGATTCAAACAGCAGCTCTTACACTCGCACAGACCCGCCAGACGGTAAATTCAATGTTACTGTCCAGCTTTGAGAACTACAGAACTAACCTGGACCTGCTCAAAGTGGAAACCGGCAACACAGAACTAGCCAGACAAAATCTGGATATTACATTCGAAAAATACAGGCTCGGCAGTATCACGCCGCTTGAGCTCCGTGAAGCTCAGCGTAATTCAATCAATGCGATTACCAGGTATCTGGACGCAAGATACCAGGCCAAGCTTACAGAAATCAGCCTGAAAGAAATCAGCGGAACTTTAAATGTTCAATAATATGTTTAATTTAGGACATGATTTTAGTTGCTGACAGCGGATCGTCTAAAACTGACTGGAGAGGTTATCACCAGGGGAATATTATCAGTTTTGAGACCAAGGGTATCAATCCGTATTTTTTAAATGCACAGGATATTTTCAAAATTCTGTCAGAGGTGAAAGAATTGGAAAATCTGAGAGACCGGGTCAGAGAAATTTATTTTTATGGCTCTGGGTGCTCTTCTCCTGACAAGCATGAGGTCGTATCGAATGGACTATCATCGTTCTTTACCAGCGCTTTCATTTGCGTGGAGAACGATCTGATTGGTTCAGCTTATGCAACATGTGGAGACGAGGAAGGTCTGGTCTGTATCCTTGGAACAGGATCTAATGTTTCTTACTATGACGGCGCAGCCACCCGGGACGGCAATCATGGATTAGGCTACCTTTTGGGAGATGAAGGTTCCGGAACTTATTTCGGTAGAAAAATGCTATCCAGCTATTTATATGGCCAGATGCCAAAGGAGCTTAGTCTGCGCTTCAAAGAGATGTACCCTATTGAAAAAGAGGAAGTCATTACCGCTGTCTACCAGCGTCCGTTTCCCAACACTTACCTGGCTACTTTCAGCAGGTTTATGGCAGACAACCAAAATCATCCATTTATTCATACTATACTGGAAAATGGATTTCAGGAGTTTATAGACGTGAATATCAAAGATTTCAAGGACTATGAAAGATTAACCTGCCATTTCGTGGGCTCGATATCCTGGTATTATCAGGACATACTGCGTCAAATAGGAGCAAAAAATAATCTTCATATCGGGCATATCCTGCAAAAACCAATTGAAGGGATTTTCCAGTACATCTTGAAAAGAGAAGGTTTGCCCGCTTAGTAATACCTACTGCTGGCCGATGGCAGTGCCCGGAGAGTTATTTCTTCTCAGAGCATTTATTTCTATACCGACAGCATCTGCAATTTCATCAAGTTCGAATTGTTCTTTACTGGTAAAATCCTTTGTCTGATAATCGATCAGGCACAGCATGCCTATGATCAGGCGTTCTTCTGAATAAACAGGTGATGTCGCGTAAAACCGGATTCCCCTCTCCGCAGCAAGTAATGGGTTGGTTAGCCGGATAACTGCTTGTACATCATCAGACATTAATGTAAAGGCATCTTCTCTGAGTGCTATAACAAACGAATTAGATGCTTTTTGGTCCTGGGGGCCTCTTTCTATTCCGGAATTAACAAAATTAATGATCGCTGCAGTCATTCCAAATTTAACTGCAGCGCGCTCAGCTAAATTCTCAAAAAATTTATTGTTCAGATTCGATTGAATCCGATACCCCCCGGCATAACCTGCAGAAAGATTAGAGTTTATGGTGTAATTCATAGTAAATTTCAATACTTGTGCAATTATTATACCCTAATAAAAACATTGTCTTAAAAATATTACATAACACCGTCTATTATCGTCTAAGAACTGTAATATTTTCGATAGGCTATTTTCAAAACATTATAGCCATTATTTGGTTCATAGACGATATGCATCATTTTCCACATTATGGGCAATTTTTGCTTTACATCTTATCGGATACTTCCTGGTAGCGGATAAATTGCCAGTTAAGCTTAACATCGCGCTCAAAAAAAACTTTAAAACTGGAATTTGGAGGCAGGGTGAAATGAAAGGACAACGTAGTTTCTTTCTGATCTTTTGGTATAAATCCGGGTAACAGTGTGAGGGCTATTGATTCGATCTGGTCGGCAGTATGCTTCATAATTTTAATTTATCAGGCAAAATTAGCTTTTTCATTTTCTTTAAACGTATAGGAGAAAATTGCTTTTGCTTCAGCAGTAAAAAAAAAGATAAATCACGTTCCCATCCTTAATATATTCTAAAGGTTAAGGAACTGTATTCTTCATGTTCCTTTTGTTCATTAAACATAAGGAAACTAAGAGTTAAATTTGTTCATTTCATTCATTATTCATTCGGAAACATATAATATAGCGCTCATAGTTAAATAATTAACCTATTAAGTATAAATTAGTAGATGTTTTTATAGAATGACGGATAAATATTAAATACCTCTTGTTCATTTTAAACACATATGTGTATATTGGTTTCCATAATACGCCATTTATTATCTAATGGCTAAAGAATAAATATCAAAAATTATCACTCTTGTATGGAATACGGTCAACAACTCAATGAGCTAAAAGGCTTAATTCTCTCCAAATGCGGAATACGGTATGTCACGCCCGCGGATTGTAAAAGGATCTCAATAGAAATTAGTAGAGAGCTCAACAAAAATGTGAGTGAGACTACTATTAAAAGACTATTCGGATTTGCAGTCGTCAAACATAAATTCTCAAATTTCACCCTCACCACCCTCGCGGATTTTGTAGATATGGCTAAGGTAACCGAATTCATTATTCCGGAAGCTGAAAAATGTGCTATAGAATTTAAAAGTTTGAGAGAGAAAGCAAGTAAAATAACTCAGTTTACATTAAAGACCATAAAAAACAGGTCAGGAATTCCATATCAATACACAATCAGCAGAGACTACGCTGTAAAAGATTTTGAAAGATTCTATCAGAACGAAACTATTTTCACCAGCCTGGTTTCACAGCCTGGATATGGCAAAACAATCTCATTAAGTCACCTGGCTGAAGAGATGTTTTATGCAGAAAAAGCTCCTTATAAAGAATCGACAGTTTTATTTTTAAAGGCCTATAATTTCTTCAGTAAAGAGCTGGCAAGACTTCATATAGATGAACTGCTGCAAGTTCATTTACAGCTGAACGACAAACAAAATATACTCGACTATATAAATAAAACCCACGAGATTAATAACAGCAAATTTGTTCTCATTATTGATGGTTTTTCGGATATGCCCGTGCTCAAGGAAGATCTGTTCGGCATATTTGATAACCTGATCAACCTGATTTGCGCCCTCGAAGATTATAAGAATATCAAGCTGATATTAAGCATGCGGTCCACTACCTGGACTCGCTTTTACGACAGGATCCGGCATTCTTCCTTTCTAATGGACCATTGGTTTCCCGGGCAACATTACAACGCGAATGAGATGAATAATGTACCTGCATTCTCAGAAAAAGAAGTTGACGCAATTGTTTCTAAACTGAACGAGCAACAAACAGTTTTAATTAGCCCCGCACTGAAAGCCCAACTTAAATATCCCTTCCAGATTCAATTGTATTATCAGCTGAAAGAGGAAAATCCTGATTTCAGCTATTACTCAAACATCACATTTTTCGAACTTGTATCGCGCTTTATTAAAGAAAAAATTTATCATTCAAACTATTATACAGAGAAGATTCTCTTCCTGAAAAAAATCATTAAACTAACCAATTACGGAAAGAACGCTAAATCCGTTGAGAAAGATAAGTTATTCAGTGAATTATCGTCGTTCCGTAACGCTTATATGGAACTCATTGCAGATGGTATTTTAATGGAGGAGAAAAGTGCAGATGAATCCCACCCTAAGGAGTATGTGCGCTTTCTTCACCCACATACATTTGAATATTTTTTATTTGTTGAGATTCTGGAAAAATTCAATCTTCAAACCAACAGCGGGTTTTTCAATTTCATCAATAAGGAGTACGAAGGAAGCAACGTCAGGTTCCAGCTTTTGCAATGGACTGCCAGATTTCTGATTATCACCAACAATTTCAACGGGTTGCGTCAATTGCTTGAAATAAACTTGGTGAGTTTTGAATTGAATTATCTGCTACTTTTTGTAGCTGAAGAAATTAAATACAGGTCAAAATCTGATTCTGCTTTGCTGGAAACACTGGAAAAGCAGAAATTCCATGATTATGTGATCTCCAAGCTCAATAATTTTGACTTCATTGACTCCTGCTATAGAGAGTCTATTCTTGCGTTCATTAGCATTACTAAAAACCAGGACCACCTGATTACGTATTACGCTATTTTGGGGATTATCGATTTTTGCCGTCTTGATAAAGTCTCCATCAAGAACAATATCGAAATATTAAGTAATTATGAGGATTCAACTTGGATGTTTCATCGTGCACGCTCATTACAGGTTATTCTTGCTATTCTGAATGGTACACCTGTTAAAGATCCGACTCTGCTGCAACAAATAACAGATCTGAAAAACGGAAAAAACCCGTTCAATATCGAAAAAGGCCAGATAATGAATACAAAGGTGTGTATCGGTTATGTCTATCTGCTATTTATCAACCTGCTTACAGGTGATCCTGAATCCGGTGCAGATATGTTACAGGAAATATTAAAGGTACACGCTGATGACAACAGAGGTAAAACTGTTTTCAGCAACTATTTGATATTCCTTTACGGGTTGTTTCTTGCACAGTCAAAGTCTGTTAAATATATCAAACAGGGTGAAACTCTTATTGAGGAGTATCTGCAGAAAAAAGACATGCGTTTAAGCAGATATCAGGAAGCTATTATATCAATGTTGAAGGCACAGCAGGCATACTCTAAAAAAGATTACGTGCGTGTGTTAAGCTATTCTGCAGATGGACTTGCTATGTTTAGACGTAATGACATTGCTTTAAACCCTATTATGATTTATAACCTCCTGATCAAAGTTTATTCGGATTTAAAAAATTATGGAAAGGCGCAGGAATACACACTGGAAAAGATGGAGTTAATTAATAAATGCCAGATTGACCAAAAAGTTTTCGCTAACTTTTAACTAATTGGTTAATTCAGCTGTCGTGCGATGGGGTCTTATCGGCTATATTTATAATAATAGCATCCAGTTCTTTCGCTGAGTTTTCCAGATGCAACAACAATTCTTCTTTATCATCGCCGGGTTCGAAATTCTTAAGCAAATCGACTAGTCCCATGACCCTGGCAAGTGGCGCCCGCACCAGATGAGATTGTATCCAGGCAATTTCCTTAAATTTCTTATTCTGCTCCTCGATTTCTCTCAGGTGCATTTTATTCTGGGTGATATCCCGTTGTATAGATATCCAGTGTGTCACCTTGCCGCTTTCGTCGGCGATGGGTGCATTACTCTGGCTAACCCAATATTCCTTCCCCTGCTTGGTATAGTTGATTACCTCGATCTCACAGGGTACCTTATTCGCTATCGCCGCACTGAGTTTTCTAATTTCATCCCTGTCTGTTTCCGGCCCTTGTGATATTCTTGGAGAGGCACCTAACAGTTCATTTTTATGATACCCAGACATACGGGTAAATGCTTCGTTGACATAAATAATTGCCTGACCACTGCCCTCTACATTGCCGGTACAGATTAAAACGGCATCTGTAGCATTAATTACAACTGATTCAAGCAACCTTGACCACTCTTCTTCCTGTTTACGCTGGGAGATGTCTTGCATACTACAAATCATCCGGACAGATGCACCCTGGCCGTCAAAGACCATAAAACCACGGTCAAGCACAAATTTATATGACCCGTCCGAACAGCAAAATCTATATTCTTCCTTCCACCTCGCAATCCGGTTTATAATATGCTGTTTCATGTTATGTGTAACACGCTCCCGGTCTTCAGGATGAATCTGATTTGCCCACCATTCACTGCTGGTGGTATTTTCAATAAGGTCTTTATAACCAAAGATTCCCTTAATCCCTTTATTCCAGTGTATTTTCCCTGTCAATAGATTCCAGTCCCAGATTGTATCACTGGTCGCCTTAGAAACAATCTCGTATCGTTCTGCACTTTCCCGAAGCGCTGCTTCATTTTTAACGCGTGCAGTGACGTCCCTGAAACTGCATAGATATCCGCCAATTGCAGGATCTTCAGTTAAATTAACCAACAACGTTTCTACCCAGAATGTATCGCCTGCAAGATTTTTACATCTTAGAGGTTCAAGCCTGATCCTGTCAAAAGAATAGATATTTTCAAAATATTTAAGTAGTTTTTCATGGTCCCGCTTATCGACATATTGTAATGAGGAGTGCCCGATAAATTGTTCTGCCATGGCATCTTTACCGAGAAATTTCAATAAGGTCGGATTGAGATAAATGTACCTGAGATCTACGCCGACAACAGCGATCATATCGCCCCCGTCTTGTACCATTTCCATGAACTTACGCTCCTGCTGCCCTAGTTCAATTTGCTTTAATGGTAATGGCCGGATGCTTGAGATCGTAACTAAAACAGCATTTTTAATTGGTGCATCGATGTCGCTCAGATGCAGTAATACAACAAGATTTTCACCGCCTTTAGTGGTATGAATCTGCTGCTGTTTACGCTCGCCAAACTGAATAGCCGACAAATTATCGTCATTGCCGGACCAAAGCTCGTTAACCTCCATTTGCAGGAATTCTGCTAAGCTGTACCCATATACTCTAACTGCAGCATCATTAACCAGCAGAAACTTCAGAGAGATACGATCATACACCCACATGGGGAGTGGTGACGAATGAAAAAGGAGTTCATTAGTCATGGTAATACAGGGTTATCATATTGTAATTATACAAAAAAATAAACAAAAGAACCCTTCCGTCTGGAAGGGTTCTTTTGTTTAAATGAAATGAACAGGGGGGGTTATTTATAGCTCGCTGCAAGCTTAAGTGCTTCATAAGCATTAACGATCCCACCGCTGATAGATAGCTCTGCAAAAGGCACAACTTTAGCCTCTTCTCCTTCTTCACCACTGATCTCCACATCATGATTGACTTTTGTTACGGTCTTCATAATGATCTCTTTTACCTGAGCAGCTTTCAGCTTAGGATAGTATGACCTGATTAGCGATGCTAAACCTGCAACTACCGGAGAAGCCATACTCGTACCATTATAAGCCTCATATTTAGAGCCCGGAACAGTCGAGTAAATCTGCACACCTGGTGCAAATACGTCAACTGTTGTTTTACCATAGTTAGAGAAAGAAGCTTTAAGTGTCTTGTCATCTTTAGGCCCCGAAGCACCGACTACTATATAAGCATCGGCAATTCCACCACCTTCATATCTGCGATCCGGAAAGCTTTTCTCTACATCCAGGTTCTTATTATCATTTCCTGCAGCCTGAATGATAAGCACATCTTTTGACATTGCATATTTTACCGCATCATCGACTGCTTTTTTATCCCAGGAATATGCTTTACCAAAACTCATGTTTAATACCTTCGCGCCATTCTCTACAGCATAGCGGATTGCATTAGCTACATCTTTATCTCTTTCATCTCCGTCCGGAACACTACGCACACCCATAATCTGCACATGGTCTGCAACGCCTTTTATACCGAGGTTGTTAGTACGGTCTGCCGCAATAATACCGGAAACATGTGTACCGTGACTGGCATCAGGCCCGGCTACATCATTATTACCATAGAAACGCTCTTTGCTATCTGCATAATTATCGCCGACAAGCTCCGGACGCGGATCATAATTCATATTCAGATTGTATGCTAATTGTTTCTGATAATGATCTAATCCTTTCTTAATCTGTGATTCGTAAAAATCTTTATAAGTCGTATTTTCCAACTGGCTCACCATAATACCTTTAAGCCGGTCTTCCATACCTGTTTGTGTCTGAACATTTTTGAAATCTGCCTGATCCGGGTTGTCTTTACCCATCTTTTTCACCATTTCGTCCAACACACCTTTTAAAGCTGAAATATTAGCAACAGCGTTCTCTGCTTCGTCTTTCTGTTTGTCGAAATCTGTTTTAGCTTTCTGATAAGCTTCGAACGCGGGCAGGTCTTCTGCTTTTACGGTTTGTGCAGTCTGCTTATCAAACTTCGCAGAATCTCTTCTTAATATTCTTGTCAATTCAAGCGTTTCGTGGTCCACAGAGCCTTTCGCCGATCCCAGAAAGTTCCAACCATGTACATCATCTATATAGCCGTTTTTATCATCGTCCTTTACATTTCCTGCAACTTCTTTTTTATTGGTCCAGATTACACTTTTAAGGTCTTCGTGTGTAGTCTCCACACCACCGTCCAGTACGCCGACAATCACAGGAACGGCTTTCTTTCCTTTCAATAGTTCTTTATATGCTTTTTCTGTACTGATTCCAAATACGGTATCTTGTTTCAAATCCTGGTTCTGCCAGTTGTTATTCTGCTGTGCAAAAGCGCTAAACCCCAGTCCAAAGGCAAATACAGTACTTAAAGCAGCACGCATCATCAATTTATTCTGTCTTGTATTCATAGTATGTTATAATTAGTCTTAAAACGTAAAACCGGAGAATTATTGTCCCGCCTGACGGCAAGGCGCGAACTGTATTAAAGAATAGTTCCCAGGCCCGGTAATCAAAGTTAAGAATAGAGCTTATTATAAAATAAAAAAACCAGATATTTCTACCTGGTTTTAAATATTATATAGTTGTAAACGGATTATTTCTTCAATAAATCAAATTAAGCGTCAGCGAGTATCGCATAGAAATCACGAATTCTGTTAAAGGACGGATGCAGCGAAACGACATTGCCAAATACAAGTAAGGCCGGGGAAGATATTTTATGATCCTCTACCAGTTCTGCTATCGTGTCTACCACACCAACGAGAATATGCTCATCTACTGTGGAGCCATTTTCAATCACAGCTACCGGAAGTCTTTCTTTACCTTCTTTTCTGAATACCTCAGCAATTTCCCTAATTTTCTCAATTCCCATTAAAACCACAACCGTTGCGTCAGATTTCGCGGCTCCGGTTAAGTCAGCTGAAATTTCGCCGCGGGTATTTACCCCGGACAGAACCCAGAAACTTTCGCTCAATTCACGATAGATCATTGGGATTTTGTGTAAACCAGGAACTCCTGTTGCACTGGAGATACCAGGAATTATTGAAGTTTCAATGCTATAAGATTCCGCGAAATCAACCTCCTCGTAGCCTCTGGCAAATACAAAAGGATCTCCGCTTTTCAAGCGTACCACATGACCGTAGTTGAGTGCGTAATCTACCATAAGCTGGTTTACAGCCTGCTGGGAAAAAGCCTCATCGCCAGTTCTGTTTCCTACAAAAATTTTGATTGCTTTTTCTGGTGCATGATTGAGTAATGCTTCATTCACAAGTGCATCGTATAAAACCACATCAGCACTCTGCAATGCTTTAACACCTTTAAGACTGATCAAATCGGGATCACCAGGTCCTGCACCAAGTAGCGTAATCCGAGGTTCGAGTTGATTGTTTTTGATTTGATTTAAGACCATAAGTAGCTAGATTTTTGTGATTATATATGTCCGTTAACACAAATATAACAAAGTCTATCGATTTACTGGTCTTTTATTCAGAAATAATTTTAAAATCCTTCTTCTCCGTTTAATTCACGCGCAATCACGTCTGCTACAGAGGTTTTAGACAAAACTTCAAGGGTAGCATCCCGGACATCAATAAAAGTTTTACGTATTCCACATGTTTTTTCATCGTGGCATTCATCGCATTTTCTGTAGAATTTTAGACTCGCACAGGGAACCATTGCAATAGGCCCGTCCGTAATTCTCAGAATATCTGCCAGATAAATATCAGCTGCATCCTTATTAAGATTGTACCCGCCGCCGGCTCCTTTTTTACTGTATAAGTAGCCTGCATTACGCAAATCCAATAAAATCTGTTCCAGAAATTTCCTTGGAATCATCTCCTGCTCAGCAAGTTTGACAATTTGCATAGGAGGATTTTCGACATTCTTGCCTAAAGCCACCAGAGCTTTAATGGCGTATTTTGTTTTCTTAGACAACATATAGATACAAAGCTAAGAAAAGATTTAGTTATTGTTGAAATACAACAGTTTCATTACCTGCAGCGCACAATATCCCGTATTATATTCTTCTATTTCTTTCACAGACAACAGAATTTGAAAGGGCAATAGTCAGCGTAATAGTCAATATTGGCTATAAAATGCCTGTTAAAAGGGCAAAGTGTGGAGAAAGTCGGCACCTATATGATCTTTAGATAACACTCAAAATACTGATAATCAACGGAATTAATAAATAATGGCACGCTGGCATTATTTTGAAACATGTCTTATCAGAATTAACTATAACATATTTATAAATTTAAAACATATCACTATGAAAAATTTCATTTTATCAGCAGCCCTTTTAGTATTCGCAGGAGTTTCAACCGTTAATGCAAATGAAATTAAATCGCCGTTAGCGATTACAGTACAGCAAGATAGTTCAGCTAAAGTACCGGTTAAACTGGAAGAATTACCACAGCCAGTACAAACTACCCTGAAAGCTGATGCTTATAAAGACTGGGTGCCTACTACCGCATTTTTAATTACCAATGCTGATAAGTCTACTTATTATCAAGTAGATGTGAAAAAAGGAAATGAAGTTGCTTTCCTTAAAGTTGGACAAGACGGTACAGTTATTCAATAACCTTATCCATTTTATTAAAATATAATGATATAAAAGCCGGAAGTTCTCCGGCTTTTGTATTTTTGCCGTAATATCAAAGCGGATAATCATGGCGAAAATACTAATTATAGAAGATGACCTCACGTTCTCACAACTACTGGAAGGCTTTCTTAAAAAGCACGGCCATGAACCGGTCATCGTCCATGATGTCAAAAATGCATTCAAATTACTTTCCCAGGATGAATTCCAGTTACTGCTTATAGATTACCGTTTACCTGACGGAAACGGTTTTGATATTTTAGCGCATGTCAGAGAAAAAGGACTGCACAGTCCGATTGTAATCATGACAAGCTTCAATGATGTTCGTACAGCAGTTAAATCTATTCAGCTTGGCGCAATGGATTATATCACCAAGCCTGTCAACCCTGACGAACTGCTGATGATTATTAATTCGGCATTAGATAAGAAAGATATTCCAGATACTAAAGATACTGTTGAACATAGCGATTTTATTAAAGGTAAAAGTGCTACAGCAGATAAATTATATGCACATATTGACCTGGTTGCTCCCACTGACATGTCTGTAATTATACAGGGTGAAAGTGGTACGGGAAAAGAATATGCTGCACGTACTGTACACACACAGAGTAAAAGAAATGGCAAACCGTTTATAGCAATAGACTGCGGTGCCCTTTCTAAAGATCTCGCTGCAAGTGAATTATTTGGCCATGTTAAAGGTGCCTTTACTGGAGCTGTTAGTGATAAAAAAGGACAATTCGAAGCCGCCGATGGCGGAACGTTATTCCTTGACGAAGTCGGAAATCTGAGTTACGAAGTACAGGTAAAATTACTGAGGGCACTACAGGAACGGATTATACAGCCGCTGGGCAGTAATAAAAGGATTCCAGTAGATGTCAGAATTATCACAGCGACCAATGATGACCTGCTGAACAGCATCCAGCAGGGAGAATTCAGAGAAGATCTGTATCATCGTCTAAATGAGTTTAAAATCCTTTTACCTGCCTTAAGAGAGCGGGATAAAGATCTGGAGCTTTTCATTGAACATTTTATTAAACTTTCTAATAAGGAACTTGATCGTAATGTAAAGCACCTGGCGCCAGCCGTTAAATCACTTTTATTAAATTATGACTGGCCGGGTAACTTAAGGGAGCTTAAAAATGTAATCAAAAGAATGGTATTACTGACGCCGGGAGATACCGCTGAAATGGAATCGCTTCCGGATGAAATGATCCTTGCAATCAAGCAAAGTCCTAAACCCGGTGGTTCAGATTTAAAAGCAATCAATGAAAGTAATGAGAAAACCCTGATCATAGAGACGCTGATTAAGGTTAAATACAATAAATCAAAAGCTGCAAAGCTGTTAAATATCGATAGAAAAACGCTTTACAGTAAAATGGAGCGCTACGAGATAGAATAATTTACTGCTGCTGTAAGTTTGCAATCTTCTGGTCTACCAATTCAATAAGGGCATTCAATTCTGTAACCATCAATCTGGTCGTATTTGCGTCTTCTACTGTAATAGTACCTGCCCGGTCCAGACTGATCTCCATTAAACGAAATTCCGCAGCTAGTGTTGAGGCCCCCATCTGAGCTGTCCTCCCGGCGATACGGTGGACAATAAGTCTGGCTTCTTCGAACTCTGTCTTTTTCAGTGCTTCCAGCAAGGTCATGCTGTCCTGCTCGCAGTCATCTCTGAACCGGTTTAAAATTTTTAAAAGCAAGTCATTGTCTCCAAAGGTCATCTTTTCGATAACGCTTGTGTCGAAGTCTACCACGCTGGTGGTTATAGTTGGTTGTGTAATAATTTTCTGCGTAACTGGTATTGCTACGGATCCCGGTACCCGGAATACACCTAAAAGATCCGTTTCCCGGAAAGGTTTCATTAGTAAGCCATCAAATCCCTGTGCAAGGACAGACTCCAGTTCTTCCGGCAGGACTTGTGCAGTCATCGCAAATATCTTTACATCTGCAGGAATCTTTCTGCGCATCTGCTGACACAATTCTCTTCCCGAAATTCCAGGCATCCGGATATCCATTAAAATATAACTGACTTCATTATCCCATGGGGCAGACAGCATATCAACAGGACTGTTAAAGCACCGGTACGCAATATTACGCCGTTTAAAAATCACCTCGCACAAGTCTAGAATGAGACTGTCGTCATCGACCACCCAAACACGGCCCTGAACAACCGGCCCCTGCAGTTCAGGCGTATTTTTAGGAAGATCCGTTTCTTCTCCAACCTCCATAGTCAGATATACTGTAAAAGTACTTCCTTCTCCAGGTTTGCTCTTCACATAAATCCTTCCGCCTTGATTCTCTACCAGCGACCGGACAATATTCAATCCCAGACCAGCACCAGCTTTGTTAGTAACCTCTTTATCCGGAGAATCAATCTGCTCAAACTCAATAAATATCCGGTTACTCTGCTCCTCTGTCATTCCGATTCCAGTATCGGTTATAGTGAAAATCATGTGGAGCTGACCACCCTGCCGTTTATCTTCTGCCCGTAATAAAATCTCACCATGAGGCGTAAACTTAATGGCATTACTCAGCAGGTTATACAGAATCTGCTTTAAACGGAACGGATCTCCCATCACAATACCAGAACCGGAAAGATCAACGTCAGTACGCATGATCAGTTTTTTCTGTTCTGCCTGGGGTTTCATAACAAGAATCACATCCTCAAGCAGATCGGCGAGACGGAAAGTCTTGGAACTGAAGGTAAACTTGCCTGATATAATCCGGTTATAATCTAAAATCTCATTGACAATTTGCAACAGGTGTTCTGAGGAACTATAAATCGCATTAATATCCCTTAACTGAGGGTTCGGCTGATTCCTGATAATTTCTGCATAACCAATAATAGATTGAAGGGGCGTCCTGATCTCATGACTCATATTAGACAGAAAGCGCTGTTTCGCCATACTGTGAAATTCGGCTTCATCCCTCGCTTCTTCGAGTTCCTTCCGGTAAAGGTTGCTTCGGGTAATATCAGTGAGAATCAGGTACAACAGAATAACGGTAAGGAGGAAAAATCCGATCATAATGAAGCTGATCCTGCTGATTCCGGTATTAACGACTTCTTTAGCGCGGATTCCATTCTGTTCGATCTGAATAACCACCTCTCCCTCTACCTTACGCAGAATATCCAGCATCTGGTTAATGAGCTTATTATTAGCTTCAGCTAGTACAGCCTCCCGGTCAAGAAACCTCGCACTTTTAATTTTCTGTTCTTCTGCGATTGTCCTCAGGGATTTTTCGAGTCCTCTCGCGATTACAGTATCTGCTGATAGTGAAATTGTATCTCTCTGGATCTTTTCTTCATTTGTCACCTGATAGGAAGTATTCTCTTCCTCTTTTTTCTTTCCAAAAATCCGGTTAAAAAGTCCTTTCTTCTTGACCTCATCTACCGGGAAAATAGTTACTGTCGAAGTTTTTTTCTCTGTAGTAACCACGGTGCTATCCTGCGGGCCCGGGCCCTTATTTACCAATTGATTAAGCTTCTGTACTTCATTTCGAAAGGATTGGTTATTAACCAGGCCTTCTCTTACTTTCAGATAATTTACAAATTGCCTGTCACGAATAACCAGCAGGCCCTCAATAGACTTAATCCTACTCAGTTGTACGGAGTCATTCTTATACATACCTGAAAGGGAGTCGAGTAATACACGGAGCTGCCGGGACTCTTTAAAAAACTGATTGTATTTACCAGGGGAACTAAATGCCAGGTTCTTCTGCTGCTGATCAAGACTGGAAACTTTACGGGATACCATATTAACCAAACGGAGTTTATCATTCGGCGCCGATATAGAATTAACGGTATCGAGCATCTCGTCAAAGGCAACCTTACTGACTCCCCAGGCCAGGAACAGCGCACAGAAAGCGAGTAAAAAACCCACTATGATTTTTCCTTTGGCAGCACTTAAAAAACTCTTCCTGGTTACATCTGTCATTCAGCCCTGGTTTTAATAATCCGGTAAAGATAACAAAGCCTGTTGTTTTTTGTTCAGTTTTGCCCAGCTTATAAAGCAAACGCTCAGCCCTGATCCAGCATAGTACGGAAGGTTAGATTGATACGGGGAGTTTTCACTTTTACCGTCGGCGGTAATCTATGCAGCCAATGTGTCTGTGTGGTTCCCTGCATAACGAGTAAGCTTCCGCTTTCGAGCATCAAATACACGTAGTCGCCGGTTGTCTTGTGTTTAAAGGCAAATTTACGAATCGCTCCAAAGCTCAGGGAAGCAATACAGGTGTCTTTACCGAGAGACTTCTCGTCATCACTGTGCCAGGCCATTCCTTCTTGTCCATCATGGTAAAGATTGAGCAGGCATGAATTAAACTTCTGGCCGGTCTGTGCCTCTACATGGTGTTTTAAAACAAGCAGGGCCGGAGTCCAGGCTTTAGCTATTTTTGTAGTCTTCGAATAAGTATACTGAAAAGCTTTGTCTCCATACCAGGCCGCTTTTCTTTTCGTATAGATATGTTTACCAAATATAACAGCCTCATCGGGCTGCCATTCTATTTCTTCCAGCAGAATTGCAAAAAAAGACTGCGCATCGGCAATACTAAACTGAGATCCGTAATAAAAAACCTCGCCGTCATATGGTAGTATATTCTGCCTCTCATTTTCTGCTAAAGCTGATTCCCATCCAATCATTGCGCTTTTCCTGTCTGCCCCCCAATGATATTGTCCGAAAGCTCCACTGGATTGAATTACCCGGTGACAGGGAATAAGAAATGCTACAGGGTTCATTCCTATCGCAGTACCTACAGCCCTGGACGAGCCCGCCGCTCCGACGCCAGCTGCAATCTGTCCATATGTGGTTAATCGTCCAGAAGGAATCTTCAGAAGGGTCTCCCATACTTTTAACTGAAAGGGAGTTCCTTTAAGGTGCAATTTTATCTGTTTGAGATGGCTCCAGTCCTGTCCGAAAATATGCAGCGCATTCTGTTGTATGGTGTCTGTCAGCTGTTTGAATACGGCATTCGGGAATCTCTTCTCCAACTGCTGAAAAGCACTTAACGTATCTTCAGCAAAAGCCATATAACAAATTCCAATGGCAGTAGATGCAACCAGCACCTGACCAAATGGGGTCTGGGCAAAGCTGTAATTAATAAGCAGCAAATTACCACCCGTTTTGAATTCTCCGGGGGTCATTCCTTCTATATGAACGAATAAATCATGCAATCTTCCTGTACCCGATAAACCGCTGTCATACGCGGTATCAAATAAACTGGATTGCTTATCCCGGAGAATGCTTTTAGCATGTTCTACTGTCAGGTACTGCAAAAACTTCTTCGGACTTACTCCTGCCCATTCTGTAAATAAACGTTGAAAATGAAATGGACTTAGATGTACACTCTCCGCTATCTCGTCAAGGTCAGGCTGAGTTTTAAAATTCCGGCTGATATAATTAATTGCGGCTTCGATACGTTCGAAATTTGTTTCTTCCTGTGTGTTCATAAGCTTCAGATATTATACAAAGATAAGGCAGGCTGAAACACCCGAAAACCCAAAACTTGCTAAAGTTATCCCATTATACAGGCAAAAACTAAAATCTTATGATTTGGGGAGTTGTTATTAAATATATTAAATTAGACGAACCAAATAGAAATCATGAGAAAACTAAAATTGCAATTGCAGATGAGTGCTGATGGTTATGCCGCAGGTCTTGAAGGAGAACTGGACTGGCTGGTATGGGACTGGGACGATAACCTGAAAGCACATGTCAGTAAACAAACAGAAAATGTTGACTGTATACTGCTCGGCAGAAAACTGGCAGACGGTTTTATCCCACATTGGCAATCTTTACAGGAAAACCCGGAAACAGCGGATGCATCCAGCGAAAAGATGGTCAATACGCCAAAAATTGTTTTCTCTGCGACTGCAAATGCACAGGACTGGAAAAATACGATGGTTATCAGCAGCGATGCGGAAACTTTTATCAGGCAGTTAAAATCTCAGCCAGGAAAAGATATCATGGTTTACGGTGGCTGCAGTTTTGTATCTTATTTAATAGATAGCGGTCTAATCGATGAGTTCCACCTTTACATGAATCCTGTAGCAATTGGTGGAGGTCTGCCTGTTTTCAGAAAGTCCACTGAAAATATTCAACTCCGACTAACTCAGTCACTTTCTTTCAGTTCGGGAATTGTACTGCTTCAATACGAGCCGAAATAATAATTATGCGCCCTTCTTCTTTTGAATATAAAAAATGGAACCATTCAGATAATATTGAAATGTTTTCCTCAATAAATGAGACTGACTACTTTCCTGTTCACTTTCATGATTACTATTGTATTTCCCTTATAACCGGTGGAACGGAGCAGCTGGATACACCAGATGAAAGTTTTTATGCGTTAACAGGGTCTGTGAGTGTAACCCAGGCTAATGAAGTACATAAGAACCAGGCGATTGATAGTTCGGGATACAGTTACCAGACACTGTATGTTAATCCTGATCTGCTGAAATATCACGGAACCGGGAAAAAACCGGAAAGACTAGAGCGCGTTATAAATGATAATATCCTTGCCGGTGAGCTCAGTAATTTATTTACCGGTCAAAGTTCTCTGGCCAACTTTGAAACCGTATTAAAAAGACTTTCGCAGTACGCTACAAGCGAAAAACCGGTAACGGAAAATAGGTTTGCACTGCTGGACGAACTCTGTGAAACCTTTCCTTATCAGCCGGTTAGCCTGGATTGGTTATCAAAACAGTTCTGTATGAGTAAATTCCATTTTGTAAGGGTTTTCAAAGCTGCCAGAGGCATTTCTCCTCAGGCTTATATGATGGTTAAAAGACTCAAAATTGCAAAAGCAATGCTCCTGAAAAGCCAGGATCCCCGACATGTTGCTTTTATGACTGGTTTTTATGATCACGCTCATCTGAATACTGCATTCAAGAGATTTTTTGGTATTACGTTATCCATGATTAAAAAAAGCTAATGAAATCACTTTTCGTACTGAGTACAGGGATACTATTTTTTCTGATCTTTTCATTAAATAATAACCTGCTTGGTCAAAGCAGAAAGTTAACCTATCGGGACAGCTTGATGATGGTTTCTGATAGTATAAGGGTAGATAATATTGTCGTTCATAATTTATTTAAAAGCCAGATTCTTGCGCATCAGAACGGGGCATACGACAGTCTGATGATTGTTAAAAACGTATACCGCCCGCATCAGCAACTTTGGGATGGTTGTTACGGAATGATCTTCGGCGAAGAGAATGCTTCCAGGTTTAACAATCCATCGGGAATGATCGCCTGGAATAAAACGTTGTATCCGGAAAACAAAGCTGCTTTTGACCTGAAGACAAGGCAATTGATTTCTATGAATCTTGATTCTATCCTGAAATTTAACCTGCATAAATTCAATCAAATGGTAAAGGTTAATCCTCAGGCCGTCATCAGCATTTTATTTACCCCATTACAAGGAATTGGTTTTGGTGGGTGTAATGCAGATCAATTCGCACTGGAGCTCAATTACGCAAATAATAATCTGGACTATACAATTCACAAAGGAATTCCTCATGAATTGAACCACCTTGCTTACGAACCGGGAAGACTTAAAGACCCGCTTAATGAAACTGCTTTGGCACAAGTGATTGACGAGGGATTTGCCTGCTATTTCACCTGGATATTTTTTGACCAGAACATAAAAGAACGTGAAGCTGTAGAAAATATGTCAGAAAAAGAGTGGAACTGGTATCTCAAAAATGAAAAGGAAATCTTCAGGCAGGTTAAGGTGTATTTTAATTCCAAAGATGGTAATAATCCTTTGTTGAGAAATGACCAGTTCAAACTATTTCCCGACGCACCTAAAACTCTTTTCTACTGGCTGGGCTTCAGAATTATTCAATCTTATACGGATTTACACGGTCCGGAATCCTGGAAGGATATCTACAAACTACCTATAGCTGAGGTTTTAAACAAAAGCGGATACGAAAAGAAAATGCAGAAATAAAAATCGGCCTTTATACTTTTCGCATCAACCAGCGCTGTAATTATAAATGGATTTTCAATTCCATTTGAATATTACAGCGCTCATAAGGTGTAGCACGCCCCACTACTTTTTCAAATCCTAATTTCTGATATAAATTAATTGCCGGTTTCAACAGGGTATTACTTTCCAGATACAAGTTCCTTCCACCTAATTCTTTTACCCGGTTTACTATAGTACTCCCCAATAACCAGCCGATATTTTTTCCCTGAGCTTTTGGAGACACCGCCATTTTCGCCAGTTCGTAATCGTATTGCGGGTCATTCATTTTAATCAGCGCACAACTTCCAACCACGTCATCCTGATATAATGCAATAAAAATTTCTCCTCCCCGATCCAAAATATATTCTTTTGGATGATCTAAAGACTGATGATCAGCACTCTCCATTTTAAAATAGGTTGAAATCCATTCTTCATTCAATGCTTTGAAATCTTTAGCGTATTTTTCCTCAAAGGGCACAATTTTGACATCCTTGGCTTCTCTTAGTTTTTTATGTTCTACAATCCTTTTGTATAATGACTTTTGTTCTAAAAGATATTCCCATTCCTCTATCGCCTCCCAAAGATTGTTTCTGCTGCTTTCCAGAATTTCCTGAACTGCACTTCCAACGTCTACCACCTGCTTTTCAAATTTCTCTGCCATGTCCCGGCCTTTAGCAGATAATCTGATCACATTTCTTCTTCCGTCGTTCTTGTCTTTATTCTCAGTAACAATTTTCTTTTTTGCCATTTCAGAGACGATTTTGCTAACCGAAGGATGAGAATGCCCAATCTGCTGCGCAATTTCGGTAATCGTAAACTCCCCCTGCTGAAGCACATGAAAAACGGGAAACCATTTTGGCTGCAGGTCTACGTCAAATAATTGATATACCTGTGCAGCATCATCTGAAACTTTATCGGAGAGCATCCTAAGTCTTGTGCCAATGGCCATATGCCCTGTTTGATTAAAAAAATCCATTGTATATTTAAATATGTTAATTACGTAATCAGTTACGCAAATATATGCAAGATTTACACTATGAAAAAAAATAAATTAGCACGATGATGATTGTCAGCACTTTAATTTTAAAAAAAGATGTTATTTGTGTTGCGTTTTAGAGAATCGTTGCGTTTATAATAAAAACCTAAAACCAAATAATTATGCGCTACTTACCTCTCCTATGCCTGGTATTTTTCAGTTTCGGATGTTCAAAAGAAAAATTCGACCGGACCGATCCCAAAAACGGGCAGACAACTGAACTTTTTGTCGACCACTTCTATTCTACTGACAATAGCAACATCTACCTTTGGTCGGATAAAAGCTCATCTCCATTATCATTAACAGAGTTTTCGGAAAGGGAAATTGGTTACACTTATAAAGTTAAAGCAAAAGTATATGTGCCGGATGTAGCTCCCCAGGATGGTCCGGACAAGTGGTTCGTACTGGAGCAGGTTCTCAGCAAAGAAAAGTATACCGGCAAGGAGCCATTTGAAATTTCGCTGCAGATACATAGCATACTTGCCCGTGGACTGGCTTTCAGGAAACTGGACGGCAAATTCATCTACTCCGGTGCTTATGAGCTAAAGCCACTGAATCAGGAGATTGCCAGTCAAATGGATCAGATTCTTTCATTGGCGGAAAAAATGCAAAGCAATGCCGACTATAGTGCTAAAGCCAGAGTAAGGGCTTTAGTTACACATGATCCTGAAAACCCTAACAAAGGTTATATTGTACAACAATTGTTAACTGCTAATCTGTAATCTATTGTTTTGATTTCCGATCAGAAGAAAATTCACCTATTGTAATTGGTAATTTTTTAGCAAATTACAATAGGTGATTAATCTGCATTTAAACAACGCGCCATGTCAAATATTAACCTTATCATAGAAGAAAGAGCGGCAAGTATTGGGAATTTTATGGTGGGCCGGCTATTGCCCTTCCGGGAAAAAAGAATGGTGGGCCCTTTCATTTTTATTGACCACATGGGCCCTGTAAAAATGAATGAAAGGGAAAACTTTGACGTTATGCCACATCCACATATCGGCCTGTCTACGCTTACTTTCCTATTCGAAGGAAGCATTATGCATCGCGACACACTTGGTAACGAAGTCGAGATCAAAGCTGGTGCGGTAAACTGGATGACTGCTGGAAAAGGTATTGTCCATTCAGAACGAACACCTGAATATCTGCGGCATTCTGACAAGGTTATTCATGGTTTACAGATTTGGGTTGCCCTGCCTAAAAAACTGGAAGAGATGGAGCCTGAGTTTTTTCATATTGACGCAGGGCAGTTACCGTCCTGGACAGAGGGTGACCTGCAATATAAACTTATTGCAGGAGAAATATCCGGACACCGGTCTGCAGTCCCTGTGTACAGTAAATTATTTATGCTGCAAATAAAAAGTTCAAGCCGCCAAATCGTTAACATCGGCAAGGAACTTTATGGAGAAGCCGGACTTTATATTTTAGAGGGCAGCATCGAAAGCGACGGCAATACGTACGGTCCGAAACAATTACTGGTAGCTAAACAGAGTTCTTTATGTGAATTTGTTATGGAAGCCGACAGCACAATTTACCTTTTCGGAGGTGATCCATTTCCAGAACAAAGATTTATAGACTGGAATTTTGTGGCTTCAGATAAAGAATTAATCAATACTGCGAAACAACGTTGGATTGACCAAGCTTTTGATAAGATCAACGGCGATGATACTGAATTTGTTCCCTATCCGGCATTATATAAAAAATAGACGCCATGAACTTATTTTGCGCTGCTAAATTGCTTTTTAAATTCAAGCGGCCCTAATCCAGTCAGTTTGTTAAAAAGCTTATTGAAATAAGACAAACTCTGAAACCCTACACCATAACAAGCTTCTGATACATTAATATCTTGCAATAGCATTGTTTTTGCAAGATTAATCCGGTACTGATTCACAAAATCTGTAAATGTCATATTGGTTTGCTTTTTGAAATATCTGCAAAATGCTGCCGTGCTTAAGCCTATTTTTTCTGCAACCTTATTCACATCTGTATGCTCATGGTAATGCTGATGGATATACTCATAAACACTACCCATCCGGACTTTATCATTTAAGAACAGTTTCAGGCTGGTATCTGTCTCATTAAGTTGGGTGTATTCTTGGCTCCCTGCCAGCAAATTAAAGATTTGAAGTAACTTAATGAGGCGCCCGAAGCTCTGGAGTTGCTGAATCTCTTTTAGTAGCTCTACAGCTTGCTTTTTAGTCTCTCCGTGAAATGAAATTCCAAAAGCCGCTCTTTTAAAAAGTAGTTTTATACTTGCAAATTCAGCGATCCCAGGCAACACATCATTTATAAAACTGTCTTTCAGCTGCACGACAATCTGTTGATAATCGGTCATCAGTCCATAGTCGAAATTAAGGTGTGGGATATTTGACCCGATAAGTACGAGATCACTTTCCATAAAACTCGATATATGCTGTCCAACATGCCTTATTCCGGTTAAGCCCTCAATAAATATCAGTTCAAATTCCGGATGATAGTGCCAGTAAAAATAATTCCTCAAACTCGGAGAAAAAATGCGAAAGGAATGTCCCGGCTCAATCAATACATCTTCTTTCTGAATTTTCATCTTCGTTGTATTATCAATAAGTCATAAAACAAATTTATATAATGATCAATATAGAGCAAAAAGGTGTCATTACGGAGGAAATTCGACATCGTGTTTGACGACAAATTTGTAGGAGCAAACTAAAAGTATAAAATTATGGAAAAAGAAACTATACCTCCAGCAACCAGATCAAATCTAATACATCATGATATTCCAGGAAATCCATCTACTGCGGCAAGTAGCAGTGTAAAGTTAAATGACCGCAGCAGTGGCGAGAAATTACGGGTTCTGTCTGAAGATGACTGGACGTTTTGGATCCGGAATGGATACGTAATCATCAAACAGGCTATCTCATTAGAACAGGCTAAAAAAACGGCAACCTTCTTATGGAACTTCGAGGGTAAAGACTCCGGCAACCCCGAAACCTGGTACACCGCACCATTATCAGAAATGAAAATGAAGGAACTGAGTAATACTGGTATGGTAGAAGTTTATAACCACCAATTATTATGGGAGAACCGTCAGAACAAAAGAATTTATGATGCTTTTTGCGATATCTGGGGGACTGAAAAATTATGGGTGACTATCGATCGTGCCAACCTCAACTTCCCGATTCGTCCCGGCCATGAATATAAAGGATTTATACACTGGGATTATGATCCGGAGACCAAGCCTCAAAATGTACAGGGCGTACTGGCTCTAGTGGACCAAACGGACGAAAATATGGGCGGTTTTCAATGTATCCCGGAACTATATCGTACCTACGATCAGTGGAAACTGACGCAACCTGATGACCGAAATCATTTTAAGCCGGACACGACCGGTTTTACACCGACAAAAGTAAAAATGGAGGCCGGTGACCTCTTGATCTTTAATAGTTCACAACCCCATGGGATCAGGGTGAACAATAGCAAGGATAAAGTCCGGATTGCACAATATATTTCGATGATGCCTGCTGAGGAAGATAACGAGGATATCCGGCAATGGAGAATTTCCTCCTGGAGAGAACGGAAAGCACCTGAAGGTTTTGCTTTCCCCGGCGATCCCCTGCAACGGGAGCAACAGTATTCCGCGGCAGAACTTTCCCCTTTGGGTAAGAAACTACTGGGGCTGGATAAGTGGTAGCTAATTAAAGGAATAAAAAAAGGGAAAGAATCTATTAAGAATCTTTCCCTTTTTTTGTAGCCCGTAGGGGAATCGAACCCCTATTTCCAGAATGAAAATCTGGCGTCCTAACCGGTAGACGAACGGGCCAAATGAAACGACAAGCTTAAAAGCCTTGTTCCTTTTGGTAGCGGGGACCAGACTCGAACTGATGACCTTCGGGTTATGAGCCCGACGAGCTACCAACTGCTCCACCCCGCACTATGTTTGTTAAAAAGAAGCATTCGACTGTCTCTCTCAACGGCTGCAAAGGTAACACAATTTTGTGCTCCTCCAAATCTTTTTTACAAAGACAACCCCTGCTGAGGTCATTTAAACCGTCAATCAACTACTATACAACTACTTAAACTATATGTTTTTTTTCAATAAAAATATATAGTTATCCCGCAGACGCCTGTAGAATCCTGACCAGGCAATTTCTACCTTTACAAAAGGTTCCATATTTAAATTTCAAGATGAACGTATCCATTACAAACTATATCGATCAGGTATTTCCTCAATTTGAACCTGCTCTTAAAGAACTGCTGATTAATCAAGCCAGATTAAAAACATTCGCAGAAGGAGAATTCCTGATGGAAACCGGCCAATATTTACAATTCACTGTACTAATTGTAGCAGGAAGGGTAAAACTCTATAGAAATGGAGAAAATGGAACAGAATTTTTCATGTATGAACTTGAACCTGGTAACGCTTGTGCATTATCGCTGTCCTGCGCGATCAAACAGCAACAAAGTGAGGTTACGGCAAAAGCCATAGAAAAAACCATCGTTTTGCTTATACCAATCGGATTAATGGATAACCTGATGCCGGAATATAAATCGTGGTACTATTTTGTGATGGACACTTACAGACTGAGATTTGAAGAACTTTTGGAAGTCATTGACAATGTAACTTTCAAAGCGCTTGATGAACGTCTATTTGCCTATTTAAAACACCAATCAGAAAAACTGGGCACAAACCATTTACAGATTACCCATCAGGAAATTGCAACTGATCTGAATTCTTCCAGGGAAGTGATTTCCAGGATTCTCAAAAAAATGGAACAGAAAGGTCTTGTAAAACTGAACAGGAATGCCATTGAAAGACTATAGTAATTCTTAGGTGACTAAAGTCACCTGATCAGAAAAAAAAGTATCGGATATTTGAACAGCAGACAATAATTTAAAGGCTATGATAGAATTCATTCAACAACCCTGGTCCTGGTATTTTTCGGGCTTCATGATCTTCGTAATTATGCTGATGTTACTTTACTGGGGGAAATCATTTGGGTTCTCTGCCAACCTGCGGACGATCTGCACAATCGCAGGAGCCGGTAAAAAAACAAAATTCTTTGATTTTGACTGGAGAACGCAGAAGTGGAATCTACTATTTCTGGTTGGGTCGGTCATAGGCGGGTTTATCTCCTCTCAGTTCTTAAAAGACCCGGCTACTCTAAAATTATCGGTTGAAACCATAGCTGACCTGAAACAAATCGGATTCGATTTCAATGGTGAAATGAATCCCGCGGAGCTCTATTCTTTGTCTGCCCTGAAGAACCCTAAAATAATACTAATCCTAGTCTGTGGTGGCTTACTGGTGGGCTTTGGCACCCGGTACGCCGGAGGTTGCACTTCAGGGCATGCCATTTCTGGATTATCTGACCTTCAGATTCCCTCAATAATAGCTGTAACCGGCTTTTTTATTGGCGGGCTTACGATGACACATCTGATTATTCCTTTCATCTTCTAATCCCGAACTATGAAAACTCTAAAATATATAGCGGCAGGTATCCTCTTTGGAATTACAATGTCGAAATCTGAAGCAATTTCATGGTTCCGTATTCAGGAAATGTTCCGTTTCCAATCTTTCCACATGTATGGGATTATCGGTACAGCTGTGTGCATGGGAATAATTGCCGTCTGGTTAATTAAGAAATTTCAAATCAAAGATTCCACAGGACAGCAAATCATATTTAAAGAGAAAGAGAAATCGTTTACCCGTTATCTGATTGGTGGAACTATATTTGGATTGGGATGGGCATTAACAGGTTCATGTCCGGGTCCGATGTTTGTAAATCTAGGTTATGGTTATCTTTCGATACTTATTGTAATCGCTGGTTCAATTGCCGGAACCTACATCTACGGTTTAGTTAAAGATAAAATTCCGCATTAAAATTAACAGTACATGAAGATTCAACAATTTGAAGACAAGCACCTTTCACATTACAGTTATGCAATTCTAAGCGAATGTGAAAGTCAGATTATACTCATCGACCCTTCCAGAAATCCGAAAGTTTATGAAGCCTATGCTGCAGAAAATAAAGCTGCTATAATCGCCGTTATTGAATCTCATCCGCATGCAGATTTCGTGAGTAGCCATCTGGAATTTCACCAGCGGCATAATGCGAAAATTTACGCACATAGTTTAACCGGCGCATCCTATCCTTTTGAGCATTTTGATAAAGGGGCAGTGATAAATCTTGGTAAAATAACGCTCAGCAGTCTTCATACGCCGGGCCACTCCCCTGATAGTATCTGCATTGTTCTGCATCACAATGGCCGGGAAGAAGCCGTGTTTACTGGTGACACACTTTTTGTAGGTGATTGCGGAAGACCAGACCTGCGGGAAGATGCCGGCAATCAAAAGGCAAAACGGGAGGAACTCGCAGGAAAGTTATTCCATTCATTACGGGACAAATTGATGCGCTTACCGGATCATGTCACGGTATATCCTGCGCATGGTGCCGGAACACTCTGCGGAAAAGGCCTAAGTACTGCCAATAGCAGCACTATCGGCGCAGAAAAAGCCGGTAACTGGTCGTTAAATGAACCTGATAAACCGGCATTTATTCGGACTTTAATTGCCGATCAACCCTTCATCCCAAAATATTTCGGCTACGATGTAGAACTAAACCGCAGTGGAGCGCCGGCTTTTGAAGAGGCTATTAAAAAAGTATCTGTTTTGGCCCAGGAAGATAGGAATAGCAGAACTGTAATATCTTCGAACGACAGGAATGATCTGATAATAATTGATACCAGGCCGGAAACAGAGTTCAAGAAAGGTTTCCTGCCAGGATCGGTTAATATTCAGGAGGGCAATAAATTTGAAACATGGCTGGGGAGTATTGTCAATCCTGGTGAGCGGTATTATCTGGCTGCCGCCGACAATGAAAAGCTGCTGGCGATGATCAGCCGGACTGCCAGCATAGGATATGAATCTCTTATAGCTTCTGCATTTATTAGTAAAGGTGGCTCGCAAACCATGGATGCACCGGATCTTGAGCTTTTAACAAGCAATCCGGATCACTTTACTATTGTCGACGTCAGAAATACCGGCGAAGTTAAGGCCCAACCGATATTTGCACATGCAATACACATCCCATTGGCAGAGCTGCGCGAGAGAACAACAGAAATCCCAACAAACAAACCGATTATGGTACACTGCGCCGGGGGATACAGAAGCGCCGCAGCCAGCAGCATCCTCTATATAGCCCTGGGAACTCAGACCCGGATCTATGATTTAGGAGAGGCGATTGCACAGTTTAAATAAGTTTATAATTAAATTCATAGCTTTGACATTCATGCAAAACAGGAAAGCCCAAAATATCTACACGCAATTTATGCATATCGGAAGAAATCCGATTGCCTTGCTGCTAATGATATTTTTCGTGATTTCTTCTTGCCCGGTTAAACAAAGTATTAATGCCTATCTGGGAAAACCAGACATCCCAGCCCTTCCCGGAAAAGCAAAGGCAGGCACACTGAAAACAGGAATATATCTGAATAATGTGGCCGTATGTCAGATTTCAACTGATATAAAATCCGGGAGTCTGCAGATAGACCAGCAGTCTTCAACATTAAAAGCGTCAGTCTTATTTCTTACTTCCTTATTACTCGCAGTTAACTGTTTGTGGCTGACCTTAATAAAGCCTGCCATCAAATCCACAGGGGATAAAGAACTCCGCTCCGCCTGCCCAATTTATCTGCGTAACTGTCTCTTTCTGATATAGACAATAAAAACAGTCCGCGTATGCTGACCAGCACACCGGCTTTCCGTAGCCTTGTCTATTCTTTTATCAAATTCTATCGATAATATTTATAGCAATGCATAAAGTTTACTTTGTAGGCTTATTTATCCTGCGCTGCGATTTAAATAGTTATTCTCAAACGCCTGTTTCTCCATTGCAGCAATTTAGGAAAAGTGTATATGCGACTTACCCGGTTCGCAGACTAAACAGCCCTGGTAATTGCTACAAAAAGAATAAATAATCAATGTATTTTTAACACTCAAATAATTATAATGGAAACAAAAAAGAAATGGTTTACTGCATCAAATATCTTCACTGCTGTCATATTTTTGTTGATCGCAGCTTTGATGATCAATCCACAAATTAAAGGAACAATGATGCAGGGACTAATGAAAATTGGTTTATTTCAGCCTGAAGTCCCATCTGGCACAAATATGGATTCGGGATCTGAAACCAATGCACAACAAGCCAGTACATCGGTTTCTTTCAAAGACGAAAACGGCGCAGTTTTACCTTTGAATTCACTTCAGGGTAAAGTAGTGTTCATTAATTTCTGGGCAACGTGGTGTCCTCCTTGTGTAGCTGAAATGCCTTCGATTAATGCTTTATATGATAAATTAAAAACAAACCCTAATGTTGTTATTCTCATGGTTGACGTGGATAACAAAGCAGAGCAATCGCAGGAATTTATGCGCAAGAATAAATATAGCTTACCAGTCTTCACACCGGCAAGCGCAATTCCCCCAGAATACCTGGGAAGCGCAATCCCGACAACTCTAGTATTGAATAAAGCAGGTAAAATAGTCTTCAAACATGAGGGTGGTGCGGATTATACCAATCCTGAATTCCTGGCTTACCTGGAAAAACTAAGCAAAGAATAGACATCCACGGAACACATCCTGTTATACAGGATGTGTTTATTAGCCCGGACGGCAAATCAATTACCTAGCGGTCCATTACTGATTTTTTTACCTGCTTTATAAACTGCCTCAATTTTCCTCGTATTCTTGATATCCTCCACCGGATTACCTGAAAGTATGATCAGGTCTGCTACTTTACCTTTTTCCAGCGTCCCATAATGTTTTTCAAGCTGCATCGCTGTAGCACTATTTTTGGTGGCCGTTCCGATCGCCTCTAATGGTGTGAGACCTGCCTGCACCATTAGTTCCAGTTCAAGATGTTCCGAAAAACCCTGTGTACGCAAGGGTGTTGCCCCCGAGTCTGTCCCCATAGCGACTAGAATACCAGCGTCATACAACTTTTTTAAATTCTTCAACGCAATCTCAAAACCTGCTTTATTACGGGTGTAACTTCGTGAATTCCTCACTTCCTGTTGATATCCGGGTGCCGTGATCATCGCTAATACTCCCGGCTCCAGAGAAGCTTTGAAAAACGGATCATCTAACCAATCAGGGTTATTTCCGTAAATAAAAGAAAACTCATCTAAAGCAAGGGTTGGAATATAAATAACGTTTTTCTGTTTCATCTCTTGTATCAAGGCATCGCCGATAATACTATCCCTGATACTATGACCTATAATATCAACATCATTATCAATCAGATCACGTGCGTCTGCCAGGTAATATACATGCGCAGCGACACGCAGTTTATGTTGATGCGCCTGATCAATAATTGACTTAAATATAGCAGGAGACATTGGTTTTGCATCTCCCCCGAATTTATCCTGCCAGATTTTCACAACAGATGCTTTAATCTTCGCCAGACTATCAATCTGTGCCGGCACCTGGGAAGCATCCGAAGGGCGAAACAGATAATCCTTTCCCGAAGAAAGCGCTGGCGACGGCCCATTTGGTACGTTGAACCCATAACCGGCAGAATATAACCGGGCACCCGGTAATTGCCCATTCAAACTGGAATCTCGTAATCCACTTTCAAAAAGCATAGGCCTGTCGGTACCCATAACCTGAATAATACTAACTCCATAATCCAGATATTTCTGAAGCTGAGCAAGGATATTCTCCCGCGTATAATGGTCAGCATTAGTTGTCGTACCCTTCAGTGTACCGATATGAACATGCGCGCTGATCATTGCCGGCATAATTGTTTTACCATTTAAGTCTATAATCTGCGTGGCAGATGCTGTATCCAGATCTGCGCCTATTCCTGCAATAGTATCACCCTGAATAAGAATGCGGGTATTTTCAACCGGCTGCCCGCCATTTCCATCTATCAATCTCACATTTTTGAATAAAATCGTATTTACATCTGTTTTTTTACTCGTGGTACATGATTGCATTAAAAGTATACCGGCAACGGCTATAAATAAGGCTTGAATAGTTTTTCTCATATAAATGCGTTTTGATTTATGCTGTATAATTGACTGGGACGAGGTAAACCCTTAAGATAAACACTTATTATCAACGATTTTAACCAGTAATTGTTTATTTATCAGTTTATTCATAAAATTAAACAGCCCTATATTCAAATAAAGGCAATTTCAGCACTTCGGCGAGTATCCCCTACGTTTCATCCTGAATTTAATCCAGCTGGGTTCTTTTGCAGCAGAACCACCTTCCAGCCACCAGTATATTTGCCGCCAACATTAAAATACAGGCAAATGCTTTTTAAATTCAACTTCCAGAACGTCCTTCTAATTTCCCTGCTGTTTTTCCAGATTTCATTAAACTGGGGATGCAGGTCCCATGATAAACCCGCAGAGGAATCTGTTAAAAAACTAGCGGCAGTGACGCTTCAAGAAAGCCAGGTCACTGTCAGCTCTGCTTATCCGGCAAGGATCGAAGGTAAAGTCAATGTGGATATACGGGCACAGGCAGAAGGCTATCTGGAAAAGATTTTTATCGAAGAAGGTGCTTTTGTAAAAGCAGGGCAACCTCTTTTTAAGATCAATGATCTTCCGCTTAAAGAACAACTAAATACCGCAAAAGCAAATCTCTCTGCCGCTCAGGCCGCAGTAAAAAATGCAAAGCTTGAAGTAGAAAAGTTCACCACCCTCAGCACTAATAAAATCACTTCCGGTTTTCAGCTGAAGACGGCAAATGCTGCACTGGAAAGTGCAGAAGCAAACGTTGCACAACAAACAGCATTGGTAGAGGCGGCAAAGATTAATCTCGGTTTTACAACGGTAAAGGCCCCGGTGAGTGGGTTTATTGGCAGAATCCCAAAAAGAACTGGTAATCTGATTTCCCGTACAGACACAGAGCCATTAACGACCCTGACAGACATCAGTCAGATCTATGCTTATTTCTCAATGACAGAACTGGATTTTCTGCAGTTCAATAATCAGCAATCCGGTAACAAAACATTGCCGCAACTAATTGCAGATCTACCGCAGGTTTCGCTGATTCTTGCAGATGGTACTCCTTACGAGAAAAAAGGAAGGATTCAAATGATAGATGGACAGTTTGACACTGCAATTGGTGCGATAAGCATCCGTGCAGCATTTGACAATCCAAAATATATACTGCGCTCAGGTAACACCGGACGAATAGTGTTGCCGGAAACCATCAGTAATGCTATCCTCCTTCCGGTCAGGGCGACGATGGACATGCAAGACAAAATCTTTGCATTCAGACTTAAAAAAGATCAGACAGTAGAACGTGTTTCCATTATAACCAATGGTAAAAGTGGGGATAATTATATCGTTAAGGGAGGTATCAAAGCCGGTGATGTCGTGATTATTCATGACGTAGCCACCATTCAGGAAGGCGAAAAAATACACCCGGAAATGACAACCGTTAAAAAATAAGAACATGCTCAAAAAGATTATTGACCGGCCGGTACTGGCTACGGTTATCTCCATTATATTACTATTGCTTGGTATTGTCAGTTTGACCAGACTGCCCATTACCCAGTTCCCCGATATTGCTCCACCCACAGTATTCGTTTCAGGAGCCTATCCGGGCGGAAACAGTGAAAGTGTGACCAGATCTGTTATCACACCTTTGGAAGAAGCTATTAATGGTGTGGAAAATATGCAGTATATGACCTCCTCGGCGGGTAGCGATGGCTCATTTTCAATTACGGTGATTTTTGGTCTCGGAATTGATCCTGACCAGGCAGCTGTAAACGTACAGAACAGGGTTGCCCAGGTTAACAGCCAGATTCCCGAAGAAGTACTCCGCGCAGGAATTACGACCACCAAACAGCAGAACAGTAACATTATGTACTTTAACCTAACCAGCGAGGATAAGGAAAAGTATGATGAAATCTTTCTGCAGAACTATGCAAAAATTAATCTGGTACCAACATTAAAACGTATCCCTGGAATCGGGAATGTACAACTCTTTGGCAGCAAGGACTATTCTATGCGAATCTGGCTCGATCCGGGCAAGCTAACCATGAATAAGCTGGTACCGCAGGATATTGAAAATGCTTTAAGTAAAAGTAGCCTGGAAGCATCTCCAGGAAAACTCGGCGAAGACTCTGATGCTCCTCTGCAGTATGTAATCAAATACAAAGGTAAACTGAATCAGAAAGAAGAATTCGAACGAATTATTGTCAAATCAAATCCGGATGGTTCGATGCTGCGTCTTAGGGATGTATCCAGAATAGAATTCGGAGCTTCTTTTTACGACAGTGATAATAAATCCAATGGAAATCCAGCGGTGACTATGGGAATCCAGCAGACCAGCGGATCCAATGCCACTAAGATTGAAACTGCCGTCCGTAAAAATCTAGAGGAACTAAACAAAAAATTCCCTAAAGGAGTAAAATACGAGATTATCCAGAGTGTAAAAGAACAACTGGATCAATCTATTGCCCAGGTGAAGACCACCCTGATAGAGGCCTTCATTTTGGTCTTTATTGTTGTGTTTATTTTCCTTCAGGATTTCCGTTCTACATTGATCCCTGCTATAGCTGTACCAGTTGCAATTATCGGTACCTTCTTTTTTCTTCAGCTGATAGGCTTTACCATTAATGTACTAACCTTATTCGCGCTGGTACTGGCGATTGGAATTGTAGTGGACGATGCTATCGTAGTGGTAGAAGCGGTTCATGCAAAATTGAATGGCAGCAATCTTACACCTCAGGAAGCTACGCAGTCTGCGATGAGTGAAATTACCGGAGCCATTATCTCTATTACACTCGTCATGTCAGCGGTATTCCTGCCGATTGGATTTATGGAAGGTCCTTCCGGCATATTCTATAAGCAATTTGCTTTTACACTGGCCATTGCCATTCTAATCTCCGCTGTTAATGCTTTAACACTCAGCCCGGCACTATGCGCCCTGTTTCTCAAAGCTGAACACAGTCCTGCAGCAAATGAGCCGGCACCTGGTTTCAAAAAGCGTTTCTTTACGGCTTTCAATATAGGTTTTGATGGTCTGACCAATAAATATATCCATAGCGTTTCTTTCCTGATCAGGAAAAAATGGTGGAGCATGGGTGGCCTTGCTATTGTCAGCGGGCTCGCTTTCTGGATGATGACTGTGTACCCTAAAGATTTTATTCCAGAAGAGGATGACCGTTTTATCATGTATAATCTGTCGCTTCAGGCAGGTACTAATCTGAACTATACAACTACGGTGATAGATAGAATCGACAGTGCTTTCAGGACAATGCCGGAGGTAGAGAGTATTACGAGTGTTTCAGGGTTTAATATGCTGAGCAATAGTGCCGGTCCATCTTATGGTATTGGATTTATGCGACTGAAAGAGGCTAAAGACCGGGGTGAAATTCAGGATATGAATAAAATCATAGAGGCGATGAACAGCCGCTTGGATGGTATACGTGAAGGAGAGTTAAGCCTCTTCCGCTCCCCTCCTGTCCAGGGATTCGGCAGTGTGAGTGGTGCAGAAATGGTATTGCAGGACAAATCGGGTGGTGAGTTGACAAAGTTCAATGAGAATGCTCAGCAGATTATCGGAGAGCTGAATGGCTTACCTGCTGTTGCAGCTGCATTTACAACGTTCAGAGCCGATTTTCCACAGTATGAAGTTATTGTCGATGAAGATAAGGCCAATCAGCTGGGTACAAATACCCGTGATATCTTAACCACTATGCAACTTTTTTACGGTGGAAGCCAGGCCGGTGACTTTGTTCGTTTCGGTAAATTCTACCGGGTTACACTGAAGTCAGAAGGCGCTGCGAGAATGGATGAAAATTCATTGAGCCAGGTATTTATTAAAAGTGAGACGGGAGCTATGATTCCTGTAAATACACTGGTTAAACTCAAAAAAGTATATGGTCCGGAAGTAGTGAGCAGGTATAATTTGTTTAATAGTATTACGGTGAATATCATGCCTGCGCCGGGTTATAGCAATAGCCAGGCAATGGACGCTGCAGAACAGGTCCTTGCAGAAAAACTTCCTGCAGATTACGGATTTGAATGGAGCGGATTAAGTCGTGAGGAACGCAATTCAGGCGGACAGACGGTATTTGTCTTCGGAATGTGTATCCTGTTCACATACTTCCTTCTAGCTGCACAATATGAAAGTTACCTGCTGCCATTAGCGGTTATCCTTTCCATCCCTACCGGGATACTGGGGGTGTTCATTGCAATCGGCGCAACGGGTATCACCAACAATATTTATGTACAGATCGGGCTGATCATGCTCATCGGATTATTAGCCAAGAATGCTATTCTGATTGTCGAATTTGCACTGCAGTCCCGTCGTAACGGAACACCATTACTGGAAGCTGCGCTTAGCGGCGCCAGATTGAGGTTGAGACCAATTCTTATGACATCACTGGCATTCGTTGCCGGCCTTGTTCCGCTAATGATGGCGACAGGACCATCTGCAGTAGGTAACCGTTCAATCAGTACCAGTGCCGCAGGCGGGATGCTTTCAGGCGTACTCCTTGGCTTATTTATAATTCCTGTTCTATTTATCATTTTCCAGGGACTGCAAGAAAAGATCAGCCGGAAAAAACTATCCTGACACAGGCAAAATCAAACGAAAATCACATGAATTTAAAACATCTCATTATAGGTATATCCATGCTTTCAGTTGCTTCCTGTAAAATAGGAAAAGACTATGTAAAGCCCGAAACCGGCCTGCCAGATGCATTCCGAAATGCCGTTGCCACCACCGATACGCTTACACTGCCGGACAGTAAATCTTTCTTCAGAAACAGGGTCTTGTTAGCGCTGATCGATACTGCGTTAGTTAAAAACAACGATCTGAAAGTTGCACTGGCTAATATCACCAGCGCTCAGCTTACCTTAAAAAGGGTCAGACTGAATTATCTGCCTGAGCTGACTGCACAGGTAAATGGCAGTCACAATATTTCTTCAAAAAACAGTCTTGCAGGGATCGGAAACGAACAGTTTACCGGATCCCGGGACATCGAAGATTATACAGCATCACTGGGCTTTAGCTGGGAAATCGACATCTTCGGGCGTATTAAAAGGGAAAAAGAAGAAGCTCTTGCATTGATGCTGCAAAATATAGAAGTCAAAAAAACGGTACAAACCCGGCTGATAGCAGATGTTGCGAACGCATATTATAACCTAATTATGCTGGATGAGCAACTTCATATTGCGAAACAGAGTTTCGCACTGAGCGATAGCACCTATAAACTCCTCCAGGTACAATATGAAGTTGGAGAAACTACTTCCTTAGGTTTGCAGCAAGCAGAAGCGCAACTCGAAATGACCAGACAACTCATTCCTCAGATCGAACAAAGTATTGCCCTTCAGGAGAACGCAATGAGCCTACTGACCGGTACTTTCGCGGGCCAGGTTAAACGTACAGAACAACCGGGTGCAGAATTCCGGGCAGAGGACCATACTGGATACCCGGTATCGTTATTATCCTTCAGGCCTGATATCAAAGTTGCTGAATTTGCTTTGAAAGCTGCAAATGCCCGGGCTGGAATTGCTCAGGCTTCGCTATATCCAACTTTAACTATTACGGCAAACGGGGGCCTCAATTCATTTAAAGCCTCGAACTGGTTCAGCATACCCGGGTCGTTATTTGGTAACGTTATGGGCGGTATTACACAGCCAGTATTTCAGCGTAAACGATTAAAAACACAATATCAGCAGGCGGTAATTGAAAGAGAAAAAGAGGTATTCAACTTTCGTCAGGCCGTGCTGACTGGCTATTCTGAAGTTTCAGATGCGCTAATCAGCAAAGAAAAGCTGGATTTACAAATGACCGCCGCTTTAAACAGGGAAAAAGCTTTGGAAGCCGGAATAAAGTCTGCCGGAATCCTGTTCAGCACAGGAATGGTAAATTACCTGGAGATCATTAACGCAAATAATAATTACCTTCAGTCCCGTTTACAAACTGCCCAGCTTCAAAGAGACCAGGCAACTGTACGCATTGCACTTTACCGTGCCTTAGGCGGAGGTTGGAATTAAGATCTCTCCGGAATTAAGTATAATAAACACCATGCAGCTAGAGCTCAAAAGACATATCCAGATGAGATTACTGTTCATACCAGTAGTATTTTTTATGATTTACCTGCTGGTATACTTGGTAGATCCCTTTAGCGAAAACTGGAAGTGTTATCTCGATTATTCAGCGCAGGAAATATTCGTGGAATTCATAATGGGTATCTTACTTAGCTGGGCAATTATCGAATTCAGCCAGTCTATCAGTTCGCTGATGGACAGGTTAATGCCCTGGTCGGGATCTTCCCTGGTCAGGTTTCTGGCCCAAACAGCGCTAATTATTGTATCCGTTATCATTATGCTGTATCTGCAGGACAGAATATTTGTACTGATCTACGGAAATCAGAAACTTACCCCACAGGAAAATCTAAGCATCTGGCAATTCTGTGTGGTCAGTATTATTGTTTCAGTGATTGTAAGTCTGGCGAACACCGGTTATTATTTACTGAAGAAATGGAAGATCTCCATGTCTGAAGCCGCCGAACTGCGTATCCATACATTGGAGCTTAAAGAGGTAGCGATGCATGCAGAATTACAATCTCTCAAATTACAGCTGGACCCACATTTCATGTTCAATAATTTCAGCACCCTCTCTGAGCTGATGAACGGTGACCTTCCGCAGGCAAATGCTTTTCTGGATAATCTGGCTAGAGTTTACCGGTATATGATCCAGAACCTCAAAAAGAACCTTGTTCCACTGAAAGAAGAAATTAAATTTGTTACCGCCTATCTTTATCTGATTTCCATCAGGCACGGCGATAACGTCCGCGTCACTATTGAACTTGGTGAACAGGCAATGGAAAAATCTATTCCCCCGATTACCATCCAGTTACTTATTGAAAATGCGATTAAACATAATATTGCATCGGCAGAAAACCCATTGTATATTTCAATAAGTTCTATCTCTGATCAGGTCGTAATCAGCAATAATCTTCAGCGTATACCAGTGACCATCCCGTCATCCGGTATGGGCTTACATAATATTAAAGAACGATACCGGCTTTTGGCAGGTCAGGAACCGCTAATTAATGACGATAATGAACTATTCCAGGTTTTCCTTCCTTTACTCTAACCGAAGCGGATATGAAGATTTTAATTCTTGAAGACGAAAAACATAATGCATCCAGACTAAAACGGATCTTAATGGAATCTAATCCGGACGTAGAAATACTGGATACACTGGAAACGGTTAAAGTCAGTGTGGAATGGCTCCGGAACAATCCCATTCCTGATGTCATCTTAATGGATATCAGACTGGCCGATGGATTGAGCTTCGATATCTTCAGTCAGATTAACGTCGCCTGCCCCGTAATATTCACGACAGCTTATGATGAATATGCGGTAAGAGCCTTTAAAGTTAATAGCCTGGATTACCTGCTAAAACCTATTGACAAAGACGAATTGCAGCAGGCTCTGCTTCGGGTAAATCCGGTAAAAACTAATTATTTGAAAATGACCGATGTCCAGATAATTTTGGAACAGTTTCGGCAAAGCTCCACCTCCTACAGAAGGCGCTTTTTGATTCCGGTACATGATGGATATATGTCTGTCGGAACAAATGAAATCAGCTTTATTTACTCAGAGTTTAAACTGACACATCTGTTTCTGGATTCCGGAAAATCAATTTGCATTCAGCAGACACTGGATGAACTGGAGGAAGAACTGGATCCTGAATTATTCTTTCGGGGTAACCGACAGATTATATTAAGTGTTGACAGTATCGATAAAATCTATAATTCCTTCAACGGAAAATTAAAGGTGACATTAAAAAAAGACAACCAGAAAGAGGTTTTCATCAGCCGGGAAAAAGCACCACTATTTAAAGCATGGCTAGATAAATAAGTCCATTCGGTAAAAAAGCATTAAAAGAGTTTAATACTTTTCTAATTCTGCTTAATCCCATTCGAAGAAGAAATTAACTTCGCACAGTGCTTATCAATCTGGAACTATCCGGCCGGAAAATTCAATTTCCAGTTGCATAGATCAAGGTTATTTTTGATCAGATGAATTGCGTTATAAAAATGTTTATATTGGATAAATATTTAATAAATAACCATTTATAAATCATTATGAAAAAGCTAAGCTTAGTTTGCACAGTTATCCTCGGGCTGTTCTTTTGCCTTGATGCCTCAGCACAAACCACTGCGGATTATTTCGCAGGGAAATGGAACGTTACAATATTCGGCACGCCAAATGGAGATGCCAAAATAACGCTGGTCCTGGAGAAAAAGGGCACAGACCTCACAGGAGTAGTTCGGGACTCTACAAATACCGAAGTATCCACTATCACGCAGATAGATCAGAACGATAAATCAATCACTGCAGCTTTTAATATCCAGAACTATGATGTAACGCTTACCTTAAATCCGGTTGACCAGGATAACACTAAAGGAACGCTGATGAATATGTTTGATGCTGTTGGCGTCCGTGTAAAAGAAAACTAAGCCAGGAGACTAGTCGAAATAAAATAGCGCACCCTGCCAGAAAGCAGGGTGTTCGCTGTGCTTCCACCCCCACCTATTTTTTCACGAAGAAGGGAATATTTGCTGTTGCCACATTGTTATTCCCATCGGAGACATAAATAAATAATCGGTAAGCCCCTTCCTGATCGGGCGCAGTCACCATAGCCTTATCGAAAGAGGCGTTTTTCACCATCCCTGGAATAGGTTTTGGTCGAATTTCGCGATCACCGCCTGTCTTTAGGTCTGTACTCTCCGGTAGCAGTTCCCAGCGTGTTGTCAGCTTATCCATATCAGGATCGGTAACTCTGATTGTCGCAGAATACGATTTACCCGGACTTAGGTAGATAAAATCCAATACCTTTTTATCGTCAAGACGGAAAGAATCAAGGTGCGGGGCGCGATTTTCCGGCCATTTCCCCGACCACAGATACTGCATCACGTCAACTACCTCGTTCTCCTCCCCCGCTTCCGTAAACAATCCGTACCATGTAGGCGTGCGTTCCTGTTTTTGGCCCCAAAGAAATACATAGGACCCAATACAATGCTTATCTTTCAAGATAGAAGCTTCGTAACGACTTTTATAAACGACAGCTTTTTCGCTGCTAGTCTCTTCTACGGAAGCTTTCCAAGGTGTTTGTGGCCCTTCCCAGTGTCCTGTCGGCCCCCATTCTGTTACCATATATGCCTTTTCCCAGCCAGTAGCCTTTATTTGGTCTGGCACGGCGGCCAGACCACCATATACCTGAACAGATATCAGATCTAGTGCAGGGCACTTCTCTTTGATATAATCTATTTCCCGTTGATTAATTCCCGCAAGCATGGTGGTAACCAGATGGTTTGGATCAATCTGATGAATCATTTTAGCGATGTCATTAACTGCATCCCAGACTTTAGGATTTTTATACTCCAAATTCAACTCATTACCAATCCCCCAGGCCAGTAGCGCCGGATGATCTTTGTATTTCAACACCTCGTCACGAATCCGGTCCAACTGTGAGGCAACAGCTGCAGAGTCTTCATAATTGAAACCATGACGCTCAATACCAACTCCTATTCCCATAGTTACTGTCAAACCCAACCGCTGCGCATCGTCTAGAACTTTCTGACCGTTTGTCGTGGTCCAGGTACGAATAGAATTCCCCCCATAAGCTTTTAGCCGGTCCATATAATCAGTGCCGCCAGCCCCTTTTATAAAATAAGGCTTTCCACCACGAAACAACGTATACCCCCCGTCCTGTTTAATAATCTCGGCTTTTACGGGCTCCTGCTGTTGCGCCAGAGCAGTAGAATCAATTGAAAATAATACCAGGAAACTTAAAGTCGTTAATGCCGAAAAATTCATGTGGTTCAGTTTTAAAGTTAAAGTAATGAAAAAATCTTTGATAGCTTCCCACATCAAGCGGTAATCCACAGATGTAACAAATGATGAATTTAATATTTATTAACACTAATGAAACATAGCAAGCTTAGATTCGCCCCATATTAATCCGGTAATATTTTGGAATAGTTATCCAGGAATCTTCAGCTCCCTTTCGGAAAACCGAAACACGATAATTGCGACCTGAGCGTATCTTTCAGGAACCCGTCTCGTTAAAAGACAGGATATGAATGCGCTTAAGTACGTAGTTATGATTACTAGCTCCGGAAAATATGATTTAGTGAGGACAAGTATTGCCGGTGTATTTAAAGGTTCAAATAACTGGTCAAAAGAATATATTTGGCTCATGCATGTAAGTCCTGTTCCGGTGGCACCGAGGTAGAGACAGGTCTACAACTCCAGGTACAATAATATTTAGGTAGTACGTACCTCGACCAGAAGTTGATAATAGCTCAAGTTGATTAAACAAAACGTAGAATGGTAGGAAATATTAAAATCAGCTTTGCAGCACTAATCTTCGGATTAGGGTTGCAAAGCGCTTCCGCTCAAACAGCGCTTAATGCGAATCGCGGACACAGTCATAATGACTATAAGCAGTCTATTCCTTTATTAACCGCTTATCAGGCGGAAATGGGCTCCATTGAAGCCGATGTTTTTTTAAGAAATGGAGAACTCTATGTTGCGCATGAAAGTAGCGAAATTCGCGAGGGAGCTACCTTGAAAAAACTCTACCTCGACCCACTGATTGAATTGTATAAAGTGAACGGCAACCACCCGTATGCAGATCCCGAATTAAAACTTCAGTTAGTTATTGATATTAAGCAAAATTACCGGGACATATTACCTACACTGTTGAAAGAAATATCGGCCAATCCTGAAGTTTTTAATAGCCTCAAAAATCCAAATGCCATTCAATTAACCATTAGTGGTAATGTTCCTAAACCCGAAGAATTCAAAAACTATCCCGAATTCATTTCTTTCGACGGAAGGCCATATATAAACTACACCTCCGGGGAGCTTAAGCGGGTAGCGATGATTAGCGACGACCTCAAAAATTATACGGTTTGGAACGGCAAAGGAAATCCGACAAAAACTGATGAACTTAAATTAAAACGGGTTATTGATAAAGCCCATCAGCAAGGCAAAAATCTCAGATTCTGGGCAACTCAGGACAGTCCGAATACCTGGATTGTTTTAGAGCGTATGGGAGTCGATTGGATTAACACCGACCATCCTGATAAGCTTAGAGAATTTTACAGTCACCAAGAGAAACTGACTTATACGAATCCGGTTCCTTACCCAGTTTATACACCGAGCTATAAAACAGATGGGATAAAAAAAAGGGCAAAGAATATTATCTTGATGATTGGCGACGGTATGGGCCTGGCCCAAATACATGCAGGTTTAATGGCTAACCACGGCGATTTAAATATTTCCAGGATGCGCAATATAGGTTTTGCATTAACTAGTGCTGCCGATGCGGGAAATACCGATTCTGCTGCAGGCGCTACAGCTTTAGCTACCGGGCATAAAACCAATAACCGGTACATCGGTATGGGCGCTGATAATTTAAAGAAAACGAATTTGGTAGACACACTTTATGCTCGGGGTGTTAAAAGTGGGGTAATCAGTGTCGGCGACATCACAGATGCTACACCGGCTGCTTTTTATGCACATCAGCCAGACCGGTCGATGAATGACGAGATAGCACATGATCTGCTCCAAAGTAAAGTCGAAATTTTAGTCGGTTCCAATCAGAAAAGCTTTTTCAACAATAAAGACCAGAACCTTATATCCGGTCTTCAGGCGAAAGGGTATAAGGTAAGTAACAGCCTAATCGAGTTTAGACAGCAAAGTGAGGGTAAGCAATTAGTCTTAGTTACAGATTCTGCGACACGTGCCGTATCGAAGGGTCGTGGAGACTGGCTAAAACAATCTTTACTTCACAGTATATCAATCTTATCAAAAAATAAAGGTGGTTTTTTCATCATGACTGAAGGTGCGCAGATTGATTACGGAGGGCATGACAACAATCTGCCGGTCGTTATCACCGAACTACATGATTTTGATAAAACTGTAGAAGCGGCCTTACGTTTTGCCGATTTGGATGGAGAAACGCTTGTTATTGTCACAGCCGATCACGAAACGGGAGGATTAACGCTACTGGATACGGCTCCGGAAAAAGGGATGGTTAGGGCAGCATTTAGTACAAATGACCATACTAATATTGTCGTGCCGGTATTTGCCTATGGTCCAGGTGCCGAAGATTTTAAAGGCACGTACCAAAACAATGAGATTTTCTACAAGATTATTCAAGCCTATAAATTGAAATAGTATAATACTTATCTATTAATTCCAATAAAAGATGCGTCGCTGGAACGGTACATTTTTTACTACATATTATCCATTAGCAATACATTAAACCGGTGACCATCTGGGTCACCAAAGGCGAAACCATAATACCCGTTTTCATCTCTGCCAACTGGCTGAAAGATAGTACCACCAGCACCCTCAACTCTCTCCGCCCATTTATTCACTTCCGCCTCGGTGTCAGCAGCCAGCGTAAAAATGATCTCGCCGGCAGATCCCGAGGTCAGAAACTCATCTATTTTAGATCCTTGTTCAAAAAAATGAATTACCAGTTCATCTTCACTAAAAAGAAAACTGGCGAATTTGGGGTCGTTGTTCAAGCCATTTGACTTAAAACCCAATTTGTTATAAAATTGACGGGTAAGTTGGGCGTTCTTTACACTAAAATTGGCCCATATTTTTTTTGTTTTCATGACGTAGTTTTTTCACATTATCCCATCTTCAACATTCCCTATTTTGAATCACTGGCGTGATCAACCAGGATCGCGTCTTTCGTTTTAGTAATACTTCGTTAAACATTAAGTTACAGCGAGATTATGGAAATCACAATTGTTTTTTCCTAAAAATGTATTATGCCTTACTTCTCTAGCATCCTCTGCTTCCGCCTGGTGTTTTAACGATCAAGGCATTCGCCATTTTATTTAAAACAAACGGTGTTTATTAAAAAATATTCAATCTTATAAGTTTTATGAATTCTGCTTATCGAAAGATAGGTTTCGACCTGGCGTGTAGTTTCAATTTGGCCGAAAATGCGATGGTTTGATGGAATGAAGTCCGGTAGCAATAAAGAAAGGGATAAAAATTATTAGATCTAATTTTATCCCTTTCCGTAGCCCGTAGGGGAATCGAACCCCTGTTTCCAGAATGAAAATCTGGCGTCCTCACCCCTAGACGAACGGGCCATTATGTAAAAGCGCTCAATCTTTTCAGATTAAGCGCTTTACTAGGTAGCGGGGACCAGACTCGAACTGATGACCTTCGGGTTATGAGCCCGACGAGCTACCAACTGCTCCACCCCGCACTCTGATTAATGAAAAACGCCGAGTGCATCTGCGTTTTTATTGTAGCCCGTAGGGGAATCGAACCCCTATTTCCAGAATGAAAATCTGGCGTCCTAACCGGTAGACGAACGGGCCAAATGAAACGACAAGCTTAAAAGCTTTGTTCCTTTTGGTAGCGGGGACCAGACTCGAACTGATGACCTTCGGGTTATGAGCCCGACGAGCTACCAACTGCTCCACCCCGCACTATTTACAAAAAAAAACGTTTGAAGAATTGAATCTTCCTTTGTTTTAAATTGGTCTGCAAAGATATATTTCGTTTCTTTGCAATGCAAATTTATTTTAAAAAATATTCAATGTCGCATAAAGCAGGTTTTGTAAGTATAATTGGTAAGCCAAATGTGGGTAAATCCACCCTAATGAATGCCCTGGTGGGGGAAAAACTGTCGATCATTACACCTAAAGCTCAGACTACACGTCACCGCATCCTGGGAATTGTTAATGAAGAAGAACATCAAATTGTATTTTCTGACACTCCCGGTATTATCAAACCACGTTACGGACTGCAGGATTCGATGATGAATTTTGTTAAAGGTGCCTTGAGTGATGCAGATCTGATTCTATTCGTAACAGACATCAATGAGCAGCATGATGAGAATGATGTATTAGAGAAAATTATCAATTCTACGATTCCGATGATTGTACTGATCAACAAAATTGATGGTGCAACTCAAGAGCAGGTAGAGGAAAAAACGGCTTACTGGCAAGATCTTCTGAAACCTAAATATATCTACGCTATCTCTGCCTTACACAGATACAATCTGGACGGTATTATGGAACGTGTTCTGGATTTCCTTCCTGAGCACCCTGCATATTATGATAAAGAAGACCTGACTGACAAAAATCAACGTTTCTTTGTATCCGAAATCATCCGTGAAAAAATCTTTAATAATTATCAGAAAGAGATTCCTTATAGTACGGAAGTAGTAATTACAGCATTTAAAGAAGAAGAAAAGATCACAAGGATCAGCGCAGAAATTATCGTTGAGCGTGACTCACAAAAAAATATCCTGATCGGAAAAGGCGGTTCTATGTTAAAAAAGGTAGGTACTGAATCCCGTAAAGACATCGAGAAGTTCCTGGATCAGAAAGTATTCCTGGAAACCTTTGTTAAAGTAATTCCAGACTGGAGAAGTAAAAAGAACTATTTAAAAAGTTTCGGGTACGAAAATTAAACCTACCTTTGCAACCCCTTAATAATTAATACAATTCACAACACATGAGTAACATTATCGCAATCGTCGGAAGACCGAACGTAGGCAAATCTACCCTTTTTAACCGCTTAACCGAAAGTCGCAAAGCAATTGTAGATGATTTCAGCGGTGTAACACGCGACCGTCATTATGGCGTCGCTGAGTGGACAGATAAACAATTTACCGTCATAGACACAGGAGGTTATGTAGCTAATTCTGAAGACGTATTTGAAGCGGCTATCCGCGAACAGGTCGTTATCGCAATTGAAGAAGCCTCTGTACTACTGTTTATGGTCGATGTCACTACTGGCATCACAGACCTTGATGATGAAATCGCACAACTGCTTCGCCGCAGTAAAAAACCGGTTTTCATTGTCGTTAATAAAGTTGATAATACCTCCCTGGAAAATGACGCGGCTGTATTTTATGGCTTCGGACTCGGTGAAATCTACTCCATTTCTTCTATGACCGGTTCCGGTACAGGAGATTTACTGGATGACGTCATTTCACACTTCCAGGACGAACCATTAGAAGAAAACTCTTTACCGAAATTAACTATCGTCGGCAGACCCAATGTAGGTAAATCCTCATTAATCAATGCCCTGATGGGACAGGAAAGAAATATCGTTACCCCTATCGCAGGTACAACACGCGATTCCATTCACATCCACTACAATCAGTTCGGACATGAATTTATGTTTATTGATACTGCAGGTTTACGTAAGAAAACCAAAGTAAAAGAAAACATAGAATTCTATTCTGTAATGCGTACCATCAAAGCATTAGAAGAAGCCGACGTGGTTATTCTGATGATTGACGCTGTAGAAGGTTTGGAATCACAAGATGTCAACATCTTCCACTTAGCAGAGAAAAATAAGAAAGGTATAGTGATCCTGGTCAACAAATGGGATTTGGTAGAGAAAGACCATAAAACGATGAAAGCTTTCGAAGAACAGATTCGTCAAAAATTACAGCCATTTACAGACGTGCCTATCGTATTTACTTCTGCAATACACAAACAACGTATCTTCAAGGCCATTGAAGTTGCACTGGAAGTTTATCAGAACAGGGGTAAAAAAGTACCTACATCTAAATTGAATGATGTTATGCTGCCGATTATCGAAAACTATCCGCCACCAGCTTTAAAAGGTAAATACATTAAGGTTAAATACATTACGCAGATCAATGCTACATCACCAATGTTTGCCTTCTTCTGTAACCTTCCTCAATATATTAAAGAGCCATATAAAAGGTTCATTGAAAATAAATTACGTGAGAATTTTGACTTTAATGGAGTTCCGATTCAAGTTTATTTCAGACAGAAATAAGCTGTTAAAGCTATCGTTTACAGAGGGGTTGTTCATTCATTTGAACGACCCTTTTTTTATTGCAGTGCGTTGAGCGCTTGCTTCACCATACTGTCGCTTTGGTTCATCGCTTTATAATAACCCGCATCACCCAGATAATATTTATAAAGCAAGGCTTTAAGGTCAGTACAGATTATTGGTTTTGCACTAGCCAGCTGCCGCTGATCGACTGTTATATCCTTTGCTGCAATGAACCTGATGAAATCCCTGTAATCAACGTCACTGATCTTAAATGCTGCCAGATTCTGTTCTAGAAACTGTACAGAATAACGCGGGGCAAGAATATCAAACACAAAATCAAACATGACTTTTTTAGTCAGCAAGACATTATAGGTTTTGTTCATACCAGCCGTATCCATTTTAACATAAATATCAGGTTGTATGCCACCGCCAGCAAATACTTTTTTGCCGGAACCTGTCGTATATGCCAGATTTCTGCGCAGTGAGTCTTTAGGCACAAAATTATTATCAGTTAGTTCACCGTCATTGAAACGGTCTTCTATTTCGTTCTGGTAAGCTGTAAAGCCTTTCTTATAAGATTTTTGAATACTGCGGCCGAGCGGGGTGTAATAACGGGCAATTGTAAGGTTTAAAGCAGAACCATCCCCGAAAGGAAACTGCTCCTGAACCAAACCTTTACCGAAAGAGCGGCGCCCGACGATAATTCCCCTGTCCAGATCCTGCACCGCACCAGCGAGAATTTCACTGGCAGAAGCCGAGTTTTCATTGATAAGCACAGCCAGCTTACCTTCCTCAAACTCACCACCGCCGGTTGCGATATAATCTGTTCTTGGTTCGTGTTTACCTTCCGTATAAACAATCAGCTTATTCTCCGGAAGAATCTGGTTTGCCAGGCCGGTTGCTGCAGTTAGATATCCCCCACCGTTATCACGAAGATCAAGAATCAACTTCTTCATTCCAGCAGCTTTCAGATGACGGACCGCTTCAACAAAATCTTTATCCGTACTCGCACCAAATTCACTGATCCTGATATAGCCCGATTCTCCGTTGATCATATAAGCAGCATCAATACTACTTACGATTACCCTTCCTCTTTTTATAGCCAATGAAACCGGATGATCTGCACCAGAGTGCAAAACCGTAAGTCGTACAGAAGTTCCGCGTTTACCTTTGATCCGGCCAATCATATTATCTCTTGTGAGTTTTCTTCCGCTCACAAAAACACTGTCAACCTTCAAAATTTTATCACCAAGTTTTAAGCCAGCTAAAGAAGCGGGGCCGTCTTTAATTACTTTCGTAACCAGCAAAGTATCTTTAAGAATATAATATTCAATTCCTATCCCTTCAAAATTACCCTCCAGCATATCAGACTGTTCACTTGCCTTTAATGGGGGAAGATAAATACTGTGCGGATCGAGCTTATGCAACAGGCTGTCGATCTCCAGATGGCTCAGTGTATCGGCGTTAATTTCATCAACATAGTTTCTATTGATCAGGTTGATGATCTCGTCCACTTTTTCCATGGAACTATCCGCATATTGAATATTACGTTGCACCGTAAAGCCCTGATCCTTCAAAAACCTATAGCCCAAGTACATACCACCTATTAAAGTGACTGAATAAGTAAGGGCGATTAGCAGATTTTTACGGGTAGTTGGCTTCATTGGTGAGTAATTGCACAAAGCTATAAAATTAGGCTGTCAATTAACTATTTAACCCCCGCAGATTTATAATTGTTTCATATTTTCTCACAAATACCGTACTTTATAAAGAATTGGCTGACGAAGGCTTGAAATATCCTGCGCCGGCTGGCATCAATAACACATTTGAAAGCAAATTTATGATACGCACAACTGAACAGGACTCCCTTTATAACAATATTGACCAAATGAGCTTTCGGGAAATTCTTACCGGTATTAATCAAGAAGACCAGACCGTTCCGCATGCTGTGGCCAAGTGCATCCCGCAGATTGAGAATCTGGCCGTTGCGGTTACCGAAAGGATGAAAGAAGGTGGCCGGTTATTTTATATCGGTGCCGGAACCAGCGGTAGATTAGGCGTGGTAGACGCGTCAGAATGCCCTCCCACTTTCGGGGTGGCGTTCGATGAAGTCGTCGGCATCATTGCAGGTGGTGATACAGCCATCAGACGCGCAGTGGAGAATGCCGAAGATGATACTGAACAAGCCTGGAACGATTTATTATACTATCAGATCGGGCCGAAAGATAGTGTAATCGGACTGGCTGCATCTGGAACTACTCCATATGTAATAGGCGGCTTGAAAAAAGCAGCAGAAAACCAGATCCTTACCGGCTGTATCGTTTGCAACTCAGGAAGCCCGGTAGCGGCAGAAGCGCAATATCCGGTAGAAGTAGTTGTGGGTCCTGAGTTTTTAACCGGTTCTACAAGAATGAAATCAGGCACCGCACAGAAACTGGTTCTTAATATGCTCAGTACTACCGTAATGATCAAATTAGGCAAAGTTAAAGGCAACAAAATGGTGGATATGCAGTTAACCAATAGTAAGCTTGTAGACCGTGGCACGCAGATGGTAATGGCAGAACTTCAAATCCCCTATGAACAGGCAGAAGCTTTGCTTATTGAGCACGGAAGCGTACGCAAAGCAGTAGAAGCCGGTCAAATTTAAACAAAGATTTCATGCACGAAATAGAACCATTTTACCGCTGGAGAGATGATTATATCGCCGCGGAAGATCCACGATCCCCTTTTTATAATACAGAATATTCAGAGTTTTATTTTGATAAGCAACTCTATAATTACCTAATCCATCCACAGTGGGATGACTTCGGGTCTACTACGTTATACATTAAAGTCCTTTATACAGATTATGAAAGGCAATATTCTATTATCGAATTTATAGGAGAGTGGAATGATGCGATCTCCAATGATATTATGCTGCTGAAAAGAGAAATCCTGGAGCTGATGATAGATGAGGGAATTCATAAATTTATCCTGATAGGAGAAAATGTCCTGAACTTCCACTCTTCGGAAGACAGCTACTATGAAGAGTGGTTTCAAGATGTCGAAGATGGCTGGATAGCAGGGATTAATTTTACACCCCATGTGATCGAAGAGTTCCGCAGCAGCAATATTGATTATTACATCAATTTTGGCGGTCAGCTTGACGATTTGGCATGGAGAACCCTCAAACCGGTACAAATTTTCAAAAAAGTTGAAGAAATCCTGACAAAAAGGTTAGGGGCATAACCTTTGTATACAGTTTAGAATCGGTATATTTAAATTAAAAATTAAAACGAATGGAGAACAATAATCATAACTGGTCAAACCAATCTGTTTTTGTAGAAAACCAAACAGGAACAGTGGCAAAGAAATTCTTTGCAAACGTATTTCTATGGATGTTTGTGGCATTAGGTATTTCAACCGCAGCTGCAGTTTACATGGCCAATACACCCGAAATGCTGAATTACCTGATTAATCAGGAAACAGGCAAAATGTCTATTTTAGGATATGTAGCTATGTTTGCACCACTGGGTTTGGTTATGCTAATGAGTGCGGGCCTTAATAAACTCTCCTATTCCGCTTTACTGGGTGTTTTTATTCTTTACTCTTTACTTACAGGAGTAAGCTTAAGTTTCATCCTGTTAATTTATGCATCCTCTTCGGTGATTGGCTGTTTTGCAGCTGCTGCCGGTATTTTCGGTTTAATGGCTGTTTTAGGCTATACAACCAATACTGACTTGAGTAAATTCGGCCCGATCCTTATGGTTGGTGTTGTAGGGCTGGTAATTGCGATGGTTGTTAATATGTTTCTGCAAAGCTCGCAGTTCGATTATATCATGAGTTTCTTTGGTGTAGCAATCTTTACTGCGCTGACCGCTTATGATGTACAGAAATTAAAAAGAATTGGTGCTGGTCTGGAAGAGAACGGATCTACAATGGCAGATGCAGATTCTAAAAAGCTAGCGATTATGGGTGCATTATCCCTGTATCTTGACTTTATTAATATCTTCCTATTCTTATTAAGAATCTTTGGCGGAAGAAAATAAGCTAACACATTCCACAGAATAAAATACCGAAGGCCGTGCAAATATGCATGGCCTTCGGTATTTTATTGCGTTTACACACCAATTTCTTGGAATTGATTTTTCTTTTTTGCATTTTTGCACCAGCTTATAAAGAAAGACGGAGGGATTAGACCCGACGAAGTCTTAGCAACCTGTGCTGACAAGGTGCTACATTCTACTCGAACGCTGCGGCTGTTCCTGAAAGATAAGTTAATTCGATCCACCCTGGATTTCTGATTAAGCATATTACCCTATTGTAACCCGTACCCTTATTTATTCCGGAACTGTTTACAATACCAATTGAATATGCATCCAAGCTATGAGCATTAGAGAAGATTTAGAGCAAAGAATATTAATCATAGACGGCGCCATGGGAACCATGATCCAGCGTTATACCCTTTCAGAAGAAGACTTCAGGGGGGAGCGTTTTAAAGATCATCCCTGTGATGTTAAAGGTAACAATGACCTGTTGAATCTAACCAGGCCAGATATTATTAAAGCCATTCACACCGACTACCTGAAAGCTGGTACCGACATTATAGAAACCAATACCTTTAGTACACAGCGTATTTCACTGGCCGACTATCAGATGGAAGAGCTAGACTATGAAATGAGCTTTGAAGGTGCTAAAATCGCAAAAGAAGCCGTCAATGAGTTTATGGCCAAAAATCCAGACCGCCGGTGCTATGTAGCAGGTGCGATTGGACCGACCAACCGGACTCTATCCATTTCACCAGATGTGAACGATCCTGGTTACCGCGCTTTAACATTCGACGAACTTTCAGATGCCTATTTTGCGCAGATCAGAGGCCTGGTAGACGGTGGATCCGACCTGTTAATGATCGAAACTATTTTTGATACACTGAATGCAAAAGCAGCGATTATTGCCATTCGTAGATATGAAGCAGAGATTGGCCGTAAAATAGAGATTATGATCTCCGGTACCATTACCGATGCCTCCGGAAGAACCCTCAGCGGCCAGACTGTAGAAGCTTTCTTAAACTCGGTAATCCATGCCCGTCCGCTAAGTATTGGTTTTAACTGTGCTTTGGGAGCTAAAGACATGCGTCCGCATATTGAAGAGCTTGCTGCAAAAGCTAACTGTTATGTATCGGCCTATCCAAATGCCGGATTACCGAATGAATTTGGCGCATACGATGAAATGCCTAACGAGACAGCAAACCTTGTAGACGATTTTATACAGCATGGCTTTGTCAATATTGTGGGTGGTTGTTGTGGCACCACACCAGAGCATATTGCTGCTATTGCAGCGAAAGCCAAAGGAATCAGGCCAAGAGTTCTCCCCACACCGGAGCGTTACCTGCGCCTAAGCGGATTGGAACCCGTAACTATCACCCCCGAAAGCATCTTCGTCAATATCGGTGAAAGAACCAACATTACCGGATCTCCTAAATTCTCTAAACTAATTCTGAGCGGTGACTATGAAGCCGCTTTGACAGTAGCCCGACAGCAGGTTGAGGGCGGGGCACAGGTCATTGATGTCAATATGGATGAGGGAATGCTGGACTCAGAAGCGGCAATGACCAAGTTTTTGAATCTTATCGCCTCAGAACCAGATATATCTAAATTACCAATCATGGTAGACTCCTCTAAATGGAGTGTTATCGAAGCCGGCCTGAAATGCCTTCAGGGTAAGGGCATTGTCAATTCAATTTCCCTGAAAGAAGGCGAAGATAAATTCCGTGAAAGTGCGCGTAAGATTATGGATTATGGCGCAGCGGTCGTAGTTATGGCCTTTGACGAGAATGGACAGGCCGACAACTATGAACGCCGTAAAGAAATCTGTAAAAGATCTTACGATATTCTGGTAGATGAAATAGGCTTCCCTGCAGAAGATATTATCTTCGATCCGAATATTCTGACGGTTGCAACCGGACTGGAAGAGCATAACAATTATGCTGTGGATTTCATAAATGCTACACGCTGGATTAAAGAAAACCTGCCTTATGCTAAAGTAAGCGGGGGTGTCTCCAATATATCCTTCTCTTTCCGTGGAAATAATACGGTAAGAGAGGCCATGCACTCGGCGTTCCTGTACCATGCGATCAAAGCAGGTTTAAATATGGGAATTGTAAATGCCGGAATGCTCGAAGTATATGAAGCTATCCCACCTGAAATGCTGGAAAGAGTTGAGGACGTCCTGCTAAACCGTAGAGAAGACGCAACAGAGCGCCTGGTAGATTTTGCAGAAACCGTCAAATCAAAAGGAAAAGAACTCGTAAAAGATGAAGAATGGCGGAAAGCAAGTGTAGAATCACGCCTTTCCCACTCACTGGTTAAAGGTATTATCGAATATCTGGATGCCGACGTGGAAGAAGCCAGACAACAATATCCAAGACCGATACATGTCATAGAGGGGCCTTTGATGGACGGAATGAACATTGTCGGTGATCTGTTTGGTGCCGGAAAGATGTTTCTGCCGCAGGTAGTTAAATCTGCGCGTGTCATGAAAAAAGCAGTGGCCTATCTCCTACCCTTTATTGAACAGGAAAAACTAGATAATCCAGATGGTGATCAAAGCTCATCAGCAGGAAAAATATTACTTGCCACCGTGAAAGGTGACGTTCATGATATCGGTAAAAACATTGTAGGTGTAGTACTCGCCTGTAATAACTTTGAAATTGTGGATCTAGGCGTTATGGTTCCCGCACAGGAAATCATTAGAAAGGCTAAGGAAATCAATGCAGATATTATAGGCCTGAGCGGGCTGATCACACCTTCACTGGATGAAATGGTGCATTTTGCTAAAGAGATGGAACGTGAAGGATTTACTTTACCTCTGTTGATTGGCGGAGCGACGACTTCAAGAATCCATGCAGCGGTAAAAATTGCACCTAATTATTCGGGACCTGCGATCCATGTGCTGGATGCATCCAGAAGTGTAACCGTTTGCAGCACACTTATGAACCCCGATAACCGGGGGGAATATATTCGGCAGATCCGTGAGGACTACGATAAGGCCAGGGAAAACCACCTGAATAAAAGATCAGATAAACGTTTCAAATCATTAGAAGAAGTAAGAGCAGACCGCTTTAAGATAAATCCGGCACTGGTCGCTCCTGCTCCAGCTTTTACCGGCACACGTACATTTGAAGACTATCCGCTTGATATTCTGGTACCCTATATAGACTGGACACCATTTTTCCATACCTGGGAACTGCGCGGCAGTTACCCGAAAATATTCAGTGATAAAAACGTCGGTATTGAGGCTCAGAAACTTTTCGATGATGCCCAGGTACTGCTTAAAAAAATAGTAAAAGAGAAGCTTCTTACCGCTAAAGCCGTTATTGGTTTCTGGCCCGCCTACGCACAAGGAGATGATATCTTTCTGGAAACAGAAAATGGCCCCGTAACCATTCACACACTTCGCCAGCAGGCCGAGAAAGTAGCAGGGCAGCCCTATTATGCCCTTTCGGATTTCGTAGCAACCAAAGAAGATCAGGTAGCTGATTATTTCGGTGGTTTTGCGTTGACAACCGGAATAGGCTGTGATGAAATGGTGGCTGAATTTGAAGCTAACCACGATGATTATAACAGTATTATGGTAAAAGCTCTGGCCGACAGACTTGCTGAGGCCTTTGCCGAGAGAATGCATGAACTTGTCCGCAAAGAATACTGGGGATATGCCAGAGAAGAGTCTCTGACCAATGAAGAACTGATCAAAGAAGAATATGCCGGTATTCGTCCTGCGCCGGGTTATCCGGCCTGTCCTGACCATACAGAGAAAGATACCTTGTTCCGTTTACTGGATGCAGAAGCCAAAATCAACCTCAAACTAACCGAAAGCTTTGCCATGTATCCTACTGCAGCTGTCAGCGGTTTCTATTTCGCCCATCCGGAATCGCGTTATTTCGGATTAGGTAAGATTACTAAAGACCAGGTAGAAGAATACGCCCTGCGAAAAAACATGAGTCTTGAAGACACAGAAAGATGGCTTAGCCCGAATTTAGCTTATTAAACCAAACCATGAAAATTACCGACCACATTAGTAATGCCGGGGATAAAACCCTTTTTTCTTTCGAACTTCTTCCTCCCTTAAAAGGCAAGAGTATTCATGAAATCTATAAAGCTATAGATCCGCTCATGGAATTTAACCCGCCATTTATTGACGTAACCTATCACAGAGAAGATTATATCTATAAACAACATACCAGCGGTTTACTCGAAAAAGTTTCTTATCGCAAAAGACCGGGTACAGTAGCAATTTGTGCAGCAATTATGAACCGTTATAAGGTAGATGCCGTACCCCATTTAATCTGCGGTGGATTTACCAAAGAAGAAACAGAAAATGCATTAATAGATTTGCAGTTCCTGGGTATCGACAATGTACTGGTACTTCGGGGAGATGCCCGTCAGGCAGACTCCGGCTTCATTCCGACACCCGGTGGTCATGCATTTGCGACAGATCTGCTGGGTCAGGTAAAAAGCATGAACGAAGGCCGGTACCTGTTCGAAGATCATTCTGCTTTTCAAACAAATTTCTGCATCGGAGTTGCCGGGTATCCCGAAAAACACTTTGAGGCACCTAACCTGAAAGCAGACTTCAAATACCTAAAGCAAAAAGTAGATATGGGTGCAGAGTTTATTGTGACCCAAATGTTTTTTGACAATGCTAAATATTGTGAATTCGTAGCTAATTGCAGGGCGAATGGGATAAATGTCCCCATAATTCCCGGGTTAAAACCTATTACGAGTTCTAAACAACTGATCAGCCTGCCTAAGATATTCCATATAGATCTTCCCGAAGACCTGACAGAGGCGGTTCAGGCCTGTAAGAATGAGGAGGCTGTAAAAGAAGTAGGAATTGAATGGATGATCCAGCAGTGCAAGGAGTTAATAAAAGTTGGCGCCCCGGTATTACATTTTTATACCATGAGTAATCCCGAGCCGACCAAAAGAATTGCGAGAGCGGTCTTTTAAAAAAAGCTTTAAAAAAAATCGAATCCTTATTCTGGCAGATTCTTTGTATATTTCATTGACGAGAAATCTGCTAAAGCTATGAGAAGAACGACATTATTATTGCTTGCTGTGACAGGCACATTAACCTCCTGCAATACATTGAAGAACACAGTAGATGCTAGTTCCGACCTCTCTAAACTAGGAGGTAACTGGGAACTGAATTATATATCGGGCCCTAGAATTGCATTTAACGGTCTATATCCTGGGAAGAAACCTGTATTAACTATTGATCTGCTGGAGAAACGGGTAAATGGTAATACGAGCTGTAATTCTTTCTTCGGTAAACTGGTTGCTGACGATACCTCTATCAATTTCAATGAACCTATGGCGATGACCAAAATGGCCTGCCCGGGAGAAGGAGAAAATATATTCATTAATACCCTGAAAAAGGTAAATAAGTATACGATAACAGGAGATACCACACTGAACTTCATGATGGGTGATATCGCCATCATGAGATTCAAAAAGGTTAAGTAACTGAAGGGATGTTATTCCCCTTCAGCATTTAATAGATATTTTTTAAAAGCATTAAAGTCCGCGTCCATTGCAGTCGCGGATTTTTCTTTTCCAAGCATTTCCGCTACCTGCTCCGGCAATTCTATCCGGCGGGCAATCTCCTCAGGAAAAACATCCGGGAATTTACAAGCATGTGCTGTAGACAAACAAACATAAACATCCTCATTATTTGCTTTTTGTTCTTGCACTTTCTGCATAGCCAGCCAGGCAATAGCAGTATGCGGACACGCTATATAATTATACCGGTTATAGATTTCAGCAATTGCTTCCAGCGTCTGCTCATCCGTATAACTGACACCAAGAACCATTTTTAATGCCTCTTCGCGGTTTCCCTTAAACAGTTCCATAATCCGGACCCAGTTACTTGGCGCACCTACATCCATAGCATTAGCGTAAGTCTGTACAGATGGCCTGGTCTCATAGACTCCACTTTCCAGGAAGCGCGGGACGGTATCGTTCGCGTTGGTAGCCGCAATAAACGACTTTACCGGAAGTCCCATTTTCCAGGCAAGTAAACCTGCGCCGATATTCCCGAAATTACCACTTGGAACAGAGAACACTACCGACCGCTTACCTTTTCTGAATAACTGAGCAAGCGCATGAAAATAGTAAAATGTCTGCGGAATCAGTCTGGATATATTAATTGAGTTTGCAGAAGTCAGACGAAGAGATGCATTGAGCTCGGGGTCTGCAAAAGCCTGCTTAACCAGTTGCTGACAATCATCAAAAGTACCTTTTACAGTAATTGCCCGAATATTCTGTCCATTGGTACATAATTGCAGTTCCTGAATAGGACTAACTTTTCCCTCCGGATATAAAATTGTCACCCGCGTATGCGGCACGCCTAAAAAACCCAGTGCGACAGCTCCTCCGGTATCTCCCGAGGTTGCTACCAGTACATCGAGCAGTTGCTCTCCATCTTTCAGGAAATAAGCCATTACTCTGCTCATAAAACGTGCACCAAAATCTTTAAAGGCCAGAGAAGGTCCGTGGAAAAGTTCCAGCACGTAGTTCTTTTCATCAAGCTCATGAACAGGCGCATCAAAATTTACCGCATCCGCAATGATTGCCCGCAGATCATCGGCAGGGATTGCGTCTTTCAGCAAAGCTGAAGATACTTCAAATGCGATTTCCTGTAAGGTATACCGGTCCAGATTATCCAGAAACTCCTGACGCAGCACAGGAATGTCTACAGGCATATATAAACCTTTGTCCTGGGGCATGCTGTTAAAAACAGCAGTCTGAAAATCGACCTGGTTCTGTTTGTTTTGTGTACTATATAATTTCATAAATTTCAGCTTGGTTTAGATTGTGGTTAATGTTAGTCCAGTACTACCGGCCCCTTAGCATTAACCGGTGATACAAATGACAGACTATTAATCTGTACAGTTTTCAAACGTGCCTGCAGCGCATCTGTGATTTTCCGGGCAGTTTCCTGATTCCGTGTAAGCGCAAATACAGACGGTCCGGAACCGGAGATACCAAAACCTACAGCCCCCAGATCCATAGCCAACTGCCTCATAGCATAGAATTCCGGGATCAGAATAGAGCGGACAGGTTCTACCAGAACATCTACCATGCTGCGTCCGATCAGGTCGTAATCACTAGTATACAGACCCGACACCAGACCGGCGACATTACCCCACTGCTTAACGGCGTCTTTCAAAAATACTTTGGAACGGATCATCTGCCTGGCATCCTTAGTAGGCACATCCACTTCAGGATAAACAATTGCTGCACAAAGATCTTCCGGGAAAGGCAGGCTGATTACGTCCAGCGGTTCGTAACTACGAACCAGCACAAATCCACCCATCAATGCCGGGGCAACATTATCTGCATGCCCGTAACCACAGGCCAGCTCCTCCCCTTTCATTGCGAAAGGCACCAGCTCTTTCCTGCTTAAGAGGTTTCCGAACAATGTATTTACTGCAAATAATCCTGCTACAGTACTTGCCGAACTCGAACCCAGACCACTGCCAATAGGCATCTTTTTATGCAGCTCAATCGTAATTCCAGCATCTTCCCTGCCGATATGTTTCAGGTAATCCTGTACACTCGCACTTACTGTATTTTTAGCAGGATCTAGCGGAAGACGACCATCATCTCCCGTAATTTTTGTGATTTTAACACCCGGCTCATCAACCAGACGCATGATAACTTCATCACCGGGCGCATTGACTGCAAACCCGAGCACATCAAATCCACACACCACATTCGCCACTGTGGCGGGGGCAAAAACCTTTACTGAATCTCTCATTGTTTACCTGTATTGATTATATCTGCAAATACGCCTGCTGCTGTAACTTCTGCACCGGCACCTGGTCCCTTAATAACCAGCGGTCTGTCTTTGTAACGGTCTGTTGTGAATGAAATAATATTGTCACTGCCTGAAAGCATATAAAAAGGATGCGAATCATCAACCATCTGCAACCCGATAACTACCTTTCCATTTTCCAGTTTACCGATATAACGCAATACCTTTCCAGCTGCAGCAGCTTCCTCTTTTAAGCCTTCAAAATAAGCTGCATTCTTTTCCAATTCCTCATAAAACTCCGGCACCGAAGCTGCAGCAAGGCATGCGGGAGGCAACATACTTTCTATCTGCACATCATCGGCTTCCAGCGGGTATCCGGCATCTCTGGCCAGGATCAGCATTTTACGCATAAAGTCTTTGCCATTTAAATCATCCCTTGGATCCGGTTCGGTATAACCTTTATCCTGCGCTTCTTTCACGACTTCATGGAAAAGCACCTGGTCTTTATAATTATTAAAAATATAAGAGATCGTTCCAGATAAAATAGCTTCAATACTGAAGATATTGTCACCGCTCATCATCAGATCCTTCAAGGTGCGGATAATAGGGAGTCCGGCACCAACATTCGTCTCGTACATGAAATCAACGCCATGTTTGCGTGCTGCATCCTTAAACGCTGCATACTGCTCGTACTCCGCAGAATTACCAATCTTATTGCAGGTAACCAGAGAAATACTCGATTCCAGGATCTGCTGATAATAATTTACCGGATTAGCACTCGCCGTATTGTCTACAAAAACACAATTTGGAAGGTTCATTGCTTTCATTCTAGTTACAAATTCTTTCAAATCTGCCGGTTCTGCAAACTGTTCGAGTTCCTGAGGCCATTGAGCCAGGTCTATCCCCTGCGGTGATAAGTACATCATTCTGGAGTTACTAATTCCCATTACTTTCACCTCCAAATCATTATTTACTGCCAGCAGCGGTCCCTGAACCAATAACTGACGGAATAAAGTCTGACCGATATTACCTGTACCCAGGCAGAAGACATGAAGCGTTTTTTTACGATCCGCAAAAAAGGCATCATGCACAGCATTTACAGCTTTCGATAAATCGGTTTTAGACAGGATCACAGAGATATTATACTCAGACGAACCTTGTGCAATTGCACGTACATTTACACCATTACGTCCCAGCGCATGAAACAATTTACCAGACATCCCTGACGTACGCTTCATATTCTCTCCAACAATAGCGAGTACTGACAACCCATTTTCTACCTGCGGATATTCCAGTTTTTTAGCCTGCAGCTCGAGTTCAAATTCTTTACTGATTATTGCCAGTGCTTTCAACGCATCTGCCGGGTTAACCGCAAAAGTAATACTGTGTTCAGAAGAACTCTGGGTAATCAGGATCACATTGATCTGCTCTCTGGACAACAAAGAGAACAGTCTCCCGCTAAAACCAGCCTTTCCTACCATTCCACTTCCTGAAAGGTTCAGCACACTGATCTCGTCAATAGACGAGATCCCCTTAATTGGCAGATTGGAACTCTGCACGTCATGGCGAATATAAGTACCTTCAAAAGAAGGCTCAAAAGAATTCTTAATAACTATAGGAATCCGTTTTAAAAACGCAGGAATCATTGTCGGCGGATAGATAACCTTGGCACCGAAATAAGAAAGCTCCATTGCTTCAGTATAGCTCAGTTCCGGCAGGGAGAAAGCTTTTTCTACCATCCTGGGATCTGCCGTCAGCATACCATTTACATCTGTCCAGATCTCAATTCTGGACGCACCCAGTGCCGAGCCCCAGATTGCTGCGGTATAATCACTTCCTCCTCTGCCCAGTGTGGTGGTTCTGCCTTCCGGGTTACTGGAAATAAAGCCTGTAACAATGAGCAATTTACCTTCATTCGCCTGGTAATAATCACGAATCAGGATTTCAGTCAGTGGCATATCTACCTTTGCCTGTCCGAAATGGCTGTCTGTTTTAATCAGTTCTGATCCATCAACACCAATTGCATCCGGAAACTCCAGTTTGGCAATATGACTGATCATCAACACGGAGCATCGCTCGCCATAACTCAAGATCAGATCTCTGGTCTGGGCACTCAATTCCTTTAGCAGAGATACCGAGCTTAAAATATCTTCCAGTTCATTCAGGTAGATCTTTAACCGGGTATAAACCGGATTTTGTGCCGCAGCAGGAAGTAAAGTTCTGATCACCTCAAAATGCTTTTCCTCTATAGTTTTAAGCTCCACGCTGTAATCTTCTCCAAGGTTAGCTTTCTCTGCCATCGTTTGAAGCAGGTTGGTTACTCCGCTCATTGCAGAGAGTACCACGACCGGATAGGGTTGCTGATCCTGCTCCCGAAGGATACTGATCAAGGCTCTTATACCTGCTGCTGAGCCGACAGAAGTTCCTCCGAATTTTAAAATGTTCATAGTTTTTATCGCTTTAGGTTAAAAAAAAAGCGCCTTCCCGGTTTAGAGGAAGGCGCTTCAATGGTTATTTTTTTTATGATTTACTCATATACCATTATTCACCTCCCTCTGGTTTCCCCGATGGTGGTAATAATAATGGATGTAATTGTTGAATTATTTATCATATAGAATAGCGGATATCGCTTCGTGTTTCGCTATGGCATAAAGTAAAGTTATATTTCTCTAAAAACCAAACCTTTTTTCTTTTTCCTTACCTTTACAGCAGAATATGCGAGGATTAGTAATTAAATCAACAGGAAGCTGGTATCAAGTTCACGGAGAAGATGGCCGTGAATATGACTGCCGTATTAAGGGTAAATTCAGGATTAAAGGCATTCAGACCACTAATCCTATCGCGGTCGGCGACCAGGTGGAGTTTGAGATGGAGCCTAATTCTGATAATGGTGTCATTCACAAACTTCATGTGCGGAAAAATTATATTATCCGTAAATCCATTAACCTTTCCAAACAGGCGCAAATAATTGCAGCCAATATGGACCAGGCTTTTTTAGTGGTTACCCTCGCCTCGCCCAGAACATCACTGGGTTTTATAGACCGTTTTCTGGTCACAGCCGAAGCTTACAGTATTCCTGCGGTTCTCATCTTTAACAAACTTGATTTGTATAATGAAGACGGCCTGGAGGTATTGGAAGAATATAAAGCTATTTACGAACAACTGGGTTATCCCTGCTATACAGTCTCAGCAATCGAAGGCACAAATATTCCTTTAATAGAGAGTCTGCTAAAAGACCAGACCACTCTGTTCTCCGGACATTCAGGTGTTGGTAAATCCAGCCTGATCAATGCCCTGCTTCCTGGCAGAAGCATTAAAACGGGAGAAATTTCTGAATCGAGCGACAAAGGGCAACATACCACAACCTTTGCTGAAATGCATACTTTACCTTTCGGTGGTTATCTGATAGACACCCCGGGAATCCGCGAACTGGGTATCTATGATATCAAACCCGAAGAACTCAGCCACTATTTCCGCGAGATGCGGGATCGCATGCACCTGTGTAAATTTCATAACTGCCGCCACCTCAATGAACCGGGATGCGCCGTATTACAGGCTGTAGAAAATGAAGAGATAGCGGGCAGCAGGTACGATAGTTATCTTAGTATTTATCACAACAACGAAACCCGCTCCTGATTTTACGCTTATTTTCGGCTGCAACTTTGTTAAAATAGAAAAAAGATAGGAAGGACTATCTTTTTTTATTTTGCCTCGTTTCGCGAGAAAATAAAGCATAAAATAGTTTGACATATATGGAAGGGTGGAAATATATGGAGGACTTTATCGGTTCATGGAAGACTTTTTGTATGGCTTTATGGAAGGCTTTTGTTTAGCTTCATGGAAGGCTTTTGTTTAGCTTCATGGAAGGCTTTTGTTTAGCTGGGTGGAAATATATGGAAGGCTTTGTACAGTTTCATGGAAGGCTTTTGTTTAGCTGGGTGGAAATATATGGAAGGCTTTGTACAGCTTCATGGAAGGCCTTTGTTTAGCTGGGTGGATATGTGTGGAAGGCTTTGTCTCGTTTCATGGAAGGCTTTGTACAGCTTCAGGGAAAGAATTTGAAATTGTTATTTTAGCGGTAATATGAGAGCTGTAATACAAAGAGTAAAAAGGGCCAGCTGCCATGTAGAGGAAAAGCTGACCGGTGAAATTAAGGATGGGCTGCTGGTGCTGCTGGGAATTGAAGATGCAGACGAACAAGAGGATCTGGAATGGCTTGCTGCGAAAATATGTAACCTGAGAATTTTTGGGGACGATGCCGGGCTAATGAATAAATCACTGCTTGATTTAGGTGGTGAGATACTTTTAATTAGTCAGTTTACTTTATTTGCTGCGACAAAGAAGGGCAACCGACCGGGTTTTACCCGGGCAGCGCGACCGGAAAAAGCCATTCCGCTTTACGAGCAGATGCAGCAGCAACTAGCCAGATTACTGGGTAAACCAGTTGCTACAGGAATATTTGGGGCAGATATGCAAATCAGTTTAGTCAATGATGGTCCGGTAACCATTACTATAGATACAAAAAATAAAGAATAGCTATGACGATAGAAGAAGCTCAGCAGACTGTCGACCGGTGGATACAGACTACCGGCGTAAGGTATTTCAACGAATTAACAAATACAGCTATCCTAATGGAGGAAGTAGGTGAAGTAGCCCGTATTATGTCACGTAAGTATGGCGAACAGAGCTTTAAGAAAAGTGATGAAGCCGTTGATCTGGGAGATGAGATGGCAGATGTACTTTTTGTCCTTATTTGCCTGGCCAACCAGACTGGGATTGATCTGAATGCTGCACTGGAGAAAAATCTGGAAAAGAAAAGTATCAGGGATGCCGACAGACATCATAATAATCCAAAACTGAAGTAAGGAAGTATCTTAAAGTTTAAGCGGTTAAGCAAAAAAAGTGGGTGTCTGAAATTATCAGACACCCACTTTTTTACTAGCAAAGATGTGTATCAGATGGTTATTAACCTCTGGTATTGTCAGATAGTTCAGCTCTGATTTTTGCAGCAGCCTCTTCCAGTTCTTCCTGCGTAGGATTCAACTTAGGCTTGCTGAAGTTCATATCCCCAACATGATTCATTGGAATTAAATGGATATGTACATGAGGAACTTCAAGTCCGATTACAGCCATTCCAACCTTAACACAGGGAAATGCCTTTTTTAATCCTTCAGCGACAATCTTTGCGAAAAGAGTTAGTCCGAAATAGCTTTCCTCGTCCATATCAAAGATATAATCAATCTCCTTTTTAGGTATAACCAGGAGATGGCCTGGCGCTAGAGGGTTAACATCCAGAAAGGCCAGAAAGTCTGCTGTCTCTGCAACGATATGTGCCGGAATTTCACGGTCTGCGATTTGTGTAAAGATAGTAGCCATAATTACCTGATTTTATCTGCTGATTTCTAAGATTTCAAATTCAATTTTTCCTGCCGGAACTTCAATTTCAGTTGTATCTCCAACTGACTTTCCTAATAAACCTTGTGCAATCGGAGATTTAACTGAGATTTTGCCAGTCTTCAGATCAGCTTCAGTTTCTGCAACCAGCTGATACGTCATGGTTGCACCGTTTTTCACATTTTTAATTTTAACTATAGAAAGTGCCAGCACCTTAGAAAGATCCAGCTTCGATTCATCTATTAATCTTGCAGAAGCAAGCGTAGCATTTAATTTAGATATTTTAGCTTCATGCAGACCCTGCGCTTCTTTGGCAGCATCATATTCCGCATTCTCCGAAAGATCACCTTTATCTCTTGCTTCAGCTATCGCTTTAGAGATTTGTTGTCTCCCTGTAGTCTTTAAGTAATGTACCTCTTCCTTTAGTTTATCTAGTCCTTCCTGAGTATAGTATGTTACTTCTGTCATAGCTTTTTTATTGTTTGTAAATCCTGTAAAAAAAGAACAAGACTACACCGGCATAATAGCCCACATAGTCTTGCTTCATATCAAACGAAGATAGCAGCCAATTCTTATAAAAGCAAATCTTTTAAATCTGAATACGAAAACATCCGTGTAAATAGACCGTAATAACATTTAGACTAGCATTCTGCGTTTGAACATGACATAACAGGATTTTATGCGAAGAGTTTTAAAAAATCATAACATCACAATGTACTCCCGTCAATGTCCAATATAACCGGATTAAGCACTACGGCTTCTATATTTTCTCCAGCATAAAAACCTGTTGGAATTATCGAAGCAAAATGAGCGGTGAAACCTGTACCCACTTCTATTTCGTGCTTATCAGCCTCCGCTTTTTTTACCCAGACAGGCAGCAGAAACCTGGAATTAATCTGATTCCTTAAAAGACCACTACTATCTTTTTTTATAGACTTTGTGATTTGTTTATAGCGCAGCACTTCATCCGATATTTTACTCCTGTTATAGTATGTCACTTCTATACTACCCCTGTTATCTACAGAAACCATAATGGAAAGCAGAAAAGATTGTTCCTGCTGCGGAAGCTGTCTAAAATACGCAAGCCCGGATATTTGATAGGGAATCTTCCGTAATACATCTCCGAGTTCCTTTGCACAATCCTGAATCTGACTGAAAGCCTGAATTTGAAAGAGTAAAATTATCGCTGCCGTGGTACTTATCTTCTTTAACATCGTTCTTAAGTCTATATGTTTTGTATTAGATTCGACTTTTTGGAGAATTTATCGTCTGTCATAAGTAACCTCCATCACATGTAATATCACTGGATTAAATACATAGCCCCTTATTCCTTTTAAAGTATAGAAATCTGAGGGTATTAATTTGGTGAAATTGTTTAAAAACCCTGCATCAATCTCAATATCCTGTCGTCCGGTGCGGTAGGTCTTAGCCCAGATGGGCACAATAAATCTTGTATTTTTATATTGTTTCAGCAGATTATCAGGATCCTCTACGATGGCATTCCTTACGCGATCATAACCCATCACTATATCTGATTTCGAACTTTTGTTGAGGAATTTAACGGAGATACCGCCCTGTTCATTGACGTCGACCTGCATTGTCAGCAAAAAAGTTCGTTCTTTATTCGGAATTGTATCAAAATAATAGAGCCCCTGGGGATCAAAGGATTTCTTTATTAATACAGTATTAATAAATTTCTCACACGCTTCAGCCTGACCGAAGGCGTGAGCGCCAAAAATAATTACAAGGGCAAATATGAAATTGAGTTTTTTAAGCATATCAATTTATATGTTCAATAAGAACTATATGTTCGCTGAGAAGGCCCTAAATTGGCCGCTTTTGTAAATGAATTTTCATCACTTGAATAGATAATGGATTCAAAACATATACCTTTTTGCTTTTGTCCTGGTAAAGATTTTCAGGTAGAATTTTTCCGAAGTTTTTTATGAACTCCGGGCCTATTCTTATTGATTCTACCCCCGATCCTTTCCCCCAGACAGGGATCAAGAAATTTGTATTAGTACTATTTTTAAACAGGTTATTTTTATCTGCCTGAATTTGAGCGGTGAGTTTCTGATAATTCAACAAGTAATCTGACATCTCATTAGTGTTCAAATAATTGACACCAATGGATCCATCATTATCCACCGAAATTAGGATGGAAATTAAAAACGCCCTTTTCTCCTCCGGGTATTCCGCCCAATAGACAGTTCCCTTAGGGCTTAGAATAAAGTTATCCAATATAGCTTTAATGTCATTCTCGTATCCAGCGGTCTGACCAAATACATTCCCTTGAAAGAATAGACATACGGCAATTAAAACACGAATTTCTTTTCTCATGTAAACTTATTTTATTCAAATATGATTCACCGGATTGACTTGTGGAATTAAATTACATAAACCCACGTATTGTCATTATTAAACAATAAGATCACTATGACAGAGTGGTCAGGTAATATAAATCCGCGAAACCGCTGACCATTTTGATCCCTTTCTTTCAAAAAATCGTCAGAAACTTATACAATAAGATATATTTGTCCAAGACAGGATGCAGGAAAAATCTGAAAAACAGATAGCCGGTGCTGTTGCAATACGCATTAACAAAAAAACACAACATCAATGAAAACCACAATCTTCAAAGTACTTACTGTACTGGCCATTGGTAGCCTTCAGGCGCAAGCCCAGGAGCTTTATATGCCCAGGAATATAAAAGCAGCTTATGAGAAAGGTACACGCGCACTGGACGGTAAACCTGGTAAAAATTACTGGCAGAACAGTGGAAAATATGATATGACTATCAGTGTTACTCCTGCCACCAAAGTAGTTGCGGGTACACAGACTATCGTTTATACGAATAACAGCCCGGATACCTTGAAGCAGGTAACCATGCGCTTTGTGAATAATATACATAAACCAGAAGCACCCCGCTCCGGTTATACAAGTCCTGATTTTTTAACCCCGGGACTTGATATCTCTAATTTCGTGGTCGATGGCGAAAAGTATGCGGTGGATAGTAAGAACTGGGGCACTGTTGCCGACGTGAAATTAAAGAAAGCTATTGCTCCGGGAAAAAGCGCAAACTTTGAAATCAGCTGGTCTTACCCACTCTCCAAACAAAGTGGCAGAGAAGGACAGCTGGACAGCACTACGTATTTTGTAGCCTATGCCTTTCCAAGGGTGTCTGTATATGACGATTATAATGGCTGGGATAAGGTCCCACATACCGACAGAGGTGAATTCTATAATGATTTCAATGACTATAAGCTTACGGTAAAAGCACCAAAAAACTACGTAGTATGGGCAACCGGCGATTTGCTGAATCCTGATGAAGTACTGCAGCCGGCTTTTGCAACGAAACTTAAGAACTCTTATTTGAGTGACGAAGTAATCAGTATGGCCAACGCAACAGAAATGAAAGCGGGTAAAGTGACACTGCAGCAAGAATGGAACAGCTGGAAATTCAGTACTAAAAATATCACGGACATTACTTTTGCCATGAGTAATGTTTACGTATGGGATGCGGGAAGTGTGCTGGTAGATAGCTTAAAAAACCGTAGAGCAAGTGTACAGTCCGCTTATAGTGCGACTGCTACAGATTTTCCACATGCCGTAAAATGGACAAAAGAAGCCCTGCACTGGTTCTCTAACAACTGGCCTGGCGTACCATACCCATTCTCTAAAATGACTGCGGTACAAGGCTTCGCTGATATGGAGTACCCAATGATGATTAATGATTCTACCACACCTGATAACGAGTTCAGCCAGTTTGTATTAAATCATGAAATTGCACATACCTACTTCCCTTTTTATATGGGTACAAATGAAACCCGTTATGCGCATATGGACGAAGGTTGGGCGACTACATTGGAGTACCTGATTGCTCAGGATCAGTTAGGAAAAGAAAAGGCAGCAGAAAATTACAAAAACTTCCGTGTGAAGCGCTGGATCAACGATCCTTCCACAGAACAAGACCAGCCGATCATCTCCCTCTCTACACAGGTTTCCGGCTCAGGATATGGTAACAATGCCTATGTAAAACCTTCTTTGGCTTATCTGGGCCTTAAGGATATGTTCGGAGATGTATTATTCAAAAAATATTTACTAGGATATATGGACCGCTGGAACGGTAAGCATCCCATTCCCTGGGACTTCTTCTATACTATCAACGATGTTTCCGGACAAGATCTGAACTGGTACTGGAACAACTGGTTCTTTAGCAACAATTATATTGATCTGGCCCTTACTAAAGTGATGATCAAGGGTCTTAGCTATACCGTCTCCGTGAATAATATCGGAGGCTTTGCAATTCCATTTGACATGAAAATTACTTATACTGATGGCACAACTGCGGTCATTCACCAGCAACCTCAGGTATGGAGAGCGAATCAGAAAGCAGTAACACTGCAATTTAACGCGAAGAGCACAGTGTCGTCTATCGAACTGGATGGTGGAATTTATATGGACGCAACTCCTTATAATAACCGCTGGAGCAAATAAAAATCTTCGCATCAGAATATATCAGTTGTAATCATTGCGTAACAAAAAAGAGCGGATGTCTGTGTACAGGCATCCGCTCTTTTTGTCGTTTAAAATCACCTTATTCAATAGGTTTCACAACCCTGTCCCTGAAAAGCGGCAGCGGATCTTCTGCCAGATAATCCCGGAGAATTTTTGGTTTATCTTCCAATGCAGCAAGCTGATAAGCTCGCTGAAAAATTTGTGAAGATTGGAAATTCATTTAATGAATATAAATAGAATTTATAATATAACGACAAGAGGAATAGTCGTAACGTATCTCGTGGCAATCTGATTCGAACATTAATGACCAAAAATCCACGGTTATCTAATAAATCACACAATCTTGTGGGTAAGATGTGGGTTCTCTGTGGGTTACGTATGGGGTTATTGTGGGTTTCATACGAGTGAGTTTAAGAGGATACCTGACCAAGACCCGACCAAAACCAGAAGATAATCTGGTTCGGGCATTAGTTTTGTCCGGATTCTAAATTCAGGAATAAATATTAAGGTTGACATGATAAAACAATGTGTTATTCGGGTCAACCTCGGGCTAACCCCATATAAAATCGGGTCAACTACCAACGACACACGACCAAGACCCGAACAAAACCTTAATATGCTACCAATTTATAAAAAAAGCTCCGCAGGTTTTGCCTTTTACTGGGCTACCTGCGGAGCTCTTGTCATTTATGCTGACCTTTAAAAAGAGGCAGCTTCCAGTTTGTCGGCCAGTACCGAAGATATTTTACGGTAGGATTCAAAGGTCCATCCGCCTACGTGTGGGGTCAGCATTACATTTTCGTTCCCTTTCAAAGCTTCATACCAAGGTTGCTCACCTAATTTTGGGAATTTCTCTACTTCCAGAACATCTAGTCCTGCACCGATAACCTTACCGGATTCCAGCGCAGCTAGCAAGGCAGTGGTATTAACCACTTCTCCCCTTGCCGTATTAATCAGGAAGATATTCTTCTTAAAATGGAATAAATACTCTTCGTTAACCAACTGGGCAGTTTCAGGAGTAAGCGGAATGTGCAGGCTCAGCACATCACTATGCTTTACAATTTCTTCCATGCTGCATTCCCGCACATACTGGTCTGAGAAACCAGTTTTATATTTGTCGTATGCAATTACATTTACTTCAAAACCGGCCAGCTTACGGGCAAAACTGCTCCCCATAAATCCATATCCGATTATACCGACAGTCTTACCTTTCAGCTCATAACCCCTGTTTCCTTCACGGTCCCAGATGCCATTCCGAATTTCCGTGTCTGCTCTGCGAAAATGATTAAGCAGGGACAGTAAAAGGCCAGTCGCATGTTCACCGACGGCATCGCGGTTTCCTTCGGGTGCATTCATTAACAGAATATTTCTTTCTGCGGCATAAGCCTCGTCAATATTATCCAGGCCTGCACCTGCACGGGCAATGAAACGCAGATTTACACCTGCCTCCATAACCTCACTGTCTATTCTGAACTTTGTTCTTACTGCAATGCCGGTATATTCACCTATTACAGCCAGTGTTTCCGCCCTGGTAATCTGCGGCAGGTCATCTACCTCATAACCCGCCAGTATTGCCCGCTCTTTAAACTCGGGATGTAAGTCATCAATAATTAAAATCTTTCCTTTCATTGTTTATGCGTTTAAAAGTGCGTTAACATGCTGCGTCAAGCTAATAAAATCTGCAACAGTCAATTGCTCTGCACGTTTATCAAAGAATGGATGCTCATCCATTTTAATTTTAGGAACAACTCCGGAAAGTGCATTCCTTAAGGTTTTACGACGTTGGTTGAATCCGGATTTTACAACAGCCCAGAACAATTTCTCATCACAAGGCAGTTCTTTCATCTCGTTCCGGCTTAAGCGGATAACTCCTGAGTTTACTTTTGGTGGCGGGTTAAACGTCCCCGGCTTCACTGTAAACAAATAATCTATATTATAATATGCCTGGATCAGCACACTAAGTATGCCGTAGTCTTTGGTCCCGCTTTTAGAAGCACAGCGTTCCGCTACTTCTTTTTGAAACATCCCGACCATCTCTACAACCTGATCGCGGTGTGCAAGAATTTTGAATAAGATCTGTGAGGAAATATTATAGGGGAAATTACCAATCACCGCAAACTTGCCGGAAAAAACCGCCCGCAGGTCCATGGCTAGAAAATCTCCGTTAATTAGTCTGCTGCCCATTTGCGGGTACTTGTCCTTCAGGAAATTATAAGATTCGGTATCGATATCAATCATATAGGTTTCCAGGTGCTCTCTTTCCAATAAAATATCAGAAAGTATTCCCATTCCCGGTCCAACCTCCAGCACCTGTTTGTACTGATCGGTATGAACCAGCCCGTCAACAATTTTAGCGGCTATCTTTTTATCCGTTAAAAAATGCTGCCCTAAATGTTTTTTCGCCCTGACCAAACTCATAAAATTCTCCTTTATTATCCTGATTGCAAAGGCACATGCCAATGCGGCCGCAAATTAAACAAGTTTTATGAAATGAGCCGGTTAAACATTAAAAACCGACGAACAGGTAATGACAATTTATAATAATGATGACCATCTTACCTCAAAAACCTGCGCGGCGAGGCCTTGCTGGAAGAGCTGGGAAAAGTACTGAAATAGGAAAGCTGCCATCTCCAAACTGCTACAGATGTGTTTTTTCATATCTTTACGGTTACAGCATGTTAAAATGGCCAAAGAAATCTTATATCTAAAGATTGCGAATACACTAGAAGAGCAAATCTTATCCGGTACTTTAAGGATGGGAGATAAACTTCCTTCAATACGTTCGGTACAAAAGATTTATAAGGTTAGCATAAATACTGTCATCCAGGCATTTTTATTTTTAGAGAGTAAATCTTTAATAGAATCCCGCCCCAGATCTGGCTTCTATGTTAGTAAGACCTCAAATAGAAAATTTGCCCTTCCATCTGCCAGTAAGCCTAAGGTAGCGGAAGGCACAAATAATCCAGAAAACCTGATTGTAAGGGTATTTGAAATTCTAAAAGATAAGGATATCAGGCAATTTTCACTCGGCATACCCGATAATGCACTCCTGCCTATTGCCAAGCTCAATAAAGGTTTAGTCAAAGTGATAAATGGTATCGAGGCAAGCGGCACTGCCTTTGAGCCCGCACAAGGTAGCCTTAACCTGAGAAGAAATATTGCAAAATGGTCTTTGGTCATGAATGGCAAGTTAACTGAGGACGATATAGTAACGACCGTTGGAACCACCAATGCGATCTTCCATTGCCTGATGGCAGTAACCAAGCCTGGAGATACCATCGCAACGGAAAGTCCGGTTTATTTCGGAATTCTGCAGCTGGCAAAGTCTATGGGGCTAAATGTAATTGAACTGCCCACCCACCCTGTTACCGGAATAGATATCAGTGCGTTGAAGAAAGTCCTGCATAATATTAGTGCCTGCTGCTTCACCACCAATTTCAGTAATCCGATGGGGAGCTTAATGCCCGATGAAAACAAAAAGGAGTTAGTCGAGCTATTGACACTGCATAATATTCCATTGATTGAAGATGATCTTTTTGGAAATTTGTTTTTTGGAGGATCCCGGCCAAAACCCTGTAAGCTATTTGATTCGGAAGGAATTGTAATGTGGTGCGGGGGAGTGTCCAAAACTCTTGCCCCGGGATATCGTGTTGGATGGGTGGCACCTGGCAAATTCAAGGATAAAGTAATCCGGCAGAAACTGGTACAGACCGTTGCTCTGCCCTCTCTCTATCAAGAGGTTATTGCAGATTTCATGGAATATGGACGGTATGACCACCATCTGCGTGGCTTTCGCCAAACTCTGCATACCAACTGCCTGAAATTTCAACGGGCGATAGAAGAATATTTTCCAGAAAACACCAGAATTTCCCAACCTCAGGGTGGTTTATTCTTATGGCTGGAACTTGGCAAGAGTATAGATACATCTGAGCTTTATGATGTTGCCTTAAAACAAAAATTAAGTTTTGCGCCGGGTAATATGTTCTCTCAGTATAATCAGTTCAAAAACTGTATGAGACTGAATTTCGCATTACAATGGGACGATAAGATTGAATATGACCTGATGCGTCTGGGTAAAATTGTTAAGCAGGCTCTATAAATCTGTACCCCAATTAATACAAACAACTGTATCTGTTTCTTCTTGCCTTAACGTGATAGTTTTGACCAATTCATAATAAAACACGATTAACTTGAAGCCGAAACATCTTTTGCTCGCTATCCTCACTGTTGTTATCTGGGGTTTAAACTTTATTGCTATACATTCTGGTTTAAAAGTTCTTCCGCCTTTCCTGCTTTGTGCAATCCGCTTTGGGCTGGCTGCACTCCCATGGGTGTTTTTTATTCCAAAACCGAAAGCGAAGCTTAAACTCATTCTCGGTTATGGAATATTTACATTTGCCGTTCAATTTGGGCTGCTTTTCACTGGTATTCACCTTGGCCTGTCACCCGGTCTTTCCTCATTGGTTATACAGGTTCAGGTTTTCTTTTCCATGGGGCTGGCCGCACTTCTCTTTAAGGACCGGCCGAGCAACTGGAAGATTATCGGGGCATTGATTTCCTTTGTCGGCGTAGGACTCGTTGCCACTCAGGTTGGCGGAGGCTCTACTCTGATCGGTCTTATACTCACACTGCTCTCTGCATTGTCCTGGGCGGTGGGAAATATGTTCACTAAAAAAGTCGCTGCAGAATCACCTCTTGCCCTTGTGGTTTGGGGGAATTTAGTGGCCTTTCCTATAATGATGGGGATATCCCTGTTCGCAGAAGGACCTGCTTTAATTTACTCCTCTTATCAGGAAATATCTCTCGAAACAATTCTTGCCATTATTTATACGGTGTACCTTTCGACCTTAGTAGGTTATGGCGCCTGGGGGTTTCTATTAAACAATTATTCTACGGGAGTAATCGTGCCCTTCACGTTGCTTGTCCCTGTTGTGGGTCTGCTCAGCTCTGCATTTTTTCTTGGGGAGGCTCTGCCGTCATGGAAGCTTTGGGCTTGCCTTTTTATTATCCTTGGACTATTGTTCAACTTACTTGAAAAGCAGATTCGCGGGGTGCTTTTAAAAGCATCGCATTCCTGAAAATATCTTATTTAAATAAAACATCATGTCTCAACATAAAGAAATTAAAAGAATCACCACCAATACCCTGCAGAAGATGAAGGATGATGGTGAGAAGATCGCCATGCTGACTGCTTATGATTACTCCATGGCAACTGTGCTTGATGATGCAGGTCTGGATGTACTGCTAGTCGGTGATTCCGCATCAAATGTGATGGCTGGTCATGAAACTACGCTTCCTATAACGCTGGATCAAATGATTTATCATGCTCAAAGCGTTGTGAGAGCGGCAAAAAGATCGCTGGTCCTGGTTGATCTGCCCTTCGGAACTTACCAGGGAAATTCCAGGGAAGCCCTAAACTCAGCCATTCGGATAATGAAGGAATCTGGCGCACATGGACTTAAACTGGAAGGAGGAGCAGAAATCATGGAATCTGTAGATCGGATTCTCTGCGCTGGTATTCCTGTAATGGGCCATCTGGGTCTGACGCCGCAGTCAATCTATAAGTTTGGAACCTATGCAGTCCGGGGAAAGGACGAGGCGGAGGCTTCGAAATTAATCGAGGATGCTGCATTGCTTCAGCAGGCGGGCTGTTTTGCCCTGCTTCTTGAAAAGATTCCTGCGAAACTTGGAATGGAGGTTTCCCTGATGCTGAAAATACCGACCATTGGAATAGGTGCAGGTAATGGATGTGATGGCCAAGTTTTAGTGGTCAACGATATGATAGGATTAACAAAGGGATTCAGACCGAGGTTTTTAAGACAATACTTAAATGTGTATGAAGAAATTCGCCTGGCAGGAGAAAGCTACGTTTCCGATGTTAAATCAAAAGCATTTCCGAACAACAGCGAACAATATTAGCTTTCAAAAAGAGACAAAACTCCGATTAAACCTTCATGCAAATATCCTTTACACGAGGGACTCTTCATGTAAAAAAAGTAAGATTATCTTTATATGAAGAGTCTGTCATGTAAAGAGATTGCTCTTCTAATAAGTGGTGGCGTATGCGTGGTGAGAATTTAACCTCTGTAGGACGAAAAAACCCCTCCGTATAAAGGATTTTCTGTTGTAAATCCTTTATACGGAGGGGTAATTACAGGCTTATTATTGCAGAATTTGCTATTTTAAAACAACCTCTGCCAAAATAGGGAAGTGATCTGAAGGGAATTTACCAAAATAGGTATCTGTTAAAATCCCCCATTTTTTAGCGGTAAAATGCCGGGTAGAAAAAATATGATCAATTACCGCATTACCTTTCGGAGTTTTAAAACCATTCGCGGATGAATTATTGGCATAGGGATGACTCACGTGTTCATAAACGTCACTGATCAGCCCGGAAGTCGCCAATGCTTTATACCATTCAGTATCACGGCTTCCGTTAAAGTCGCCAGTAAGTATAGCTGGCATATCGCCTGCAATTTCCTTAATCTTCTGTAACATTAACTTGCTGCTTTCCTGTCTTGCAATTACCGCCTGATGATCAAAATGAACATTAAAAGCATAAAACTTTTTCTTGCTCTGTTTATCCTCCAGAAAGACCCACGAGCAGATCCGGTTACAACAGGTCACATCCCAGCCTTTACCTGGTTTATCTGGAGTTTCCGACAACCAGAAGTCCCCACTTTTAATCAGCTTGAACCGCTCCTTCTTAAAATAGATGGCAGAGTGTTCCCCGCCATCTTTTCCGTCATCACGCCCCTTACCATAACGTTCATATTCCGGTAAAGCGGCAGATAGGTCTGCAACCTGGTTTTTAAGTGCCTCCTGAACACCCAGCACATCGAAATCATGAAAACGGATCAGATCAGACACAACAGGTGCCCTGTCCTTCCAGAGATTTCCACTGTCTGCGGGATTATCAAAGCGGATGTTAAAAGACCCAATTGTAAGGTTCTGCGCTTTTAGTGCAAAGTTTGTACTAAGCAGTAGTGCTGCAGCGAGCACCGTTTTTTTATAGAAATTATTTCTCATTTTCATATCGGTTTATTGCCAGCCCGGATTTTGTTTCAGGTTAGGGTTACGCTGTAAATCATTCAGAGGAATAGGATAATAATAGTTCCGCTCATCCCATTTTCTAGGTATTTCATTCATCCAGGTCAATTCACCGGACCGCCCGTTTTTTAACAGTTGGGAATTGATTGCATTACCGTTTGTTGCGGAAACGTCCACATAAGTCACACCGGCAACTGCAGGATTAGGACGTGTACCCTGATAGAACGCAACGTCCAGAATACCATCTTCATTTAAGTCCATCGGTGTATTAAGTTCGGGCACATAGAAGCCATTCCACTCCTGCTCCATTAAAGCGCCTCTTTTCCACCTTAGAATATCTGGAAAACGGAATCCTTCCAGACTTAATTCTATTCCTCTTTCTCTTCTGATTTCAAGTATAGAGGCATCTGCTATTCCGGGAAAGTAATTTGTCATTAAATAAGGGTCTGGAACCATTGGCTTCGCGGAAAGTCCTCCAGTAATTCCGGCTCTTGATCTTAATGCACCGACCGTCAATGCCCAGTCAGCATTGGTCAGCGTACCTAGCTCAGCTTTTGCTTCGGCATAGTTAAGCAGCACTTCCGCATAGCGAAATAATGCTATTGCATTTGTATTTAAAGATCCGGCATCAAAATTAATATCATCCAGCGTCCATTTGATTGGCTGATAGCCCGTAAACGTATAAGAAAATAATGGAGGTGCAGGAACCTGCTTACCACTGCTGATCCGCTTATAGTCACCAAGGCGTATTGTTTGTTTCAAACGCAAATCGCGGTGTTTCACTTCGTCTTTAAATACCATGGTACGGTAGGCCGGGTCATTTGTGAAAGGAGTACCATCAAGTTTAAGATAGGTATTGATAAATGTACGGGTGAAACTTGCTTTAGCACCATAAGTTCCACTAGTCCACCACCAGTTAGCATCATGCAGAATACCCAAATTTAGATCTGACACTGCCGCCTGTAATACTTCACCGGCAACGGGTGTGTTACTGGTAAATACCTGACGGTAGGACGCATCTGGTCCGCCCGCTGTATTTAAAGAGTAACCTCCGTTTTTAATAACATTATCTGCTGCGGATGCTGCCTCTTCGAGCCACTTATTTGCAGTGCCTGTTAAGTTTAGCTCCGTGTGATACTTTCTATATGTTCCTTCGAATAAACACAACCTGGACTTATAGGCATTTGCTACCCACTTGGTCACCATCGTCCTGCTGGGATCATTAGTTGCCAGGATATTTTCGCAGGCAAAATTGATATCTGCAAGCACAGAATCCATAACCAGTTCCCTCTTGTCGCGACCTGCATTTAATGACGGGTCGTCTATATCCATTGCTTTGCCAATCCAGGGTACATCTCCAAATCGCTTCACTTTTTCCATATAAAAATAGGCGCGGAAATAGCGTGCAATACCGATATAGTTATTACGGACGGCCACAGGGACAGCGGGATCATTACAATTTTCAATAAAGTAATTGATGTTTCTTAAATCTGTCCATTTCCAGCCATCGCTATTATTTGCACCGAATCCACCGGGACGGATAAAATCCTGAACCGATCTGACTGCCAGGTAATCTGACATAGCATCACCGGTAGTAGACCTTTTGGGTAGAAATTCCATGTTATAAAAGGAATTGGTATATAATTTAAGCCCATTTTCCGTACCGAAAACGGCATTTTTGGTAGCGGTTGATTCAGGTTGCTGATCTAGCTTTTTACATGCTGTAAAACTCATGCATCCTAATAGAAACCATATATAATATCTTTTCATCTTAATCTTTGTCTTTAGTATTTTCTTAAATTCCAATATTCAAACCGAATGAAACTGCTTTCATTAGGGGATAATTGTACCCGTCGCCGTTTTTGCTGTCTTTATTAAGATCCTGGTCTGAAGGAACAGCATTCTCCACGTCGATGGTATTTTTTACGACTTTATACATTGGTGAGTAAGTGAACAGGTTTTCTCCTGAAAGAAAAACTTTGGCAGAACGGACGCCAATTTTGTTTATCCATTTCCCAGGTAAGGTATACCCAACCTGAATATTCTTCATACGCAGATAAGCTACATTCTGCAGGTAACGTGTCTGCGCTACTCCAAGTGTCCGGTTTGTATTGCTTGATGCAGCCCTGGACATAGTTCTTGGAAAATAAGCATCGGTATTTTCAGGTGTCCACATATTACCTACATGGAATGTCGGGATGTTGTTATATGGCCTGTTGTACTGTCCCCAGAACATTTCAGTCTCTGTACTTGGATACCATTGCTGCTTAGCTATACCCTGAAAGAAAACGGAAAAAGAGAAATTGTGGTAGTTAGCCCCAAGATTGATCCCGTACATATATCTCGGAGCGGAATTTCCAATTATTTTTCTGTCACCGGAATTACCAACTTTGTTTTCGCCAACATTGATAAAACCGTCACCATTGAGGTCTTTGAGTTTAATATCTCCAGGAAACCATTTTCCGGTTGGCGAAGCTCTCATCTGCGGATCTTGCTTGGCATGTGAAGCGATATCGGCCTCATCAATAAAAAAGCCTTCCGTTTCATAACCCCAGATCTCACCCAGCGTTTGACCTTCATAATAATCACTTAACAATTTGTCAGGATTATTGTACTTGTCAATCTTACTCTTGTTATCAGATAAAGTTAATCTTACGTTATAACTGAAAGGTTTATCACCATTTCCGATCCTGTCGTTCCATCCAAGAGAAAGTTCCCAGCCTTTAGTGGTCAGGTTCGCATAATTACCCTTTGGAACATCTGCACCGAAAACTGCCGGAGGAGTTAAACCAACCGTAAACATATCTTTGGTTTTACGGGTATACATATCGCCTGTAAATGTTAACCGTCCGCCGAGCATGGTCAGATCAAGTCCGAAATTGCTGGTTGTAGAGGTCTCCCAGGTTAGTCCGTTAGGCAACACTGCAGGTGACTGCGTAGTCTGTGGTCTTGTACCATTTAAGATCATATCAGATTGTTTGATATTGAAAGTTTCCTGAAAGGCATAGGATGCAATGTTACCATTACCCAGCGAACCGTAGGATGCTCTCAACTTTAAATCAGATACAAGCTGGTCCGATACATTCCAGAAAGGCTCTTTATTGATTCTCCAACCCCCTGAAACCGATGGAAAAAATCCGTAACGCTGATTAGATGGGAATTTCGAAGACCCGTCATACCTGGCGTTTACCTCTATCAGGTAACGATCTTTGAAGGAATAGTTCAATCTTGAAAATCCACCCAAAATTGCCCATTGCTCATAGCCGCCACCAGTGGTGATAGATTGTCCAAGTGCAAGGTTTAAATCCGTTGCATCTTCAAAAATAAGTCCATTTCTTTGTACCGATACACGGTTATAAGTAGACTCTTCATAATTATAACCTGCCATTGCCTTCAGGTAATGGTCTGCACCAAACCGGTTTTCATACTCCGCATAAATATTGGTAGCCAGATACTTGGTTTCCTGCATATCGAAAAGCAAATCATTTGTCGCTGTTCCAACAAAAGAGGTTAAACCACGTGTGCTGCTATAAGGAACCTGAACTCTTTTTTGCTCTTTATCATTATTCGTATTACGGAAAGTAAAATCTGCATTGACACGGAATTTATTATTGAAGAAATTACTCCTCAAGCTGGTAATATTTCTAAACACCTCCCGTTTCGTATCAATTCCGTTCTTCCCGTATATGAAATCTCCGATAGTATAAGCAGAGGCAAACGTTAGTGTACCGTCGGGATTAAATAAAGGAACTGTAGGTTTACCCTCGTCAGCGATGTTTCGCCAGATTCCTCCGCCTTCACCGACGTTGATCGGATTATGATACTTCATGATGGAATAATCTGCGTTGTTTTCTATACTCAACCAGGGAAATACCTGAACAGATCCGCGGGCACGAATATTTTTCATATCATAATCATCGCTGTTATACTTAAATAACCCTTCCTGCTTTAACATACGACCGGAAACCAGAAATGAAGCCTTATCGCTGCCACCGCTTACCGATAAGTTGTTCTCCAGCGATGCCGTATTCTTTTTATACAATTCTGCATAGTAGTCAGTACTGCCATAATAAGTATACTCACCAGTAATCGGGTCTACTTCCACCTGGTTATAAGGCTGTCCGGACTCTGATCTTCTCTTAAATTCGTCCAGATATGCTTGTGAAAACTTCTGCGTCTTATTGGCATTCTGAGGAAAAGCTCCATCTCCGTTTATAAAAGCTTCGGCAAACATTTTCGACCAGGTATAACCGTCCGTTACATAGTCAGGAACCTGTAAAGGGCTTTTGATAGCGTAATTGGAAGAGTAACTAATGTTGGTACGTCCTTTGACTGCTTTCTTGGTTGTAATTAATACTACACCGAAAACTCCTCGCGCCCCGTAAATTGCAGCAGAGGCCGCATCTTTCAGGATTGAGACACTTTCGACATCATTGGGGTTAAGTAAACTTGGATCACCTTCAAAACCATCTATTAGGACGAGTGCGCTACCACCCTGGCCGATTGAAGTTGTACCCCGGATATTATAACTTGGAGATTGAGTAGGTTTACCATCCATCATCTTAAGATTAAGATTGGGAAGCAAACCCTGCAGACCCTGGGTGAGGTTAGTAATTGGCCTGTTCTCTATATTCTTCGCCGTGATCTGATCTACCGCACCAGTTGAATTTTCCCGCTTCTGCGTTCCATAACCTACAACCAGTACTTCATTCAGGGAACCAGCCTCGCCTTTTAATACCACATTCAATGGTGTTGTTTCGCCTTCCCTGACCACAGTTCGCTCGTAATTCACTGTCGCATAGGAAATAAAACTAACGACAATATCGTACGTCCCTGCTGGTACAGTGATACTAAAGGAACCGTCGGGACTGCTTTGCACCGCCTTGTTTAATTGTTTAATGTGCACACTTGCCCCGGGCAGTGGTTCGCCTTTCTCATCAACTACCTTTCCACTGACTGTTCCGGATCCCTGCTTTGTTATTAAATAGGAAAGCCCCGGCGGATTCTTAGCTGCCATGGCAGGCACGGATACCGAGCTTACCAATAAGCATGCTGCAACGGCATACATTACATTTCTCTGTTTAAAGAGTAAAGGTTTTTTCATTTTCGCGTTCTTTAAAATATTTGTACTAAATAGTTTTAGCACACCTCAATCATAAATATTCCGCAAAACTACAGGCCCATTGTAAACCTGATGTTAACCTATTATAACCTCTAGACTCCGGATCAATAACATTTCCTGGAATGTTTAAAATCTCCACGCTTTGCAAAAACCACCGATCCTATAATTTTTTCCGTATTTTGCGGACAAATTTCGATTTGAGCATGAGCAATAAGATTAAAATAGGTATTAGTATCGGTGATGTAAATGGTATAGGTCTGGAGGTCATTTTGAAGACTTTAGCGCATCAGAGCGTTTTAGACTTCTGTACAGTGATCGTTTACGGGCATACCAAAGTGGCTTCCTATCACAGGAAAGCGCTGGGCCTGGGAGATTTTAATTTCCAGGTGATCACTGACGCTGCATCGGCCAATCCCAAAAAAGCAAATATGATTAACTGCTGGGAAGAAGATGTGAAGATTGAGCTGGGCTCTTCTACTGAAACAGGCGGTAAATATGCCCTGCTTTCTTTGGAAAAAGCGACGGAAGATCTGGTAAGTGGTGCTATCGATGCGCTGGTTACTGCACCGATCAATAAACATAATATTCAGTCTGAGAATTTTCAATTTGCCGGACATACGGAATATCTTCAGGAGCGTTGCGGCGCTAAAGACGTACTCATGTTCCTGGTTAGTGAAGAAATTCGGGTGGGTGTAGTCACCGGTCATATCCCGGTCGCACAGATTCCTGAAAAAATCACTAAAGAGGCTATTGTACAGAAGCTGCTTTTAATTAACCAGAGTCTGAAGAAGGATTTCTGGATCGAGAAGCCTAAAATTGCTGTCCTGGGATTGAATCCTCATGCAGGAGACAATGGTTTACTGGGTAAAGAGGAGCAGGAAACTATTATGCCGGCTATACAGACTGCTTTTGATAGTGGCGTAATCTGTTTTGGTCCTTATCCTGCTGATGGATTCTTCGGTAGTGGTACGTACAAGAAATTTGATGCTGTGCTGGCTATGTATCACGATCAGGGACTTATTCCTTTTAAGACCATTTCGTTTGGCCACGGCGTGAATTATACAGCAGGTATGAAGTTTGTAAGGACTTCTCCTGACCATGGCACAGGCTACGACATTGCTGGTAAGAACCTTGCAGATCCTTCTTCTTTCGTAGAAGCTATTTTTGCAGCAGTAGATATCGTGAGAAAACGAAGAGAACAGGAAGCGTTACTGAGTAATCAGCTTAGAACCGGCGGTAAAGTCATTGAAACAGCTTCCGACGTGAAGGATGATGCGAATTAGTTAGCGCTAAACGATTGACCTGATAAATCTTAATCAAGTTGGCCGGGCAATAATATTTGCAAAACATTTTATAAATGTCAAAATAATTCATACATTTGCGGGCTAAAATTTTGTTACAATTGAAACCTTTAAAGCAATTTTCAATTCCGTTTACAGGCTTAAAAATTGGCACACATCAATTTGATTTTGAGATTGATAACAGCTTTTTTGATGCTTTTGAATACTCGCTCGTTAAAAGCGGGGATCTTAAAGTAGATGTAGAACTGGATAAGCAGGAAACCATGCTAATTTTAAAAATCCGCGTAAGGGGAACAATAAAATTAGATTGTGACAAGTGTTTAGCTGAATTTGATTACCCTGTTGATGTAAGGGAAAGACAAATAGTCAAATTCGCTGAAGATGAGCTGGAAAGTGATGATCTGGAGATCATCGTCCTGAATAAAAAAGAAAGCAGCCTTGATATCGCTGAGATACTCTATGAGTTTATCAATGTATCAGTGCCTTATATTAAATTGTGCGAGCAGGCTGGTGCCACGTGTGACCAGGAAATGATAGCGAGACTGGAAAGTTTAGCTAACCCCGCTCAGCAGGAAGAAACAGATAACGATGCGGACCCGAGATGGGAAGCATTAAAAAAATTAAAATAATACTTAAATAAATCAGCAATGGCACATCCAAAACGCAAGATCTCTAAAAGCAGAAGAGATAAAAGAAGAACACACTATAAAGCGGTAGCTCCTTCTTTAGCTACTTGTCAGACAACCGGTGCAATCCATGTTCCACACCACGCATACAACGTTGACGGTAATTTATACTACAACGGTAAACTAGTTATTGAAAACACCTCAATAGGGTAATTTTCCTGAGAAATTGTTTGTGTTTTCAGCCGGTATAGGTTTATCTTAGGCGCTTGAAAAAAAAGGCAATAATGCTTTACTCACAAACTGATTTTTTACTATGAGAATAGGTCTCGATATAATGGGCGGAGACTATGCTCCCAAAGCAAATGTTTTGGGAGCAATAGCTGCTCATGAATTCTTATTGCCGAATGAACGACTCGTTCTCATTGGCGATACACAGCAGATTAAGCCGTTAATCGCTGAACAGGGTTTCAATCCCGATCACTTTGAATTCATACATACTGATGAAGTTGTAGGAATGGGTGAACATCCTACCAAAGCCATTACCCAAAAACCAAATTCCAGTATAGCTGTCGGTTTTTCCATGCTCAAAAAAGGCGAATTAGACGCTTTTGTCGGTGCAGGAAACTCTGGTGCAATGATGGTTGGTGCTGTCTTCAGTGTGAAGACCGTTCCCGGCATTATCAGGCCCTGCCTTTGCACAATCGTACCTAAGCTGGACGGCGGTCGCGGCTTAATGCTTGACGTAGGTGCCAATGCTGACTGTAAACCGGATACTTTACTGCAATTCGGTGTACTGGGCAGCCTGTACGCAGAAAATGTAATGCAGATCGATAATCCGAAGGTCGGACTAATTAATATTGGTGAAGAAGATGAAAAAGGAAATATGCTGAGTCTGGCTACTTTCCCATTAATGAAAGAATGCAATCTCTTTAATTTTGTTGGAAACATTGAAGGACGTGATCTGTTCAATCAAAAAGCCGATGTAATTGTCTGTGACGGGTTTACAGGTAATATTATGTTAAAGCTTGCAGAGTCATTTTATATCATGACCATCAAAAAAGGATTGAAAGACGAGTTCTTTGACAGGTTTAACTACGAGAATTATGGCGGAAGCCCTGTTCTTGGTGTAAATGCACCTGTAATTATTGGTCATGGTATCTCTACCCCTACTGCCGTAAAAAATATGGTATTCCAGGCGAGAGACATGATAACTACAGGTCTGGTAGATAAAATACAGGCCGCATTTAAATAAAATTAATCGAAAAATGAATAAGATTCACGCTGCAATTACTGCGGTTCAAGGTTACGTTCCTGAATATGTCCTTTCTAATCAAGAGTTAGAAACAATAGTAGACACAACAGATGAATGGATAACTTCTCGAACGGGTATTAAAGAGCGAAGAATATTAAAAGAGGAAGGCGCAGGCACTTCTGATATGGCTGTACATGCTGTAAACGGCCTGTTGAAAAAAAGAGGAATTACCGCAGAAGAAATTGATCTTATTATTTTCTGTACAACTACACCCGACCATCCTTTCCCGGCGACAGCCAACATCCTGGCCAACAAAATTGGTGCAGTGAATGCATGGGGTTTCGATCTTCAGGCTGCCTGTTCGGGTTTCATTTTCGGATTAACTACGGGTTCGCAGTTCATTGAGTCCGGCAAGCATCAGAAAGTATTGGTTGTGGGCGGCGATAAAATGTCTTCCATCGTTGATTATACCGACCGAGCTACCTGCATTATTTTTGGAGATGGCTGTGGTGCGGTATTACTGGAGCCTAATACAGAAGGTAATGGTATAATGGACGCTGTGTTAAAAACTGATGGTTCCGGAGAACAGTTCCTACATCAGAAGGCTGGCGGTTCGGTTAAACCGGCTTCCCATGAAACTGTCGATCAGCGTGAGCATTTTGTCTACCAGGAAGGTAAAACCGTATTTAAATTTGCGGTAACCAATATGGCAGATGTAGCTGCGGAAATCATGGAAAGAAATAATCTGACTTCTGATGATGTAAAATGGCTTGTCCCTCACCAGGCTAACAAAAGAATTATTGATGCCACTGCTGCCAGAATGGGCGTGGGTTCAGAAAAAGTAATGATTAATATTGAGCGTTACGGTAATACAACCAACGGTACTATTCCTCTTTGTTTATGGGAATGGGAAAGTCAGTTGAAAAAAGGAGACAACATTGTTCTCGCTGCTTTCGGCGGTGGCTTCACCTGGGGTTCGGTTTACCTGAAGTGGGCTTATTAAAATACATAATAAAAACATTAACTTAGTGTCCTTAAAAAGACAGTAATCTTTTCAACAAAACACCAAAAAATGGATATCAAGCAAATTCAGGAACTCATTAAATTTGTTTCTCGTTCGGGCGTAAATGAAGTGGCAATTGAGCAGAAAGAGTTCAAAATCACTATCAAAACGAACCAGACACCGACCGTGATCAATACGACTGTACCTGTACAGACAGCACCTCAGGTTCTGCCTGCTGCACCGGTAGCACCACAGGCTACAGCTCCGGCTGCACCTGCACCGGCAGCTGATGACAGTTCCAAATATATCACAGTTAAATCTCCGATGATCGGTACTTTTTACCGCTCTTCAAGCCCTGATAAACCATCATTCGCAAATGTAGGTGATGAAATTACTTCAGGAAAAGTGATCTGTATTATTGAGGCCATGAAATTATTCAACGAGATTGAAAGTGAAGTTTCAGGCCGGATCGTTAAAGTTCTGGTAGAAAACGCTACTCCGGTAGAATATGATCAACCTTTATTTTTAGTAGAACCAATGTAATACTTGCCCCAGGCAGATTCACATTTTATCAAAGATATGTTTAAAAAAATATTAATTGCCAACAGGGGCGAGATTGCATTGCGCATTATTCGTACCTGTAAAGAAATGGGCATTAAAACTGTCGCGGTTTACTCTACAGCAGACCGGGAAAGTTTACACGTTCGTTTCGCGGATGAAGCTGTCTGCATCGGGCCTCCCCCGAGTAAAGACTCTTACCTGAGTATTCCTAATATTATTTCAGCAGCAGAATTAACTAATGCTGATGCAATACATCCGGGTTATGGATTTTTGTCTGAAAATGCAAAATTCTCTTCTGTTTGCAGAGATTACGGAATCAAATTTATTGGTGCTACTCCTGAGCAGATTAACTCAATGGGTGACAAAGCGTCGGCTAAGGAAACCATGAAAAAAGCTGGTGTTCCAACCATCCCAGGATCGCAAGGTCTGTTGCAAAGCGTAAAAGAAGGTATCGTTCTGGCCAATGAAATTGGTTATCCGGTAATTTTGAAAGCTACTGCCGGTGGCGGTGGCCGTGGTATGCGTGTGGTTTGGAAAGATGAAGATTTTGAGAACGCATGGGACAGCGCAAGACAGGAATCAGGTGCCGCTTTCGGAAACGATGGTTTATACCTGGAAAAATATATTGAAGATCCCCGTCATATTGAGATCCAGATTATTGGTGACCAATATGGTAAAGCATGCCATTTATCTGAACGTGACTGCTCTATTCAGCGTCGCCACCAGAAACTGGTAGAGGAAGCTCCTTCTCCGTTTATGACTCCTGAATTAAGGGAACGTATGGGCGAAGCTGCAATCAAAGGTGCTACTGCCGTTCAGTACGAAGGTGCAGGTACAATTGAATTCCTTGTAGATAAACACCGCAACTTCTACTTTATGGAGATGAACACCCGTATTCAGGTGGAGCACCCCGTTACAGAAGAGGTTATTAACTACGATTTGATCAAAGAACAAATTAAAGTAGCAAGCGGTATACCGATCTCAGGTAAAAACTACCTGCCGCATATGCATGCTATTGAATGCCGTATTAATGCGGAAGATCCGTTCAACAACTTCAGACCTTGTCCCGGAAAGATCACTAATTTCCATTCTCCGGGTGGTCATGGTGTACGTGTAGATACACATGTGTATGCAGGCTACCAGATTCCTTCAAACTACGATTCCATGATTGCCAAACTAATCTGTGTTGCACAGACGCGTGAAGAAGCAATCAGCACAATGGAGCGTGCTTTAAGTGAATTTGTAATTGAAGGTGTAAAAACGACTATTCCTTTCCATTTGCAACTAATGAAAGACCCGAATTTCCGAGCTGGTAATTTTACCACGAAATTCATGGAAACTTTTGTTTTTTCTGAATAGAACAATCTAATTCTTATATTTAAAACCGAAATACCATTCTATTTAATTAGAATGGTATTTTTGTTTATACACAGAAAGCTACATGAGTGATAATAAAGCGCAGGACCTGATCGGGGCCATTAAAGAAAAAGGAAAGAAACTGGAAGCGGAGATGTCTTTCTTCGACCACATAGATGTATTAAGGAAGCATTTACTGCGATCACTGCTCGTTATTGTATTAATTACAATAGGCGCATTTTATTTCTACGACTTTATTTTCAACACAGTGATCATGGGTCCGAAAGACCCGAATTTCTGGACTTACCGCATGATGTGTAAACTGGTTGCGGCCTACCCTTCACTGGGTACAGAATTCTGCATCACCGAGATTAAAGGTAAAATTATTAATACAGAGATGGCCGGGCAGTTCACGCTGCAGATTAATTCCTGCGTAATGACAGGTGTGATCTTCGGTGTACCCTATATTCTGTTTGAGCTTTGGTTATTTATTAAGCCTGCGCTGCATGATAAAGAACGTAAATCGGCAAGTGGATTTGTATTCTTCTCTTCCCTGTTATTTTTAATCGGGATTATGTTCGGTTACTTCATTATTTGTCCGCTTTCCATCAACTTCCTGACTAACTTCTCCGTGAGTCCGATGATTGAGAATACGTTTACAATTGACTCCTATCTTTCTTCTGTAATGACCTTAACCATAGGTACAGGAATTATTTTTGAGCTACCGGTACTGATCTATATCTTATCGCTGTTTGGCATCATGACACCAGCATTTATGCGTGCAAGCCGCCGCTATGCTATTGTTATAATCTTAATTATTGCAGCTATCGTAACTCCTACACCAGATATGGTAACCATGATGGTTGTTGCATTCCCACTGTTTATTTTATATGAACTGAGTATTTTCATCTCTGCCAGCATCGAACGTAAAAAGAATAAAGAATTATACGGAACAGTAAAAGCACCTTCCAACTAAACCAAAAAACCATTTATAATTTTTAACCTGTAATGCCCTTAAAAACCTTCAAAATCGCCATCGGTTCTGACCATGCCGGTTTCACGTACAAAGAAATGCTGAAAGAGTTTTTAGCTGATTTCCCGGTAACAGACTTTGGTCCGGCTTCTGCCAGCTCTGTTGATTATCCTGATTTTGCACACCCGGTAGCACGGGCGGTAGAAAGCGGTGACGCGGAATTTGGAATCCTGATTTGCGGAAGCGGCAATGGTATAGCCATTGCAGCCAACAAACATCAGGGAATCCGTGCAGCAATCTGCTGGGAAAATGAGCTTGCAGCCTTATGCAGACAGCATAATAATGCAAATATTCTTTGTATCCCTGCCCGTTTTGTACGTCAGGAGCTGGTGCAGGAAATGGTGATGACCTTTTTACAAACTGAATTTGAAGGTGGCAGACATGCAGACCGTGTGAATAAAATATCCTGTTAACCCTGAATTATAAACTATGAACAAATCATTTTTAAGCACCAGTCTTGCTTTATTACTCTTTATCGGTGTTTCTGCACAGGATAAAACAGCAATAAAATTTAGCACGACGATCAACAAAGATCACGGCTATAAGCATTTATCAATACTGGCTTCTGATGAGTATGAAGGTCGTGAGACCGGTAAAAAAGGCGCCTGGATGGCCGCTGAGTATATTCGCAATCATTTTAAAAGCATAGGGCTTAAAGGGCCTGTCAATGGAGATTATTTTCAGCCGATAGACATGGTCAGCTACCAGCTTACGCAGACAGTATTATCTATCAACGGCGTAGCTAAAGAAGAGGGCAAGGATTTTGTAATTCCAACTTCCGGCGTCTCGCTGAAAGGTTTTGCCTTCCACGGTGACGATGTAGTTTTTGCAGGTTATGGCCTGAATAAAGATGGATATAATGATTTCGCCGGGATAGATGTAAAAGGTAAAGTGGTAATCATTTTCGCTTCGGGTGATCCAACGGCAAAAGGTGCTGCTGCCCCTGAAGACCGTGCAGCCAGAAGAAAAGCTATTTTAGCGCAACAGGCTAAAATCAAATACCTGGCAGATAATCAGGCATTGGCTGTATTACAGATTGACCCGACACTGGACAACCTGACCCCAGAATTAAAGGCTATGTATTCCGGCGCCGGCCAGGTAGGTCTCAAAACAGCAGAAAGAACAGCCAGAATGGAAAAAATGTCAACCTTCCCTTCTATCCTGATTTCTCCTGCAACTGCAGACGAGATCTTAAAGGCTGCAGGTACAACGTCTGCTGCTTTAAAAACTCAGATAGATACTGATGTTAAACCGGCATCACGTGCATTCCCTTTGACTGTTAGCGGCACTGCTGTTAAAGAAGAAGTAAAAATACGGGCAGAAAATGTATTGGGCTTCCTGGAAGGTTCTGATCCTGTTCTTAAAAATGAAGTATTGGTTATTACCGGCCACTACGATCACATTGGTTTAACCTTATCTGGTGAAGACAAAGTTAACAACGGTGCTGATGATGACGGATCTGGTACAACAGGTGTTTTAATGATTGCTGATGCTTTTGCAAAAGCCAAAAAGGCAGGTAAAGGTCCGAAAAGAAGTATCCTGTTCATGACGGTTGTCGGTGAGGAAAAAGGTTTATTGGGTTCTGAATGGTATTCAGAACATCCGGTATTCCCGCTGAATAAGACAATTGCCAACCTGAACATTGATATGATCGGCCGCGTAGATAAAGAGCATGAGCAAAATCCGGACTTCATTTATATTATTGGATCTGACATGCTAAGTTCGGATCTGAATGCAATCGGTATTAAAGCAAACGAGACTTATACAAAATTAAACCTGGACATGACCTATAACAACAGGACTGATCCTAACCAGTATTATTACCGTTCTGACCACTACAACTTTGCTAAACATGGCATCCCGGTAATTTTCTATTTTAACGGTGTACATGAAGATTATCACCAGCCAGGAGATGAAGTGGAGAAAATCCATTTCGACTTGTTAGCAAAAAGGGCACAACTGGTATATTTTACCGCATGGGACCTGGCTAACAGAGCCAAAAGACCGGCAGTTGATAAGAACGAAGACGGAACGCCTAAAACGGCCCAATAAATTAAACAAAAAAACCTGCCCCTAAACGGCAGGTTTTTTTGTTTAAGGTTCCCAAGAGAAGATAAAATTTTTATCTTGTTGTGCGTATAGTAACAATTTTATCTAAGTTTGAAACATGACGAAGATTGCTGAGGAGTTTTTGGTAAAGGCAGATGAGAAGGCATTTGATATGGACCACCGCAATATAATTAACCACAATATTGGAAAATATAATGTGGCTGTTGAACGCGGTTTATCCAGGTTCGCAAACCTGGAAGCTTCCAAAAAGAAGGCCCATGTTATCAAATGGCGTGTAATGGAGAACCTGGACAAATTCCTTCCGGAATTTGAAGCCAACTTTCAACGTCGCGGAGGAAAAGTGATCTGGGCAAATGATGCGGCTGAAGCGCAACAGGAGATTTTAAATATCATCCGTAAAAATGGGGGTAAATCTGTCATCAAATCCAAATCGATGACTACAGAGGAAATTCATCTGAATGAGTTTCTGGAACAGCATGGGATTGATTCACTGGAAAGTGACCTGGGTGAATATATCGTTCAGCTTCTGGGGCAAAAGCCATATCATATTGTGACGCCTGCCATGCACCTGAGCAAGGAAGATATTGCCAAACTTTTTCATGAGAAATTCGGTACCCCACTGGATTACACACCGGAACAACTGACACAAAAAGCGCGGGAACTGCTACGCGAGAAATACCTGACTGCCGATATCGGTATTACAGGCGGCAATTTCCTGATCGCAGATACTGGCAGTATCGCCCTGACCGAAAATGAAGGCAACGCACGTCTGACAACAACATTTCCTAAAGTACATATTGCCATTGTCGGCATTGAAAAGGTAATCCCCACGATGGCCGACCTGGATCTTTTCTGGCCATTATTGTCCAGCCATGGAACAGGACAAAATTTAACGGTCTACAACACTATTCTGAGTGGCCCGAGACAGACACATGAGTCTGATGGTCCTGAACAGATGTATGTAATCTTGCTGGATAATGGCAGGACGAACCTACTGGCCCAGAAAGATCAGCGCCAGGCACTTTACTGCATCCGGTGCGGTGCTTGCCTGAATGCCTGCCCGGTGTATAAAAATATCGGCGGCCATACTTATAATACAACTTACAGCGGACCTATCGGTTCTATCATCACACCGCATCTGCAGGGTATGAAGGATTTTAAACACCTGAGTTATGCCTCCAGTTTATGCGGTAAGTGTTCTGAGGTCTGCCCTGTTAAAATAGACATTCATAAAATGCTCCTGCTAAATCGTCACGACGCAGTAGAACAGCACGAAAATACCAAAACTGAAGATCTGAGCTGGAAAGTTTGGAATGCAGGAATGGCCAAACGTTCAAGAATGGATGTTTTTGGCGGCAAGATTAAAAATTTCTTCATGAAGCTTCTTTTCAAAAAGATGTGGGGAAAATACAGGGCTATGCCTGAAATAGCTGAAAAATCTTTCTCCAGCCAGTATCAGGATCACCAGAAAGCAAAAAATAAATAGGGATCATGTATTTCGACCGTAAAGATAAAAGCGATCAGACGCTGCTGGATTTCTATCAGCGCCTGCTTTTTCCCAGACTGGTCGAGGAAAAAATGCTGATCCTGCTCCGCCAGGGCCGTATAGGTAAATGGTTTTCCGGCATCGGTCAGGAAGCAATTGCTGTTGGCGCTACCCTGGCCATGGATTCTCAGGAGTATATTCTGCCAATGCACCGAAACCTCGGTGTTTTTACCACCCGGGATATTCCAATGCGCCGGCTAATGGCCCAGTGGCAAGGTAAAACAACAGGTTTTACCAAAGGCCGTGACCGGTCTTTTCATTTCGGCACTCAGGAACATCATATTATTGGAATGATCTCCCATCTCGGTCCGCAGCTCGCACTAGCAGACGGAATTGCCCTTGCCGACTTACTGAAAGGTGAAAAAAAAGCTACGCTCGTTTTTACCGGAGAAGGTGCTACAAGCGAAGGCGACTTCCACGAAGCACTGAATGTTGCTGCTGTCTGGAACCTGCCGGTTATTTTCCTCATCGAAAATAACGGATATGGTCTCTCCACTCCTGTCGCCGAACAATACCACTGCAAAAATCTGGTTGACAAAGCCGCAGGTTATGGAATGAAAGGGATTCAGATCGATGGAAATAATATCCTGGAGGTATACGATACAATCAGTGCACTAGCTCTTTCCCTGCGAGAAAATCCGGAACCTGTACTGGTCGAATGTATGACGTTCAGAATGCGGGGTCATGAAGAGGCCTCAGGTACCAAATATGTCCCTGCAGATTTACTGGAACAATGGGCAATCAAAAATCCGCTGAATAATTATGAGCGTTACCTGCTGGAAGAAGGCGTCCTCACTGAGCAGCAGATTACTAAAATGAAAGTTGCTATGCATGCGGAAATTACATCGGGAATTGAACAGGCTTTTCTGGATCCTGAACCAAAAGCAGATCCTGATATAGAACTCGCAGATATGTATGCCCCGGCATTGTCGCAGCCGGTTGCTCCACCTCAAAATGCATTAACTCCTAACCTTCGGTTCTTAGACGCTATTAGCGAAGCTTTAAGGATCGCTATGGAACAACATAGCAATCTGGTGCTGATGGGTCAGGATATCGCCGGATATGGCGGTGCTTTTAAAATAACCGCAGGGCTGAGCGATTCGTTTGGAACTGCACGTGTACGCAATACACCGATTTGTGAATCGGCCATTGTCGGAGCCGGATTAGGTCTCTCCATAAATGGCTGCAAGGCGGTGGTGGAAATGCAATTTGCCGATTTTGTAAGCTGCGGATTCAATCAGATTGTCAATAATCTCGCTAAAACGCATTATCGCTGGGGAGAAAAAGCCGATGTTGTGATTCGCATGCCCACTGGTGCTGGTACTGGCGCAGGGCCTTTTCACTCGCAAAGTAATGAAGCCTGGTTTACCAAAACACCGGGACTTAAAATTGTCTATCCTGCATTTCCACAGGAGGCTAAAGGACTATTGCTTGCCGCTATTGCCGATCCTAATCCTGTGCTTTTTTTTGAACATAAATCGCTCTACAGGAGCTTGAGCGGCCCCGTGCCGGAGGGTTATTATACACTGGAGATTGGTAAAGCCATCCGCCGTAGAAATGGTACACAGTTTACACTGATCACCTATGGAATGGGTGTCCACTGGGCGATTGATTACCTGGATGCACATCCTGAACTTCAGGCGACTTTGCTTGATCTCTGCAGTCTGCAGCCCTGGGATAAAGCAGCCGTAAAACAGGCTGTGGCAGATACCGGAAGGGTTATTATTCTGCATGAAGACACTTTGAGCTCTGGATTCGGCGCTGAAATTTCTGCATGGATTGCTGAACATTGCTTTGAATTACTGGATGCGCCAGTGCTTCGTTGTGCCAGCCTTGATACAGCTATCCCAATGAATAAAAATCTAGAACACCAGTTTCTCGCTGCTTCCCAACTGGGACAAAAAATAGAGCAGCTCATGGCCTATTAGTGCATTGGCACGATAATAGACTGCTTCGGGATAATCACACACTGCACATGAAATTCAAGCTATTATCCGGTCTGGCAATTATTCTGCTTTTATTTTCTTCGTCCTGTAAGTATTTCCGGTCGAGCCACCCTCAGGCAGATATCCTGAGTGATGAAGTGGCCACCAATCTTAATGACAAGACTATTCTGAATTTTGCAGCTGGTATTGATCGTGAATTGCCCAAATTCAGAAAGCAGTTCAGCCTGATTTTCACTTCGGGTGATCTTTCTGTCTATACCGAAAAATACAGTGACTACAATAATAGTATGCTCTACCGGATCTACAGTAACAATGGAAGCCTCAATTCTTCTGTTAAAAGTTATTACTTCCGCGCGGACAGCCTGATGTTGATCAGGGAAAAAAGCAAATTCATGAATCAGGATGCGGAATTATTCAGGGACAGCAGAACTTACCTGCGCAACGGTATCGTTTTTGGCATGGACACCCGTACTGCCAGCTCAGCGGATGCTTTGCGTACGCTTCCTTTTTTACCGCTTTCTGCAGCTGAACTGAAACTGCGTGAGGATAATTTCGCAGATGACGTTAAAGGCATGAACGACGCACTTACGGGTAAAGATAAATTTGAAATGGTATTTGATAATATCACAACTTATCCTGATGCCCGTTATATTATGCTGAAAAGTAAATCGCGAAGTAATTATAAGGCAGCAGTTCTGGTTGAACAAAAGGATACTTTCATTGACAGCCTGCTGAATTACCCCGGGAAATTCAGGGACACCCAGCTCAATTTTAAATGGAAAATAGACGATAAACAGGCTGTCTATGTACCCGTCTCTGCAATGAATACTTCTGCAAGCGGGCTGAATAAATAGATATTTCCATTATCAAGACATTCGCAACGATAACGTTTCCTCAACCTTTCCCCCTTTTTAAATCTTCTGCCGTCTTTAATGCGGAATACTGTATGGGTATCTAATTCTTCGAGCCTGGTATGGTCACCACGGCTGTCATATTTTTTTAAAGCACGTGATAAATGAAGATCTGTACAGCTGGAGGCAGAAGGATTGGTTAGATAAGTTGAAATTGCCTTTTCCAGGTCTTCCGGAAAAACCCGTTGTTCCAAAAATGGAATCATCATCTTTTTATAATTAGATTTCCACTCGGACCCATGTGGCTTTACCTTATGCTGAAATTCGTTCCAGGTTAACAGATGTGCGAATTCATGAACAGTGGTAACCAGAAATGCATACCGGTTGAGATTGTTATTTACAGAGATTTGATGTCCTGTCTGGCGAAAGGGGTGCCTGTAATCGCCGAGCTTAGTTGATCTGCTTTTCGAAATTTTAAACTCACACTGAAAATAATCGATCCATTTGGCGATTACCGGTGCGGCTTGTTCCGGCATGTACCTGGCTAAGACTTCTGCTTTTTCCAATTTATTTGTGCTTGATGAGCGATACTATTGTTTATGACCATGTTCCGCTTACAACGTAACATGGTCATAAAGATAGGATTTACCTTAATAACTGGTAGGCTATCAGGCTGGCAAAATAGGCTAATGCTGTCATATAAACTAATTGTATCATTGGCCATTTCCATGACTTAGTCTCGCGATAAACAATTGCAACGGTACTCATACACTGCATTGCGAAGGCGTAGAAGAGCATAAGCGAGAATCCGGTGGCAAAGGTAAACAGCGGTAGTCCTGTATTGGCATCTGTTGCTCCTTTCAATTTATTTCTGATGGTTGTGGCTTCTTCATCTGCGCTGTCAACACTATAAATAGTGGCCATCGTGCCGACAAAGGCCTCCCTTGCAGCAAATGAGGTAATTAAAGCTATTCCGATCTTCCAGTCAAAGCCTAACGGTCTGATTGCAGGTTCTATAGTCTGGCCCAAAATACCTACGTAAGAATTTTCTAGTTTTTCTGCGGAACGATCACGCTCCAGTGTACTGATTGCTACGCTATCCTGCTGTAACTCTATTTTTTCATATTTCTGATCAATTTTTTCAAAACGGTCTGAAGGACCGTAACTGGCCATTACCCATAATACTATAGAAATCGCAATAATTACCTTACCTGCTTCGAATACAAAAGTCTTAGACTTTTCATACATGGTTAACAGCACATTATTCCATCTCGGTTTCTGATAAACGGGCATCTCCATGATGAAGTATGATTTCTCTTTAGCCTTAATCAGGAATTTCATGACAAAAGCGACGAGTACTGCAGCTATTATACTAATCAGGTACATACCCATTAGCGTCAATGCCTGCAGGCTGATAAAACCGAGTACTTTTTCATCGGGAATAATCAATGAGATCAACAGGGTATATACAGGTAAGCGAGCAGAACAACTCACTAACGGCGCAACCATAATGGTGATAATTCTGTCCTTCCAGTTTTCTATATTCCTGGCACTCATGATAGATGGTACGGCACAGGCCAGACTTCCGATCATAGGAACGACTGACTTTCCGCTTAAACCGAATTTACGCATAATACGGTCCATCATAAAGGTAACCCTGGCCATATAACCGGTATCTTCCATAATGGATATCAGTGCGAATAGGATAGCGATTTGCGGAATGAAGATTACAATTCCACCTAAACCTGCCACAACACCATCCAGTAACAGATCGGTGAGCATACCTTCCGGCAGATGTTCATGTCCAAGGTCTGTTAACCGTGCAAACCCCTCTTCAATCATATCCATCGGATAAGCAGACCAGGAGAAAATTGCATTAAAGACAAATAACAGAATGAGCAGGAAGATAGCGAAACCCCAGACTTTATGAGTCAGGACTTTATCTATCCGGTCACTCATAATGAATTTCTTCTGTGCACCAGTATCTGTAATAATACCGTTTAATATAGTACCCAGGTACCGATATCTGGCGACAGTTTCGGCAGTCTGTATTTTGGATGATTCAAAGTTATGTTCAGCTGCAATCTGGTTCAACTGCTGATGTTGCTCCGGGGTATAAATATCCAACTCGCTATGCTGGTGAAGCACCTGCAGCGCGAAATAGGGATTAGTTGTCTGGATTAATTGACCGGCTGCGGCAATGGCTTCGGGTGCTAAGACCTGAATATCCGTTCCCGGCTCTTGTGTAGGGATTGTCGGTGCATTAGCAATTGCATCTTTTAATTCTTTTAATCCGATATTATTTCTGGCAGAAATGGCTACAACCTGAACACCCAGATTTTTAGAAAGCTGATCGATGTCTATCGCAAGGCCTTCTTTTTTAGCCATGTCAGTCATATTCAGTGCTAAAATCACCGGGATCTGCAGGTCTGCAACCTGCGTGTACAACAGCAGGTTCCGGCGCAGATTGGTTGCATCGGCAACAAGTACAATCAGATCGGGATGACTGCGGTTCTCCCGGTCAGCCAGGATCTGGAATACTATACTCTCATCCTTACTTTTAGGATAGAGACTATAAGTGCCCGGCAAATCCACCACCTCAGCGGTTTTATGGTCACCAATTTTACAAAAACCTGTCTTCTTGTCGACGGTTATCCCGGGGAAGTTTCCAATCTTCTGGTTGAGCCCGGTTAATAGATTAAAGAGTGTCGATTTCCCTGTATTGGGGTTACCAACAAGTGCAATTTTCAGATCAGCAGCCAAATTTTCTAAGAGATTATAATTACAGATGCTTCATTTTTTCGTAAACAAAGCTGATATCCTGCAACCCGGATCGCGATAGGATCACCAAGCGGCGCAAAACGCTCCACTTCTACAATTTCTCCAGGCAAACAGCCCATTTCCATCAACTTTACTGACATTTCTAAATCTGTAAATGAGACAATTGTGCCTCTTTCTCCTGGAGTTAACTGTGAAAGGTTCATATCTTATATTAAGGCCGCAAGTTACCCTTTATCTATAATAAATACAAATAAGAACAAACCTTAGTCTGACCGGCCACTGAATTATTACATACCTCTTCTGCCACCACCAAAGCCACCACCGCCACGATTGCCTCCCGGGCCTTGCTGTCCGCCAGGGCCGTCAGATGGTCCCATGCGGTCGGTACGTTTGCCCCCCATCTGACTTAGAGAGTACGTAAATGAGAGCATTGCATACCGTTTCAGAACATTATACCTGATGTCTGTAATTGTATTATTTGACGAAGTTCTGGTAATTCCCTGATTCTGATTCAAAATATCATTCACCGCAAACTTGAATGTTCCACGGTTTTTAAAGAATTGCTTACTGATATAACTGTTAAGCAATGTATAATTGGTGTCATACGCCTCACCTCTTCCGGTATTCTGATAGTAATCGACATCTACCGCTAAACGGATGTTTCCAGGAAACATATAGCTTACGTCAATAGTAGGATTAAGTGTATAATAAGTGGTATTGGCAGATGGTTGAGCTGAGTAAGTGGCCCGGTTAATGGAACCACCAATGCCAGCTGTCAAATCGAGTTTATCCATAGAGGATACCAGTCTGTATCTGTTGGTAACAGATACATCGTTAGTAATATTCTGAAGGGAGTTCGTGAAATTGACTCCTCTAGCATAGTTACCGCTTAAGTCTATATTCAGGTTCAGTTTGTTCCCTTTGATGATTGGCAAACCTAAGGAAGACCCTAAAGTCCCTGAATAAACGCCGTTGACGTTAACCGGCACAACTTCCAGTTTTCCAAAGTTCTCACTCGCCTGATCGGTTATGAGTGTACTGCTATTACCAAAGGCATTGAAAGTCTGGCTAAAGTTTGCAAAGACAAAAAGTGAACGGAATTTAGCAAAATCAAAATTATTATAAAATACGGTCAGATTATTACTGAAAGACGGTTTCAGATCTGGATTACCAATGGCTATACTTTGTGTGTTGGAGTTATCCAGAATAGGTTGGATCTGGCTGATGCTCGGCTGCTGGGTATTTCCACGATAACGGATAACCAATCTTTTACTTTTACTGAAGTTATAGCGTAGCTGTGCTGTCGGAATAAAATTATAGAAGCTCTGGTTAAGCAGATTTCCGGTGGTCAGGTTATCATTTTTCCGATCTGTATGCTGTACGCCAACACCAACATTCCAGTTATATTTTGCACCTGTTTTATTTAGGCTGGTACCCAATGCATTGGTCATTGTCCGGTTTTCGTAGGTATTAGTATACGTGAAATCCGGAAGATCGTACTGACTGGTTAATGGGTTAAAATTAAAAGTCATACGCTCACTGCGATCGGTGCTGTACATATTCTGGTAATTGACTTCCAGGTTTAAAGTCTTATCCAGTGGCTCGGTATAAACTAATCTGGTGGTATTATTCAGTGATTTTGCATTCTGATCATTTAGTTGCCTGGTCTGCTCATTGGTTTCCACACCGCCATTAACCGTATTGTTCAATATATCATTATAGTTCGTAGCATCACTGTTATTGATACTGGTATTGACGTTTAAGGAAAGCGTACGTCCTGCTTTACTGAATTTTTTACGTAGTAACAGACTATTACTCAACGTAGGTGCTGTAGAATTAGTCCTGTAGGATTGTGTTCCTGTAGTCACATAACTTCCATAGTTATTCGTATAGATACTGTTCTGACTGAGGTCTGTTTCTGTATAAGTGACATTCGGCTGAACCCGGAGGGAAATTGTAGAGTCCAGTTTAGTGTCCAGCATGAAGTTAAATCTATGGTTTTTCTTGTCGGTCTGGCTGTTTAATGCTTCGTCAAAAGTAGTCCTGCTATCTCCTAGTAAGTTCTGTCTGAAACTTGTCTGCTGATTGTCTAATGCAGTTTTATTGAAAAAGTAACTGGCTGTGAGCTTTGTATCGTCTTTATAGATGTCTGCAAAGTTTAATCCGATAGCGTTGGTTGTAGTAATTCCCTGCTGGCCGGCTCCTGTATTTCCACCTCCCGGATTGAACCCCCCTCCACCGGATCTTCTTCCGCCACCACCGCCACCGCCTGTGTTACCACCGCCGAAGCTTTGCTTGTTAACGTTATTAAATTGTCCAATCAATGAGAATTGCTGATCGTTTTTAAATTTATTGACATTCGCACTCCCATCATAACGTCCATCCGTACCGCCACCGACACTGGAGTTACCGAAATAACCGTGCTTCATGTCTTTTTTAGTTGTTATATTAATAATTTTCTCCCTGTTACCGTCATCTACTCCTGTAAATTGTGCCTGATCGGATAGCAGGTCTATAACCTGAATCTTATCAATCATATCTGCCGGCAGGTTTTTAGTAGCCAGCAGAGGATCACTTCCAAAGAAGTCTTTGCCATCTACCCGAACCCTCGTCACTGTTTCACCCTGTGCTTTTACTGAACCGTCTTTAGCAACCTCTACTCCCGGAAGTTTCTTTAATACATCTTCAACAACAGCATTTTCCCTTACTTTAAATGCTCCTGCATTATATTCTACAGTATCTGTCTTAACGACTACAGGGGTTACTGCGCCAACAATTTCGACAGTTTTAAGGTCGAGACCGGTATTCTCCATCGACAGCGATCCGAGATTTACTTTCGGAGCAGCAACGGTTACGGTAAAATCTTTATTTAAACTTTTCAGCCCGAGATAGGCTACAGAAACGCGATAAGAACCAGGAGCCAGTCCAGCGATGGTAAATGTCCCGTCGGGTTGGGTGTTAGTAACACCTGCAACGCTGGAATCAGTTAGGTTCTTAACTGCGACAGAAGCGAAATCAACAGCGAGTTGATCCTTTGAATTAACCACTTTACCGCTCACAGAGCCGTTCTTGGTTTGCGCGTAAATTGAAGAGCTGCTAATTAAGATAAAAAGCAGAAGTAGGTTCCTGTAAAAATTCATTCTGTAGTCTCGTAAGGTTTTATTTTCAGACTACGAAATGGATAAATGGTTTGTTTAGTCCGTAGAAAATATTGAGTAACATTTTAAATACGTTTCAACACAGGAAAGAAAGGCCTTCAGCTCCGGGATATCTGAAATTTACTGACTGGTTTTTTTCGGGTGCAAATTGCCGTCTTTATCAAAATTGAACCTATGTAGCAAAACGTAGCTAAATACGCCCATAAAAACACCAATCATATCGCAACCAAGGTCCCACCATTCGGCAGAACGATAAGGAAAAAAGAAGTATTGGATAACTTCAACAGAAGCGCCTACGATAAAGGTCAACAAAATGATCTTAAAGATCGTAAGGGACCGGAAACTGTAATTATGCTGATTACTAATCTTTCCGTAAAACAATAAAATGGTTAGGACGTAGAAAAATCCAAGGTGTACCAGTTTATCAAAACCTTGAAAGAAAATGCCCGAACCAGTGGATTCGGGCATTTTCATTGTACAAAGAATTAAGATGAACACCGTCCAAGCAAGCGCCCAGCGCTGATAGCTTAATGCTTTGAGTTTATTATTCATAAATTATGCGCCTACTAAAGCCTGATATGCTTCTGCAGTTAATAATCCTTCAATTTCTGATACATCAGCAATGTTTGCCTTTACCATCCAGCCATCTCCATACGGATCTGAATTCACCAGCTCAGGATTATCATTCAATGCAGCGTTAACTTCTGTGACGGTACCAGTGACAGGCATGTAAAGATCTGAAACGGTTTTAACAGCTTCTACAGTACCAAATACCTCATCTTTACTTACTTCTTCACCTACACTATTGATATCGATATAAACGATATCACCCAATTCGCGTTGCGCGAAATCTGTAATACCGATAAAAGCTTCATTACCATTTACTCTAACCCATTCGTGGTCTTTAGTGTACTTTAATTCTGATGGAAAGTTCATTTTCTAATATTTTGATTGTTCAAAGGTAATTATTATCCGTTGTATCGCAATTCTAATTCATCGTTATCCTTAAACTAAAAACAAAATCGCTTTAAGGGTTTTATTTATTATAACTAACCATATTGATCTGCTAAAATAGCTTAACGCTCAAATAGCGATTTAGTATATAATACGCTGATTTTTAAACCAGTTTTTATAAGTTTTTGAGTGCAATTTTGATCAGCTGTTCCACATTCAATTCATCCGTGGCATTTTTAATGGCCTGATCCAATGTCTTTTCAGCAGGAAGTTTCGCAAATCCCAACATCATCAGTGCAGAAAGCGCTTCTTCTCTGACAGTTGCATTTAAAGGAGCTGCGATGAGTGAACCTGTACCTTCTTTTTTTAGTTTATCCTGCAGTTCAAGAACCAGTCTTTGCGCAGATTTGACACCTATCCCTTTAATACGCTGAATTAAAGGTAAATCTGCATTAACAATTGCCGTCTGAATCTCCGCAGGTGTAATTGACGACAGCATCATTCTCCCCGTATTTGGTCCGATTCCGGAGACAGATATCAGATGGAGGAACATTCTGCGTTCACCCTCATCTAAAAAACCATACAAAGTATGTGCGTCTTCTTTAACATGCAACCAGACGAAAATTTTGCAGCGCTCTGCATCACCTAATGCTCCGTAGGTATTTAATGAAATATTGACATGATACCCAATTCCACCAGCTTCAACAACAATATAAGCAGGACACTTAAAAGTGAGCCTGCCATCTATATAATCATACATATCTTCTATTTTTTATAATACCCCGCCGTTTGCGGTTTTGGACTTACCCTTATAGGTAATGTACTTTTTCGATGTTCGCAATTCTTCTTTTTTTGCTACAGAACCCTTGGAAACAATAAGCCGCTGACCGGGAACAATCGTATTTCCCTTGAGATTATTCCAAACCTTAAGATCCTGTACTTCAACGCGGTATTTGCCAGCAATTGCATGCAGGCTCTGTCCTGATCCTACTTTATGATAGACCGTCGCTTTTCCCTGGAGGTTACGCGATGTATTCTTATTACGCTGCAATCTCCTGTCATCATTTGAAGCAAGTATTATGCGCGTATCTGCACTCACTGTGCTGTTATTTAATACGTCATAGATACCCGCAAATACGGCTGTATTTACCTTCGGCATAATAATACGCCGCGGAGTCTCAGAAGAACCATTTACAATCTTCTTTTTGTAAGAAGGATTCAAGGTGAAAAGATCGTCTTCGTCAATTTCCATAGCCTGAGCAAGTTCTGCCAATGAAACAAACCGTTCCACCTGAATTGTATCAGTCTTAATAGCGAATAAAGACTTCTGAGCTTTGATGTGATGCTGGTCTGCAAAATTCATTACGTAAACAGCTGCAATAAATGCAGGTACATAATTCCGGGTTTCTGCAGGAAGAAAGTTTCTGATTTCCCAAAAGTCACGACTGTTCGCCTTTGCAATGGCACGGTTTACATTTCCGGTACCACAATTATAGGCAGCAATAGCCAGCAACCAGTCACCGAGTTCTTTGTAAGCATCCCTAAAATAAGCTGCAGCTGCATAGCTTGCCTGAATGGGATCCTTCCTTTCATCGACAAAATTATCCATATTCAGTCCATAACCTTTAGCTGTACCAAACATAAACTGCCATAAACCGGTCGCGCCCACTCTGGAAATGGCATGAGAATTCATGGAAGATTCAATAATAGGAAGGAATTTAAGTTCTGCAGGCATATTATAAGCCTTTAGTGCATTTTCGAAAATGGGAAAATAATATTCAGACAGACCAAGCATTTTGCCCATCATGTCTTTACGTCCGCTGTAAACATCTATATAACGCTGTACGGCTTCATTATAGGCAAGAGGGATCTGGCTTTGGATAGAATCAAGCCGCTTTTTATAGGTAAAGTTATAGTTATAGAACAGAGGGTTTTCCAGTACATCAGGCACTGCTGTCGTGTCGCCCTGATAAGCTGTCTGCAGTATACTAATCTTAGGAAGAGAGTCCAGTGCGGGTAATTGACGCTGAGCTTTCGCGGTAAGGGCGGCCATCAGACACAAAGAACCAGAAAGCAAAAGTACTTTTAGTTTCATAAGCTATTAAATATTTGTAGGAATGAAAGCTGTAAGAACCTTGAAATCCGGCCATAGAAAGGAAAACCATCAGTTGTAAGAATATTCTATCTGAAAATGAATATGTATCTGATGGTTTCATAGGCCTGTTCAAAACAGCTGTATTAATTAAAAATATGATTAGGTATAGGCTTCGGCTTTAAATCCGGCAGTAAAGGCAAGAAGAAGCCCCTCATTGAAGTGTTTTGCACTCAATTGAAGACTTAACGGCAAACCAGCCTGATTATTGCCAAGGGGAACGGCTATCGAAGGGATACCACTTAACGAGGGTAGAACTGTGAATATATCGGCCATATACATAACCAGAGGATCCTGCATATTTTCTCCGATCTTAAACGCAGGAGTTGGTGCAACTGGAGTAAGAATCAAATCGTAATTGGTAAATAATGCTTCTACCCGCTCCCTGATCAGACGTCTGACCTGCTGCGCTTTCTGGTAATAAGCATCGTAATAACCGGCACTCAATACAAATGTACCTAGCATAATCCGCCGTTTCACCTCGGTACCAAAGCCTTCGGCTCTGGATTTTTTATATAAGCTATTTAGATTTTCAGCCTGCAGATTACGGTAACCATAATGCACACCGTCATATCTGGACAGGTTAGATGACGCTTCCGCCGCAGTAAGCACATAGTATGCAGGAACAAGGTAATCGAGCAGATCAAATGAGACTTCGTCTACCTGATGTCCCGCAGCTCTGAACCCGGCAATTGCCTGCAATATTGCATGCTTAGTTTCGGGATCAAGTGCCTCACTTTCCATCGTCTCTTTAAGGACCGCGATACGCTGTTTGCCAGGAGAATTCAGTTCTTCGCTGTAAACTGGAACTGACTTCGCAGAAACCGTACTATCGTACGCATCTGCTCCCGCTAAAATCTCCATTAACAGCGCTGCATCACTAACTGATGATGTTAGCGTTCCAACCTGATCGAAAGAAGAAGCATAAGCTATTACCCCATAGCGGGAAATCCGACCATAGGTAGGTTTTAAACCGAAGCAACCGCAAAATGCTGCGGGCTGACGTACTGAACCGCCTGTATCGGTACCTAATGCAGCCAGACAAAGATCTGCCTGAACCGCCACTGCAGAACCGCCGGAAGAACCTCCTGCAACCCTCTGGTTATCCGCGGCATTACGCACCGGACCAAAAAAAGAGGTTTCATTTGATCCGCCCATTGCGAATTCATCACAGTTAAGTCTGCCTATAATTACAGCGTCTTCAGCTAAAAGCCTGCTTACCACTGTAGAAGAATAAGGCGCTATAAATCCATCCAGCATTTTTGAGGATGCTGTTGTCTGATGGTCTTTATAAAGAATATTATCTTTAATCCCGATAACCATTCCAGCCAGACGCCCGGCTTTGCCAGCATTAATCTTTTCCTGTACAGCTAGAGCCTGTTCAGTTGCAGAGGAGACAAACACTTCGTTGAAAGCATTGAGTTCCGGTTGTTCACGAATCTTATCCAGATAATAAGCCAGTAAATCGGGCATATTAAGCTGTTTACTTTCGATCAGTGATTGTACCTCCGTAAGAGATTTATACTTTTTCAAATTGTCAGGTGAGGTGAAATAGGTTTCCCGGTTAAGATTAAAGTGGTTTTTGTGTATTGTTGGTGTTTGATTCTACGGTTTCATCCGCACCATCTTTTCCATCTTTAAATTCTTTCACACCTTTACCTAATCCACGCATCAGTTCCGGAATTTTCTTACCGCCAAAAAGCAGCAGGACAACGACTAAAATGATTACGATTTCTGGAGTTCCCAGGGCTGCTAATATTGTTGTGTTTAACATGATATTTGGTTTAAATATTATTTTTCTGTGGTTCTGTTTCTGTAGTATGTTCCGCGGTGGCAGGAGCTGACGGATCTTCCGTTAAAGCATCCCCTTCCTGTACTGTACTTCTTGACATATCAACTGGTACTGCACCTTCCGGAGCTGGGTAAACAACCGGCTCTTCTGTTACCGGAGCAGTGGCTGCTGCCGTATACGAAGAAGCAGGAGTTTCATCCTTCTTCAGTTCATCATCAATATCCATCGCATTGATATTCCGGTGAATTTCTCTTTTGACACCTTCAGAAGCATCTTTAAAATCCTTAATTCCCTTACCAAGGCCTCTGGCCAGCTCAGGCAATTTCTTTCCTCCGAAAAGGAGTAAAACAACGGCCAGGATAAGCATGATTTCTCCGCCTCCCATATTTAAAAATTCTGTTATCGTACCTGAATACATATTATTAATTATCATTTATTATATACAAATATAAACATTTTAGCTGCAATTTTTATTTAGCTATCCAGGCCTCAGGATTCAGCTTTACCTGGCCTCTCATAATTTCAAAGTGAAGCATAGGGCCATCAGAGGTCGTGGCAACGGTACCGATAGTCTGACGCGTCTCTACTTTATCGCCTTTTGCAACATTTGCAGAACGTAAATTTTGATAGATAGTGAAGTAATCACCATGACGGATTGCGACTACGTAAATTCCTTGCATCATCGTTACAAATAAAACGTCGCCGCTAAAAACAGCCCGTACAGCGGCGCCATCTGCAGTCATTATATTCACTCCATCATTAGTATAACCTGCCTGTCCTTCCGTATGCCTGCCGAAGTTCTCTGTAATTGTACCAGATCCTACGGGCCATGGTAAACGGCCTCTGTTATTTTCAAATCCTGCAGAAAGCTTCGCAGCCTCCGGTGTAGCAGTCAAATAGTTTGTTGTCGTCTTTGGCTTCTCTGCAGGAGCAGGTTTATTGTCTGCTCTAGCTTTAGCTGCAGCAATCCTGGCTTCTTCTTCTGCACGTTTTCTTGCCAGAGCAATCTCACGCTGAATTGCATTCCGTATCTGCCTGTCTATTGCTGCCTGTTGTCTCTTCCGCGTAGCAATATCTTTACTAAATTGTTTTTCCTGCCTGCTGAACTTATTGAGTACTGAAGCCTGCTCAGTTTTGTTCTTAGCCAATTTATTCTGCTCATTCTCCTGTTCTTTCAGAAGATTACTCTTCTCTTTCAAACTTTTATCTAGAATAACGATCTTATACTTCAGGCTTTTTTCTGTACCCTGAATATAATCTGCCTGTTTCTTTCTATACTGACCGAACTGCTGCAGATACTTAATCCGCTTATATGCCTGATTAAAGTCACTCGCAGCGAAAATGAACATCATCTTATCATACGAGTTTCTGTTTCGCTGCGCAAATCTGATCATACCTGCATATTCTTTCTTCAACTGAGAAAGCTGGGTCTGTAAAGAATGTACGGTATTTGTGTTCTCATGGATTTCGCTATCAAGATTCTTGATTTCAGAATTGATCACGCCAATCTTACTCTGCATCAATCGAATCTTCGCATTCAGCGCATTAATCTCACCTAGAGTTAGTTTTTTACTCTGTGCGGCCTTATTCAGATTTTTCTGTAAAAGTTCAATTTCGCGCTGAATAGCTTCTTTCTTCTTTTTTAGTTGGGAACTGCTTTGTGCTACAGCAGAAGACGCAAACGTAACAAACAAAAGAAATAACAGTAATTTGTGTAGCTTCATTACATCAAAAGTATAAATTTTTTTAGTTTATTATCTCAAACCTCTTTGGAAGACTAAACGGAAAATCTAATTGAACATTGCGATCTATTTTTGTGAAGTCCAATGAGATATTGGTCTTTTTGTTACCGCTTTGCGAATTTATCCTCAATACCGTCGGCAAAACTGCATCGGTTACCTGCTGGTATTCTGAGTAGACGACCTTCATTGCCTGGCCTGCTTTGACATCATTAAGCAAAAGCTCCCCGGGTTTAAACAAAGTATTAAAAAGGATTGAGTAACCCAGTCCGGCTTGTCTTCCGTCAAGCTTAAAAACACCTGCGTCACTTTGAAGATCGACCTCGGGCAGCATAAGCTCAGCAATCGTATTGCCTGTAAGTACCGACTGTAGCATATTGAAGTTAAGCTGCGCTGTGCTAAAGCGATATAAATAGCTAAATGGTTTTCTGATTCCAACCGCCTGGATATTATTACGCACAAGAATACTATCGGGTGTAATCAATGCTCTGGCTACTTCAATACCTGCAATTGCCGTCAGGCTTACCCAGATCTTTTCATTCTTCTGAATACGTACTGTCATAGTTACCTGGTTTGAATTACCATTCATGTCCAGGGTAGCTTTGCCCCTCATAGATAAGGTATTAAATGGAATATCTTTCGAACGCAACATCCTGAGATTCTCCTCTTTCAACTTATTCACAGGCACTTTTGCCCCTTCATCAGGTACCTTCACTAATTGCTTTTTGGTCTTGCACGCAGTAAGCGTGGTAAAAACCAGTAGCAAAAGCCAATAATTTTTATGCACTATTCTCATCTTTTCCTCCCTTTAATCCTCCTCCCTTTCAGGAGAGCTGTTTATTTTCCGGTATGACCGTAACCGCCGGCTCCACGGTCTGTGTCCGACAGTTCTTCTACTGAATCCCACTGCACTGTTTCATGTTTTGCAATTACCATCTGCGCAATACGGTCTCCGTTTTGCACCACAAAATCCGTGTCAGATAAATTAATTAACAAAACTTTAATCTCACCGCGATAATCTGCATCAATTGTTCCGGGCGCATTAACAATGCTTATTCCATGCTTATAAGCCAAGCCGCTGCGTGGACGAATTTGAGCTTCAAATCCAACCGGAAGTTCAATATGCAGACCTGTTGGAATCAAAATACGCTGTAAAGGTTTAATTATAATTTCTGATTCAACAAAAGCTCTCATATCCATCCCTGCGGCATGAGCTGTTTCATACTGTGGCAAAGCCATTCCTGATTTGTTGATAATTTTAATCTGCATTATATATGTATTTAGTTCTTATTAATTCTGTTTTTTCCTGAACAGCAACGTCCGGAGCTGTTCCTTTTCTGCCCACCAGATAGCCGCCATAAAGGCTATCAGCATCGCATTTCCAATATAGATATTCCTATGGAATACCCAAAATGAGAGGATCACCAGTATCACTGATGTCAAAAGATAGATACTGATTCTTTTTAATTGATAGGGTATCGGATAGTATTTCTGCCCCAGTACATAGGAGATGACCATCATACTGAGGTATGCGATCATAGAAACCCAGGCAGATCCCATATAGCTGAACTTTGGAATCAGTAGAAAATTTAGCACGATTGTTAACACGGCTCCTACCACCGAGATGTATAAACCGAAACGGGTCTGATCAGAAAGTCTGTACCAGATCGAAAGATTTGTATAAATACCCAGGCACACATACCCAAAAAGCAAAAAGGGTACCGCGGGCAAACCAACCCAATAACTGCCCGGATCGCCTTTACCCCGGACAATAAAATACTTAAGGATTTCAATATTAGCAACCAGCGCAACAAAAAGCAACGCCAGTACAATGACGAAATATTGAAGTATCATTGCATAGGTTTTCCGGGCATTGGCTTGTTTAGCATGGCTGAAGAAAAATGGCTCCGCCCCGAGTCTGAAGGCTGTAATGAAAATACTCATAAACATAGCGATCTTACAAACCGCTCCATAAATACCAACATCTACGTCTGCAATAGCTTTAGGCAGTAACTGACTAAGGACTATTTTATCGAGATTTTCGTTTACGATAAAGGAAAGATTGGCAATGAGTATCGGCCAGCTGTAAGAGAACATCTTTACAAAGAGTTTTTTATCGAATTTAAACCGCAGCTGAAGAAATTCCGGAAGCAGCATAATCATTGTTATCCCACTAGCCATCAAGTTGGATATAAAAACATAACCTACCCATTTTGGTTGGTACCAGCTAGCTAACCAAACGCCCAATGCCCCATCCTGGCGGATAAGCATAGGAATAAGGAAAATAAAAATCAGGTTAAAGCCTACAAATCCGCCGATATTTAAAAATTTAATCAAACTGTATTTTAACGCTCTTCCGTCCGCCCTGATCTTGGCAAAAGGGATCACACAAATTGCATCGATGAACAACAGCCACACGAACAGTCGTATAAAGCCTTTGTATTCTTCAAGATTAGCGACAGTACCCCTATTAATCCAGCCGGCAATTAAATCGGTAAAGACTAAGCCACTGATGAGGAATAAGCCCGCAATAAATGCAATGCATATAAATGTGTTGTTATAAACCTCTTGTTTCTTATCCTCATATTTATTAAGGTAGCGGAAATAAGTCGTTTCCATCCCGAATGCAAGTATTGCATTGATCATAGAAGCATAACTGTACATTGTTGTGAAAATCCCGTAAACAGCCGGAGCATATACTTTCACGTATATGGGCGTTAGGATAAAATTGAGCAGCCTGGACAAGACGGTACTAATGCCGTAAACAGCAGTTTGACCCAGGAATTTCTTAATGACTGACACAGGCGGGGCTTAGATGTTTAGCGTTGTTTTTTAATAACCTCAAAATTACGATAGTTTTTGAGTTCAGCGGGTTCAGTTTCAACCTTTTCGATTATTGAACGGTCCGGACCTTCATTGCACCACTCCAAAAACACTTCCAGTAACGTATCGTCTCCTTCAGCCTCAATGTAAACGCTTCCGTCTTTCTCATTCTTAATAATTCCGCGAATCCCCATCTGATCGGCCACAACCTTAGTTGTATAACGAAATGATACACCCTGCACCCGGCCGGTAATTTTTATTCTTAAATGTTTCATTATTTTTAATTTCTAATCTATATGATGTTACTAGAGCTGGTTAAAATCCTGATTGCAAATCCTTTTTCTTGCCTCGAGGAATCCGCTCCACATATCATTTAATATATCTGCGGCCGGTCTGATCTCACCCAGCATTGCTGATACCTGTCCGATCTCCAACTCTCCTTCTTTAAGGTCGCCTTCAAACATTCCCTTTTTAGCACGGGAACGACCAAGCAGCATGGTAAGTTCATCTGCATCTGCCCCGGCAGCTTCTGCCTGAGCAACCAGAACTGCAAATTCGTTCTTCAATAATCTTACAGGCACCAGCTTTTTTAACTGCAACCGGGTATCGCCTTCTGCTGAAGCGATTATACGTGCTTTAAATGCCTCATGTGCAGATGATTCTGCCGCCACAGCAAAAGCAGAACCTACCTGTACCCCGGAAGCACCTAATGCGAACGCCGCAAGCATACTTTTACCACAACCGATCCCTCCTGCAGCTATTACCGGAATCTTAAGCTTTGCGCATACCATCGGAATTAAACACAGAGTTGTTGTTTCTTCACGACCATTATGGCCACCTGCTTCAAATCCTTCCGCAATGACTGCATCTACACCACAAGATTCGGCCTTCAAAGCAAACTTCGTATTTGACACCACATGTACAACAGTCATCCCTTCTGCTTTTAACCGTGAGGTCCAGGTTGCAGGATTTCCAGCAGACGTAATTACAATTTTAACCCCCTCGTCAATCAATACTTGTATGAGAAGATCTATATCCGGATATAATAACGGCACATTTACACCAAATGGTTTGTCCGTCGCTAAAAAAGCTTTACGGATATGTGTCCGCAGTACTTCGGGATACATAGATCCAGCGCCAATAACACCCAGCCCACCAGAATTTGATACCGCCGCAGCTAATCTCCATCCACTGCACCAGACCATACCTGCCTGAATTACCGGATAACGGATTTGAAATAATTCGGTGACTTGTTTTATCATTTTATAAAATACGTTGAATCGCAGTCTCAGGCTGTAAAGTTCCTTCTTTCATATGGGTAATCAAATTAATTCCAGGCTTCTTTCCTATTTCAAAACTTCCCAACTGCTGATCAAGTCCCAAAAACTTCGCACCATTCAGCGTCGCCCAGCGAAGCAATTCATCAAAAGGTATAGCAGCCTGAAAATGTAAAGTCTTCATTTCTTCCAAAATACTTAACTGATGATTACTGCTTAGGCTATCTGTTCCCAAAGTTACCTTCAACCCTTCCTGTCTGAAAAGCTTCAGATTGGGTAAACGTTTCTCTATATATAAATTAGCATTTGGACATAGGCACCAATAAATATCCTTTCCACTTTCTACAGCGAATTTTATATCCTGAGCACTGGTAAATGTATTATGCACTAATAATATCCGGACGTCGTCGGGCATTAAAGGCAAAAAATATTGAAGGGATGTGAGTTGCTGAGCTTGAAAAAAAGAAATGTCCAAACCCAAAAACTTGTAAAGGTCTAGGAAATGACCCTCTTTCCTTTGGAAGAACTGATTTTCTTCAGCTGTTTCCTGATTATGAATAGTGATGCATGTTGTATTACCTTCAGCACGGATAAGATCAAAAAGTGGTCTGGACACAGAATAAGGCGCATGTGGAGCAATAGCAGCTGTCAATGGCAGAAAATCTTGCTTAAGCTTCCTTACACGTGCAATAATTTCATCTGCCATAGCCGGGTTAAACCCCATGGTTTCTACAAAGGTCTGATAGTAAATAGCACTATCCATTTTTACTGACCTCGAAATCAACTGATTTGATATATCTCCCGCAGCGACAATACCATTTCTATACTGTTCTGCATCAGCCAGTTTCATAGCTTCTGATATTTCATTGTCATCGGCAGCTCTCTGCTCTATGATCTGCCGGACAAATCCGGGCAAACCTGTCCCTTCTTCAACCTTGCCCTTAAGATGCGAAAGCTCAAGGTGAACATGGGTATTCACCAGTCCGGGAACTAGCACTCCGTCCAGAAACCGGACATCTTCCAAATTCCTTTCCTTTGCCATACAGGCAGGAATAAGTTCAAGAATCCTGCCGTCATCATCTACCGAAATCACGCCATTCTCCAGTGGAGGGCTGCTAACAGGGCAGACTAAAGATGCCGATAAATAAATACTCATGCTGCAAATAACGGTTATTCTGCTGAAAGCTTAAAGAATGCACAATAAATATACTTCTTTATCAGATTCGTTTAATTAGCATAAAAAAGGTAAAAAATAGCATGTAAACACACTTATTCGTTAAACAACAGCTCATATACAGTAAATGCTGTATAAATTGATTATTTTTGCGAAATATTATTTTAAATAAAATTATGTCCGATCCTACAACCCGATTAAATAAATACATCAGCGAAAGCGGCCTGTGCTCTAGGAGAGCAGCAGACAGATACATTGAACAGGGAAATGTATTTATTAATGGAAGAAAAGCCAAGGTTGGAGACCAAGTCTTTTTTGGAGATGTAGTTTCTGTAAACGGACAAACTATTGAACCTAAAGAAGCAGAGAATTCAGTTCTGCTCGCTTTCAATAAACCGGTAGGGATAACCAGTACGACAGAAGCAGACGTAAAAAGTAATATAGTAGATTACGTTAATTATAGTGAACGCGTTTTTCCAATCGGAAGGCTGGATAAGGATTCTCAAGGCCTTATATTCATGACCAATAACGGGGATTTGGTTAACAAAATCCTTCGTGCCGGAAATAGTCATGAAAAAGAATATGTCGTAACGGTCAATAAAACTATTACAGAACAGTTCCTTACAAATATGGCTAAAGGTGTTCCCGTATTAGGCGTGATGACTAAAAAATGTAAGGTTGTTAAAGAAAGTCCTTTCATTTTCAGAATCACATTGGTTCAGGGCCTCAACAGACAGATCAGAAGAATGTGCGAGCATTTCGGATTTGAAGTGACCAAACTGGAAAGAGTGAGAATTATGAACATCAGTCTGAAAGGTTTACCTGTCGGAGAATGGCGTGAGCTCACATCGGAGGAACAGGCCGAAATTAACCAGATGATCGCCAAATCAAGTGGAAGTGCAGCGCCAAAAAGAGTTGTAAAAAAATCAAAAGAAAAAGCAGTAGAGGAAGATTTGGTAAACGTTACGCCAAAATCCGGAAGAAAGCGCCCGTCAGCACCAGGAAAAGGTAAATCTATACCTGCCGGACGTACTGCAAGAGGTGGCAAAGGACCTTCTTCTCCTCGTTCAGGCAAACCAGCATCGGGTGGTTCTTCATTTCAAGCACCGGCAGCCGCAGCTACAGACTGGAATAAAAGCAACGGACCAAGCCGCAGGCCTGTAAAACCCGGTAAGGGCAGACAAGGCGCACCTGGTGCAAAAGTCAAAAGTCCAAAGCGCTAAGCTAAAAAACTTGACATCCGGATTATTTATCAGCCCACTAAACGGGCTGATTACCTGCGTGTTTACTATTTTTATAATTATTTTTAAGTATTTTTGCATCAAATGGTTGCAACTACAAAAATCGATATTCGTTCTCTGGACCTTCCCGAATTACAACAGCATTTCGCGGAAATGAAAGAACCGGCCTACCGCGCTAAACAGGTTTACCAATGGTTATGGGAAAAATCTGCGCGTTCATTTGAAGAAATGAGCAACCTCTCTAAAGATCTTCGCAAGAAGCTTGATGAAAATTATGCTATCAATGTCGTGTCGGTGCATCAGTCGCAATTCAGCAATGACCACACCATTAAAAATGCATTCCGTTTATACGATGGAAACATTGTAGAAGGTGTGCTAATTCCGATGGAAGAGAGAATGACTGCCTGTGTAAGTTCACAGGTTGGCTGCAGTCTTACCTGCAAATTTTGTGCAACTGGCTACATGGACAGAAAACGGAATCTCAATGCAGATGAGATCTATGATCAGGTCGTCCTTATTGACCAGCAGGCTAAACTCAATTACAAACTCCCGCTTACAAACATTGTATACATGGGTATGGGCGAACCGCTCCTGAACTATGCTAATATGATGAAATCCATTGAGCGCATTACCGCTCCGGATGGCCTGAATATGTCTTATAAAAGAATCACTGTATCTACTGCAGGTATCGCTAAGATGATCCGTAAACTTGGGGACGACGGTGCAAAGTTTAACCTTGCCTTGTCTTTACACGCTGCAGACGATGTAAAACGAAATGAAATTATGCCAATATCAGAACATAATTCACTGAAGGCACTGGCTGATGCTTTAAAATATTATTTCGCAAAAACTAAGAATCCTGTTACTTATGAATATATAGTATTCAATAATTTCAATGACGAAATTCAGGATGCAATGGATTTAGCCAGGTTCTGTAAACATGTTCCCTGCAAGGTAAACCTGATTGAATATAACCCTATTCAATTTGCGGATTTCATCAACGCAGAAGGAGATAAAATAGATGCCTTTGCAAAATATCTTAAAAGCCAGGGTGTAAATACAAATATCAGAAGAAGCCGCGGTAAAGATATTGACGCTGCCTGCGGACAACTGGCTGTAAAAGAAGAACAAAACTAAATGAGGTTAACATTATAATAAAAAGGGGCAGTACATTCGTAGATGCCCCTTTTTACTTCTATATATTCTGACTTACTGGAACTCCTCTTGCCAAGATATTGCAGCGCATGTTCCATAGTATTGCAGACATCAGAAAGGCATATCTGCATATACTGCTTGTACGACCTGCCCCTTACGCGGTTTGAATTTTATAAAAACAACCCACTCTACAGATTATTCTGGGGTAGGGTTATGCTGCAGCAAGCCACTGCTTTACTATATTTTAAGCGATGCGGAAAAGCAAGAAAAATAATTCATCAATTAAAATATAAAGGTCAGTCGGACCTTGCTTATCAAATGGGTTTCATGCTCGGATTAACGATAAAACAATCCCATATATTCGAAGTCCCTGATTTTATCGTACCAGTGCCAGGCAGTGCCTCAAAAATACGAAGCCGCGGCTATAACCAATGTACATATATCGCCAATGGTGTGGCAGACGCCGCAAACAGTCATGTACGTGAAGACCTGCTTAAAACGGGAAAAAGTAAAAGCACACAAACCAGAAAAGGCCGGTACGCACGATACTTAAATGTAAAGGACGGTTTTATATCAAAAGCTGAGGAAAATCAGGAATTCTCCATCTTAATTGTAGACGACGTAGTTACCACTGGCGCAACACTGGAATCCTGTGCAAGAACTTTACAGGAAAGAGGCTTCAGTCGAATCAGTATCGCTGCCCTCGCCTGGACATCCTGATTCTGCATTACTCGCAATTAAAGTGCTACAATAAATAAAAAACCGGTTAACAGAATAAATCGTAATAAGTGCCGTTTATATATATGAGAGCGTTAATTTAGATGGTAAGGGTCGATATTTCTAATGGGAATATCGGCCCTTTATCCTTTTATAGGATAGCCTCAATCTTTCTGATAAAGAGGGTATTGTTCTGAAAAAACATCATACAGCAAATTCTTAATCTCATCAGGATTAAATGGTTTAAGAACATGTCCATTCATTCCGCATTGAATAAATTTAAAGTGATCATTTTTCAAAGTGGAAGCGGTAAGTGCTATAATCGGTAAAGATTTGTAATAATCTCCACGAATATCTCGTATTATACTCGTCGTTTCAAAACCGTCAATTCCCGGCATTTTTATATCCATAAATATCAGGTCAAAGTTTTCTTTCATGATCTTTTCAATGGCTTCATAACCATTGATTGCAGATTCTACTTCTAGCCCCCATTTACTAAGAATTCTTTTCGCAATTAAAATATTGATGTCATTGTCGTCGACAACAAGAATCCGTCTGCCTATAAATATAGATATTCCGTTGTCCAAACCAGGTTGATCGGACTGTTCTGCAGCTTTATTAAAAGTAATTTCAAAGCTGAAGGTCGTACCCTGGCCTTCCTCACTTTCAACAGTTATTTCTGAATTAAAAAGCTTCAACAGTTTTTTGGTAATTGCGAGCCCTAATCCTGTTCCACCATACTTGCGGGATATATCCGTTTTAGCCTGCGTAAAAACCTCAAATATATAATGCTGTTTATCCTTAGGAATTCCAATCCCATTATCTTCTATTTCAAAACGCACTTTGACCTTTCGCTCATGATTTTCGAGCAGCATCATTCTCAACTGAACCACGCCGTGATCTGTAAATTTAATAGCATTACCCAGAAAATTCATCAAAACCTGGTATAAACGGCTTTTGTCGCCGGTTAGCATATCAGGAATAGCAGGATCATATTTAAGCACCAATTCGTTTCCCCTCTTCCTGACGTTTACCTGTAAACTATTGATAATATCATTAGCTAGTGTTTTCAGGTTGAAAGGAAAGACTTCGAGTTCCATTTTACCTGTTTCCATCTTAGTAAAATCAAGAATATCATTTATGATATGCAAAAGGTTCTCCCCGGAGAATTTAAGCAAATTCAAGTCGTCAATCTGAGACGATTTGGGGTCGTTATCTAATAGTAAATGAGTCATTCCTATCACCGCGTTTAATGGCGTGCGAATTTCGTGGCTCATTACTGAAAGGAACATTTCTTTTGCCTGACTCAGCTTCAATGCTTGCTCCTTCGCTTCAATAGTCTCCTTTTCCACTTGTTTACGTTGCGTGATATCAGAAATCAGTTCGATCTGTCTTTCTACAACCCCCTTACTATCGATAATAGGTGTATTCGAGACAGACAGCCAGACAGCAGAACCATCTTTCTTCTCAGCAAGAACTTCGATGGTATAACTTTGATTATTTTTGCTTTTAGCTCGCGCATCAGCTATCAGTTCCTGATCTTCAAAATGTGAGGAAATTACATCTCCCAGCATCCTTCCACGAAGTTCCTCCAAAGAGTAACCAGTTAGTCTTTCCAGACTCTGATTAACCCAGGTTATATTCCCTTCCTTATCCTGAAGGCTAACTCCTGTATCAGTCTTGCTAGCTACCAGCGAAAGTACCTGAAGCTCTTTTTCAGCTCTCTTTTTCTCTGTAATGTCAATAATAATTTCCACTTCGGTATCGACCTCGCCCTGATCATTCATCACGACTGTATTATATACAGATAACCAGATCTCTTGTTTGTCTTTCCGATAAGCCAGCATGTCAATCGTGAAGGACTGCCGCTGCTCGGTCAGTTCTCTCACTCTTTCCAGAAGTGCTAAATCTGTATTGGGGCCATTGATCATATCGCCAAGTCTTTTCCCTTTCAAATCTTCAAGAGTAAACCCTGTGATTTTTTCAAAAGCATCATTAACCCAGGTCACCCGGTTATTAGCATCGTTGATAATCACACCATTATTCACCTTACTAGCCACAAAAGATAATTTGGTCAGCTCCGCCTCTACTCTTTTACTTACAGTAATGTCCCGTCCATATATATAAAGGCGGTTACTTTTAGCGACAAGGTTCCAGCTGATCCATTTCACTGTATTCTTTTTAGTCACCAGACGAAAGTCAACTCTGAATTCTCTTTCCCTCCCTTTAAAAACTTTTCGGATGGTCTCAAGCATCAGCGGAATATCGTCTTCATAGCAAATATGAAGCGGATTCAAATTCATGGCCTCCTCAATATCATAATCCAGCAAGCTAGTTACCGCCTCATTGATATATCTGATTTTGCCATTAAAATCCATTACGCAGTGGATCTCAGGTGAAACCTTCGTTATTTCAAGTAATTCCTGAAAACGCCAGGTATTATAATCCAGTAATTGTTGCTTCTTAACCAGTTCAATTGTAACCATGACCTGACTAGCCAGACCCATTAGAATTTCTTTCTGATCTTCATGAAGTTCGCGGGGTTTGATATCAAACAGGCTAAGTGTACCAAAAACTTCGCCTTTGGCATCTGTCAATGGAACTCCTGCGTAATAACGAACAAATGGTTCCTGAGTTACCAGCCGCAGATTAGAGAATCTGTTATCTTCTAATGCATCCGGAACTTCAAAAAGCTCAAGGTTATTGAGTGTATAGCGGCATAGAAAATTTTCGATAGAGATATCCTGCGGGATAACGCAGTTCGAATATTTAACCCATTGCCTGTCTTTATCCAATAAGGTGATACAGACAATGGGTATATTAAAAATTGCAGAAGTAAGCTGGGTTAGCCTTTCGAAAGATTTGTCTTCAGCAGCATATCCGGAACCCACTGCATCTGCAGCGTGTAAATTTCTATCGCCACCTGAATATAAACCTGAACTGAGAGACATGCTGGACCTGCAATTAATTATTATTTATAAAGTGGGAAATCGGATACCAGAGCAATAACCTGGCTTTTTACAGCTGCAAGGTGTGCTTCATCTTCAGGATTACTGATTACCTGATCGATAAGGTCTACAATTTTCTCCATATCTGCTTCTTTAAATCCTCTGGAAGTAATCGCAGCAGTTCCTACACGGATACCTGAAGTAACAAAGGGTGATTTGTCATCAAAAGGCACCATGTTCTTATTTACAGTAATATCTGCTTTTTCAAGTGCATTTTCAGCAACCTTACCTGTTATATTTTTATTTCGAAGATCGATAAGCATTAAGTGATTGTCTGTACCTCCTGAAATAATACCATAACCTCTGCTTACAAAAGCTTTAGCCATCGCCTGAGCATTGGACTGCACTTGTTTAATGTAAACCAGATAATCATCTGAAAGTGCCTCACCGAAAGCGATCGCCTTAGCCGCAATAATGTGCTCAAGCGGACCACCTTGTGTACCAGGGAATACAGCCATGTCCAAAACTGAAGACATCATTCTGGTCTCACCTTTAGGCGTTTTCAGTCCGAAAGGATTTTCGAAATCTTTACCCATCATTATCATTCCGCCACGAGGGCCACGTAATGTTTTATGGGTAGTTGTAGTCACTATATGGCAGTGTGGTAGTGGGTTCTCTAACAATCCACGTGCAATAAAGCCGGCCGGATGAGAAATATCAGCCAACACCAAAGCACCAATTTTATCAGCTACACTACGGATAAATGCGTAATCCCACTCTCTGGAATAGGCAGATGCTCCACAAATAATTAGTTTCGGACGTTCTGCCAAAGCTACTTCTTCCAATTTTGCGTAATCAATTCTACCGGTTTCTTTAACAACACCGTAGAATAACGGTTGATATAATTTTCCAGAGAAATTAACAGGTGAACCATGTGTAAGGTGTCCCCCATGTGAAAGATCAAAACCCAGGATTTTATCTCCTGCCTGCAATACTGCCAGCATTACTGCGGCATTTGCTTGTGCACCAGAATGTGGCTGAACATTTACCCAAGCTGCATTAAATAACTGTTTAGCACGGTCTATTGCAATTTTCTCAACCTCATCGACAACTTCACAACCGCCATAATAACGTTTGCCCGGAAGACCTTCGGCATATTTATTAGTTAATACTGAGCCCGCAGCTTCCATTACCTGCTTACTCACAAAATTTTCTGAAGCAATCAGTTCAAGGCCATTTTCCTGACGGTCTAATTCCCTGTCAATCAAATCAAAAATTAAAGTATCTCGTTCCATTTATCAAAGTATATTTTCGTAAAATTAATCAATTTTTAGCTTAAAATAACAGCCAAAAAACGCATTTAATCAATTCGAATCAGTTCTGGCAACCTTATTGCCTAATAGTTTGCGGTTTTATTAACAATAATACCGTACTTTGTATATTGTTGTCTACTAAAAATTACATGGAAAACTTCAACTCTCCATTACTACCGAACATAAATTATCCTGCTGATCTTAAGCAGTATAAAGAAGAAGACCTGGAACAGATCAGTCAGGAACTGCGCCAATATATCATAGATGTAGTGAGCACGAATGGCGGTCATTTTGGTGCCAGTTTAGGTGTTGTAGAGCTTACAGTAGCCCTGCATTATGTATTAAACACACCCTATGACAAATTAGTCTGGGACGTCGGCCATCAGGCTTACGGACATAAGATTCTTACCGGCCGTAAGGATTTATTTCATACGAACCGGATCCTCAACGGTATCAGCGGCTTCCCGAAAATCTCAGAAAGCGAATATGATACATTTGGCGTAGGGCATTCTTCAACTTCTATTTCTGCAGCTTTAGGTATGGCTGTTGCATCCCACTACAAAGGAGAAAATGACAGGCAGCATGTAGCTGTTATCGGAGATGGTGCTATGACTGCAGGCCTGGCATTTGAAGGGCTCAACCATGCAGGGATTGAAAACTCTAATCTGCTGGTTATCCTCAATGATAACTGTATGTCCATTGACCCCAATGTTGGTGCATTAAAGGAATATCTAACGACCATTACAACGTCGAAGTCTTACAATCGCTTCAGAGATGATATTTCCAGTGTACTGATTAAATTATCGGAACTCGGACCTAACGCCCATAAATTTGTAAAGAAGATTGAGAAAAGTATTAAGGGTACTCTGCTCAAACAGAGTAATCTCTTTGAAGCGCTTAACTTCCGTTACTTCGGACCTGTAGATGGTCATGACGTTAAAAACCTGGCAGCTATCCTAAAAGATCTGAAAGATATTCCTGGCCCAAAACTACTGCATTGTGTAACTGTAAAAGGCAAAGGGTTCGCGCTAGCGGAGAAAGATCAAACCAAATGGCACGCAGTCGGTCTGTTCGATAAAATTACTGGTGAGATTAAAAAATCTCTACCTGACAAACCTCAGCCACCAAAATATCAGGACGTATTCGGCCATACGTTGGTCGAACTCGCAGAACAAAATAAAAAAATAGTAGGTATTACACCAGCTATGCCTTCCGGTTCATCCATGAACATCATGATGAAAGCGATGCCTGAACGTGCATTTGATGTCGGTATTGCCGAACAGCATGCAGTTACCTTCTCAGCTGGCCTGGCTACTCAGGGACTTGTTCCTTTCTGTAATATTTATTCCAGTTTTATGCAAAGGGCATATGACCAGGTAATTCACGACGTTGCTATACAGAACCTTAATGTTGTCTTCTGCCTTGACCGCGCAGGTCTTGCAGGTGCAGATGGTGCAACACATCATGGTGCTTACGACCTCGCTTATATGCGCTCCATACCAAACATGATTGTTTCTGCGCCTATGAACGAAGAAGAGTTAAGAAACATGATGTTTACAGCTCAACTGGAAGATCAAGGTCCTTTTTCTATTCGTTACCCAAGAGGAAATGGCGTGCTCACAGACTGGAAGCGCCCGTTAAAAGCGATGGAAGTTGGTAAAGGCAGGAAAATATGCGATGGTGAAGATGTCGCAATTCTTACGATAGGACATGTTGGCAATTTCGCTGTACAGGCCTGCAAAGAGCTAAATAGTGAAGGTATACATCCTGCACATTATGACATGCGTTTTGTTAAACCTCTTGACGAAGTTTTATTGCATGATGTATGCAAAAGATACCAGAAAATAATTACCGTTGAAGACGGTTGCCTCCAAGGCGGAATGGGTTCAGCAGTGTTAGAATTTATGGCTGACCATAACTATCATGTTCAGGTTGTACGTCTGGGAATTCCAGATGAATTCATTGAGCATGGAGAGCAGGCAGAGCTATGGAATATATGTGGTTACGATAAACAGGCAATTATGCAGACTATCCGCAAAATGACTGTAAGCAGAACAACCGCAACAATAGCATCCTAACTTATTTATCGGATTAAGACCAAAAAAGGTCGGAAAGAATTCTTTCCGACCTTTTTTTTCGTTGAAAAAGTATGGAATCTGCATTCACATTCGGATATTGTTAAAGCTTGAGACGGTATTGATAGGGTATTGATACGGTGTTGAGTCGGTGTTGATATACCCAATGACCGACTGAACACCCTATCAATACCGGCTCAATAGCCTTTTAGCGTAAAGCGAGCTAACCGGTATACTTATTTCAGGAATTAACAACATGGTTAAGGTCAGGCAGCTCTTAAGTTCAAACATCGCTATGGCCTAAAGAACTAATTGTGAAAAAAAAAGAGGTCGATCATTTTATCAATGATACGACCTCTTTAAAAATTTAGATTAGCTATACTATTCTACGGTAACAGATTTAGCCAGATTTCTCGGCTGATCTACATTACAACCTCTCATCAATGCAATGTGATAAGACAATAACTGTAATGGAATTGTAGCTAGCAGAGGTAAAAACGCTTCACTTGAGTCTGGAATTTCAATACAGTAATCAGCCATTTTACGCACTTCTGTATCGCCTTCGGTAACAATAGCGAGAACGATACCCTTTCTGGCTTTTACTTCTTGAATATTACTAATTACCTTTTCGTAAGAAGAGTTTTTCGTTGCAATAACTACAACTGGCATCTCTTCATCAATCAAAGCAATTGGACCATGTTTCATTTCTGCAGCAGGATAACCTTCAGCATGGATATATGAGATCTCTTTCAGTTTTAATGCACCTTCAAGAGCTACCGGGAAACCACTTCCACGTCCGAGGAAAAGACAATTACGGGAATCTTTGAACTTAGCAGCAATTTCTTCTATAAGCGCGTTTGATTCCAAGGCCTTCGCTACCTTATCAGGAATGCAGTCCAGTTCAGTTAGTAATTCAACTAATTTAGCCTGGGTTAAAGTACCTTTTTGCTGAGCCATATAGAACGCCATCAGCGTCAAGACCGTTACTTGTGCAGTAAATGCTTTTGTAGAAGCAACACCAATTTCTGGTCCGGCGTGGGTATAAACCCCTGCATGAGTCAAACGTGGAATAGACGACCCAACTACATTACAAACACCGAAGATGGTCGCTCCTTTTTCCTTAGCCATCTCTATAGCAGCCATCGTATCTGCAGTCTCACCGGATTGGGAAATTGCAATTACGACGTCCTTCTCAGTAATAATTGGATTACGGTAGCGGAATTCAGAAGCATATTCAACTTCCACCGGTATGCGGGCATATTCTTCAATCAGATACTCGCCAACCAGACCGGCATGCCATGAGGTTCCACATGCTACGATAATAATTCTATCAATATTTTTAAGCTTATCAGCATACTCCTTTATACCACCTAGCTGCACCAAACCCTCATTAGGGTAGATACGACCACGCATACAATCACGGATTGATCTGCTTTGCTCATATATTTCTTTGAGCATGAAATGTTCGTAACCGCCCTTCTCAAGCATGTCAAGTTTCATTTCAAGCTCCTGGATAACGGGTGTCTGAACCACGTTGTCTAATCTTTTCACCAACAGTTCCTCTCTGGTTACCAGAGCGATCTCGTTGTCGTTCATATAGATTACATTTTTAGTGTACTCTATAATAGGAGAAGCATCTGATGCAATGAAATATTCACCTTCGCCTACACCAATTACCATTGGACTTCCTTTACGGGCAGCAATTAACTGATCCGGATTATCCTGATCAACTATTACAATCGCGTAAGCACCAGTCACCTCCTGCAAAGCAAGTCTAACTGCTTCCAGCAAGTCAACATTTTCCAGTTTATAAATTTCTTCTATCAGGTGAATCAATACTTCAGTATCAGTATCGCTTTTAAATTCATGTCCCCTGGTTAACAGCTCTTCTTTAAGAACTGAATAGTTTTCTATAATTCCATTATGGATGATAGATAATCTACCATTATTGGATATATGTGGATGAGAATTCCTATCCGAAGGCTCACCATGGGTAGCCCAACGGGTATGTCCCATTCCAATAGTACCAGATTTATCTTTATCTGTACTGTATTTTTCAAGTTCAACAACTTTACCGGCTTTTTTGTAAATATTTAAGTCTCCGGCTTCGTTAATTAATGCAATACCTGCGCTATCATATCCACGGTATTCTAATCGCTTGAGGCCTTTCAGGACCACTGTCCAAGCCTGTCTATGTCCTATATATCCTACTATTCCACACATACTTTTATAAAAATTTTTGTAAAGCTAAACAATTCTAGAAATTCTGCTACTTCAAATTCAATGTTTTTTTTCAGGTATTTAAACCCTAATTTATTGATGTAACCCTACTGAAACACAGAAAGTTATTTTAATGCTACCTATATGGACAAAGTGTGGAATTTATCTACACTACCTTCCAAAACGGGCAACAATTAAACTGCTGAATATCAAGTGTTTACTATAATTCTAGCAACAAGGCATTATTATGAACACTACGCTGGGCATAGCAACAATCATTTTAACCAATTGATGCCCTGTACACAGTAATCATACCAAAAAACAGGAATTCTATAAAAAACTACCATTATGAAAAATTTAATCTTAGGTGCAGCCATTTTAGCGTTTGCAGGAGTTTCTACAGTAAAAGCATCAGAAGTAAGTACACCTGTTGCTATTATTGCGCAGCAGGATAGCAGTACTAAAACTCCCGTTAAAATTGAAGAGCTTCCAGACGCAGTAAAATCAACCTTATCAGGAGACCAGTATAAAGACTGGGCACCCACAGGGGCTTTCAAAATAACGGAAGCAAATAAACCGACTTATTATCAGGTAGATGCAAAAAAAGGAGAAGAAACCGCTTCAATTAAAATTGGGGAAGATGGTGTAGTGATCCAATAATTTAAATCAAAATATACTATATCAGCAATTTAGGGTTTTCCACATTTCCCTGTGGAAAACATGTTGATATCCACAAAAAGAAGGGCCGGTTGCATACGCAATCCGGCCCTTCACTATTTTTCATCGGTAGACATCACATTAACATAATTACTCTTCTAATGTTTCAATTTTGAAATAAGTTTCAAACGTCTGTCCCATTCATATTATAATATTGAAAGATTTGAAACATTCCTTGTTATGGCTTTGTTAAGCAGCTGAACTCAAATCTCTTCGGTCATGAAAGAAAATGATAAAAAAAACAGTCAAAATGAAAAAGTTGATAAACTGCAACCCTTCTCGGAAAACGGTGATCAAGAGCACCTAAGTACGAACCAGGGCTTAAAGATTAATGACAATCAGAATTCTTTGAAAGCCGGCGAAAGAGGCCCGACTTTACTGGAAGACTTTATCATGCGTGAGAAAATTACGCATTTCGATCATGAAAGGATCCCGGAGCGGATTGTCCATGCAAGAGGATCAGGTGCACATGGAATTTTTGAGCTCTATGAATCACAACAAAACTATACAAAAGCCGGATTTCTAACAGATACCTCTCGTAAGACACCGGTATTTGTCAGGTTTTCTACTGTCGCAGGCTCCAGAGGTTCGACAGATCTGGCCAGAGATGTCCGTGGGTTTTCCGTTAAATTTTATACAGAAGAAGGAATTTATGATTTTGTAGGAAATAATATGCCTGTATTCTTCATACAGGATGCAATCAAATTTCCCGACCTGATCCATGCTGTTAAACCAGAACCACACAATGAGATACCTCAAGCAGCGTCCGCTCATGATACTTTCTGGGACTTTATTTCCTTAATGCCCGAATCCACACATATGGTAATGTGGTTAATGTCGGACCGTGCTATACCAAGAAGTCTTAGAATGATGGAAGGATTCGGTGTCCATACCTTCAGACTAATTAATGAAGCCGGTGCATCTTCATTCGTTAAATTCCACTGGAAACCTTTATTAGGTGTACATTCTGTGGTTTGGGACGAAGCAAAAAAGATTTCAGGCAATGATCCAGACTTTCACCGCCGAGATCTGTGGGACGCGATAGAAAGTGGGGCTTTTCCAGAGTGGGAACTAGGCTTACAGATTATATCTGAAGAGGATGAACATAAATTTGATTTTGACATACTGGATCCGACAAAATTAATTCCTGAAGAACTCGTTCCTGTAATTCCAGTCGGAAAGATGACTTTAAATAGAAATCCGGATAATTTCTTTGCGGAGACCGAACAGGTTGCTTTTCACCCGGGACATATTGTACCAGGCATTGATTTCACCAACGACCCACTCTTACAAGGTCGTTTATTTTCCTACACCGACACACAACTTTCACGTTTAGGCAGCCCAAATTTCCATGAAATCCCAATAAACAGGCCTATAAACGGTGTTCATAATAATCAGCGGGATGGCCATATGCGCCAAACCATTAATACCAGTAAAACCAGCTATGAACCTAATAGTATATCGGAAAACTATCCGGCGCAGGCTAAAGTTGCAGATGGTGGTTTCAGTTCGTATGAAGAACGAATAGATGCCCGCAAAATAAGAGCGCGAAGTGAAAGTTTCCGAGATCATTTCAGTCAGGCTAAGTTATTTTACAACAGCCAGTCTGAAGCTGAAAAAAATCATTTGACTGATGCCCTTCGTTTCGAACTTGGTAAAGTGGAAAGAGAGGAAATACGGAAAAGAATGGTGGGAATCCTTACACAAGTAGATTTAGAACTGGCTTCAAAAGTAGCTGAAGCACTCGGTCTGGAAGTGCCTTCAGGCCCAGAAAAACCTATTAATCATAGTGTACCTGCAGATGCATCACAAGAAGACTATGAAAGCAAAACGGGATCGAGTAAGATTAAAGTATCTGCTGCCCTAAGTATGGAAAACACAATAAAAGACACCATAAAAAGCAGACAAATTGCAGTTTTGGCTACTGATGGTGTAAATAGTGAGCAATTACAAGAGCTGATTAAAGCTGTTCAGGCGGGTTCCGCTCAGGCTAAGATAGTTGCTACTCACAACGGTCATATTAAAGATGACAAAGGCGTAATTCATAAGGTAGATTTTACATTTCTAACTACTGCATCGGTATTATTTGACGCAGTATATATACCTGGTGGAAAATTAAGCGTAAATGCTATCAAGGCGGAAGCAGATGCACAGCATTTTGTAGTGGAGGCATTCAAGCACTGTAAAGCTATCGGATCGCAGGCCGAAGGAACTGAATGGATTAGCCAATTACTGCCAGATGGAAGTAATGGTAAGCCTGCCGGTGTTATCACAAATCAACCTGTACAGAAATTTCTTAATGCAGTGTCCCAGCACAGGTTCTGGGAAAGGGAGAAAAAACCAGATGTTCCAGCCTAATTAAATCTTTATCATGGGAAATTTAACAGATAACTTACTTCAGGCAGCAAGGATTGGTGACACACATTTTCTGCAGGCCATGATCACAAATGGGAATACAATAAATGTACATGACGCTAAAGGTTATACCCCTTTAATTATAGCCTGCTATAATAATCAGGCGGAAGCCGCCGCTTTACTTTTACAGTCGGGTGCCGATGTCAATTCAGTTGATGCCGGTGGCAATACTGCATTAATGGGCGTGAGTTTTAAAGGTTATGCAGAAATCGCAGAAATGCTCATTATGCATGGAGCAGATCTGAATATGCAACATGGTAATGGAGGTACAGCATTGATGTTTGCAGCCATGTTCGGAAGAAATGATATAATGGAAATCCTGCTAAGAAATGGTGCAAACCCAAATATTGTAGAATTCCGCGGTTTAACTGCACTGGACTTGGCAATCCAGCAAGGCAACCACGCGGGAGCGGAGATCCTTAGTCATACCGAAATCTATCATTAAATCAATTCATCCTTTAAAAATAAATAACATGACCAGATTAGAAATCCAACCGAAAAAATACAGAGGATACTTTTACTGGCTGATGGCCATAATTTTTATCGGTTTATTCGTCTTTTACTTTTACAGCAGAAATTTTTAACACCAGAAACTATGGAACAGGGTCAGCATCCGGAACTGGTTCAATTACTCGAAATCAGTAAAAGTGAATACGAAATTCGTGATGGACAACCAGATATTATCGGTTGGAAAGCTTTCAGCCCCGACGAATCTTTCGTCGGGGTTGTTACCGAATTACTAATTAGTACGACAGAGTCGATCGTCCGGTATTTGGTCCTTGATCTCAGTGACAACGAATGGGCTGCAGTTTCAAGATCAATTTGTTATCCTGTAGATTCTATTTTATTAGACGAACAAACTAGCAGGGTAATACTAGAATCGATATCTGCCGTTTATCTTGATGAATTACCAGGATATGAACCTGGAAAACCGGTTCGTATACCCTTATCTTCTGAAAACACACCTTATCAATTAATTACCAGAACATATAATGAAGAGGCAATTGCAGAAGCGGCTGTTAAGTTTCTACTGGAGAAAAACGTATCACCATCTTCGATCCGGGTGACACCTTTCAATCCATTAAACAGTATCACTGATTTGATGGGTAATACCAATACGGAATTTCTGGGAGATGGTTCAAGAGATGAGTATATACTAAGTGTAGCGGCAAGAAATGAAGCAGAAGCCAGTCAGTTAAATGAATGGTTAGATCGCTGCTAAAAGAATTTATCTTGAGATTGGGGCTCTCAGGTGGCAAGATGTTTGCCTCAATAAAGGTATGAATAACCCTAATATCAACCACACCGATCTCTCCCTGCTGGCTGTAAACTTCAGGGAATTTAAATCCAGAGCAAATCAAGACAGTGTAAAAGACCAGCTTATTCGGGAGCTAACCACCAAGAATCAATACCTGAACCAATTTGTTTACATCACTTCCCATAACCTCAGGGTACCATTAAAGAACCTTCGGGGGCTTCTAGACTTGCTTAATTTTGATTTATTAGACGAATATAACAGGGCTATTATTCAACTTTTCGGCGATTCCACTCAACATCTGGATGAAACAATCGAAGATCTGGTACACATGCTCAGTGCGCAAAACACCCCAATTCAACAAGCCGAGTTAGTTAGTATATCAGATTCTTTCGGAAAAGTATGTCTTGATTTCACCAAACAAATCCACACATTGGGAATTATTATACACACTGACTTTCAATGTGATACAATACATTTTACCAAAAGTTATATGGAAAGTGTATTAAATAATCTGATATCGAATTCGATTAAGTATGCCCATCCTGAAAGGTTACTTGAAGTATCAATAACATCTATCTGCGGTCCAGGTAAAGAAGTTATCATAACTTTTTCAGACAATGGAGTTGGAATTGATATGGAAAAACATAAGGATAATATATTCGGGCTTAATCAACGTTTTCATACACACGTCGAAGGAAAAGGAATAGGCCTTTATATTACTAAAACTCAAATTGAGTCCTTAAAAGGCACAATTGAAGTAGAAAGCTTTGTAAATCAAGGAACTACTTTCAAAATTACACTTCCTTCCTTATTCAATAAGTAACATCAAAATGTGTCTTTAACGCCCAACTGAGAATATTGCAATTGATTAAATTTGTAGGTAAATAATATTTCCTATGAAAAAAATGTACTTATCATCCTTTGTCATTGCGATAGCTTTTACACTGTGCAGCATCAACTCCAAAGCGCAAACTGCGACCTCTGGACCAGTAGCGCTTACAATTTCAATTGAGGACGCAATCTCTATTACATTAGGCGGAACGCCGGCCGTATTGTTTGAATACAACTCTGCTGCGAGTTTCAATTCAAGCCCGAATGTTCCTAAAGTAAATCATTTCACGGTAGTTAGTAACAGAGCTTATACATTGGGCGTAAATGCAGACGCTCCTTTTACTCCGGCGACAGGTACTTCAGTTGTACCACTAAGTACCGTCCAAATATCTGTAACAGCAGCCAGACCTGCAGTTACAGGAGCAACTACTGTGGCATTAGACCAAACTCTGGCTCAACTGGTTGCTACTGCACCGGCATCTACAGGAACAGAATTTGATATTAATTATAACATTCCAACATCTGCTTCTCAGGCTTTAATTACCGCAGCCGCTACAGATTATACTACCAACGTACTTTATACGGTAACGCAGTTATAGTTTCAATGAAATTATTCAAACTGCTTTCAAGTATTGGCCTTGTGCTTGCGTCCGCTTTGGATAGCAGTGCACAGGGCTTTTCAATTTCCCCGGCCCGTATATTTTTAACAGGTAATCCGGGAGAAACACTTAGTACGACCATTAATATCAGTAACTCTTCCGATCAGCAACTGTCCTTTAACACCAGGTTACAAGATTGGGACCGGGACAGTACGGGAACTAAAATTTACTACGCATCCGGAACAAAAACAAACTCAAATTCAAACTGGGTTTCACTAACCACAAACACAGTGACAATTGGCCCTGGAGAAACTATACAGGCTGCACTTACTATGCATGTTCCCACTGACGCCAGGGCGACGACTAACAGTATGCTGTTCTTTACGCAGATTGCACCCCAGGAGAAAAACAATGACCCTAATAAAAAAATTGGTATAAACGTATTAATGGAAGTAGGAGTTCAGCTCTATTACATACCACCTGCATTAAATCATGGCGATCTGGAGTTTATTGATTTTCAAGATTTCGGTTTGAAGTCCGACTCTAAAGTCAGAAAAGTTGCTTTAAAAATTCATAACACCGGAGCAATTAATAAAGATGCTTTCGTGCGAATGGAATTGACGAATAAGGAGACAGGAGAAGAAATCAAGATAGCTGCTGTCCCATTGGCGATGTTACCTGAGGCAACGCAATGGGTGTATATAGAATTACCTACAAACCTAAAAGGAAACTACTTGGCCGTAGCCTTACTAGATGCCGGAAAATCTTATGATCTTAAAGTTGCTGAAAAAGAAATTATATACACTCCTTAGCCTTATATACAGCCTTATGCTGACAACTACGGCGATAGCACAGGTAACAATTAATCTTCCTGAATCTAGTATCCGCACACAATCAGACTATACAGCAGAGGCTATTGGCGGACCTTCTCTTAACGGTCTGCTAAGTCTGGTTCCCAATATAAATATAAAATCGAATCTTGCTAACTTCCCAATATCAAGCGGCGCTACAAGTATCCCTGCAGTACCACTCTCGCGTTTTTTCGTAAAAATTTATAGTATAGGTACACTCATATTATTAGGTTCAAGCGTTGAACAATTTCCTTCCAACACGGAGACCAAGTCAATTTACGGAGGGCTTGCGAGCGTATCTCCCGGACCTATCAAAAGTAACTACAGGGTTCAAATCGGGGGGTATGCATGGCATGCCGGGACCTTTTCGAACACAATTGTTTTTTCGTTAGCAGGTCTTCTGGGTTCAATTGGCACTCCAAATCAATTGATTAATATTGTCGTTCCTCCTTTTATTACCATGGAAACTACATCAGCGGACATCGCCTTAAACGTCAACACCTTAGATCAATTCAGGTCAACAGGCGTTACTGCAAATGGCAACTTAAATTATTTTACAACCGTCAATACTAATATTCGACTTAAAAGTACCGCTGCCAACTTTAGTTTCAATAAAACTTACCCGAACCTGCCTGTCCCAGTGAATGTATCCACATTGCTTAATGTTAAGATCCCGACGTTTACTGCCGTCAATCCAAATACTGCCGATCAGAACGTCGCGACAAACGTAATTGTTCCAATCGGCAACAAAAATCTAAATGCCCCTGCCTATACGATTACTGCAGCCAATTTGAAGACTAATTTTATTCAGGCAGGAATCTATACCCTCCCGATAACATATTCAATTCCTCCGGTGACAACAAATGAATCAACAACAGCTTCAGTATCGGGCAATGCAACGGTTAACGTCGCAAGCATGTCAGAACTTATTATATCTCAGCCTGCCGTCAAACTTATTTTTGGCAGTGCTAATGACTATAAAAATGGAGTTAGCGTAACAATGACCAATCATCTGAGGGTCAGCAGTACTGTTCCTTACGATATTACTGTTAAAGCTTCCGGAGCCACGCTCACATCTACCTCGGGTAATACCTTACCGGTAAATCTTATCAGGATAGAGGGAGCATCAGGTCAGTCGGGTATAACGCCCATCATATTATCGGCCACGGCTCAAAAACTAATGAATGCTTCAGCACCTGCCATAGACCGTCTTCTTAGTATCAAATACAGTATTCCATCTGCGCAGGCCGCACAGCTCCTCAATAAAGCAGGCGGCGATTATACGACAACAGTCACTTATACAATTGTCGCTCCCTAGAATCTCAGATATAGTTTATTGCCTGACTAAAAACGCGTCACACCTATCTTTCGGCGTTCATCAGTATAAATGAAAGTGAGTATATCCAATGGTGATCCTTTTAACGTAACCTCTTCAGCCGCGTTTTCAATAGAAAAAGGTAGACCCTTCGTTTCAATAGAGACCATATATTTATTTCTAGGTAGGTAGAATATAAAATTACCCCGGTCGTCCGTATAGGTTTGATGAACACGCCCGAATGGATCAGTTGCACTCACCTTTATTCCAGCAAGCACAGGAAAGTTATCCACATATTTATTTTTCTTCACTACTAAGTTACCTTGCAAAGCCTGTGTTTTTACAAGAGGTATCTGCAAGCTCTTATTTTTATCAGTAAATACGATTGTTGGCTCCTGCAAACTCCATCCTTTAGTATTATTTACGCTAATTACGTAACGTATTTTTTCCTCAACCCCGAACTCAACATGCCCCTTTCTGTCCGTCTGTGCACTTTCTCCATTAATTTTCACGATTAATCCAGAAACATAAGGTTCGTCATTCTCTCTGATTCCATTTCCATTATGATCCTCAAAATAATTTAATTTTAGCTTTCTTAAAGCAGTGTTAATAGATCTTCCAAATTTTTTCTGTACTCCAAATCTCAACTGCCGGTAGTCAACATTAAAGTTATTCACATAGTTTTCCACAGGATTTTCCAAGTCTAACCGCTCTCCTCCAGCCGACGCATATTCCTGTCTAAAAATCCGCTGCCTGTTTACAGCATATTGCATCTCGGCTGTGATTATCCAGTTGTTTTTAAGCTCATACTTTGCAAAAGCGTTAGTTGTGTAATTATTATTGTGTGTGTACCCATAATAATTATATAATGCAGAGAGGGCGAATTCTAATTTCCGCTCCCAGGCATAAATGCGAACATTCGGTCCGAAATTATACATTCTGTATTTCGTTTGGTTACCAATATTAAGTACATCTGTCAGATAATAAGGGTTAATCTGCATGGTACCTGTAAACCCAAGCAGGGGCATTGAGTAAGATGCGTTGATTTTCAATGAATGAAAAGGTGCCACCGGATTTCCCGACGTATTGAGATAAGTGTAACCATAATCGGCATTTACACTAACATTATATAATCCGCCTGTATAGCCCGTTAACAATTTCATACGGATAGAAGAAGCATCCCAGTCTGTATTTTCCGGATTTTTATATTCATATCCACTAGTCTGCAAACTTTGCCTCATCAGGTAAGGACTAAAATTCGTATAAACGGACCCTTTGCGGATTTGATAGCCCAGTCCGTAGTTATAAATTGCATTTTTAAAATCCCTAAACATTAGTATTCCTTCTTGCGGTTGAAATTTAGGCCGGTTAATCATTGCGTTACCAAAAACATATAAGCTTTTGTTACCCTCCTGGTCTAACTTCCAGTCTGCTCGCAGATCACTAAAAAACAAACCACGCTGTAAACCCGTAAAATATGGTGTACTGTAAAAACTATTAAAAGAGATATTAATATTATCAGTTTGACGCCGGTAATTAAATCCTCCGGAAGCACCCTGCTGGGCTTTAGTATTTTTTATAAAATTATGTTCAACCGTATAAGCAGCCTGTAAGGCTAATCTCTCTTGTCCAGATAAGATAAAGTCAGACCGAAATCCGATCTGATGAGCGTTTAAACCGGTATAACGATCGTTGCTATAGATATATGAAGCCTTTCGCAAATTATTGCCCGGACTGTTCTCCTGATAATCTGCACCTAGAATCCGTGCCCCCTGCCTGTTGAAATTATTGCCGTTAAAAAGAAGATAATTGTTTTCCAATGCCATTGCCGATAGAACACCGCTTTGTGCTACACGCATATTGACTTTCAGACCCCGTCCATACAACTGAAAATCAGAGCTTTCGTAAATAGAGCCTGCTTTTATGCCCCAGGTTTTAGTCTGATAATCCAAATAAGAATCATAAACATTTACCGTTTTACTATCCTGCTGGCTATAACGATCCATGTTCAATCTGTATTCCAGGGTGGAACTACCATTAACCACAGTTTTACCATTTGTACGGAACTGAAAATAATCAGAACTACCATTAAGGTTACCATATAGAAGTGACACCGAATTAGGAGGATTAGATAATAGCGTACTGAACTGCCCCAGGTTTCTGGAGCTCGTGATACTGAATACTTTTAGCATCTTAACAGCTAATTGATTTCCAAGATCATCTATTGCTTTAATAGTCACAATAAAATCCTCTGAGCGTTTAAAGTTAGTTCGGTAGGCAGCCTCAAAAGGCAAGATCTGTTGTTCGCCAGGTTCAAGAGTCATACGCATAGTCTGTCCTGTGAACTCCAAGCCATCAGGAACACCACTAAGATTCAAAGTAAAAGTAAGCGGAACATATCCGTGATTGACTAGTCGCACCATAACCTGCGCACGGTCATTTAGCTGACTAAGGTAAACCTCATCCTGTTCGAGCCCTAAGCTTAAGCCCTCTGCGTCCGTAAGCTGCGTGTAAAAACTAGCATCGGATTGCATTAAAGATTTATCAGATGGAGCCGCACTGCGTAGACTTATGATGAAAGATTGCAGATTTTGTCGGATTGTCTGCCGGTTGGCCAGAAATTTCAGCGGGTATTTTTTGGCTTCACCAGCCTGTAGCACCAGACTGTCCGGTAAGCCAATAAGAGCCTTTGGCAAATTAGAATTCGGCCGGTCGTAATAAAGTACTGTCCGCTGACCACTCTCATTATGAACATTTAAAAAATTCGTGAAGGTTTGATCACTCTGTATACTGATTGTATCTCTCGAAAAAGCATATTTCACTTGTGCGGAGCCGTGCAACCCGCTAAAAAGCAAAATAAACAGAAGGATTTTTGTTTTAGCGAAACCTTTCATCATCAAAGAACCGTCAACGCAAAACCAACATTTACAGCAAACTAAAATGCCTACCCGTCAGGAACGGTAGTGTGCGAGGAGCTCGCCCTTGCTGTTTATGTTAAGTTTCTTATAAGTTCTTTTGATATACTGACGAACGGTATCAAGAGAAATACCATATTTATAACCAATTAGCTTGTAGCTCAGTCCATTTCTTAATCCATCGACAATTTGCCTTTCCCTACGGCTTAAATTTGCCTGATAATCCAGACTCTGTTGTATTTGTTTCACCACTAACCGTGATACAGATGGACTGAACACCGAGCCTCCTTCATAGGTAACAACTATGGATGCGGCAACATCAGCGATGCTGGTTTCTTTAAGGAGGTAACCCATAGCCCCCACCCTTACGCATTCCAGCACACTTTCCTGATCTTTAATATCGCTATAAACAATAATATGAGTTTGAGGAAAACGCGCATAGATATAAGGAATCACTGCAGCGCCCCCACAGGATATATCAAGTAGGATTACATCCGGTCCTAGCGCCGGCTTTACAGTTTTGAGCTCATCTGTCGTTCCAACGTCCAGTGTAACCCGGAAATGCTGGTTATGTTGAAGTTCCAGTAAGCTTTTTATCCTGGATCTGCATTGCAGATTTAAATCGATAAGGCCAACTTTGATCATAAATTACGTTATTTAGTGCGAGACAATCTTGCGTTTGCCACTAAACTAAGCAATACTACAGGTCAAAGTATTATTCATTATGTTCATTAAATTAACGCAGGTTGAGAAGACTGAGCAGCCTTATTACTGAGGTATCAGTCGATCAAAATGAAAACCTATAAATTCTCCAGTATTTCAAGAAATTTTTCCTTCACAAGAGGTTTAATTATAAATTCGGTGACAACCGGAATACCTGCCGAACGATCCATTTCATATGGAGAAATGGAAGAAGATACAATGTAGAGTGGTACCCCGTTAAGAGGAAACCCGTCTAGCTTTTGGTATTCGTCCAGAAATTCCCAGCCATCCATAACCGGCATATTCAAATCCAAAAATATAACGTCAGGCAATAATTCACTATTACCAGCAATATCTTGTAAATGAGAAATCGCTTGTTGCCCGTCAGCAAAGACCTGGACTTCAACATCTGCTGACACTTTCAAAATGGTCTTTTTTGTCAGAAAAACAAAAATCTCATCATCATCGATCAGCATGAACTTCTTCATATTCGTATTAATTATCAATTAGAGCATTAAGATACATATCATTTAGCTCAATAAGAATTTAGAGGCTACCTGTACATTGACGATTTTCGATTACAAGGCTTCGGAAGATTGATTAACAAACTCAATGGAGAATCTGGCACCCTGGTCAGGCTCGCTATCTACCCAAATAGTTCCCCCAATTGCTTCCACCTGTGTTTTGGTCATAAACAAACCCAACCCTTTTGCGCCAGGCCGGCGGTGAAACACTTTTCCAATTTTAAAGATATTATGCTTGTGCTTCAACAGGTCTATCCCTTGCCCGTTGTCCTGAACCGTTAAAACTATTTTATTCTTTTTAGCCTGTGTCAAAAGTTTTATTGACAAAGGCCTTTCGGGAGAATGATAGTGGATGGCGTTACTGATCAGATTATGAAAAATACTGGAAAGATACTTTTGCGGACAGTATAGAATCGGGGCATCCGAGAAATCTGCATGAATATTTCCATCAACTTTTTTAAGTTCGAAAAACAAGTTTCTTACAGTTTCACTAAGACAAGCGTTCAAATTCAGCTCATCCATCTTCAGATCCGTTTCCTGCCGAACCTGAATGGACTCCACCAATTCATTAAAAGTGCTTTTCAAATTATCGATGACGGGTTCCATTTTCGAGATCAGCAGTTGCTGCTCACCCGGATCTACCGATTCACGAATAAACTCCGTTAACATCCCCAGATTAATGAGGGGCCCTCTCAGGTTATGGGAAACAACATTACAAAAATCAATAGATTGCTTGTGCTGGACGGCGAGCTGCTCCATAATCTTACGCTGCTTGTTCTCCAGTTCTTTTCTCTCCGTGATATCTATTCCAAATCCTATAACCATTACAAGTTTTCCCTGATCGTCATTTACAGGAAACATTCTTCTTAGATGCGTCACTATGTTACCGTCGGCAGTTTTTTGATTTTCCTCCCAGCTAATCGTATTCCCTGTATCCTTAACTTGTTGAAATTGAGCCCGGCGTTCTATAGCTATAGCAGGGTCCCGCTTTCTGTAAACCGCGTATTCGAAATCGTCTTTTCCAATTATAAACTTCCTGAGTTCCTCATCTTTAATAGCACCAGGATTGGCAAATAGATACCGGTGTTCCGTGTCAAATACGACGATATCTGTAGGAATATTATTTAAGATACTTTCATAAAAGTCCCTAACGCTTCTATTAGCTACCGGAAGACGCATTTGCAGTAGGTAACCTAATTGTTTAGAAAGCAGTTTCAGTCCTTCCATCTGACCGGTTGTTAAATCCGTAGGTTGAGTAAAGGCGACTGTTAAATGACCTAGTAACAAATTTTCATTAAATTTTATAGGTTCCCTGTAAACTGAAGAATAGGATTTAAGTTGTTGATCAGCTCTTTCCAGATCAGCTATGTCAATTCCTGCGGCTGATTTACATAAATTTCTATCCTGATTTATAAAAGTTAGCGTTGCCGCCGGAGCTGCTGTAAGCAGACAAGCGAGCCGAACGATATTGTCGAATTCGTCCTCTGGTTCTGCATCTATAATCCCAAGTAAATGAAGAATAGCCGGGGTATTTGCTTGATCAGGAGTTGGAGACTGATTTATCATGGGCATTTTTGTATAAAACGGTCAACACATAGCAAGTTATTGTTTTTTCTACAAATTTAAACCAGTTCCAAAACAAAGCACTGTTCATTTTGTTCAACAGAACGAATGTAGGGTCTGCAAGACTATTATTTTTGCAATCATTGTTCATAAAACAAGGAAATTATCAGTTACATTCGATAAATTAGAGTTTTAAAACGTTATGACACAAAACTTTAGGGATCATCCTTCAGCCGACAGCTCTCTCGGTGAGGAAGATATTGAAATGAATAATGAATACCTGACTCTCATGGAAAAATGCCGTGAAAAAGTCTTTCTAATAGATAAAAATGGTCAGATTACTCATTCTACTCAGGAAATCACTGCTCTATTCGGTTTTAGCAAGGCAGAATATCGACAACTTAAGATTATGAATATTGTTCACCCTGAAGACATCCAGCTTGCCGAAGAGCAAATGCGTCAGGTTTTAGCGGTATCTGGCAGAACAATTGAATACAGAATCAGGGTTTTAGATAATCGTGGAAGCTATCATTGGGTCGAAGGCCGGGTAACCAATTTACTGGAAGACGAGCAGGTAGGTGCGTTGGTCTCGCATTTTAGCGAAATTGACAAAAAAATCCATGAGGAAAAAGAGCAGGCGTTACTTATTCAAAACCTGACTAAGAGAAACCTTGACCTTAATCAGTTTGTTTATATTGTTTCCCATAACCTAAGAACTCCCCTATCTAACCTCTCCGGCCTGATTGACATTTTGGATATAGACCATCTTAACCAACATAATAAAGAAATAATTGATCTGTTCAAAACCTCGACAGAGAGACTCAACGAGACTATTACAGACCTCACTTATATTCTCAACCGGAAGAATGATCAAAGAGTTAAAATATCCAGGATAAATGTCTCTAAAATTATGGATAAAGTTTGTTCGTCATTTACCGAACAGATTGAAAATCTGCCAATTATTCTTCATTTAAATTTCACTAATAAACATGTACTGTTTAATAAAAGTTACCTCGAAAGCATATTGACTAATCTTTTGTCAAATGCTATCAAGTACAGGGATCAGTCCCGGACACTGGAGATTGGAGTTAGTCTCACGACCGACCAGAATGGAGAACGTGTACTGAAGTTTTCAGATAATGGTCTGGGAATTGACCTTGACACAAACCAGGATGAACTTTTTGGTTTGCACAAGCGTTTCCATAAACATGTCAATGGAAATGGGGTTGGTTTATTTATTACTAAAGCTCAGCTTACCTCACTAGGCGGAAATATAGAAGTAAGCAGCAAAGTTAACCAGGGTACGACATTTAGTATTACATTTTGCAATGACCTTATTAATCAGGATTTATTAGCTGAGTCCTGAACCATCTGCCTGGCCGATGATAGATTTGATGGCCATATTCAGTTTCTGAGATGAATCATTCAGAAAAGTTAAAGTTTCTTTAGTATCCTCTCCTGGATATTTAATCAAAAATTCGGTCAGACTCATAATATTGGCGAGCGGTGCTCTCACTAAATGACTCTGGATCCAGGCAATTTCCCGCAAATCCTGATTTTGCCGTTCAATTTCTTTGATATAATTAATACGTTCAGAAACATCTGTTGCAAGTACAAGCCTTGCTTCCTTATCTTCAAAATGAATCAGGTTTGTTTCAATTTCAACCGGAAAGACTTCACTGTTCTTTTTTCTATGGATTAGTATACCTGAATAATCCCTGTTACGGATCATGCTGGTTAAATCCATTAATTTACTATGCTCAGATTCCGGTCGTATATCAGTAATTTTCATGCTGAGAAATTCCTCTCTAGAATAACCATATTTTTCACATGCCGCGTTATTTACGTGCAAGAATCTGCTGGTTTCCATGTCAAATACGTACATCGGAACCGGATTAGCCTCAAAAGTATTTCTATAATACTTTTCTGAAGCATTTAATTTAACTGCCAGTGTAGCTTCCTTCTGGATAGTTTGCTCCAGCCCCTTCAGTACCTTGCTCACTAACATTACACTCAATAAGCTAACGAAAATCAAATTACCCGAATAAGAGACCCATAATGGCAGATCATAACTGTACAGCAATGGACTGTCGAAAATCTTATAGTAGATTACCAACCCAAATCCAGCACAAATCAATGCATTAACCCCCACCAGCCAGTAAGCTGCCGGGCGGGGGAAAATCATTGTTGAAAATATAGTCAGTACAATCAAGTAAAGCGCACCAGGACCTTCAGACCCAAGAAATGCGATGTACACGATGGCGAGCACATAAAGCAAAAAAAGCGCTATCACTTTTCTGGTCTGAATCATAATTTTTTTATTAAAAATTATTGGAATTAAAGTAACAACAAAAATAATATTGAAATACTGCACAAAATAACTCCCGGCAAAAAAGCTGTATGTCATCGACGAAACCATCACAATGATACTGAATATCAAACCATAGGTGATTGTGTTTGTGAATAACCTCTTTCGCCAGAACACATGATCCGCTTCCTTATGATCCGGATGAAGCAGTACAGCACTTTCTATTAATGCTTTAAATCTCCACCAATACTTTTTTAGACCAGTCATTTTTTTATATCCACAGATTTTGCGGATAAAGCCCTTTATCCGTTAGTTCCTGCAAAGCTGCTTTCACAACAGGCGCATCTTCTTTAAAAGTAACTCCAAACCAGATCGCCTGGGTAGGAATCATCTTAACAACTCCGTTTCCGGATTTTATCAATTCATCAGAAACTTCCGGAATCAAGAATTCTGCTTTGAGTTCATTCAAATTCTTGTCCAGGAACTTCTCATATTCTAAAGCCGACCAGTTCACAAAATCTGGTGTAAAACAGAAAAAGTTCATACTTACTTTGGTGTCAAGGGGCAGTTCAACATCTCCCTCCGGAGTTTTAGTAAATGCTTTACCCTCCTTCTTGTAAATCTCTCTTCTTTCAGTGATACCGGTCATTTCACCCGCAGCATTGACATGAATTTCTCCCCTTGTTACCGATCCATTATCGCTCAGCGTATTTTTCAGCTCGTAGCCAAGACAAGCATATACACCGTTGCTAACCGCGGTATTTAAAAAATCTGCGGCTTTCTCAAAAGCATCAAATCCATAAAAATCGTCAGCATTAATCACAGCAAAAGGCGCATCCAGAATTTCTTTGCAGCACAATAGTGCATGCGAAGTTCCAAAAGGCTTAACACGTTCTGCAGGAATTGCTCTGCCACCGCTATATTTTTCCAAAGACTGATAAACATACTCAGTCTCTATTCTGCCTTTCAATTTCGGCTCGATTACACCCTTAAATGCCTCAGCAAATTCCTCGCGGATAATAAATATTACTTTTCCAAATCCTGCTTTAATTGCATCATAGATGGAGTACTCCATAATCGTTTCACCCGAAGGGCCGAAAGATTCAGTTTGTTTGTTTCCACCGTATCTGCTTGCCATACCAGCAGCAAGTATTACCAGGGAAGGTTTTTTTAACGCCATAGAATGATAATTAAGTAAAATAAATATGCAAAAGTTACTCCATTTTTTTTGATTACGCGATCTTTGGCTTCTGAAAAGATGAATTCCTGGCCAAAAGCAGCAATTATGAATAAAGATATATTTTCCGGAGATGAAGCTTTTGACAGCTTATATTCCTTGAGGGCAAGGCAATTATCGGCCATTCACTGGACTCCAATGGAAATTGCTAAAAAAGCAGGCGCATTTTTATGTGCTGACGGCGGTAAGCATATTCTGGATATTGGCAGCGGTGTTGGTAAGTTTTGCATTATTGCTGCACATTTCAACAATGATTTCGTTTTCCATGGTATAGAACAAAGGAAGTCTCTAACAGACGAGGCATTAATTGCCCAAAAAGCAACAAACACCGGTAACGTAAACTTTATTCAGGGGAATTTTAACAACCTTAGAATGGAAGAATTCGACCACTTCTATTTTTATAACTCCTTCATGGAGAATCTCGATTACCATATCCCTATAGATAACCTTATTCCAACATCGGCAGAGATTTACACCGAGTATCTCCAGACCTTTCAGGATGTACTGGAAGACCGGAAACCGGGTACACGATTGGCTACCTACCATGCCGATGAACATTATATTCCCGGCAGTTATAAAAAAATAAACCACCGTCCGGGAAACCCACTAATCCTCTGGATTAAAAATAGTTAACTTGAAAAACGAACAAATACAACATTAAGTTGTTTTAAAATGACAATCCCAGCAGATTTACCAGATTCGCCATGAAACAACCTATATCACAAATTCCAAGAATTTGGTGGCTGCAGTATTTGAAATTTATCCGACATCGAATACCGGCCGTCGAAAATGGAGAATACTCCGGGTGGTCAGGATTGTCTTTTGTTTACGTTGTTGCATTTTCTATCCCTTTTTGTCTGCTTGCCATTGTGCCGAGAATCATTTACAGCCTTGGCAGGTCTGACCTTTACAACGCGCTTTTTGGTGCATTATTTCTGCTTTTTCTATTCTCTTTTTTATTAAATAAACGACCCGGCATTAACAGTAAGAAAGTCTTTTCTATAGGGATGATCTACCTGTTTTCTATTAATCTGCTTTTGCAGAACGGGACACAAGGACCCGGAATTTTATACGTTGTACTCGCCTCTGTTTTCTCTTCGATCCTATTCCACAAAAGCTATGCATATTATACTTTGCTGGTGAATGTGTTAATTCTATTTGTATTAGGCATGGACTTACGCTTGAATTGGTTCTCCTCTTACGTTTCGAGCGAATATGAACCGGTCACCTGGTTTTTTTACAGCGCGAACCTGCTCTTTGTAAATCTTGTGTCGATTGTTCTTATACGCCGTGTAATTTCGCGTCTGGAAAGGATAATTAACAATGAAAATGAGCTTTTAGGACAGCTTGCAGATGAATCATTAGAAATTGCAGAATTAAATAACCGGCTTAAAGAATCAGAAGATTACTACAGATATTTATTCGCGTCCAATCCAATTCCAATGTACGTTTTCGATGTAAAAACATTCCATTTTATGCAGGTTAATGAAGCGACTATTCAAATGTATGGCTATACCCGGGACGAGTTGTTAACGATGACAATGTTGGATATCCGGCCACCGGAGTACCGTGAATCAATTGAAGCACAGGTCAGGGAGGCTGGGAAAACCAAAGCACCCTATCTGACTCAAACTGTACATCGCAAAAAAGACAACACTGAGTTTTCGGTAGAAATCAGGAGTAATCCCATAGAAATCAATGGCCGCAAAGGAAGACTTGTTTTGGCCACAGATATCACAGAAAGACAACACTACATCAAAAGCATAGAAGCGCACAATAAACGACTGCAAGACATCGCCTGGATCCAGAGCCATCAAGTACGCGCACCACTTGCCAGAATCATGAGCCTGGTTACATTGCTAAAAGACATTGAAACTCAACCCGAAAGCCAGGAAATGTTAAATTATCTTGATATCTCTGCCAACGAGCTCAATGAGATCATTACCAAAGTCATTCGTCGGGCAGAATAACTGTAGAAACCTTTAGGCGGCATTCTCATTACCAATGATCACATGCCATGCAGTTAGAAACACAATTTTCATGTCGAGCAGTAAAGACCAGTTCTCCAGATACCAGATATCGGCTTTCACCCGCTCCTCCATTGAATCCTGTGCGATAGTCTGACCCCGGAAACCCTTCACCTGAGCCCATCCTGTAATTCCAGGCAACACGAGATGTCTCACCATAAACTGGTCAATCAGTGCAGAGTATTCGGCCGTATGCTGCAGCATATGCGGCCTCGGTCCTACAACTGACATCTCGCCAAGAAAAACATTTATAAACTGAGGTAATTCATCAATGCTGTTTTTACGTATAAACGCACCCAGACGCGTAATTCGATCGTCCTTTTTCGTTGCCTGAACTAAATCAGCTTCGGCGTTGACAACCATGCTCCGGAATTTCAGACAATAAAAAGGCTCGTTATCTTTACCCGATCGCAGCTGCCTGAAAAAGACAGGCCCGGGAGAACCAAGTTTTATCAATAAACCAAGCAATGGGATTACCCAGCTTAAAATAAAGATAATAACCAATGAAGAAATTAACAGATCAAAACCTCTCTTCAAAACCTGGTTAATCTTAATTTCCAGCGGCTCGGTCCTGGCACTCAAGATTGGCAGATGCCCAAACCACTGTACCGTTACATTCTTTTTAAAGTAATCCTGAATGTCGGGCACCATTTTGAACCGGATCATTTCCCGGTCCGCTTCCCTCATCAACGAATGAATTTTTGGCAGACAGCTGTCCGGCAGAACGCAGAAAACTTCCTTAATACGATTCTTTTTTGCGTACACGATTGCCTCATCCAGGTTACCCAATAAAGGTTGTTTTAAATCTATTGGAGAATTATCGTCAAAAAAGCCCACGACTTTATAACCGAGAATCATCTGCCCATCCATGTGTTTTTTTAACTCCCGACCTAGTGTATTGGCGCCAATAATAATTACAGGCTTATAATCAATTAGCTGTGCCCTCCATGCCCGTCTCCATAAAAGGAAGCCAATTTTACCGGTGAGAAACAGTATTGCGAATAATAAGAATGTAAGTAATATTGTCCTGCTGAAAACATCCAGTTCTGTGACTGTGACCATAAGCAGAACCAACACTAAACCAAATAACAAGAGCGAACCTAAAGCCTCTTTAATCGTCGGTATCGCATCCTTAATAAACATATTACGGTACAATCCCGTAACCTGCGCCATATTAAACCAGACTACATTGGCCAGCATGATATGCAAAAACGAAATTTGCGGACGGTCCAGACTTTCCGGAAAAGTAAGCACAATAAAATAGCCGATAACCCCTGAAAGGTTGAGCAGAATTAAATCCAGGAAGATACCTATAGTCCTGTAATAGGCACCGTACTTATCGGTCATGAGATTGGAATATGCGCAAACTTACAATAAATATTTATTTCCTCGTGAGTTCAAAAGTATGTCGTTTTTGGCAATACGGTAGTTTTTGCAGAACTTTGAAACATGCCTAAGCCCGTTGCTCTGATCCTGCTGAACTGGAATACTCCTGAATATACGGCCAGTTGCATTACTTCCGTACAACAAAATTGCGACGCAGCAGATTACGATCTGATCATTGCAGACAACGGCTCTACCGACGGCTCACTAGGCAAACTCCGCACCCGGTTTCCCGATCTGATTTTTATAGATAATCAAACCAATCTCGGATATGCAGGTGGTAATAATACAGCATTACAATATGCATTAGACCATGGATATACCTATTCCCTGGTTATGAATAACGATACTACAGTAGGCCCCGGCATGATCAGGGGATTAATGAACCATCTCGATCAACATCCCCGGGCCGCAGCCGCACAACCTGCTATTTACTGGATGCATGAACCCGAAAAACTATGGAATGCCGAAGGACGTTTTCAACAGATAACTGGAAAAGTCTATGCAGTAAAAAAGCCAACCACTAAAGAGATGATCCTTGCAGAATGGCTTACCGGATGCTGTATTTTACTGAGGAATACAGTACTTAAAGAGTGCGGCCTGTTTAATTCCAGATTCTTTCTTTACTATGAAGACGTCGAATTATCATTCCGGCTCAGAGCTGCCGGATATGAGCTCCACTATCTCCCAAACCTGAGTATGTATCATGAGGCAGGAGCATCCGGAAAGGTAAGTGCGCAAAAAGAAGGAACACTCAACCCGATAATTCATTATTATGTGAGCAGGAACCATCTCTGGTTTTTGCGCAAATATGGTAATCCCCTATTTTATCCCGTTATGTTTCTTGTTTACACACCATACTATACTGCGTTGTTAACCTATTTTTTACTCCGGGGACGTAAAAAAAAGGCTTTAAGTTTATTTAATGGGCTGAAAGATGGATTATTCGAATCAGAAAAAGTAATTTGGCCAAAAATCGGCACTGCGCTTAAACCAAACTCATGATTGTTTTCCCACTGTTGTTCTTGTTATCTTTTATAATTGCAGTAAGAGAAATCATCAGGGGAAATACCCAGGAATTCCTGCTATTTCTGATTTTCGGGCTTTCTATCTATACCACAGCTATGTCCGTGGCCTTTATGATCGGACTAAAAGATATCATTCCTGCATTTCAGTTCTTCAAAGAATTACTTATACTTACTGTCCTTGGCATAGGAATTATGAGCTTGCGGGAGAGACCTCGCTTTCATCTCATAGATTACCTGATCCTCGCCTTTTTACTTTATACATCTCTTTATGCAATTCTACCTTTGGGGGAGCAAAGTTTTGTAAACCGGTTAGTTGCGTTGAAAAGTACATCCTTTTTTGTAATTGTATACTTTGCAGGGAGGTTTTTCGACCCTAAAAAGATTTACGTTAATAAATATCTAAATTACATTGTACTGCTAACCATAGCTGCCGGAATTACGATATGCCTGGAAGTATTATTTAATCAGCACCTGCAAACCCTTACCGGATATGCAGACTACAGTTATTATTTCTTCAACTTTGAACCAAGTGGAAATTACGGGCTGAGCTGGACATTTGAATCCGAAGGCGGATTTAAACGCTTTGCAAGTTTCTTTGCCAATCCATTGGAAAATGCGGCAGCAACCTTACTCGCACTATGTGCAATCGGCGCATTGTATACCAGAGATGATAACCGCTTCATGCCAAATGTTTCCGGGTTACTTGCCCTCGCTTCGACCTTTGCCTGCATTACGTTTGCCATTTCCAGAGCCCCTTTTGCCAGTTATTTTCTCGTTATCTATATCTACGCATTACTTACGCGCAAAAAATATATCACGCACACCATTCACCTGGGTGTTGCAGCAGTCGCCTTGTACTTTATCTGGGTCCTGAGCAGCTTTGAAGACAAGGCAGATGGCATAGTTGAGGTCGTTATTAATACCCTTAACTTTAGTAACCCTTCAAGTGTCGGGCACGTTGTAGAGTGGATCCAGGGTATCGATGCGATGATCAGCAGCCCCTTTGGGCTTGGTTTGGGCACATCAGGACGTGTTGCCGGATCTTTGGGAGAGAACACGGGCGGAGAAAACCAGTTTATTATCATTGGCGTACAAGCAGGAATTCTCGCACTTCTATGCTATCTCTTTATTTATATAGGCTTTATCAGAACCGGGTTAAAATGGTTACCCGCACTTAGAGGCAAAGAGAGAAAAGTCTGTATGCTGGTTCTATTATTGAAAATTGCGATCTTTATTCCTCTGTTAACCTCAGAAGTAGAGTCTTCATCTTATATATCCTATATGAATTGGTTCTTTTCGGGATTATTTATCAGTATTGTCATGCAATACTCCAAACCAAAGGAGATCCAACATGCTAATTGAGAAAATTATAAGAAAACTGAAGAACGACCCCGATTACAAATGGGAAAGTGTTTACAGCACCCGGGATCTAAGTATTATCAGTGGCCGGAGAGCTATACAGGTTATCAGAGGTATGTGGCAGAAAATATGGCTTAAGCGATCCTCGGGACTTCTTTTTATAGGAAGCCGCGTAAAGATCAGTCATGCCTATCAGCTTCAGTGCGGTAAGAATCTCATTCTCGAAGACAACGTTTTTATCAATGCCTTATCAGAAGAAGGAATTCAGTTCGGTGATAACGTTTCCATTGCACGCGATTCGATACTAATCTGTACCGGTGTCATTGCCCAAAGAGGTAAAGGCATTACTATAGGCAGTGGAACCGGTATCAATGCAAGGGCATATCTTGCAGGACAGGGCGGTATTACTATAGGAAAGGACGTCATCTTCGGACCCGATGTTAAAATATTCTCTGAAAACCATAATTATTCAGACCCGTTGCTTTCCATTAAAGCCCAGGGTGTAACCCGTAAAGGCGTTACTATCGGTGATAATTGCTGGCTTGGTGCCGGGGTCACTATTCTGGACGGCGTTAACCTGGGCCAGGGATGCGTCATTGCTGCCGGAAGTATTGTGAGCCGTTCTATTCCCGAAAACTCGATAGCAGCCGGCGTTCCCGCTAAAATTATTAAAAACAGAATAACCGGTGAACATGCATAAGAAACACTTGACTATTGGTGTCGACATCCGCGACCTCCAGACTGCAAAAACCGGAACCAGAACTTACCTCGAAGAGTTATGCAAAGCCCTGTATAAACTTTCAGGAGAAAATCTGACTATACATTTCCTGGACACCAAACTCAGCGCCGGACCCGGAGAATCAAAACTCTCTAAATACAGTAACCATTTTTTTTACCAACTCTGGAAACAAGTTGTTCTGCCACTCAAAGCTGCCAGGAAGCATTGTGACTTTGTACTTTGCACAGACAATTTTGTACCGCTTATCCACCTGGGGTACCAGACTGTGCCCGTTTTTCACGATGCATTTTTCTTTGAAAACCCAGAACACTATGGAAAACTCTGGCTCAGGCTTTACCATTTAACCGCCTTACCAGCTGCCCGTAAATCTGCATTTGTGATCACACCCACAGCGTATGCGCAAAAACAGCTGGCACATTATACCAATATTCCGAAAGAGCATTTTAAAGTCGTTTACGAAGGTCCAAAAACACGTGTAAATCACCCTTCAGCAGCAGTCTTGCAACAATTCAGTCTCTTACCCCAACAATATATCCTGCATGTCGGATCACCATTTAAACGTAAAAACATTCCCGCATTGATCCGCGCATTTGCAGCTTTAAAAAAACAGAATCCCTCTTCAATAAAACTGGTACTTGCCGGTCCCGATCAGGGGCTGCAGGACAATACCGAATTCCTGCAAATTCAGCATGAAATCCAAAATTCAGATTATGCACAGGATATTATTATAACCGGCTATCTCAGTGAAGAAGAACTAGCTGGAATGTATACCTATGCCCTGTTCTATGTATTCCCATCGTTAAATGAAGGCTTTGGAATTCCGGTACTGGAAGCTTTTCAATATGGAATTCCAGTTATGGTTGCAGATAATACCTGCCTGCCTGAAGTAGGTGGTGATGCAGTCTTAACCTTCAACCCTAAAGACGATAACGACATTACGGAGAAGATGCAGTCTCTTCAGGAAAATGCGCAGCTCAGATCCACACTCATTCAGGCAGGAAAAACACGCCTCACCCAATTTTCATGGGATAAGGCAGCTGCAGAAATCATTCAGCTTTTTAACGAAAATCAGCGTTCTTAGCATCACAGCCCCTTATATTTCGGCAACTAAATCATTTCTGTTTACTTTCTAAGATGTTAAATAATAGCGTTTAATGTTAAAAATTTAAGATGCATGTAACTTTTCTCAAAAGCCATCGTCTTAATTACAAACGAACCAGAAAAGCTCAAGAAATTCACAGATAATTCACATTCAAGATAGGTATTGAATAAAAGATTATATAAAGTTCCTGCTTTTCAATAAACGCTTATTAAAATGAAAATATTTCTACCTGCCGTTCTTCTTATTTGTTATATTATTCCTTTAAAACTTAGCGCGCAGCAAAGTGCTAAGATCAGCGGAATTGTAAAAGATAATACACAAACAATTCCTTCCGCTACTGTCTTACTGTATTCAGCAAAAGACTCCAGCCTGGTAACTACAGCAATGACAGATATGGACGGTAAGTACAGTTTTAATGCCGCAGCCAATAAATACTATATCGTTGCAACCTCAGTCGGTTATTCCAAAGTAAGCTCTCCGGCTTTCGATTTTAAAGCCACAGCAGCCTATCAGGTACCTGCAATAACAATCGCCGAACTTTCCAAACAACTTAATGAAGTTTCAGTCACAGCGACTAAACCGGTTTTGGAACGCAGGGCAGATAAATTAATTTTCAATATAGATGCGACACCATCATCCGCAGGACTTACCGGACTGGAGATTCTTAAAAAGGCACCTGGGGTAACCGTAGATCAGAATGATAATATCGCGTTAGCCGGAAAAAGTAATGTCCTGGTTACTATAGACGGAAAACAATCTTACCTCAGTGGTGCAGATGTGGTTAACCTGCTTAAGTCAATGCAGAGCAGTCAGATTGAAAGTATAGAGATTATCAATAATCCCGGCGCGAGATATGAAGCTAATGCTACCGGTGGTATTATTAATATCAAAACCAAAAAGAGCAAGACAGAAGGATTTAACGGAAGTCTGAATGCGGGTACCGGATTCAACAAATATCTGAATGGTAATGGCGCATTAGACCTGAACTTCCGTAAAAAGAACTTTAACTTATTCGGATCTTATGGTTACTATCGCAATAAAGAAGAACAATATACTACCATCGACCGAAAAACAGCTAGTATCACAAATCCGGTTTACTTCAGTCAAAGAAATAAAGATACCTCGGTTTACGAATCCAATAACTTCAAGATCGGTACAGACATCTTTCTAACTAAGAACCATACGATCGGTGCATTGTTCAAAGGAAATATCAGTAACTATCACTCCAACGGGTTCAGTAAAGTAAACATCGGAAGATCTTTTACCGAAACCGACTCTCTGCTCAGAAGTACTGCAACCAATATAAATCCACGTAAAAATTACTCTTACAATATTAACTATAAAGGAGTGCTGGATACTGCAGGTCAGGAAATTACTATAGATGCCGACTATTCAAAAAACATCTCCGATGACGATGCGACGAATAGCAATATCTTCTATAACCCTAATGGAAGCTTTTATAAGAACGGTGAAATTTACAGAAGTTTCGCACCATCAAATATTGATATCAAGGCACTTAAAGCAGACTATACCTTACCTATCAATAAAAAATATAAACTCGATGCAGGATTTAAACTGTCCGATGTGAAGACCGATAACGACTACGTTTATGAGAACCGCGCAGAAAACGGCTGGGCATTTGACGCTGGAAAAAGTAACCGGTTTAAATACGATGAGAAAGTGAATGCTGCTTATACCACATTCAATGCAACCTTCGGGAAATCATCAATTCAGGCAGGCTTACGTTTGGAGAACACACATTCAACCGGCAATTCAATTACTCAGAATCTGGTTACTGACCGCAAATACACAGACCTGTTCCCATCCTTAAGTTTATCACAAAACTTCAATGCAGATAACGTATTGAACTTCTCTTACTCCAGAAAGATTAACCGCCCGAATTACAGAAACCTGAACCCTTTCGTATTCTATCTGGATCAATATACTTATAACCAGGGTAATCCTAATCTGACACCAGAATACTCCAATAACCTGGAAGCCTCTTACTTATATAAACAAAAATATAGTGTCGCTTTAAATTACAGCAGAACAACAGATGTCATCACACAAGTTTTATTACAGGATGAAGTCAGGAAATCTATGTTCCAGACCGTATTAAATCTCGCATCAGAACAAGTTGCTTCCTTAACGCTGAACTTCCCGGTTAAATTAACTGAGTGGTGGAATATGAATAACAACGTATTAGGCTATTACAAAGAAATTAAAGCGCCAGGATTAAGCGGTTCCAATCTGGACTCCAAACAATTCAGTGCTAATATTTACGCGCAGAACAACTTTACCATTACCAAGCTAATCAGCGCAGATGCAGGTATAATGTATAGCACACCGCAAATTCAGGGTGCATTAAAACTAAAGAGCATGTTTAATACCGATGCAGGCCTCCGTTATAACTTCCCTGACAAATCAGGAAATATCAAACTAGGTGTGAGCGATGTGTTTCATACACAAAAACCAAGAATCAGCAGTACACTTCCTGGAAATGACTACTACCTGGAACAATATGGTACCACTACAAGTGTAAGATTAAGCTTCACTTACCGTTTTGGAAAAATGAGTGTAAAATCTGCAAGAAACAGAAGTACAGGGTCAGATGACGAACAAAAACGTCTGAATAAATAAACCCTAAGCAAAGCAAAACGGGAATCTTTTAAAGAGATTCCCGTTTTTTTATTTTCATTAAATTTTATCTGATTAGCTTCTTTCGAAGATACGTACATGCTCGTCGGCTACGTGCTCCCAGTTAAAGACTGACAGTGCACGCTCCTGTGCTCTTAAAGCAAGCGCCTGCATCTCTGGGTAATTATCCTCAGCAAAGTTAATTTCTTCTGTCAACGAAGCTATATTCCCTTTTTTAAACATACGCGCAGTATCCTGAACAGCATATTCATTCTCCTCAATATCACTTACAATAAGCGGTACACCTAATCCCATTACAGAAAGCACAACAGGAGAAAGACCCTCCACATCAGAGGCCTGGATATAACAGTAAGCATTTTTCATTAAAGTATTAACCTCATCTCCGTATAGAAAACCCGGGAAATAAACACGGTCATTTGCCAGATCAGTCAATTCCTTTTCATAGGGAGAAGGATTCGGAGAACCACCTATCAGCACCAGCTTCTTTTTACTAGAAGATGCTGTAAAACCCGGAATCAGGTAATGAAGCCCTTTATCAGGAATAAACCTGCCCACAAATAAATAGTAATCACCCGGTGTCAGGTTCAGCCGGTCCAGAATATCATTATTTTCCGGCCAGGCGGCAATTTCACTTCCGAATGGAATGAAAGCAAAAGTCTTGCGGAAACGGTCTTCAAATAATTTTTTAGCAATAACATTATCGAATATCACCTCGTTAGGCAGATATGCGGTCATATATGCAGAAAACTGAAGATATAGCTTAGCATACCAGGACCATTTGTCCCTCTTCCAGTCGACGCCATCCTGGCTAATAAAAACCTTTTTACCAAACAATCTTAAAGGCAATGCCCAGATACTGTTTCCGCCGTTTTGGATATGGACAATATCAGCTGTATTATTCCAGATGATATCACAAGTAGATTTGAAAGAATGGAGCAATGTATCAAAACCACTTCTTTTAATAGTTTTGATTGTTTTAATCTGTACACCTTTGTATACATTAATATCTACAAACACGTCCGGATACTGTCTGTTATAAGCAACAACCTGATGGCCCCTGCTTACCAGCCTTGGAAAAAGTTCCAATGCAAATTTATCAGCACCAGCGGCGCCCTTTGCAGGTGGAACAGATCTGAATCCGAAGGCAGCTATACGCATTTGCTACTCTCGAAGTGCTCTTTCACAAAGTCTCCGAAATAGTCGTTGACATACTCATCCAGAGCCACTTTCCAGTCACGCATTTTATTCATATCACGCAGATCAAGCTTTTTGTTGATCAATCGTTCTGAAGGCGGACGGGGTGCAAAATAAGTATCTTTAAAATAGTCAGAAGTCACTTCATGGATAGTCACCTCATCCTGGAGACCTAGAATCCGAACCAGTTCTTCAGCAACCTCTTTACGGCTGGTTTCACCATTGCAGACCAGGTTATATAAACCCCAGTACTCTTTTTCAAACAGCAGCTTTACATTTTTTGCAAAATCAACCGTGAAAGTCGGTGTACCATCCTTGTCATTCACAATATGCAGGTCACGGGTACCCGTAGCCAGCTGTTTTATAATTTTATTGATGAATTTTTTATCTTTTTTAGGACCGCCTCCCATCATCCAGCCAGCACGGCAGATAATGTATCTTTCTGCATGTTCACGGACATAACGCTCTCCCATATATTTGGAACGCGCGTAATGGCCAAGCGGATTAGGCTCATCCCAGTCGTCGTAGAAATCTTTTTTACCGTCAAAAATTCCGGCAGTACTGATATATAAAACAGGGATTTGAAGCTCGTTTGCGATAATTACTGCGTTTTCAACCGCAGTAGTATTAGTCAGATAAGTATCATCAAGATTAACTTCGCAATATTCTAGATCTGTGTAAGCGCCTAAATGGAAAAGAAAGTCAGGTTTAAAATCGACTACATCTTTTTTATAATTATCAAAGTCTCTGAAATCAAGCAGACTAAGCCAGTCTTCATTTACATCTTTGTCCGTACATTTAATATCGTATTCTTCTTTGAATACGCGGTAAAAAGCTTCACCCAGCATTCCGCCTGCACCAGCGATATAAATTTTTTTCTTCATTACGAAATTAAGGTCATTTGGATCAATATCATAACCACGATCCAATGGCGAATCTAAAATATTGAGTCTTATCGTCCTTCCAAAATTAGCGTTTTTTTTTAATCATTAAATACTATAGTAGCAATTACGATCAAAAATGTATTATTTCTTCAATAATTTGATTAAATCAGGCATCTTTGGAGATCATTTTCATCCACACAGGTATAAAAATTATGCCATTTTTTCTCAATAAGTATAAATAAGACATATGAATATACTTGTCGCAAACTGGACATGGTATCCGAGCGGTGGTGACTGGACATACGTAGAAAATATAACCAGGCAATATATAGCTCATGGACATCAGATTATTCCTTTCTCTATGCAGGACGAAAGGAACTTCAGCAATGCATATTCACCCTTCTTTATTAGCCATATAGACTATAAAAAGGTCAATAAGGCCAGTCCCGGTGCTGCCTATAAAGTCATTAAAACAAGTATCTGGTCAAAAGAGGCGCAGCAGCAACTTGAGAAATTACTCGATACTGTTAAAATAGATTTTGCGCATATCAATGTCATTCATCATTACATTACGCCAATTATTCTTAAAATATTAAAGGAAAGAGGAATCCCGGTTATCTGGACTTTACACGAATACACACCTATTTGTCCGGAGAGCACTTTTATAAGTCATGGTCAGATTTGTGAAAAATGCAAAGGCGGTGCCTTTTATCATTGTATAACCAATAAATGTAAGAAAGGCTCCTTACCTGCAAGCCTGGTTGCTGCTACAGAAAACTATGTTCATGCAGCATTGAATTGCTATCAATATGTAGATCACTATGTATGTCCTTCCGAGTTTTTATATCAGAAATTTCGCTCATTTAACTTCTTCCCAGAAAAACTGGTACAACTTTATCATGGGTACGATTATGCAGAAGTTGAAAGCGCAACCAGAAACCTTGGTCCGGCACCGGCTCAGAAGTATATTGTATTCGCAGGCAGGCTGGAAAAGATTAAGGGACCCCATACTTTAATTAAAGCCGTAGCTAACCATCCCGACATCCAGCTCAGATTAATTGGAACGGGAACGCAGGAAGCAGAACTCCGGCAATATGTAGCAGAGCAGCAATTAACGAACGTCACCTTTTTAGGGAAATTGAAAAGAGCGGAGACACTTAAAGAAATTGGAAACGCAACATTTCTCGTTTGCCCCTCAGAATGGTACGAGGTACTGGGTTTCACCGTAGTTGAGGCAATGGCGATGGGTAAACCCGTTATCGGTTCAGCAATCGGTGCTATTCCGGAGATGGTTATAGAAGGTAAAACAGGCATGCTTTTCCCACACGGAGACGTCACTGTTTTATCCGGTAGAATTCGCGAACTCTACGACAGGCCAGGGCAGATTGAGGAGATGGGAAAAAATGCTAAAACACACATACACAACCTGATCAACTCAGAAAAACACTATGCCGGATTACAAAAATTGATACCCGGACTATAAATAAATTTACGTGGGTCTGCGATTATTGTCCTATACTTGCGTTTTTATAACCTCAAAATTAAACATCTTCCAATTATACGATGAAATTTATCAAATACAGTCTAATCATAATTACCTGCCTCGTGTTTCAGCAACTCAACGCAATTGGCCAGGTTGTGTTCGAGAATCCAAAGAGCCCGGTATATCAGTATTTATCAAGACAGGCACAGATTGGCCGTATTGAATATAATGACCTGATTCAACCTATTAGCAGAAAAGACATTGCCGGATATCTGAAAGAACTCGAAGAACAAAAAGACAAACTGTCTTCCAGGGAGCAGAAAGAACTTGCCTTTTATCAGCAGGAATACTCAGAATTTGATAGCCCGTTAAAAGATACAACCACCTTTTTTCGGAAGGACCAGTACGACAGATGGAGATTTCTTTCTGTTAAAAACGATGACTTCTTTTTACGCGGAGACCCAGCAATGAGCTTCGAGACAATAAATGGGAAAGGCAAAAACGTATTCAGGACCGCCACGGGTCTGTCATTTTACGGACATGCCGGAAAGCACTTTTCCTTTCAGGCCTACTTCCAGGATATTACTGAGAAAGGGGATGGAATTGACAGTCTGAAAAGATTTACACCTGAAACCGGAATCCTGCGTACAGCCAATATTAATCCGAATGCTAAAACCGTTAACTTCAGTGATGTAAGAGGATCGGTAACCTATGCCTGGAAGAATGGATCCATCAGCGTGGGTAAAGACCAGATGCTGTGGGGCTACGGAGAAGGTGGCCGCATTGTACTCTCAGACAAAGCTCCATCCTACCCGATGATCCGCCTGGATTATGCCCCGGTAAAATGGCTTCGCTTTAATTATATGCATGCCTGGTTAAACTCCGCACTAATCGACTCTGCCAGATCATATGATAAAGGCAACGCGTTATTCGGTGAGAACAGGGAATTATATATCCGCAAGTACTTTGTTAGTCACACCCTAACCTTTCTACCCGCAAAAGGCCTTAGCCTGAGTGTTGGGGAGAGTATGGTGTACAGCGATGATTTTGATGCCGGATATCTTTTACCGGTCATGTTCTTTAAAGCATATGACCAATATCAGAGCAGGTATAAATTAACGACCGGAGCTAACGGACAGTTCTTTTTTAATGTCAGCTCCAGAAACTTTATTCCCAAAACACATTTATATGCTTCCCTTTTCATAGATGAGATTCGTACAGGAAGTATTTTCGATAAAGAGAAAAGCAGAAATCAGCTCGGATATACCGTAGGTGCAAGCCGTACAGATGCAGTAATCCCATACCTTACAATAGGCGGGGAATATACCCGGATCAATCCATATGCTTATAACAACCTGATACCCGCACAGACCTATACTAACCAGAGCTATTTGCTGGGAGACTGGATGGGACAGAATGCAGACCGGATTATGGCCTGGGCTTCCTATAACCCACTGCCACGTTTAAGTACGAGAGTTCAGTTCACTTATATCCGTAAAGGCAGAGACGGTGACCTTTTTGACCAGTATTGGGCAGAACCTCAGGCAAAGTTCCTGGACGAAGGACCTGTACAAACACAAAAACAATTACTTATTCAGGCCAACTACGAATTGCTGCATAAACTTTATATCAGGACCAGTTACCAGCGTCAAACCGGTGTAATTAACCCCGAAGTACAGACATCAGCAGTACCAAACGAATTCCGTCTGGCCGTATCATTCGGCTTTTAAGAAAAATGTACCGAATATCATATATTTGTAAAAACTAATATCACACCTCCTCCATGCGCATTAAATTTTTCACTATACTTTTATTGATCTGTATTGCTTTTACCCAAACCGGGAAATCCCAGGAATTGTCCCTGAGTAATATACAGAATGTGAAAATCAGTCAGCTTACTGATCAGCAGATTATTCAGGCCTGGACGAAACTAGAAGAAACCGGCATTCCAGAAAAAGAAGCTTATAAATTAATGGCGCAGAAAGGACTGCCGCCAGGAGAAGTTGAAGAATTCAAAAACAGGGTCACTTTATTAGGCTTAAACCAAAAAGGAGTGAAACCACCGGTCTCAGCAAATAAAGAAACGACCAATTTCACGCGCGATACCGCTGTTACCGTCATTAAACCCGAGAAAAAATCGGAACCCGCAGCTCCAAAACCAGTACTCAATATTTACGGAATGGATTTCTTTAACCAGAGTACGGTTAAATTTGAACCAAACACCAATGCAGCTACACCAAAAGGTTATGTATTAGGCCCTGGTGACGAAGTAATTGTTTTGGTAACCGGAATGAATGAAACTACCATTAAGACTAAAGTAAGTCCGGATGGGAACCTTCAGATTCCATATGCTGGATTAGTTCATGTAAACGGCCTTACTATCGAACAAGCGACAAGTCAGGTCCGCGGCAAACTAGCGAAGATCTACCCTGCGCTAAATAGCGGACAAACACAAGTAGCTATAAACCTGGGGAGTACCAGAAGTATTAAAGTAACACTCATTGGCGAAGTTAAAACACCAGGATCTTATACCCTATCATCCGTTTCCACACTTTTCAATGCCCTTTATAACTCAGGCGGACCAAGCGTTAACGGGTCATTGCGTCGCATAGAACTCATCAGAAATAACAAAGTTTACCGCACAGTAGATTTTTACACCTTCCTTCAGAAAGGATTGATGGATGGAAATATCCGCTTAGAAGATCAGGATGTTATCCGCATTCCTGTTTATACCAAACGAGTAAGTATCACCGGCGAAGTTAAAAAACCAGCTATTTATGAATTAAAAGCCGGTGAACAATTAGATGCCCTGCTGGAATATGCAGGCGGCTATACAGACATCGCTTACCGCGGAACTGCTAAAATCGAGCAGATCAATGCTATTGAAAGAGAAGTTAAAGACGTCCCTTCCAATTTATTCAGCGGTTATACACCGAGAAACGGAGATATTGTAGAAATCGGTGCCATTACCAACCGTTTTGCCAACCGGGTAATCCTGGAAGGATCAGTTTACCGCCCTGGTATTTATGAACTCACTGCAGGCTTCAGCCTGGGTGCATTACTGCAAAATGCACAAGGCTTAAAACCAGAAGCGTATATGGAAAGAGGTTATATCAAAAGAACCCTTCCAAACCTCGAAAAAGAATTTATCTCCTTTAACCCGGCCCTGGTTCTCAATGGCGGCAGTGATATCCCTTTAATGCGCGATGACTCCGTAATGATCCAGGATCGCTCAGACTTTGTCAGGAATCAGCAGGTAACCGTTAACGGAAACGTTCGTACACCGACCGTTTTCACTTATAGAAAAGGCATGAAACTGGCAGATGTGATCGCTATGTCAGGGGGCTTTACCGAATCGGCGGCAGAACACCATATTGAAATTTCAAGGATTATTGAGAACAAACAAGACAGCGTTGCCAACCAGTTGGTAGAAACTTTTACTGTTAACCTTGACCCCGCCAGCGGAACTGTTCCTGATATAGAATTAATGCCAATGGATTATATCTATATTCCACGCCTGGTTAACTATAGAACACTCGGCAATATCGCTGTAACAGGAGAAGTCTTGTTCCCCGGTGAATATGCCGTGCAACGCAGAGATGAGACAGCACAGGACTTCCTGAAGCGTGCCGGAGGCATTACACCTTATGGTTCTTTAGAAAATGCACAGACCTTCCGTAACGGTGTCCGCGTAAACCTCGATCTGTCCAGCACCAGTAATAATGAACTGGTTAAAAAAAGTATGATCCTTTTACCCGGAGACAGTATTTATGTACCAAGAACTATCTCTTTCGTAGAAGTTGCAGGTGCGGTGAACAATCCGCAGTTTATCAGTTATAATGGTCGCAGATTTAAATACTATCTCAATGCGGCAGCTGGTAAAACAGAGAATGCGAGACTAAAAGGAGCCTACGTAAAATATCCGGATGGATTGAATAAACCAGTTACCAACTTTTTATTCTTCCGCAATTATCCAGCTATAAAACCAGGTAGTAAAATCGTTGTACCTGAGAAAAGCAAAAACGGTTCAATATGGAGAATGGGATTAGGCGAAATCGGAGGAATTACTTCCGCAGTAACTGCTTTAATCAGTCTGATCGCTATTTTATCTAAATAACATGAATACTGAAAATACACCCTACCCATACGAGCCTGAATTCTCCTTTAAGAAACTGATTAGCGATAGGATCGATGACTTAAAATACGTACTGCAGTTTAAAAAATCATTGGCGCTGGTATTGCTGCTTGCGGCACTGGCAGGTGCCTTATTTGCCTGGAAATGGCCGGTAACCTATACAGCGAGATTAACCTTTGTGATAGACGACACTAAATCCAGTGGCGGAGGTGGCCTGGCCGCTATCGCCGGGCAGTTCGGGTTTAACCTCGATGGCTTAAGTGGTGCCAGCGGAGTATTGGCAGGAGATAATGTGCAGGAACTGCTCAAGTCCAGAAGACTAATTAAAAACACCTTGCTATCACCTTATAACGATAAAGGCGATTTTTCCCTGGCCGATCAATATGCAAAGGCTTATAAACTAGATAAAAAGTGGTTAAAATATAGTACCAACGGTCAGGCGATCCGTTTTCCTGTTGGCGGCAAAAATTATACACGCACACAGGACAGCTTGCTGCATGAGATTACAAAATCGATTATAGAAGGCCAGTTCGGCGTCGCTAAAACAGATAAAAAGCTAAGTTTTTTTGAAGTCAACTCCACTATGCGTGACGAGAAACTCGCTTACCTGTTTTGTACCAGAATGATTAAGCAGGGAACAGACTTCTTTATTCAGACTAAAACAGGCAGGATGCGTAATAATGTTACCCGCCTTCAGCACAGGGCAGACAGTATCGGCCGCATTCTGAATAAGAAAACACTCGCTGCGTCTTCGGCCAGTCAGAGCCTGCTCGACCTTAATCCGGCCTATACCAGTGCTAATGCCAATGTAGAGACAACAGAGCGCGATAAGATTATTCTGAGCACTGTATTTAGTGAAACCGTAAAAAACCTCGAAGCCAGTAAAATGATGCTTGCTCAGGAAACCCCAACTGTTCAGATTGTAGATGAGCCGGAGTTTCCGCTTAAAAAGAACAGGATGAAATATGCATCGACCATACTAATGTTTATGATAGGATTTACAGGTATTTATTCCATTTACCTGATTACAACACGAAAGTAAAATACAAAGCATAGATTAAATCCCCGAATAGGGGATTTTTTATTTACCCCCGGCAGACAGCTGCTTCAGTAGCTCTTTAGCGTAGTACACCCGCCAGCTGAAGAAACGCAGCTCTTCATATTCCAGTTCCCATTGTACTAATAAATCATTCTGGGCGTTTATCTTCTGCGGGTGCTGCTCGACACTAGCTTTATATTCCGGAGGGATTGAATCCGAAATATCTTCCATATCCAAAGTAAAAGAATCATATTTTTTCCAGGAGAACTCTGCTTCACAAAAATACCTGAAGTAGCTGCAATATATATGTTTCGACTGTAGCCCATATACTTCATCGAGCGGTTCCGGAACTATTGGCTTCGGTCTTATGTCTACCTTAAACCAGGGCGGTATATCAGGTGCGCTGTTGGCCAGAGAAGACAACAATTTAAGTTTCTCCATCATGTTGGTCTGCTGCTTGTTCTAATTGTGTTCGGCTTTGGCTCATTGTAAGCTCCATATTTGTGTATCAGCCAGGCAATTTGCGGTATAAACCCGACCGAATAAGACATAAAAAATGCGCATCAGGCTTTTGACAGAATTTCGATCACAAACTATCAATAAAATATAAAATCACATCAAATGGTTAATTAAGATAAACTAGTAAGAAGAATATCTATAAAAAATCTATCAAAAGATAGCAAACCTGTCCTATCCGGTAAAATACTAGTCTTTATAAGAGAGTAAAGATTGATAAAATTGACAATGGTTAGTTTATGCCCGAACAACATGAGATACTATGCAAAGGAACTGGAGATTTATATTTTTTAAAAAGCTTGAACCTAAAGCATATATAAACTACCTGAAAAGAAAAGAAAGCTACTCAAATTTATCATCAGAAGGACATGCCTACTCAAATCTCCACTTCACGTGGTCAGACATTTACTATGAACAAATCAATGAAGGATTCTGGCTTTTCTCCATGGAAACCGAAGAAAGAAGAGATACCTGTTATGTATTTCAGCCAAAAAAATCAATGAAAAACTATTATTCCATCAACTATTACCATTCAACAGGTAAACTAGGATATGAAGCGAATGGATCCCTGCTCTGGACTAATAAAGTTGTGATTTTTGCCAATCCAGATACAACCCATAAAATCTATCTCAGAAAAGGAATGATCCTTAAATGCTGCCGGCTGGTATTTACCCAGGACTATCTTGATAAGCTTATAGATCTATCAGCCGGAGACCTATCTGATTTTGATTTAGCAAAGACGATCCTGGGAACCCATGCCGCCTATTCCAGAAATATTGAAGAGTCTGAAAATATTATCCTGAGAAGACTTCATTATATCCAGAAACATGAGAGAAAAAACTTCGATTACCATCTATCTGTTATAAAAAGTGCCTATGAAATAACTGATACTTTCTTCAAACTATCATTTCCTAAAACCTCTGCCGACCTTTCTCTGAGAGATAAATCAGATGTGATGGCGAGGGCCGCCATCCTGCTCGAAAGACACATTCAGGATAAATTCCCCGGCATTGCTGCATTAGCAGAAGATTGTCACGTATCGCCTACCAAGCTCAAGAGTCATTTCAAGAAGACCTATAAAGTAACTCCGCTAGAGTATTTCAGGAGATTACAAATGATATATGCTATGGATATGCTTCAAAAAAAAGAACTTAAAATAAAAGATCTGTCCCTCAATCTTGGATTTAAGAAGAGCAGCACCTTTAATTTCTGGTTTAAAAAGACAACTGGAAAACACGCATCAGAAATTTAAGCAAATGAAATCAACCAATAACCTGAATATCGTCATTGTAGATGATAACCTCATCTACCAGCGTATTATCAGTTATAGCCTCAAGCAGAATAGCTATAACATTCTGTTTCAAGCCGAAAATGGCCAGGATTGCCTGGATCAACTGCGACAAAGCGTGGTATTGCCCCACCTCATTATCCTAGATCTGGATATGCCTGTTATGAATGGATATGATACTGCTATTCATTTAAAAGCGAGCTGGCCGGCAATTAAGATTATTGCCTATTCTTCCACTGAAGATCCCAAAGCTTTCCAGAAGATAATGGCAAATGGTGCAGACCATTTTGTTTCTAAAGGAAATGATATACAAGAGCTTATCAGAAAGATTGCACAGCTGATTATTCCGGAAGTAAATGAAAATATCCAGAACGGGTGGCGGAAGGTTTGACATAAGATTTAAAGATATATCTTTGGTTTTATGATTTGCCAAATGAACAAACCTGCAAGCAGTCTGAGTAATGAGGAAATTCTGGATATCCTGTCTTTATCCAGAAAAGCAACCGCAATTTATACTTCCGAAAACATCGTCATTGAATTTGCCAATGATCAGATGATCAGTTTTTGGGGTAAAGACCGGAACGTAATCGGCCTTGAATTGGAGGTAGCCGTACCCGAATTAAAAGGGCAGCCGTTTATTGCGCTATTGCAACAGGTTTGGCGGACGGGAAATACTTATACAGCCGAAAATCAGTCAGCTGAACTCCGGGTAAATGGAAAACTGCAACGGTTTCACTTTAACTTTGAGTACAAGGCCATTAAAAATGAGCATGGAGAAGTTTATTCCATATTACATACCGCTACAGATGTTACGCAGCTAAACCTGGCAAAACAGGCCTTGGATACAGGCTTGCTCAGAGAGCATGAACTCAACAGGAAATTACTATCTGCGAATGCCAGCCTTGGAAAAAGCCAGGATAAGTTTGCATCCCTCGTTAAAAATGCACCTGTGGCCATCACCTTTCTTCAGGGGCCGGAGTTATTGGTGGAACTCGTCAATAAGAAAATGCTCGAAATATGGGGCCGCAGAGAAGAACAAGTAATTAATCTTTCCATTCTGGATGAGACCAATCCTTTAATAGATCCCGAGCAGGTTAGATTGATCAACCGGGTATATGAAACCCAAGACCCTTACTACGGTTTTAGCGTTAAGATCAATATTCTATCCCCTTTCAGTGTAATTACAAGATACTTTGATTTAATTTATGAGCCGGTCCTTGACGTTGAGAATGAGGTTATAGGGGTTATGATTGTCGCGACAGACGTAACTGAGCACTCTTTAAGCTTTCAGCGGGAACAATCACTTGCCGAAGAACTAACGGCCAGTAATAATGAGCTCGCTGCGATTAATGAAGAGATGCATGCCTCCAATGAAGAATTGAATCGAAGAGAAGACCAGCTGCAATTTATTATAGATGCGGCAGAAATAGGCATCTGGGATCTGGACCTCCGTAATCTGCAGTTATCCGGTAATGACCGTTTTAAATCGTGGCTTGGGTTATCCGAGCAAGATGCTATATCGCTCAGTGAGCTTTATAAGGTAATTCATAAAGACGATTACGCTCATGTATCCTCGGCAATAAAAGAAGCATTAAGGGAGCATTCCAGTGGGAAGTTTAACGTAGAGTTTCAATTAAATATTCCCGGAGAACTCTTACCGAGGTATATCGCCGCTAAAGGAAAAGCAAGTTTCAATATTCAGCAGCAACCACTTAAATTCAGTGGTACGATGATGGATATTACCGAACGTAAACAAGATGAGCTGCGTAAGAATGATTTTATTGGAATGGTTAGCCATGAACTTAAAACACCTCTCACCTCTCTAAACGGATATTCACAAATACTCCAGAGCCGGGCTAAGAAGAATCAGGATGAGTTCTCGGTAAATGCCCTTAAAAAGATTGGAACGCAGGTGAGCAAGATGACTGCACTAATCAATGGGTTTTTAAATATCTCGCGTCTGGAATCCGGAAAAATACATCTGGAGAAAAAGAAATTTAACCTTGATGAGCTCATTGCCGAAAACATTAAAGAATCCGAGCTGCTTACCGAAACACATCAAATTCTTTTCACACCATGTCCGCCCGTAGAAGTAGAGGCAGATAAGGATAAGATCAGCTCTGTGATCACTAATTTCATCAGTAATGCTGTCAAATACTCTCCAGCAGGAAAATTAATTGAGATCCAATGCGAAGTGAGCCCGTCAGAAGTCAGAGTCGGGGTTAAGGATCATGGAATGGGTATTAAAAAAGAAGATTCAGAGAGACTCTTTGAAAGATTCTACCGGGTGAGAAATGGGCAGACACAGCTAATCTCCGGGTTCGGGATTGGTTTATACCTCAGTGCTGAAATTGTAAAAAGTCATTCCGGCAAGATCTGGGTAGATAGCATCCCAGGAGAAGGATCAACATTCTTCTTTACGCTGCCGTTAAGCAGTACTTAAACCTTATTCTTAAGCATCAGCTTAGCTTTCAGAAAGTCGAGAACGCTGAACACAAAATAATTTCTGAACAAGAACAGCTGGGTGGCTATATAACAGATTGCGCAGCCGCCGATCCCCAGAATTAGGGTTAGAATGAGCGAAGTTCCGTATAACCTGGCCATCCAGATTACCGGTATGAAAAGTATGGTACTTAACAATGCCTTCCCCATTAAAGACCATTGATAAGTAAATTTAAAATGCTTTCTAATGAAGTAGAAGTACATTACAGAAACTAATGTCTCTGCCGATAAATTCGCTATTGAAGAACCCACCTCTTTCCAGACGGGTACCAGTAAGAAGTTGAGCAGTACACTGATCACCATACCGCAGATCACAGAAAAAAGCATTTCTTTATTTTTACCGGCGGGGATTAAAATGAGACATAGGAATAAGTGGCCGAAACCAATTACCACTGGCAGAAAAGATAGAAGCTGCATGCTCAGGGTTGCAGGCAAGAATTCCTTTCCTGAGAAAAGTGCAATAAATTCTGGCGCGAAGAGCATTAGCCCCATGGCGATAGGAACGGAGAAAAAAGCGAGGAAACGGAAGTTTTCATTTAAGGTCTCCTGTACACCCTCCAAATTTTCCTCGGCGAAATACTTTGCAATACGCGGAATGAGTACTACACCCATGGAGGTTACGAACGGAATTATTATTTTACTTAATTTGACAGCGGCGGTATATAATCCCACAGTTTTATTATTTGCTAATAATCCAAGCAGCACGGTGTCCATTTCTGTATACATGCTTGTAGCAAAAGTAGTACTCAAAATCATGAGGAGCGGAACGATGTGCCTGCGTAGTTTCAAATCTCTGAGCACCAGCTTCACACGCGACCTTGACAAAAATAAACTCAGCAGATTATTTCCCATAAAGGAGAAGATCATGATGAGCAGATAAATGCCGAAATCGTTGCGGTCCCTGATGAACGTATACATTAATACCAGACCGATCAATTTAAACAATACAGAGCGCAGGGCAATGGAACGGAACTCTTCCATTCCTGTGTATAACCATTCAATGTAGGAGAAGCTTAGCAGAATAAGTAAACCGGCAGCAATAAAGAGATTTCTGTCTGCCTGGAAATAAGGGAAGAAAAAGATCACCAGGAGATACGCAAGCGTTAAGACGACACTAGTGATCACATTCACTATGAAAAGCTCAGAGAAGACAGCAGAACGAGCGTCAGGATCATTCCTGCGCCTGGCAATCTCCTTCATACCATAAATAGGAATGCCCAGGCTGGCAACCAGGGCAAAATACATGGCAAAAGAATAAATAAACTGGACTTTACCGATCCCTTCCGGTCCCAGTATCCGGGACACATATGGAAAACTTAAAATGGGAAATAATAAGTTGGCCAGGGAAAGCAGTAGGTTATAGAAGTAGTTCTTTGCCATTTAGAAAGGCCGGAACGTTAAACTTTAGCGTCCAGGTTTTCGAAGATAGAGTTTTGACTCTTATATTCCTTAACCAGTTCTTTCATTAACTTTACAACCTGCATATCTTCAGACCTGCGTGCAGAATCAATGAGGTTATAGATCTGGTTTTGAATTTCATCAAACTCGTACTCGCGCACCTTACCGATCATAATTTTCGAGTGGTGCGTAGGCATCGTATTTTCGTTATCATTTAATAACTCTTCATATAACTTCTCACCAGGCCTCAAACCCGAATATTCAATGCGGATATCCTGATTAGGTACTAAACCAGCAAGCTGAATCATTTTTTCAGCGAGATCAACAATCTTTACTGACTTGCCCATGTCAAAGACAAAGATCTCTCCACCCTCACCCATACAACCGGCTTCCAATACCAGGCGACAAGCCTCAGGAATGGTCATAAAGTAACGTGTAATCTCCGGATGCGTCACCGTGATTGGCCCACCTTTTTCGATTTGAGCTTTAAACCTAGGGATTACAGAACCGTTTGAGCCTAATACATTACCAAAACGGGTCGTAATGAATTTTGTGATCGGTTTAACATCTAGATCATTAATATAACTCAATCCATTACTAAAAACATGGTCTTTATGATGCAGGGAGTTATTTAAAGACTGTACATAAATTTCAGCGATCCTTTTAGAAGCGCCCATTACGTTCGTCGGATTCACGGCTTTGTCGGTAGAGATCATCACAAACTTCTGCACGCCATATTTGACTGCTTTGTCTGCAATAGTTTTCGTACCCAACACATTCGTTTTAATAGCTTCGCTAGGGTTGTCTTCCATTAGAGGCACATGCTTATATGCGCCGGCATGATATACGTAGTGTGGCTTAAAAGTACTAAACAGATTTTCCATCCGCTTGTCATCTCTTACATCACCAATAAAGGCATGGAAGTTCTTATTCTTGGTACTTTCAGTAAGCTCCAGATACAGATCATGCAAACCAGTTTCACTCTGGTCACATAGAATTATTAGGCCGACATCAAACTTACTTAACTGCCTTACAATTTCAGATCCTATAGATCCGGCAGCTCCGGTAATTAAAATACGTTTATCTTTTAGTTGACTACCTATACCATCAATATCTATAGTGATAGATTTACGGTTCAATAAATCTTCAATATTCAGTTTTTTGATCTGTCCCGGCTGAATCTTACCACCCGTCCATGCATTCGGAGGTGGGATATTTAAGACTTTAATACCATTCTCCAGACAGATGTCAACAATATTAGCCTGTACATCGGCAGGTATCGAGTAAGTGGCGAATATAATTTCTTCTAACTCGTGCTTGGCGATAATCTGTTCCAGGTTCTTCGCATCCAGAATTATAATCCCCTCAATAGTTTTTCCTACTTTACGGGTGTCATCATCCACGAAGGCGACGATCCTTTTGTTCACTTTAGGATCATGATCAAATGTACGTTTCGTCAAAATACCAGCTTCACCGGCACCGTAGATCATTACTTTTACCTTATCCAGCTTCATGTTTTTGATATACATGAAGAAGTATTTAATCAATATGCGGTAGCTGATTAGCAAGCCGAAACAGGTTAGCGCATTTACTACAAGAACTGTTGTTGGAATCAAGGGATGTGAACCAGTGGCTACGAAAGCCATATTCACAACGAAGTATAAAGAATTTGAGAATAAAATAGAATATAAGATACGGAAAGAATCTTGTGCACTCGTGTAGCGAATAATTCCCGAGTAGCTTTTCATTATAACAAAAACTATAGCATTCAGAGAGGTTAATATCAATACATTTCTACTGAATTCTACATAATCTAAATGATTGAGATCAAAGTTTAGCCTAAGTAAATAGGCAAACGTAAGTGAAATAATACAAATCGCTAAGTCAAGCGTAAAAATTATCCAGCGAGGAACTATATTAATCTGTGTAAACAAAATGCTAGTTATTTATGTTAGTTAAATTTAGCTAAAAAATCGTACCAAAAATGATATTAATATAATTATATCTAAATAACGTCATGCTAAAGTTGCTTTTGGCAACTTTAGCATGACGTTATATTAGCATTCTATCGATTTGAGAATATACCTGCAAGAACCTTTTTTATGCGATCCAACTCTGTAACTGTTAGATTAGAACCAGAGGGTAAACATAAACCATTCTGGAACAATTTATCAGACACGCCATTTCTATAAAATGGTGCTCCATTAAACACAGGCTGTGCATGCATTGGCTTCCATAAAGGCCGACTTTCAATATTATCTTCTTGCAAAGCCAATCTGATTGTCTCCTTAGTCACCCCGCCCGACACCTTCGGATCTACCAAGATTGTACTCAACCAACGATTAGAGAAGTAACCTTCCGGCTCTTCCAGCATAGAAATCCCATCAAATGGAGCGAAGGCATCTTTATAAAAAGCCCAGTTTCTGCGCCTTAAATCAATATGTGCATTAAGCACTTCCATCTGTCCCCTTCCAATGGCGGCACAGACATTGCTCATTCTGTAATTATAGCCGATTTCACTATGTTGGTAATGTGGTGCGTCATCCCTGGATTGTGTAGCCAAAAACCGGGATTTCACGATATACTCTTTGTCGTCTGAGATAAGGGAGCCACCTCCAGAAGTCGTTATAATCTTATTTCCATTAAATGAGAGAACACCCATTAGGCCGAATGTACCCATTGCCTTTTGATTAATACTAGATCCTAAAGCTTCCGCAGCATCCTCCAAAACCGGAATGCCGTATTCGTTAGCTACAGCTAATATCTCATCCATTTTAGCAGGCATCCCATACAGATGGACAGGAATGATTGCCTTAGGTTTTTTACCACGGGCAATTCGATCATTAATAGCTTCTTTCAACAATACTGGGCACATGTTCCAGGTTTCTTCTTCGCTGTCTACAAATACCGGCGTTGCGCCAAGATAGGCGATAGGATTTGCTGAAGCAGAAAAAGTCATAGACTGACAAATCACCTCATCACCCGGTTTAACATCCAGCATAATTAAAGCTAGATGTAAAGCAGCTGTTCCTGAGCTTAGTGCAGCGGCATGCGTCGCACCAGTATAAGTAACTAAATCATTTTCGAAGCCATCCACATGAGGTCCTAGTGGAGCAATCCAATTGCTCTCAAATGCTTCGTTAATATATTTCTGTTCCGTTCCTCCCATGTGGGGAGATGATAACCATATTTTTGAGTTCATATCCTATCGTTGTTCAACTATAATTTTAAGGTTGATTGTACTTAATTATTTTGCCAGGGTTTCCGACCACCACTGCAAAGTCGGGTAAATCATTAATAATAACGGCACCAGCACCGATTATTGCCCATTTACCGATTTTTATGCCCTGTATAACCACAGCGCCAATTCCTACGTGCGTACCCTCACCAACAAAAACATTCCCAGCTATCCCTGCCTGAGGAGATATATGTACGAAGTCGCCGATAATACAGTCATGGTCTACAGAAGCCATTGTATTGATGATTGCATAGTTCCCAATCACTGTGCAAGAATTAATAGTCGCATTTGCCATGATGACCGTACCTACCCCAACCATTACACTATTAGCAACAGCAGCCTGCGGATGAGATATTACAGGAGTATTTCCCGTTAAATGTAATGAAAGCTGTTGACGAACTCTATTATTTCCGATTGCAAGGACAGCATTCTTCTGAGGTATTGACTCTATAAACTTAGAGAAGTTGCCATTTATAGGATACCCCATTAAAGAAGTTTTTTCAAGATCTTCATCCCATATTCCTTCTATCAGAATTTCAGATCTTTCCAAAAGATCTATAATTACTTTTGCATGGCCTCCTGCCCCTATAATATGCATTTATTTTCCTTTAAATTTCTCCATAGTAACTGATGTGTCCGAAGATATGCCTTCTTTAATGACTACTTTTTTTACTGTCAAAAATAAGATCTTCAAATCTAACCAAAAACTAACATGCTCAACATACCAAGTATCAAATTTAAATTTCTCATTCCAACTGATGGCGTTACGCCCATTGACTTGTGCCCAACCAGTAATCCCAGGCCGAACGTCATGGCGTCTCGCTTGTTCTTTTGAATAGAGTGGTAAATACTCAGGCAGCAGGGGCCGCGGACCTATAAGACTCATCTCTCCTTTCAATACATTGATCAATTGAGGGATTTCGTCAAGCGATGTTTTCCGAACAAAATGACCTATTGGCGTTAATCTGACTGCGTCTGATAATAAATGGCCATTCGAGTCGAGCTTATCATTCATCGTTTTAAACTTAATAATCTTAAATAATCTGCCCTTTCTTCCAGGACGGATTTGAAAAAAGAAGGGCTTGCCATCATTTGCAAAATAAAGAAAAGTAAAAACTAACAACAGTAGTGGACTGAGTAAAATTAATCCAAATGATGCTATAAGGAGGTCAAATAAACGTTTGACATAATTTCTATACATTATTGCAGTCCTTTCTTGTTTAATAGGTTTTTATATTCGTTTAACAGAGCATCCCATACAACATGTTGCTCATACCTATTTTGAATCATTGGTCTAGCGTTTGAACGTAATATTTCATAATAACTTTTGTCAGTTACAAAACGTAACATCGCATCTGAAATGGCTTTAACATCTTTAACGGGAATAATAGTTCCATTTAGACCTTCAACAATAATCTCATTACAGCCGTTTATATTAGAAACAATACTGGGTAATTCCATTGCACCAGCTTGTATAACCACATTTGGAAACCCCTCTCGATAACTCGGAAAAACTAAGGCATCGGATATTGAAAAATAAGGGCGTACATCAGTTTGAAATCCCACAGATATTATGTTAGGATTCGAATCAATTTCTGTTTTTATATAATCCTGTAACGGATCTAAATCTTCCTCTAAAGGCCCAACAAGAAGTAATTTAACGCCTTTTGATAATCCCAATTCTTTGGATAAGATTGAAAACCCTTCGACAAGTTCATTAATACCTTTATCTCCGACGAGTCGACCAACAAAAATAAAAACAAAATCGCTAGGATTTATTCCCAATCTTGCCCTTAAATCTTTAGTACTTTCTAATATATCACTGTCAACTGCAAAATGACGTAAATCCACTCCATTCACGTTGCCATTTGCAATCACTTTAAGGGGTTTAGAAGTAATTTTATATTTGATCAGATCATACATAACCCCCTGTCCTTCCGGATAAATATTTGTTGCTGACCAACAAAGTAAGCGATCCATTTGTATCAGTAGTTTCTGTGTAAAACCTTTTTTTACAGGAAAAATCAGCCCTGTAAAAGTATGCATTCTTATGGGGACGCCAGTGAGTTTAGCGGCCACCATACACAAAAGACCAGCTTTTGGAGTAATAGAGTGCACAATCACTGGCTTCTCTCTGTTAAAACATTTAATTAGCCGTAACAGAGATACTAAGTCTCGGGTTAGACTAATACCTCGTTCCATGTCTATTGCAATAGTTTTTACACCTTCGCGATCTCCAACTTTAGAAAGTAATTCGCCATCGGATGAAAGGCCTATAATTTCGAAATAATTTGATAAAAATTTGAGCTGTCCCTTTAAGAGTACATCCAGGGATAATGGTATTGTTGAAGTACGGATTATTTTCATTACAAATATAAAGCTCGTATATCACTAATCAATCTGTTTCTACTTTCTGCAACTAAGTTCATTGACTCGTGTAATGATTTTTTAATATTGCTGTAATTCTCAATAGCATCATCAAACATCTCAATCAAACTCTCTGCATCGACCTCATGAATTTGTATAACATACTGCTCAAGAGAAAAATCACCCATAATTCCCTTGGCTTTATTGCCTCCGTATCCAATTGCTATTGACGGCACCAGCGACGTTAGTGAGAAAATTATTGAATGAAATCGAGTACCTACAAAAAAGTAAAAATTGGAATACAGGGCTTTTAAAACATCACACGTTATATTTTCATCAATCCAAACAACATTAGGGTGCTTAACTCGAGTCAAAAGTTCTCGTATAGCATTACGGTCGTCTTCGTGCGAATTTGGTCCTAGGGACTGATTGCAAAGCGCAACTTTATAACCTTTCTCCAAAATATGATTAGTTAATTTTTCCACGCTACTGATATAGTTTTCATAACGCTCTTTAGGATTTGAATGACCGGGAAATCGCCACGGTCTTATAGTTATTCCAACGATCTTATCTTCTTCAGATAAATTGTAATCTTTTAGGATTTTCAACGCTTCATCCTGAGAACCTTGCTCAAGAAAGAAACCTAAATCCATCTCAACAGGTATTTTTTTATCTAACAGCTCCCCAAGACTTGCAGCAGACACATATTCCCTAGCATATACGAGATCTAGCTTATTGAAGACTTTTCTTACCTGACTCTTAACTGTCAAGCCATCGAAAGGTCCATATGAGTTTGGTAAAAAAAACGACTTCTTTCCCCATAGCTTTCGCCAACCGAACATAAAATAAGAAATACCACATCAGATATGGTGCAGTTTTTTCTCCATAAGCATGGATAAACCCACCACCTTTAACAAAAATAGTCTTCGCTTTATGAAACTCCTCAACTGTCCGATATGTTCTAGCGTCAAAATGCTTTTTTACTTTATCCAAATCTTTACATATCCGAATAAGGAACCATGTATTATAAAAATCGACCCCTGCATTCCTAATTTGCTTGATTAGTTCGAACTTTGACTCTTTTATATGTTCGCCGCTCTTATGCCGGCCGCGACGAGGATGTTTGAGAATGTTTTCCAACAGTTTAAATCCGCGATCTTCAGATTGTTTACATAATAATTTTCTTTCCTCATCAGTATCTCCAGCGTCTAAGATGAGAATCTCATCATAGAGGCCAGTATCTTTAGCCAATCTCCAGCTTTCCCACACTAAAGCTTGATCCCCTTTATTAAGGTCTGTTACTCCTGGTACAATTATAGCGTTCATCTTAATTCTTGATTTCTTTTTTTATCTTTTGTAAAAACTGATATCTCGTTTTGTTAATCGTTTCAAAAATATAATCTTTGGAGCGAATGAAATTACTCTTACTCATTTCTTCCAACGTCTCTCTATCTTTCAACACCTTATCAATCAATTCACTTAATCTATTACTGTCTTTCACATTATATGTATAATTTTCAGGAATTAACTCAGGAATACCCCCGGCATTAGAAGCAATAACAGGACATGCCCTCGACATTGCCTCAATAACACTTCTGGGCAATCCTTCGGTTAGTGATGGCTGTACATACAAATCAAGTTCATCAAGAAAATTGTAAATTTTTTCTCTTTCATTTATCCTACCTAGGAGTATTACTTTATTCTCCAGGTGAAACCGGCTAATAAGTTGTTTGATCCATCTGGTATCTCCCCCACCTACGATGTAAAATTCAAAATTTATGGTAAGTTTCTTGAGGGCGTCAAAAAGAACTTTATATCCTTTATAAGGCAGAGCAACGTTACCTATCATACCTAATCTAAAAAAGGGTTTTATAATTTTCAGATAACGAATATGTTGGAACAGTACATCATCATCAAACCTATTAATTACAACGTTTGAAGCATTGATTTGCTGATTAGGATTGGGATATCGTCGTTGCAGATAATTTTCGGTAACATACACCGCTGCTTTTGCTTTACTGATAGCTTGCCTATTTTGTGCGGATATAACAGGGGCTAGCAATTTACCTTGAAAACTGCCAAAAAACCACATACTATCGTACGCGCAGCCTACAACTTCGACAAAATATTTTTTATTGAATTCATTACATAATGCAGCTGCTATTACCCCTATATTAGAAGGTAACCTTAATACTATATAGTCTGAATTCTGAATATAAGGTTTTAATTTTTCGATGATTTTTTTCTTATATCTGAAATAGTCCAGGCCCCCTTTAATCTCATAAAACAAATCAAAGGTAACATGCTCTGCGTTTGCACTCTTATGTTTATGTAATTCGTCGTTTAGTTCTACACCTCGGCCGATAACGGTAAGATTACCATAGTTGTCCGTGAAACGAGACCAAACATCTGCAGTCAAGGTGCCAGAAGTAAAAACATTTTGACTTTGGTCTACATAAAATGGATGATCATTAATAAAAACTATTGACATTCGAATCGTTTGTAGAACTGTTGAAATAATCTTTTTGAATCATAATTCTTTATAACCCAATCTTTAAGGTCTTGATTTACACCAGATTTGTAGATTTTTAAAATTATATCAGCTGCTTTATTTGAATCTAGCGGATTAACTAAAAATGAATTTATGCATTCTGGTACAGTTTCTTTTATAGGTTCGATGTTAGATGCAACTACTGGAACACCCATCAGCATAGCTTCAATTAAGGCATTGGGCTGCCCTTCAGTGAGGGAGGGAAAATAATAACAGTTCATTGTATTTAAAAATATTGGAATATCGCTTCTATTTTCAAACAGCAATATCCGATCACTGTACTCAGTTCTATCTATGACTTCTTGTAAATTATTTTTAACGCCGTTTCCACAAAGGATGAAATAAATGTCAGATTTAGCCGCGACCAATTTTAAAGCGACTTCGATAACTGTCTCATGATTCTTAGCCACATTATATCTCCCCGTATGTCCTATTACGAAAGCGCTTTGAGGAATATTCAATTCTTTCCTTAAGTTGTCCCCGTTTCTAACATCGAATTTTAAAGAATCTATTCCGTTATATATAACTTCAAAACGCTGATCTTTCTGCCACTGATGAGTGTAGAAGAAGTTAAGTGCCGCTTTCGAATTGGATAAGATATCCGTCGCACAACTATAGACTAATTTTTTAGAAAAGTTATTATATTTACTTTTAAAAAAGCTAGATTTAAAATGATCTGTTGACCCTCTGTAAAATGCAATTCTTTTCTTTATACCTGCGAGTTTTGCCAGGTACAGAATTACTCCCGAAAAATTACCCGTAAAGTCACAGACTGCATCAGGATTATTTGAAATCAAAAAAGATTTTAATTTCAAATAATGAATAGGGTTTATGAAACTGATCCTACTCTTTACAATCTTGACATTGTATATGGATCGATACCTGTTCTCTAACTGTCCTCCAATACCTCCCTTACAAAAAACAGTAATTTGGCTGAATTGTTGATGTTTCTCTTCAATAAAGCGTAGCAAGTAATTTTCAATTCCTCCGCTTTGCAAACTGGTTACAAAAAAAATAACATTAATCATTAATCATCATATATAAAATGAAGTTCGAATTTTATTTAGCCATTTTTTTATTAGTTCTTGGAAAATCTTTCATAGGTCAATCTAATAGTTTCTCAGTAAAGGATTATGGTGCTATCGGCGATGGAAAGCACGACGATTTACTAGCTATTCAGAAAACATTTGACGTTGCTAAAAATACAAAAAATAGTACAATATACTTTGAAAAAGGAAAACAATATCTAATTTCAAAGCCAATAAAACTGTACTCTAATCTCAATGGCAATGGCTCCGCCATAAAATCGAACTCAACTCAAGCATTATCCATAATTTCCCCTAATATAAAAATTGAAAATGTGACTATTTCAGGTCCTGCATTTAAATATTTGCGAATAGACCAGAATAACATAACTCTGAATAATTGCAATATAAGTGCCAACATTTATTTTGCCTTATTAATAATAAATGCCAATTCATTTACATTGACAAATAGTACTTTGAAAAACAACTTTACAAAAGAGAAGAGTTATGCTTTACATTCATCTAGCGGCGTACAGGACATTCAGATAATCGGCAATAAAATATATGGAGGGATAATTTTTAAAAATAACTCCCAACGGAATAGCGGAGGATTTTTATTTGAAGATAATGATTTCAGCCTGGACTATAGTGGATTGCCACAAAGTGTCAAGCTGCAAAATGACGCGTTCACTTTTTATAGCAATACTAATGTACAGTTTATCAATAACAGGTTTAAAGCCGTTGATATTAATAGATTATTTAAAATATCTGCAAATGCTGCAAAAGATAATGCGAATACTATGAAAGTGACAGGCACTTCTCCTGACAACTTCAGATTTGAGGGAAATGTAATTGACGCCACATCGTCTAACGGAAAGCAATTATTTGATTTTTATATTGGCACTAAGAATGTGACTTTGAGCAATAACACTATCACGGCCAAAGGCTTCAGTACACTTTTCGAAAACAAGACGAAAATAAACATGGGTGAACGGCTCTTTTCGCTAGTCGGCAATACTATAAATTTCGACTCAGAAATATTGTACTTTGATGGTCAAGGCAAAAGCAACCTCGTATTGAACGCTATTGAAATCAAAAATAATACTTTCAACTATGATTCGCAGGCATTCAAATTCATGTCGAGAAGAGCAGGGCAGTCCAATGATCTTAAATTTAACTTTGTATTTAATGTTAGAAATGTAGACCGTTTTATTTATGATAATAACAAACTAAAACAGAGCAATAATAATTTAGATTTCTCAAGTAGATATTTCTTTTATATCGCAAATTCTATAGAAGTCGGGATTACAAACAGCTCATACATAGGTGGTCTAAAATTTGAACCATTGAGAGAAAACTCTGTTGTTAAAACTGTAAACAATACAGTTCTAAAAACCAATTTTAAAAACACGATAATTACCAGTAAAGACAATAAAATTAAATATCAATCATTTAAGAACTAATAAGCCTCTTTTTGAAACCCTTATACTCAACAAAATAGCAAATTACGAGTAAATAGACAATGTCTCTTAAAGGCATTAGAAACTGAGCTCTGTTAATATAAATAGCTGTTGAAGTAATTACAATTAAAATTAGAAAATATTTATCTGAATGTTTTTGCAAAGCGTTGAAACTTACCTTGCTTGTAAAATATCCATAAAAGAACATGATTAGGAAAACTCCAAAGATTCCAAAATTGATATAGATATCTGAAATAATTTCCGTCCCCTCCCCATAAGTGATGTTATTACCTTGCCCGATATATGTAAATAGACGACTTGATGCAGTAAACTCGGTCGGTATATTATAAAATTGAATGAAGAGCCCCGAAGCAAATGGGATGAGACCTAAAAAACCTATAATAAACTGTAAACCATACATGTAATCGATATTCGATGGGAAATAGGTTAGAGCTCTATACATTATCCTTACACTCGTGGCCAATTCCTCTGTTGGGTTGGTTTCCGAGTTTTGCAATTTTTCCAACCCTGCTTCAAATATATTGCCGTCTTCAACGCTTCTTCCTAAACCTATAACAGATAACAATAAAGCACCAGTACAAATTAGGAAAAGAAGACTTCCCAAACTTATTCTCTTTACAAACACGCCAAAACATAGCATAATTACGATTACAACCTGCATAAAAGGTCCTCTATCCCCAATAAGCATAAAAGTAAGCGTATAAAGAAGAAGGATAGACAAAAACATTATATTACCAATTAATATACTTGAAATGGTAACCCTTTTCAATTCCTTGAAAAAGACAAATATCCTAAAATAAAGGCTCACTCTAAGTATAATCATAAAATAAGACGCTCCTTCACCCCAAGATCCCATACCATCGTGAGAACCATTTAATAGTGATCCCCCTGCTAAACCGTAAAACCCAATGAAAGAAATTAATAAAATATTATCTAGTTTTTTAATGCTATAAGCACTTCTTATCGGATTGAGTTTGTTTTTCACTCTCTTAGAATTTGATATAGTTGATAGAGTGGATCCAATCATCCATAAATGAATAGAGAACGAACTTAGCCATGTCGCATAATTCACTACTTCTTTGTTCAACCAAACAAATGATGGATTACTAGGCTCTATACCAAAACTAAATAGAAAAGGGATTTGGAAATGCACAATTAGGTACCCAATGAGGAATAACGTCTCAAATCTGACCCATGTCGGATATAATTTAATAAAAGTAAATAGATAAAGGGCTATTGAGATAATTGAGATGAATGAATATGCAAAGTTCTTCCCCGTATCCATCGGTTCATTTAAATTAGGAATAAAAATGCAGATGAATACTGATACTAGGATTAAGTATGCTAATAAATTTTTATATCTCATTGATTATATTTTAAGTTAAATATTGGCATTAATCCATCTAGGAACTTTTCTCAAAATCTTCTCACTCCTTGTAAGGATAGCCTAATTATTTATGTTCAAGTTTATTCGAGTTAGTTAATATAATAATTTCCAATTAACTCCGACCACCTCGCTTCGCAATGAACAATCAAACCCTGTATTTCTTTAATTTCAATAGCAAATGTCATATTTTGAACTTTCTAGATATACATATTGACTTGCCGACAAACCAACAGTCTCAATTTAATTAACAACGCGACGATTAGACATCTGGCGTTAGATCTACCATATAATAGGAAACTAATACCTTTATCAAGATAGGCTCTAAGCTAATAGCCTAATTTTTATTTTAAGTTTCTAACTATATTGAAGCAGGTAAATCTGAAACAGTTTTGACTATATCCTATTCATATTGTGATTATAATCGAATGATTATTTTCTTCAATAATGTTGGTAAAAAGGATGTCGATTTTAATATCCTCCACTGAGTTTTTGATAAATGCATCTTGTGTGAGTGCTTCATCTTACTATTTCTTGAGTAATATCCTTTAATAGCTCGAGTATTGAAATATGAGATATACCTTTTTAGCTTCAATTTATTCTCATCGTCCATTGTTCTAAAAATATCAAACTGTGCTATTTTCTCATAGAGGGACAAATAATGATCCTGGCAAGTTGAAGTGTTTTTGGTTAAAGAATTTGAGTCATCCAGAATATAAATCGATAGTATCTTTCTGATGTAGTAGGGCGACTTATCTATGCAGCAGATTTTGTACCATACCTCTCTATCTTCTGAATTATTTACACCTTCCCTAAAACGCAAATCAGGGTATTTATGAAAAAAATGCTTACTGACGCATACAGTACTTGTGTGGATTCTCAGCCCGTTTAAAAGATCATTAAATACATTATCTAATCTACCTTCAGTATCGTATAGTTGGGCAAACTTTTTCGTCCCTTTTTTCGATACATAACCAGAAATCACCCAATTAATACTTTGGGTTTTGATCACTTTTGCATATTCTTCCAAGTGATTAGCCACCCACGTATCGTCGCCATCTAAAAAGGTAATCCATTCTTCTTTTGATTCAAATATGCCTCTGTTACGTGCAGATGATACACCGCCATTCGGTTTATCAATTATCCGGATTCTTGAATCACTAATATCCTGCACAATAGACAAACTATCGTCAGTCGATCCATCATTGACAATTATTATTTCAAAATTCGGATTGGTCTGACCAAGAACTGAATTCACTGTTTCAAGAATGAAAGACCCTTTATTATAAAGTGGTATGATTACTGAAAACATACTATATATTAATTGCGCTGAAGTTTAACTTAGCTTGTTCCACCTTTTCTGAAAGCAAAGATAATTTCGGGAACAGATTACGATTAGATATCCATCCTAAGATGATATCAGTTTTTTCTTCAATATCAAATTCCGCATCATAGATGCGCGCATCATCATTCTGTCCTATATCTTCTAGGAAATCAGAGCATTTTTTATGATATTCTACTAACATGAAAGGTGTTTGTCCAAAGCATGCAAAAATAGCGGCGTGCAATCTCGTCGCTATCACAGTATCACATGAATTGATATCATGCCAGGTCGCCCGCGTTACCTCATTGTATTCAATAATCTCATATTTTTTTGGCTGGACATTCTGTATAATTTCTAAAGTTAGTTCTCTATCTCCATTTTTAACATTACCATTTATAATGTAAAACTTGAACAGAATATCCTCCTTTTGATTCAAGAGTTTTATCAAATTGATTATTTGAGAATTTCTCCTTTTTTCATTTTGCACATTTCCATTTCGATGTAATGATTCGTACGGGCACACGCTGATACCAATGGTTTTTTGAGCATTCGAAGCTCTGTCGATATAATTATATCCATACATTTCCGGCATTAAAGCTGCAAGATCAAATGCATTGACCGGCTGGTAAGGTGTATCTAATGACTTTACATAGTCGTAAGATCTTTTGTCACGCAAAGCTATAAAGTCAATCTCCTTTAAATATTTCTGAACAGCTTTTTCATCACTAATTGTTTTAAATGGTCCAACAGATACACCAATCGCACCTATTTTTATTCTCTTTCCCTTATTCTTAAGGTCTATAGCATATTGTTTGGCATTATTTGCATCTAATTTGCTATGTATCGTTGAGCCCCCCGCCGAGATTAAATAATCCGTATTGCGGACTAATATTTTCTTTTGCAAGTGATAGGTTTTAGGAAACTCTATGGGATAGCCTTTTATATCCATTATAGTTCTAGGCAATTTGGATTTCATTCCCAAGAATCTATTGTTTCTTTTTTTCCAGAAAGTGTCAGCTCCCCAGGACACGACTTCAACAAAAGCATCGTCACCAGTATTTAAATGGCCGTAGTAACCAGTAAATAATATGTCTGAATGTATCATCTTTTTAAAATCATTTTTATATCGTTAAGTAATGCTTTATTGAAAATCAGCATTAGCGGTAAATAAAAAATTGTATAAACCGATATATTAAAGAGTATTGAAATGTAATTATTAAATTTATAGAACCAAAATTCATTGGCAACATAAGTTAAAGCATAGGGAATTACAGAAATCAGAATTACGTTGAAACTGTGAAGGATTTGTTGGTGTATACTATAATTAATCAGCTTACCACTAAAATATCCGTTTAAGTAAGCAAAAAATATATTGGTAATGCACAATGACCAAACAATCGCGTTAATTCCAAACGGTATGCATACCAATAAAAATACTACTCCAATTATTTTTTTAATTAATTCTACACGTAGGAATAGATCGGTCCTTCCTTTGACCTTTAATATATTGAGATTATAAGTTCCTAAAGGCAAAAATACTGATGCTATACAGAGAATTTGGAAATACGGAACAGAAGATATCCACTTTTCTCCAAATACAACAAGGAATAAGGGTTTAGCTATTAAAATAAGCATTATCATTAATACCGAAGAAAACGATAACACCAGACGCGTTGACGAAATATAAGCTTTTTTAAGTCTCGCATCATCATTTTTTATACTTGCGAATAATGGAAAAGCAACTCGGTTTAAAATCGATGATAACTGATTTACTGGAAAAAGACGGAGACTGTCCGCCTGGGTAAAATACCCGACGCTGGTTGTTGAAAATCTTTTACCTATAATTACTTTATAAAGGTTGATGTAAATTGTATTTAGAATACTAGATAAAGTAAGTTTATATCCATAATCAAAATGATATTTGAATATAGATTTGTCGAATATCAATTTAGGCCTCCATTTATAAAAAAGCCACAGAAATAATGAAAAAGAAGCAGCTTGAGCAAGATTCAATCCTACCAAGCTCCATACTCCAAAACCCTTGAAAGCCATCAGTACACCTACGCCAGCACTTATAATTACGGATGGTAGCTGATAAATAAACTGGGATTTAAAATTTAATTCCTTCGTGAACTTAGCTAACTGTACAACGTTAAATGAAGAAATGATAAAAACCAAAGAATAAGCCCTTAATAGACTAGTTAAGATTTCTTGCCGATAAAAATCAGCTACAAAAGGTGCCAAAACGTAAGCGAGACCGAATAGGAGTACACTGATCCCGACATTCGTAATAAAAACAGTCCCATAATCATTCTCGGTATTCCTATCATTACGGACAAGAGACGACGTCATTCCACTATCGCTGAGGCTCTGTCCCAGAGCTACAAAAACAGTAATCATTGCAATCAGACCAAAATCCGACGGTAATAAAAGTCTGGCTAAAATAATCTGAACACCAAGATTTATAAGTTGTACACTGAACTGTTGTATGAAGGTCCAGACAACACTCTTTTTTGCTTGCTTTACTAAACTCATATAACAGATTTAAAAGCAAAATATTTCATTCTCACTTTTAAACGCCTACAGCCGTGAGTCACATTCTTTTAGAATGCCTTTTACATCATAGATTATTCCGCCTTCTTTCAAATATAGTTTGAGATCAATATCCAGGAACTCATTATGTGCAACGGTCAATACGATGGCGTCATATTTTTCTCCTGTTTCAATTTCCGAATGAGATTCAAGATTGTACTCGTATTTAACCTCTTCCGGATTTGCCCATGGATCGAAGGTGAATATTTCCACCGAATAATCTGCCAACGCGCGAATTACATCGACTGCTTTAGTATTTCTTACATCAGGACAATTTTCCTTAAAGGTGATGCCGAGATTTAAGATTTTAGCCCCATTTACGTTAATATTTTTATTAATCATAGTTTTAACAACCTGAGAGGCAACGTACTGTCCCATTGAATCATTGAGTCTACGACCAGCTAAAATGATCTCAGGATGATAGCCGTGTTCTTGTGCTTTTTGCGCCAAGTAATATGGATCAACACCAATACAGTGACCGCCAACAAGTCCTGGTTTAAAAGGTAAAAAATTCCATTTAGTACCCGCAGCTTCTAATACCGCATGGGTATCAATATCCAAAATGTTAAATATTTTAGCCAACTCATTGACAAAAGCAATGTTAATATCCCTTTGGGAATTCTCAATTACCTTGGCAGCTTCAGCGACACGGATTGTAGGGGCAAGATGAGTTCCGGCCGTAATAACCGTTTTGTATATATCGTCTACGACTTTACCAATCTCCGGTGTAGAACCGGAAGTGACCTTTAGGATCTTTTCGACAGTATGTTCTTTATCTCCAGGGTTAATTCGCTCCGGAGAGTAGCCCGCAAAGAAGTCAACATTAAACTTTAACCCTGATACACGTTCTAATACGGGTATACATTCCTCTTCAGTTACTCCGGGATAGACAGTAGATTCATATACTACAATATCTCCCTTTTTCAGTACTTTACCTACTGTCTCAGACGATTTATACAATGGCGTTAAATCGGGTCGATTGTTTTTATCTACAGGTGTAGGAACTGTTACTACGTAAAAGTTAGCCTCTTCTAAATCGCTCAACTGATTGGAGAAATAAAGCCCACTGAAAGTATCTGAAATATTTTCAGTCTGCATCAAAAAAGGATTTTCAGCAACGAGAACAGATTGTAAAATATCTTTTTCAACTTCCAAAGTAGAATCCTTACCTGCACGCAATTCTTCAATTCGCTTTTGGTTAATATCAAAACCCACTACCCGATATTTTGTAGCAAATAAACGTGCCAATGGCAATCCAACATAGCCTAAACCTATAACAGCAATTTTTTTCATTATTTTAAGTACCCAATATTTATAAAATTGATTCTTTTATTTTAAGTTTTCCCAGTACCAGTTTACTGACTCTCTCAAACCTTCTTCAATATCATGGCTGGGTTTATATCCCAAAAGATCTTTTGCCTTGTCTATTGATGCTAAAGAATGTGGAATATCTCCCTGGCGAGCAGGCCCATAATTTATTTCAACATTTGCAATCCTTCCGTCGTAAACCTTCAAATATTCTTTAAGGTAGCCAACCAATTGATTTAGGGTGGTTCGATCTCCAACGGCGGTATTGTATGTCGTATTGCAAGCAACTGGATTATCAGTGAGCATTGCCAGCTCATTCATTTGAATCACATTATCGATATATGTAAAATCACGAGAATATTCACCCGTTCCGTTGATGACAGGGCTTTGTAGATCCATAAGTTGTTTCACGAATAAAGGAATAACAGCTGCATATGCCCCATTTGGATCCTGCCGGCGTCCAAATACATTGAAGTAACGCAAGCCTATGGTTTCTAAGCCATAAGTTTTTGAGAAAATATCAGCATATAATTCGTTTACATATTTTGTTATCGCATATGGCGATAATGGCTTTCCAATCACATCCTCAACTTTTGGTAAAGATTTGGAATCGCCGTAAGTAGACGAGCTAGCTGCGTATATAAACCGTTTGACTTTTGCATCTCTGGAAGCTACTAACATGTTAAGAAAACCGGATACGTTTACATCATTAGTAGTGATTGGGTCATTTATAGATCGCGGCACTGATCCTAGCGCGGCTTGATGCAAAACGTAGTCCACGCCAACACAAGCTCTAACACAATCATCAAGGCTCCGTATATCACCCTCGATAAGCTCAAAATCATCACGCGTCAAAAACGAGTCGATGTTGTGTCTATGTCCAGTCGAAAAATTATCAAGAACGCGAATATGATAATTCTTGTTTAAAAAGTATTCACATAGATTAGAGCCGATAAAACCTGCCCCACCTGTTATTAGAATCACAACCTTACTAGTACTCATAAAAATATATAAACAATTAAAAACGTTTGAACAATTCTCTAAAGGAAAGTTTAATTCCCTTACGTGTAATATCGTCAGAATAATAGCCGTACCCATACCCATAGCCGTAACTACCGCCCTGTTGCACTCCATTAAAGACAACGTTCATCTTTGGAAATTTACCGGTAGCATTTAACTTTTCAATACTCCTAATTTGCTGCTTAAAGGTAACCCCATATCTGACTATATAAATTGTTGCGTCTACGAGTCGGGCTAAAATCTGGGCATCAGTGACCAAGCCCACCGGCGGAGTATCTACAATGATCTCATCAAAATTATGTCTTAAATAAGCAAAAAGCTCTTCAATCTCACCGCCAAGAAACAATTCTGAAGGATTAGGAGGAATAGGTCCCGAACCGATTACCATTAGATTTTCATTAATGCCAGATGGTTGTATAATATCTTTAATCTCAGCTCTTCCAATAAGATAATTGCTTAAACCTATTTTGTTATTCAAATCCAAATATTTACTAACTTTAGGTTTACGAAGGTCGAGTTCCAGTAGAACGGTCTTTTTTCCTCCAAGTGCTAATGCAAAAGCAATATTAGTTCCAACAAAACTTTTTCCTTCTCCCGAAGTGCTCGACGTTAGCAAAGTAATTTTCCCCTGCCCACTATTCCGTTTGCCTTGTATATATTGCAAATTTGTCCTGATAGCTCTAAATTGCTCTGCAATGGCGGTACGCTTGCCAACCTGTACGACGATCGCATCCTTTCCGTCATGAAATACCAACTCACCAAGCAAAGGTACCGAAGTATACTTTGATATATCGGATGCCGTGATGATCTTATTGTTAATTAATTCCCTAATATAGATATACCCTACTGGAATCAAGATTCCTAATACCAAAGCGGCAAGGTATGTTAATGAACGTTTAGGTTTAACTGGGGTATCTGGAGAAAAAGCTACATCAATTACGCGACTGTCGGCAACAGACGATGCATAAGAAAGAGCCGCTTCTTCTTTCTTCTGAAGCAAATATAAATAAAGACTTTCCTTGATTCCTTGTTGTCTCTTTATGCTAATAAATTTTCGCTCCTGACCAGGAATTTTTCTAATGGACCCTTCGTATTGATTGTTATATGCGGTCAATTCACTTTTGGTATTTTGTAAAGAAGCCTTAATGTTCTGAATATTAGCTTTAATACCGGCACGAGTTGACTCTATCTGTTGATTAACCGATTCAAAAACAGGGTTACCAGGCTGGGTAGTGGCGAGAAGATTTATTTTTTTTAACTGTAACTCACCCAATTGGGTAATCTGACCAAGTATTACAGGATCATTTATCCCTAAAGTGCTTGGTAGTTTTTCTTGCGAACTCTCGGAGTTGACATATGATTGAATACCATAAATCACTCCTAATTGAAGATTAACTTCACTGAGCTTAGCATCATTAGCCTTCACATTTTCTAGATACGATTGTGCTTCAGAAGTAATATCGGTTAGTCCCTGACTGCTTTTGAAACCTTCGACATCTTTCTCGACCTCTACTAATTCTCCAGTAATTAGCTTCAATCGCTCATCAATAAACTGAATTGTACTCTGAGTAGTTCTATTCTTATCCGATAGCGCAGCCGCATTATACACCTGTATTAACGTATTTAATATATCCTTTCCTTTTTCAGGAACCGTACTTTGGAAAGTAAGCTTTAGTACTGTTGATTGCTTTGTAACTATGGTAATATTCAAATTAGCTAAACAATTAGCGACAACAACATCTGGATTAATAAATGAAACCGTAAACTTTCGATTTTTTTGCTTGTTAAAGTATGCAGTCTTATCTAATTTGTAAGTACCCAATTTATTTATTTGAAGTTGATTAAGAGCACCAGTTATCTTAATATTATTTTCAACATCCTCCAACGTATATTGGTCATCCTTTGGAAAACTCAAATTAAATTCTTTCCCAAAATACTCTTTTTTCATATCAAGAGTCTGAAATAGAACAGGTCTTGCACTATAAATATCTGAACTTACTATCCTCCCTTCAGACCTAAAATTCACGTTTAGATTCTCTCGCTTTACCACTTCTGCCATCAGTGTCTTGGACTTCAAAATCTCTATTTCGTTCTCAACAACTTTAGAGCCGCCGAAAAGATCCAACTGGTTTAGAATGTCCTGTGTAGGCGCGCCCTTTTTCTCGTCCTTTATCAGCAAGGTCGTCGTGATTTCATAAATTGGTTTAGTATACCTGAGGTATAAAAAAGCGATTGTCAGAGTCAGGATCAGGCCCAATACGAAAACAGGCCAATGATATAAATATTTTGATAAGATTTCGTTTAGATTGATGGTCTCCTCCTGCGTCATTTCCTCATCTTTCGAAACAGAGCTATTTAATATATTCATAAATCTCCTTAAAGTCGCGTAATAATTAATGCTATGACAGATAGTGCTGACAGAACAATACTCACATTTCTATAGCTTGCGTCTACGCTAGCGTATTTAGCTGTACCTGGTTGTATATATAACACGTCATTATTTTTCAAGTAATAATAAGGAGAGTTAAATAATTCCTTTTTCTGTAGATCAAGACGCACGTATTCTCTTTTCCCTTGATTTTCACGAATCAGCAATACATTATTTCTGACAGCGGTGATGGTTAAGTCCCCAGCCATGCTCAAAGCTTCACTAATTGAAGCCTTTTCATTTTGCACAGGATAAACCCCGGGCTTAGCTACGTCCCCCAATACTGTTACTTTAAAATTAATCAGGCGCAGACTCACCACAGGCTCCTTCAAATAATTAACTAATTTGTTCTGAATGAGTTCTCGAGCTGCAGTAGTAGTAAGATCTTCCAAGTGAACATCTCCAATTAACGGCAATTGTATATTCCCGTTTTGATCAACCATAAATCCATTGGCGGTAAGCCTGGGATCTGTATTGCTACTTGTAACGCCCTGAGTTGAACTCGTATTACCTAAATTGAATATCGCACTGGCTTCTGCGTTTAAGCTACTCACGGTGATGGCTAGAATATCATTTTTCTGAATCCTCAACTGACTATGATTATTAATCTGCTCCTGAAGAATGCTATCCTGAGGCAAGTCTGTGAAATACGGAACGGATTTATATTTCACTCCGCAACTGCTGAAAATAACCGTGGCTATTATCAGATAAAAAAAGTGTTTCATAGGCGCTTATAAGACCATATAGATTTAAGATTAGCAAATATAGTATTATAGAATGAATTCAGTTGAAATTGATTTATTTTCTTATAAAACACTTAGCTACAGAAGACCTTCCACATTAAAAATTAAATTCTGCATGAGATGTAAGCCATCTTTTTTTTTAAAAAAAGCCATATCTTAGTAGCTCAAAAAATTCTGGTTAATGGGCATCTTTAGTTTTACTAAAAGAATAAAATACAAAGATTTTACTGCTATAAACGTTGACATGCACTCCCATCTAATACCCGGTGTAGATGACGGTGCGAAAGAAGTAGCAGATAGTATACAATTAATTTCCGGACTAAAAGAACTTGGCTACCAAACCCTTTATACAACTCCGCATACTTTACAAGACATCCATCCTAACACTCATGAGACACTGAAAAAAGGATATGCAACCTTGGAGGGAAAGCTACCGCAGGGCATTAACCTTCAACTTTCATCTGAATATTATATGGATGAGCAGTTCATTAATCAGCTAAATGAGGGTACACTCTTGCCTATGCCGGGCAATCGCCTGTTAATGGAGTTCAGCCAGATTTCAAAGCCGTATGATCTGGAAGAAGTAATGTTTAATCTTAGAATAAAAGGTTTTCAAGTTGTTCTTGCACATCCCGAACGTTATCTTTTCTTTCATAAGCACTTCGATTACTATAGCAGATTAAAGGAAATGGGGTTGGAATTGCAAGTAAATGCCTTGTCACTTACCGATCACTACGGAAAAGGCATCCGAGCGATAGCAGAAAAATTAATTGAGAAGGATATGATAGACTTTTTTGGCACTGATATTCATCATATAAGACATTTACCTGCTTTAAAGCATGTACCTGAGTCTAAATTTTTCACCAGGCTTGTAGACAGCGGCTTGCTAAAAAACAATACACTTAATAGCTAGGAACTCAATGTTTTGTTCTTTTTTACCCACACATACCGATTGCTGGTGCATTTTGGGCACCAGTAAATTCTTATAGGCAGAAAACCAAATACCGTTTTCAATAAAAAGCCCCGGGGAACCTGATAATGAAAATCAGTGTCGCATTTCCTGCATTTGTATTCTTGGAAACTCATTTGTAAATTATTTTGGCGCTAATAGATATATAAATTTAACATTAGCTTAACAATAATTAATGCTATTTGTTGGCTTAAATAATACTATTTAATCAATTAGATTTGATCCTATACTTTATTAATATTCATTTATCAAGATTATGGCGTGAATAATCTAAAATCTATAACTCACGCCAAACTGACCCACGAAATTGAAAACGTCATTTTTAGGAATGTAATACTGATCGGGAGTATAGTTCTTTAACCTCCATTGATAATTTAACGATTTGATTCCCTGTAGCTTAGCGTTAAAAATAAAATTCTTATAATCCCAATTTCCCTGAAGAGCAAATGCAAAATCTACCCACCTTCTACTATTGCCATTTAGGTTGTTGAAATATCTTTCATATAATTCTGTTTGATGTTCAAATCTCTCAAAACCAATTCCTACCCGTTTCATTCCTTTAACCCAGCTAATGTCAATCGACTGAATATTCCCACCTGAACCTGTTCCCGCCCCTAATATCTGACCTAAATGCGTATAACCTTGGCGCACCACGGAATGCGAATAAAAGTCTCCTGCCTCTCTAACCAACCTGTCTACAGATTGAGACATTTGAGTAATTTCTGCATTCACATCTATGAATTGGTCTGTTTTGGACTTAATAGGAACCATTTTCGAAAATCCGAAGACATACGAGCGACTATGGTCTGGTGAGCCCACGAAGTCTCTTAGATTATAAGCGTTATCATTTATCCCATATTCAAAATACACTTCAGCATGTGCCTTAGGAAATAACCATCTACTATAAAATGAGAGACGTTGGTCTCTTTCGATAGGACCTATATCTAAGCCAGCATTAACCTTCTGAACTGGTGTGAAAAAAGGAAAATAATCCTTAAATCCTTTCAGATCCTCCTGATAAGCCATGAAGTCTCTCGTGAACCCTAAGAACAATCCAGGAATCCATTTGGGCTGATAGCTAATATTAAAACCACTTAATAAGCGCCAGTCATCATTATATGGTTTGAATAACTCACGACCATTCGCATCCGCAGTCATTGACAGTGGCGTATATCCAGAATTTTCCAACTTGCCCGCTATAATTTGCATTTCAATTGATCCAATAGGCGTGCGAATAGGCCTGATTGTATTCAGCGTTAAGTGCTTAAACCCTGGTGCATTGTTGGTCATCATAATAGAATTTCTTCTTCCAGGACCCCACCACACGTTTTCATTACTCAACCCCAATGACATCGGCCCAGCATTTAGCCTGATACTACTCTGTCCCCAAAACAATTTATTATAAACCCCGCTGCCAAATCTCTCAGGCGCGTCCAAGTTATTAGCGAATACATAATATTGCGCTAGCTCCAGATTTGTCTTATCCACAGCAAACCCATCAAAAGCCCTATTCTGTGCCGAAACATATTCCGGTCTTAACTGAATAGTTAACGGTCCTATCTTCGCATAAAACCCTCCACTAACCATTGTTTGATAACCTCTTGCAGGAATCATCGCGCCATCATTCCATCCATAAGGATGGTGAGAATTGAATTGATTCTGCCAGGTGAATGGGAGAATCTGAAATTCACCATGCCCATTAGCAAAACGATAAGGTCCGGATGATTTTGTAATCCCATCGTTAACCAGACTACTGTCCGGATCAAAAACGTTCCTAACCTTAAACGCCACTGACGGCATTAATGGACGAATTGAAAAAGAAACTGAGGAATCCAGTTTACCTAGTAACTGCTGACGACGGTAATAATCTTCGAGGCCAGGCGTACCAACAGGTATGGACTGTGCATAAGCATTCGCGCCTGCTAAAACAGAAAGCCCAAGGGCAAAAAGTGCTTTGTATATCTTGTTCATGTGATAGCGAATTAGAAGCGGTAAGTTAAACCAGCCTGCATTTGTAAATTGAAAGCATCACGACCATTTACCCAGATAATATCTCCCGGCTTTTGCAGAAGGTACCACTGATAGTTCAGTGACTTTATGCCCTGCAGTTTTGCATTGAAAATAAAATTCTTATAGTTCCACTCTCCATTAAAACCAAGACTAAAATCTACCCAATGTCTCCTCGGGTCAAGACTATCTTCATAAGCATAGTAATAGAAGTCATTATTATGTACATAACGCTCCAACTGGATACCTAAACGTTTCAGGCCTTTTACCCAACTAACATCAAGCGACTGCATGTTGCCACCGGGACCAATACCTGCACCTAATACTTCACCTCTGTTTGTATAACCATGTCTGACTTGTTTATTTACGTACCAGCTATCAGCCGAACGAATATCCTCAGGAGAAGTCATCTGCATTTGTGTAGCCTCTATACTAAACAACAAATTCTCATTGCGACTCTTATTGAAAGGAATCATTTTACGCATTCCGAAGATGTAAGCTCTGTTCCTTGCAGGCTCAAGCATTTGGTTACGGTTATTTCCTTTATTATTATCGTTTCCGTATTCGAAATAGATCTCTGCCTGCTCTTCCGGCCATAACCATCTCATGAATACCGAACTGCGCGTGTCTCTTTGCTCGGTTGGTTCATCTGCATTAACCTTCTTACTTCCGGAAAAGAATGGAAGATAATCACCGAAACTATTCAGGTCATTATGGTAAGTCTGAGCACTTCTTGTTAAGCCTAAAAATAAGCCTGGGATCCATTTCGGCTGGTAGGTAACGGCTAATCCAGAAAGGTATCTCCATTCATTTCCTTTAGGCACATATAGGTTGTCTCCAAAAAAATCGCGTTCTGGCTCCAATACACCAAAACCAGAGCTTTCCAGTCTTCCCGCGATGATTTGCCCTTCAAATGAACCAATTGCAGTCTTAACAGGCTTACGGGTATTCAAGGTAAGGTGTTTAAAACCAGGCGCACTATTACTCATTAATAATGAATTACGCATTCCAGGGCCCCACCACAGGTTCTCTGTAGACAAACCGAAGGAAACATCCTTGTAATTTAACCGGATACTGCTTTGCCCCCAATACGCTTTTGAATATTCCCCATTTCCGAATCTTGCAGGTAAATCTATATTATTATAGAAATCATAATATCTGCCAGCAATAACCTCGTAATGGTCCTTATCAAAAGTATCAAACTTATCATTTGTAGCCAGGACTACCTCTGGACGGAACTGAATACTTAGTATTCCATATTCCAGAAAGACACCGGCACTTAATACACCCTGCAAACCCTTCGCAGGAATCATAGCTCCGTCATTCCAGCCATAAGGATGGTGAGAGTTGAATTGTGTTTGTACGCTTAAGGGTAATAAACTGACTTTAAGTTTTCCATTTTTGGAAGTGAAGTCACTGCTAACGTCCATTAGATTAAACCTAGCTTCCGAAGAATCAGGATAAAAAACGTCTTTAGCTTTGAAACTCAGTTTAGGAAGAATCGGCCTGATCATAAAAGAAACAGATGAATCTGCCAGTCCCATTAACTGTGCCCGGCGATAGTAATCTTCAAGGCCAGGTGTGCCTACCGGGATAGTCTGTGTATAACCAATCTGTCCTGTAACACAAAACAACAGGATGAAAAGGCTTATTTTTAAGTGTCTCATGAAATTCTATTTGAGGTTAATAACCCTGACTTTAATATTGTCTACCGACCAGCTCTCGTCACATTTCGGGTCTGCTACGTCTTTCTGCAGTAACTTGTCATCACATTGGATTAACAGATTGGCAGATGTGTGCGCAATACGCTTTTTGATCTTATATAAAGAAGTTCCGGTTGGACTTTTCGCCTGCGAACAAAAACCAGGAAGCCGCGTATTTGCAGCGCCTACTCTTGGATTATTATTATTGTTTGGATAGTCTGCGGGGTAAGATTGTGGCGGACAAATATTGCCTGGGAGACATTCCGCGTTCGAAAACGTGGTGTTAATGTAAGTTTTACCATCGACCTGCATTCTCCAGATATCAGGACCAGCTACGTTGTCCTGCATTTGTATATTTCCATTCCAACTATCATGGATATACAGGTCAAAAGTTACTTCAACCATCTCGTGAGCAGGCAGATCGTTTAAGGTAAGATCAAATCCCCCATTATTAAACTGGCCTAAAACTTTGCCCCCATTAAATGTACCGATTTCGGCCTTAGTTATGCCGGTCAGATCACCACTTTGAAAATCATTCGAATAAACTTCCACGTCACTATTTACGCTCTTTGCACAAGAGAAAAAGAAGGGTAAAGCCAGTATACAGAGTATTTTTTTTATCATATTTAAGATATAACATGGAATTGCCAAAAGCAAATCCATTTGCTGAGCAAATTTAGTGCCCTAATAATCGTACTCCCTTTCTGCGAGAAAAAGTTGTGGAATAAAGCGAATAAGGACTATGATCCTCATGATTAACGTTATGATTACATATAAAACATTTTTCACAACAACTCAATAAGTAATAATCCAACACTCACAAACATTAAAGATTTAATTCAATTTGAGTTGAATTCATCCGATTTGTTTTACTAATTTTTTTCACGTCGCCAATTTTTTCTTTTCGATATTTTAATATACGAATCCCCGAAAAATCATCATTTTTCGAAATAGAATTTGAATAATTATTATAAAGAATAAGATACTTCAATTTTCCGGGACTTAAAACCTTATTAAGGTTATCATTAATTTTAATATCGTCGGCTTTAATGTTAACGATTGTATTGGAGAAATAGTCATAATTTCCATCAATTGTAATTCGGTTCTTCTCAATTATGCTTCCGGCCCGTGAACCACCGCGAGCAACAAAGTTTAATAAAGAACGGTCACTCAAAGCTGTGATATCACGCACTCTATTTAAAGAATTTCCTTTTGGGAGTCCTTTGTTGGTAATCAGATTTCCACTAATTACTACGGGATTATTATGTCCTTCAATTGGATCATTTTCAAGGACAATGCCCATATCTGAACCCGATAGTTTATTATTAAGTATCTGATGCCCGCCATAATCCGCCTCCAGATGGATCCCACGGTCATATCCGAAGATATCGTTACTAGCGACCACACAATTTTCTGCCATAAATTCTAGGACTATACCACATCTACCTAATTGTTTAGTTTGGGTGAAATCATTATGAATTAGATTACCGGTAATTTTTGCAGAAGCTACGTTGGAAATATAAATGCCATCACCATAGTCGTCAAGAGCCGGATTGTACCCCCAACAATTCAACACCTTACACCCGTTAATCTCTACTGAATCAAATCGTGCCGTAACAGGAATTCCAGTTTGTGCCGTCGTACTGATATAAATACCTTCTCCATAGATGTCCGAAACACTTAGGTTTTCTAACCTAACTGTTCTTTTATCAGTGATGGAAATGCCATAGTACCATACATCTTTTAAAATAAATGGGCTCATTTTACCGTATGGATGAATACCAAAACCACCCTTTAATTCTATGTTGTTGATTGCAATAGTCCCTACAGCGTCAGTGGCAATATAGCCTCGAACTGCAAGCAAAGAAATAGTTGCCTTACTAAATATTAAAGGTAATTCCCCTTTTTCCCTCAGCCCTGTAATTTCCAATTGATTATCCAGGTAATGTGCTATCAATGTTTTACTGATCTGATATTTCCCTGCAGGAAATAAAATCTTTGAAGATTTTGTTTTCAGTGCTGCATCAATGCAGTCCTGAATTGCTTTGTAGTCATCTGCAATCCCATTTCCCTTGGCCCCAAAATCTTTTACGTTAAAAGTTTCAGTTACCTGAACAGCCATTGAACAGTTGAAATTGACCACTATAATAGATAATACGAAAAATAGTCTATTTAAGAGTTTCATATACTTTAATAAATTGATCAACCATAGTATCTATTCCAAAATTTTTAGCTCTGATTCTGCATTTTTCCGCTATTTCCGCATAGTATATCGGATCCTGAATTACATGTTTAATCTGCTCTATTAAAGATGATTCATTTCCTGCTTCAAATAGAAGTCCGGCTTCGAACACAATTTCTCTTAAGCCTGGAACGTCAGACGCAATGACGGGTTTGCCAGCCGCCATTCCTTCAACAGCTGATAAACCAAAGCCTTCCCAGAATGACGACTGAATAACAATATCACTAGTCTTCAACAACTGCGCAACATCCATTCTTACACCAAGAAATTTAACTCTGTGTGTCAATTGCAACTTGTAAACCAGATCTTCGCATTGCTGCCGGCCATCGCCAGTTCCGACTAATAATAATTTAAACTCAGAACTCAAGTTTGCCATCGCCCGGATTACAGTCATCTGATCTTTTTCCAAACCGAAACGTGAAACCTGAATTAGGATTTTTGAGTGCGGGTCATCGAAAAAAATAGATCTTACATAGGGTGACGCTGTATAAAATTTTTCTGGGTCAATACCATTCGAAATTACCCTGATCTCATTTTTCAACCGGACCTCTTTAACCAACATTTCTTTAACCTGGGGTGTTATTGCAGTAATCAGATTATAACGTTTATATATAAAACGGTCAATGATACGGAATATCGGCGATTGTACCCTTCTGTTGCTTGTACTGTGTTCCGTAAAAATAAGTTTTGTTTTACTGAAACTTAACCACTTGGCAAGACTTACAAAATACATGGCCGGGAAAAGATGAACATGTAAAATATCATATTGCCTTAAATATTTCATCAGCTGGAAAATTGGATAGGGGTGATATACGGATTTACTCCCTAACACAATCACCTTTCCTGTAAAACATTTCTCTAATTGTGTTTTAAAAGGAGTTTGATCTCCATTAAGTAGTAGCACATCCACATCTACGTTTTGAGCTCTGTATTTGGGTAGAGTATCAACAAGTAACTTCTCAGCACCTCCGATACCTAGATTATTAATGACATGAAGTATCTTTAATTGCATAGATTATAACTAACGCTTAAACGGATAAAAATTGACAGGAACTAACAGTGATAATTAGTAAGATATACCTTGTCGTAGATTTGGGTAAATTATAGTAATTCTCATATTAGTTAATTGGTTTCCTCATCAGCGTTTTCATCATTAGAGCAAAGATACTATTATATAAAGTAAATTTATTGTTAATAACAAGCTGTATCCTCCGGAAGAACCCACTTTTTACGTATTCAAAATAACCTTCGAATAGAGCTATTTGTTCTAATTTTAATTGCGTTTTATAAGTTTCAAAAAAAGCAAGGTTTGCCTCGTAATGCTTACGGTCAACAACTGGAACGTCACTTACGAAAATGGATTTTATTCTACTTTTAAGGCTATAATTTATATTTGCAGTTACTTTGTTATCGTGAAATTGCCTATATAACATTAAATTTTTATCTACATAAGACATTGTGCCGAAACATACAACAGCCATTGAAATCAAATGATCATGCATAGCAACATATGAAGGCTTTATAATTATTTTATTAAGTAATGCCCGGTTAACCATCAGAGAGCATCCTTGTATTCCCCCGTTCATAAATAATTGTTCATTCAAGTCTTTTGGATTAACAAATGTAATTTTATCGCTAATAATACCTGTATCCGTTGAATAAGCAAAGCCATTACAAAATACACCTTGTGGTAAATTGGCATCCGGTCCAAATGCCGCAACTAGCAATTGTAATTTATTCTCGAACCAAATATCATCTTGATCACAGCAAATCATGAGCTGAGAGGTGGAGAATTTTAAGAGGTGAGTGAAATTATCAGCAGCGTTTCCGAATTGAATATTATCCTCAATAAAGGTTATACGATCATCCATTAGAACGAACTTCCTAATAATGGCAACCGTTTCATCTGTTGAACCATCGTCATGAATAATAAGCCGCCAGTCGGTTAAAGTCTGAGATAATAATGAATATAACTGGCTATTCAGATATGCTGAACCATTATAAGTTGCCAGTAAAATGTCAATAGTTTGTTTCATGGCCTTATTGGAAATATGGTCTGATCAATATAGGTTCAATCAATTTACATCCATAGTAAAGGAAAAAGCAATTAAACAGGAAATGCATCATAACAAAATAATATTTATAAGTAGATTTCTCTAACTCTTTTAAAACGTTTGGAAGGAACAACACGCTACACTGGAAAAACAAATGTGAAAAACGCTGAAATATGGAAGCTTGGATAAATAACAAATTCAGGGACACCCCAACTGCAAGTAAACGATAATACATACTGAAATTAAAGTTTTCACTCATAATCTTGCGGTTAAAAAAAAGATAAAGAGCCATCATTAGTAACCCAATAAATGAAACTACAAAGCCGCCACCACCTTCTTCATCAAAATATATTTGCATATGCTCCGGCACACCACCTAGACTCAATAATATGGGAAATGGGTTTATCACAAGCCCAACTAGACAAAAGACTGGTAGAATAGCATATAAATACCGGTTTTTTATCAGGTAACAGATGGGTAATACCAATATTAAAATGAGAGAAGTACTGTGTATCAATAGAGATAAAACAAAAAATAAAAAACCTAGGAGATAGTGCGGCTTTAAAAAGTAATATACAGACCAGAAAACCAGTGCACAACTTAAGCCATATCTAATTTGGGTAAAATCCCGATAGAGATAAAAAAACGATATGTAGATTAAAACCGCGGTAAATGGATATTCACATAACTTATAGAATAAAGTATAATTTAATACTCCCGTCAGCAAGGCTACAACTAGAAATAGCGAGTTGATATCGCCACCCAGAGAATTGACTACTTTATTCAGCAGCAGATAGCCGCGTTCTGTATTTTCTTCATACCGGCCAGCAAAGCCATCACTATAACTTATTGCTGCACTGATCCTAAAAATCTCTTCATAGTTAGAACTGTCATTATCCGTACCGATACTTTTCAAGCCCGGTAGTAAAATCAATATGGTGCAAAAAGATATGTAAATACCTCTTTTTACGATTCCATCATCTATGTAGTCAAATGTACAGAGCAGGAAAGCTAGAATAAATACGGCATAGTAGACAAACATTGCTAGTTACTTTCAAATTCATTTAACAGGTATTCCCTTATATCGGTACCCTCCGACTTATCTTTCAGGCTAGATATAATGCCTATATTTTTTTTACTCTTTTGTGCTTTCAACGCCTGAAGACTAAAATCTTCTAAAGATAAGTAATCATAACCCATGGTGTCAAAATCACCAATATTTTTACTTTTGATAATTGGGATCATTCCATAAAACATGTATTCGACTAATTTGGTCGGACATGCTACTCTGTTTACCGTGATGTCGTCTCTCAAGATGAAACCATAATGAGCTTTTTCGTAAAATTTATGTAATTCATTCGGAGCCACCGAATCGACAAATACCTGCTGTGAATCAGATAGGCCTTTTTCCGCCAATACAGTTTTCATCTGATCAAGACTGCCTGTTAATATGGTATAAATAATATCAGGTGAAATATGTTTACTAATCACATCTATCATTAAATCTATATTTTGCCAGGACTGGAGGTTTCCACTATATACGATATGAATCTTGTCACCGTCTTCATGCCGAGGTATCTCATAATTATCAACCATGATATTAGACGGCATAATTGGATAAGATATGAGCCTAACCTTGCTGCTTGGATATTTTTCTCGGAAATGATTAGACATCGCATCGGTTACAGAGATTCCAACACTTAAATATCGGAATAAATAACTTTCCACCATGGCATAAAATCTGGATTTTCTTTGCTGCCCTGCGAATTCATGTTCTTCAGGCACTACACCGTGAATGTCCAAAACTAATTTTTTATTCGCCTTCAAAAACTTTAAACACGGGAAAACTGGTAGAACATTCTGTAATGAATGAAAATAAATAAATCTGCTTTGACTAAGCAGCTTCATAATGAGAAAAAAATGCAAAAACAAATTGCATTTATACTGCAATACACCTTCCTTTATTGGATAAATCTGTTTAGTCGTGAAAAACCGATGAGATACGAAAAGATACAGTCTTTGATCGTCTCTAAACTGCTCGTCTACCGCAGCCATTCGTTGAGACATCCCTTCCTTTATTGTTTCGCTATTAGGGTATTCTGCAACAAATACTATATTTTTCTTTCGCCTACTCATGAACGAACTCCTGATACGATTCGTGAAGAGGAAAGACCATCACCATAAGGATTATGTGCCTTGCTCATTTTAATATATTGCTCATCATTATCTAATAATCTGGTGACTTCAGTAACAATCATATCCAGATCTGTTCCTACCAGTTTTACCGTACCGGCATCTACTGCTTCAGGCCGTTCTGTATTATTTCGCATGACTAACACCGGCTTACCTAAACTTGGGGCTTCCTCCTGAACACCGCCACTATCTGTTAAAATCAAATAACTCTGGTTCATTAACCACACAAATGCAGGATATCCCAATGGATCAACTAATTTCACCTGCTTAATATTTCCTAAAATATCATAAACAGGGCCCTGAACATTGGGATTTAAATGTACCGGATAAATAATCTGTACATCGTCCCGCTTCGCAATCTGCTGAAGAGATTTACAGATATTGATAAAGCCATCTCCAAAATTTTCTCTTCTGTGTCCGGTAACCAGTATTATTTTTTTAGTTATATCTATAATCTTGCGCAAGGAGACGATTTCTTCATTTTCATAAGTTTTCAACTTTTCGGATGCCCATAATAGGGCATCAATTACGGTATTACCTACAATGCTGATTTGTTTGTCGTCAATTCCCTCTCTGCATAAATTATCTGCTGATACCTGGGTCGGTGCAAAATGCAGGTCTGTTATTCTACCGGTGATTTGCCGGTTCATCTCTTCCGGGAAAGGTGAATGTTTATCAAACGTTCTCAATCCGGCTTCGACATGGCAAACTTTCGCTCCTGCGTAAAATGCCGCCAATGCTGCACTCATTGATGTCGTTGTATCTCCGTGTACAAACACAAAGTCAGGTTTGAAATCTTCAAGAACCGGTCTGAGGCCGATTAACAGATCAGCAGTCAAATTATATAAATTCTGCCCGTATTTCATAAGATCAAGATCATAATCCGGATCAATCTCAAAAAATTCAAGAACCTGGTCTAACATCTCACGGTGTTGGGCGGTGACACAAACTTTAGTCAGAAACTCTGAATCATTCTCTTTAAATAACTTGACTAAAGGAGCCATTTTGATCGCCTCTGGACGAGTTCCAAAAATTAATAGTATTTTCTTCATTTTGTTAGTATCAACTTAAACTTCTTCTAATTTTCCGAATAATATATGCCTGAATATGTAGACCATAATTAGGAAATATATAATATAATTTGCGAAAAAAGCAATTGTTACGCCTTTTAAGCCAAACATGTCAACAAATAGATAACCAAAAACAACCCACATTACCGCAAAAAATGTCTCGGTAAACATTGCGGTCTTAAACATAGCCTTTGCCACCAATAAATATCCAAGTATGAGTGATGCAACTTTCATAACATCGCCAAGAAGCTGGTAAACAAACAGATCTTCCATGGCAAGAAACTCTGGCGTATAGAGTGTTTTGATGATAAAAAAACGTAAAAAGTAAATAATTAAACACCCAAAAATTGTTACCGGCAATATAATCTTGAAACCATATAATATTTCCTTTCTAATGTCAATTTCATTTTTAAGGGAAGACAACTTAGGGAGATAGTAAATACTAATCGATGTATTAATCAGGAGCAGATACCCATCGGAAACCCGCATCATTCCCTGCCAATAACCTGCACTATCCACACCGAGTTTTTCGGTCAGCATGTTTCTGAGTAATATTTGAGAGACTGGCATTGTTAAAGCCGAGACTAAAGCGATTAGCCCATATCCACCCAATTGCTTAGCTAATGGGATATCAATTATTTTGCCGAAATAAGCCCGATTAAACCAGGATTGGCGCCGAATAACAAGAACGGTAACAAGTAATGATAACGTTTGTGTAACAATTAAAGCATATAATGCGCCTTCAATCCTGAAAAAATAAACAAGGATAACAGTAAGTACTAGGCTGAAAATTGCACCTAGCGTGTTGACGAACGTGTATAATTTAATCTCTTTACGACCATTCAGAATTGATATAAACAAAATATTAACTGCATAAAACAGCAACGTAAGTGCTAATGTTCTAAACACATTAGCGTATATTCTGGAGTACAAGATAATTTCAGACAAATAGGGAGCCAGGCATAAAATTATAATTCCGGTGAAGATCGCTGCAATCAAAGATATCCGGAGCGACGTGCTGAACAATGTTTTCAACCGTTCGCCGTCACCTTCATATTCTGCGGTGTATTTAACTACTCCATTGCTGATCGCCCCGTTAGAAACTGTGAGAATAATAGCCAAAAAACTGGTGAATTGACCAAGCAAGGCTACCCCTGCCGGCCCGGTTATCATTGCAATCACTTTAGCTGCAATAAAACCAGAGGCTATCTTAATGAACGTAATTATACCTGAAAATAGAGATGTCTTGATTAATTTCATCCTGGTTATTCAGCAATTAGAAGTTGTTTGATACTTCTTCTGATGACCAGTATCATAACTACCAATATAAAACCCAGAAACCCGCCTACAATAATACCTTTTAGTTTTCCAAAATTATCTCTTTCAAGCGGATAAATAGGAGAATCAATAACCTGAATAAGTGGCACTTCTTTTCTTCTGGATATTTTCGCCAGTTCAAGGTTTTTCACCAGTTCCGTCAATATTGCCTTGTTGGTTTCCGCAGAAAATTGATAGCGTTGCGCAGGCGCTCTCAATGCTTGCCTTGAAGGATTTAGATTAGGCGTTGCATCTATAGTGGAGGCTGCCGAGTAGATCGAGTTGTTCATTACCCCCATTACCGAATCTACTTGTTTTTGTAAAATACCAATGTTAAACAGCGACTTCTTTGTTTTAGTCTGAATATAAAAATCAGTCACATTAGACACCAGATTATCTGAGAATATTTTGGCAAAAACTTCGTCTTTAGACTTGATTTTAACGTCAATAATACTTAGTTTCCTATCCGGTTTAGCAACTTCGAGTATATTATCTTTGATATCTTTTACAATCACCGCCATTAGACTATCGTGTTTAAGAGTCGTTCTAGACGAATCACGGAAATCTATACTTTTTAATTGCGGATTACTTGCCCACTTCTCTCTGAGTTTATTGTATTGAATATATCGTTCAATAATCCGTATTTCGCTACCATTAACAAAAGCTTTGCTTAGCAAAGTTTTCCTTATCATCGAGCGAGATTTGTAGAGTTCAATTATATTATCACCTTGAAAAAGTCCACCTCCACCGCCCAGTAAATCTACTCCAGCCATTGACGCTAACCCGGTTAGTGACCCCAACGCACTACCACCTGATTTTTCTTCTTCCAATACAAACGAAGTTGAAGCAGTATAGATTGGCTTTCTGGTGTAGGCATACGCAAATCCTAGCAATGCTCCTACAACACAGCACAACAAAATAGTCAACCATTTGCTTTTAAGATAAGCAAACCATTCCATACATTTTACAATTATACCTTTCAGATCTGCAGGATCCTGATCTTGCCTATTACCTGTTTTTTTGTTTTCCATATTGCATTAAAGCACTTATCTGATCACACTAATTAATACAGCAGCCACAGTTGCAATTGCCGATGTTATACCAACCACTCCCGCGACCCCTAATTTTTCTCTAGGGGCCCTTTTTGGCACAAATATTTCGGCCCCCGGTTTTACTTTCGGATAATTATTAAACAAGAAGAATTTTCTATTTGCATCCACCGAGCCATTAGCATACTGGATATAAGCACCTTTTTTATTAGCATTATAAGTATATCCGCCGGCTCCGTTGATATAAGATTTCATGGATTTGTTTGGATTATAAACAATGCTGATCGGCCTTAACACTTCTCCGGTAACTTTAACTGTCTGCAGTTGTTTTGGAACTTTTACAACATCACCGTCTTCCAGTAACAAATCGTACCTAGATCCAGGTTTCTTCATGATCCGTTCCAAATCAATACCTACCAGATCACTACCTAATATCTTGACTTCTTTGACCAACTGCGCTGTATCGACCGCGCCACCACCTTGTTGCAAGCGCTTTAAATTAGCCAGTTTCTGCATTTCCTCTTCTTCTTTTTTCTTCGCAGCCACTCTGGAGGTTTTGGATTCCTTTTTTATTATCGGTTTACCGTTTCTGTCAAATTCAGCTTCGTCCTCTTCATCTATTTTTTCTGGCCCAGGTCTTTTTAAAGAAGCCCCTTCTGCAAAAGATAAAGCCGTTAAACCACCTGCACGCTTAATTAAGTCAGATATGCGCTCATCTTTACGGGTTATTGTGTAGATACCCGGATACAAAACTTCTCCTTCGATTTTAACTTGCTGCTGAACCTGATAGCCTTCTGAGCTACGGATCGATACAATGTCAAAAGGCTGTAATACAGGAGCTGAATCCATTAATTGCAAATCCGGCGATATACTGACATTGATAACCTCGGCAGTAATTGCATTTACTGAAGTTGCGTCGCTGTTTTTTATTCTTCTGGCAATTTCAACCCGGTTTGGAGTGGCGCCTTCCTTAAAGCCTCCAGCCATCTGAATTAAAGACTCAAGCGTCATTCCTTCGGCAAAATCAAATTTACCAGGGTTCCTAACTTCACCCTTGATATCAACCTTGTACTCATCCCGCAAATCAAAAAGGGAGGAGATGGTAACCTTATCTTCTCTTTTTAGCGGAATATCCTGTTCGGTACCATTTAATATTTTACTTACATCAAAAGATTGTAAGGCTAAAGTGTTGTCTGAATTGAGTCTGGAAATATACCCTCTATTTAAAAATGCATCTTCTTTCAACCCATCAGCCTTCAAAATCAACTGCTTTAATGTTAAACCATTCTCCAGCTCATACTGACCAGGCCGAAACACCGCTCCGATAATTTCCACCCGATTTGCAAATCTGTCCAGAATTTGTTCTACTACATACTTATCACCATTCAGCGGGTTGTATTTATTAAAGTCATCTGCAAAAACGTCGGTTATTCTTCGTTCTTTATTAGTGTTCTGCAGTACTTTAATTCGCGCAGTATACGCCTTATTAGAGAAACCACCTGCAAACCTGATCACGTCTTCCAGACTCTCTGTGCTCAACACTTCGAATAAAGCAGGTCTTTTTACCTCACCTGACATTTCAACTCTCGATTGATAAACCGGAATATTGATAATATCTTGATCTTGTAACCTCACATTTCCTTTCTGGATGCCATTTAGTAGGAAATCGTAAACATCAATAGTCGCGATAACCTTATTATTTCGGACAACCTGAATTTTACGGAAGGAACCATTCTCATTGGGCCCTCCTGATGCATTTAGCGCATTAAAAACAGTCGATAACGAAGACAGAGTATATGAACCTGGCTTAACTACTTCTCCCAATAAGGTGACTTTAATGCTTCTAATATTCCCCAAATTAATTGCGACCTGTGTTTTCCCTGTTTTCAAAGCAGGATAGGTAGAACTCATTAAAGATTTAACTTTAGACTCCGCCTGCTCAATAGTCAAACCAGATACTGAGATTAATCCTACATATTGTAGTCTGATATTTCCATCTGCACTAACCTGAAGTTTATAATTCGCCTCATTATCACCTGTCAAATCAATTAACAACTGGTCATCAGGGCCTATAATATAGCTTTTTGGCGTAGCCATTCTCAAATTTGGCTCGAATTTGATATTGCTGTTAGCGAACAGTTCTGCACCAAATATTTTGGGAATTAAATTGCCAAAAGCATCCTTCAATTCTTTATTTTTTTTATTCAATTGATTTGTTCTGGATTTGCTGATAGTATCAGTATTCAGTTCATCTTCATCATCATAGCTTCTAGCGCTAAAATCGTCGTCTTCGAATCCCGATTTCGGCTTAACCTGAGAGGTTTTATCAGAACCGCCTTGTTGCTTTTTTAACTTCTCCACCCGAACTCTTAACTTTTGAACTTCCTCTGGCCTCATACCCTGAGCAGCTGCCATTTGTTCTAGTTGCGCATCGGTATAACCCACCGACTCTGCACGCTGTATCAGCTGCTGGATCTGTGCATCAGTTAAATCGTCAACCCTGACATCAGAATAATTTGTCTGTGCATAAGCTCCAGTGGAAAAAGCAATTGCTATCACCAGAATTAAAGACGCAATAATTTTTTGAAAATTCATATAAGGTAATCGTATTAAAATATTATTCGAAAGAATTTAAAGTGTTGAAACCACCCTTTTTCAGGTATTCATCTTTTCGCATCAATAGTAAATCTGCCTGTACCATATCCTCTACCAGCATAGCCAGATCATATTTAGGCTCCCAGCCTAATTGTTTTTTTGCTTTAGAAGGGTCTCCCAATAAAAGGTCAACTTCAGTCGGGCGGAAATATCTTGGATCTACGCGTACAATGGTTGTACCTAATTTAAGGTTAGCATCGTTCAGACCCAGTGCAATAACTTTTTCGGTATCAACGTCAATGATTACACCTTTTTCATGTTCATCTTTACCCGAGAACTCTACATCAATTCCTAATTCGGCAAAGCTCATTTTCACAAATTCGCGGACTGTAGTAGTTACACCAGTTGCAATTACATAATCTTCAGCCTTTTCCTGTTGTAAAATTAGCCACATCGCTTCTACATAATCTTTAGCATGGCCCCAATCGCGTTGTGCAGAAAGGTTACCTAAATAAAGACAGTTTTGCAGACCTAAAGCTATTTTAGCAGCGGCCCTGGTTATTTTACGCGTGACAAATGTTTCACCTCTTAACGGGCTTTCATGATTAAATAAAATCCCATTGGTCGCAAACATTCCATAAGCTTCCCGGTAATTAACCATAATCCAATAACCATACAATTTAGCAACGGCATATGGCGAACGTGGATAAAATGGTGTCGTCTCACTCTGGGGTACAGCTTGAACTAAGCCATAAAGCTCTGAAGTAGAGGCTTGATATATTTTTGTTTTCTTCTCCAACCCTAATATTCTGACTGCTTCCAGTAACCTCAATGTTCCGATTCCATCTGCATTAGCTGTATATTCCGGCATTTCGAAACTCACCTGCACATGGCTCATCGCAGCAAGGTTATAAATCTCGTCTGGCTGCGTTTCCTGGATAATCCGAATGAGGTTAGTAGAATCGGTCAAATCGCCAAAATGAAGTTTAAACCTCACAGCGTGTTCATGCTGATCCTGGTACAGGTGATCTATACGTTCGGTATTAAATAATGAAGAACGTCTTTTCAATCCATGTACAAAATATCCCTTTTTCAAGAGAAACTCTGCCAGATAGGCCCCATCCTGTCCCGTAACACCCGTTATCAAGGCAACTTTCATCAGCGTATATTATTAAATTAATTAAAGTCTTTCCAACGCGCATAAGCGCTATCGAATAAATGACTTCCAAATGATTTCTTAACTAAGGAACAAATATAGAATTATTAATGATGCAATTTGAGTACAATTGGAACACCGAAACAGTAACAGTTCAGCTATTATCTATCTTGATACTGAGATTCATAATATTTCTGATATTCTCCGCTAGTAATCTGATCTACCCATTCTGCATTTTCTAAATACCAGTCAACTGTTTTAGCCAAACCTTCTTCAAACTGCAAGCTAGGAATCCATCCTAGTTCTTCCTGTAATTTGGAACTGTCTATCGCATAACGCAAATCATGGCCGGCACGATCTGTTACATAAGTAATTAATTTTGCAGATTCTCCTTCTGGACGGCCCAGCTTCTCATCCATTATCTTGCAAAGCAGATTGATCAGATCAATATTCTTCCACTCATTATGCCCACCAATATTATAGGTGTGGCCAGATTCTGCTTTATGAAATATTACGTCGATAGCACGCGCATGATCTTCTACCCAAAGCCAGTCACGTACGTTTTCTCCTTTACCATACACTGGTACAGGTTTATTATTTTTAATATTGTTGATGGCTAATGGAATCAATTTTTCCGGAAAGTGGTGTGAGCCATAATTATTGGAACAGTTGGAAATAACCACGTTCATACCATAAGTATCCTGGTAAGCCCTCACAAAATGATCAGAACTTGCTTTAGATGCCGAATACGGGCTGTGCGGATCGTAAGCAGTTTCTTCTGTAAACATACCAGTCTCTCCTAATGCACCATAAACCTCATCTGTAGACACATGATAAAAACGGTGAGCGGCATAATTATCTTTCCAGACTTCACGGGCAGCATTCAGCAAGTTAACTGTACCAATGACATTGGTCATTACAAACTCCATAGGATTAGCAATAGAGCGGTCTACATGTGACTCGGCAGCCAAATGAATAACTGCGTAAGGCTGTAGCTTTTTAAATGTCTCTAGAATGAAAGCCGCATCGGTAATATCGCCTTTCAGAAAGGAGTAATTATCCTTGTATTCAATATCTGTCAGATTTTTAAGGTTTCCAGCGTAGGTAAGCTTATCCAAATTTACAATTTGATACTCAGGGTAGTTCCGAACAAATCTGCGGACTACATGAGAACCAATAAATCCAGCTCCGCCAGTTATAATAATTGTATTACTTTTAATCATTTCTATTTTAATATTTTTAATAGATAAGCACCATAGCCGCTTTTAATCAACGGGGTTGCAATTTCGCGTAATTGGGTATCACTGATGAACCCCATTCTATAGGCAACTTCTTCTATTGCCCCTATTTTCAAGCCTTGCCTTTCTTCAATTACCTGCACAAATTCTCCTGCCTGCATTAAAGAAGCAAATGTTCCGGTATCGAGCCAAGCTGTCCCTCTGCTTAACACACCCACTTTTAAATTGCCCTGGGCTAAGTATACTTTATTTACATCGGTAATTTCATATTCGCCTCTAGGGCTAGGTTTAATATTCTTCGCAATTTCCACCACACTATTATCATAGAAATACAAACCAGGAACTGCGTAATCGGATTTAGGCTCCAATGGCTTCTCTTCAATAGAAATAGCCTGATTATTTTCATTGAACTCCACTACACCATATCGTTCTGGATCTGACACGCGATACGCGAAAACGACACCACCTTCAGGGTCGGCACTCGACTGTAACAATTTAGCCATACCATCTCCGTAAAAAATGTTATCTCCAAGTACTAAAGCAACTTTATCTGTTCCAATGAATTCCTCTCCAATGACAAAGGCTTGTGCCAATCCATTTGGCTCATGCTGAACTGCGTAGCTGAATTTACAGCCCAATTTACTGCCATCGCCTAATAGTTTTTTGAAATTAGGCAGATCGTGCGGTGTTGAAATAATCAGAATCTCATTAATTCCTGCCAGCATTAATGTAGACAACGGATAATAGATCATCGGTTTATCATAAACAGGCATCATCTGTTTACTCATTACCAGCGTAAGCGGATGCAATCTGGTGCCACTACCACCAGCTAAAATAATTCCTTTCATCTATTATAAGTTTTGTATGCAGGTATTCAGACTGTCCCTCCAATAAGGGATTTCAATATTTAAAGCCTTTTTGATTTTGGATTTATCCAGTACCGAGAAGTGCGGACGCTTAGCTTTTGTGACAAAAGCAGCAGAAGAAACCGGACTAATTTTCATATCTATTTCTGCAAATTCAAATACAGCTTTTGCAAAATCATACCAGGAAGCAACGCCTTCATTACTGTAATGATATAATCCATATGCTGGCTGATCCAATTCTATAATTTTGATTATAACTTTTGCGAGGTCTATTGCATAAGTCGGCGTACCAACCTGATCGTAAATTACATTGAGCTGATCTCTGTTTTTTGATAGATTCAACATGGTTTTAACGAAGTTATTGGCTTTTTCGGAATATAACCAACTTGTTCTGATGGTATAATATTTTTCCAGTATCCGTTGAATCTCTTGTTCGCCTTTTAATTTAGAAAGACCATAAACATTAACTGGATTTACTGGAAGTTCTTCGGTTAGGGGAATACTATAATCGCCGTTAAACACAAAATCGGTAGAAATATGGATTAGTGTCGTATCATATAACCTGCATTGTTCAGCTAAATTCTTCACAGCATACTGATTTACCGCAAACGCCTGTTCCTGTTCATCTTCGGCAAGATCAACTGCAGTGTAAGCAGCACAATTAATGCAAAAAACAGGAGAGTACGTCTTGAAAACGGCAGCCGTTTGATCCTTATCTGTGTAGTTCAAGTCTTTACTGGACAGGAAAACAAAATTATAATCCCATTTTTTCGACCGGATAGTTTCCTGCAAACACTGCCCCAGCTGGCCCGTACCGCCAACCACTATGATATTTATGTTCATTAATTAAAATTAAAACGTAATTCCCTGCAAAAATATTAAATTAACAGAGTAAGACGCTATGTTTTAACTAAAACCCTATTTTTTTTGTGAAAAAAATAATATTCAGGGTAGTATAAAATAATATCTGACAAATTTAGTCGTTATTTTTTACCTAAAATGAAACTGCACACCTACTGCGACCGGATTCAATAAGAACTCTCCTTTTTTAAACTTATGCGAATTCGTCGGCTGGTCTGCGCCGTCAGCAGTTGAACGCTCCTTTCCGAAAGCATAGAAGAATTCCATATTACTTTCCGCAAAGATGGATAGCTCTTTTATCGGACTAATCTTAATTCCGAGTACCGGCGTAACGGTGATTCCACGTTTTCTGAAATCTACCGCAGAAGGAACTCTTTCTGCCTGGAATCCTCTGCCATTAAATTCAGTTGAACGGTACCCTAAATCAAAGGCGAAATAAGGCTGGATACCTGTATAAGAAAAGTTTTTTTCGAAACCAGCCTTAAAAGCATAATCTTTCACTTTACCACTGGTTAGATCGCAGCCGGTACAGTTATTATCAAACTGCAGGGATTTATTGATATAATTACCGTTAAGTCTATAACTGAAGAGCCCGTCATTAAATTTAATGATATAACTATTGAATTTTGTATTGATAAACTGATGATCTTTCGCCTGATTGAATAGTTGAGGAAGCTCGGTATAGTTATAGCCCCGGACACCAAGACTAATTTTAGCGTCGCCATCTTTCTGTGCAAATGCAAATGTAGAGCAGCACATAAGTGCTATCAGTAGTAATTTTTTGATCATATAACAGGTTAGTAAGGTTTATTAGTCCAAAATGAGTTCAAATTCTATGCCCTTAATTGTTTAACTGAGATATCCCTGAACGGGAATATCCAGTTCTTCCAGATCTTCGATAGCCTGAGGACAGCGTTCTATATAAATCCGGAAATCTGCTCTTTCCCGGTAAGCTTCCTCTCCGGGATAATTCGGTACGTGCTGCCATTGCGAAGCGGTTTCTGCAAACAAATTCAATAAGGCTGCTTTACGGGATGGTTTCTCGCTCTTGAGAAAATCAGCATAATTACTGATCATGATCGCGAAGTTATTATCCTCCAGACAGCTCATATCATTTAATATTTCTTCCAGGGAATCCAGGTTGTCACTAAAATAATCTGGAAAGCTGAATTTTTCCGCTAACAAACCTACAAATGTCTTCAGGTCCATGCATTTTTCACCGTCGGCGACAGCCGTATTATGCAGGGGCTTAATTAGTGATGCCGAATCATATATATAAAAACCATTCTTCATATCTCTCAAAATTTTATAAAATGCCTGTAGTGATCTGCAGTGTAATATCTTGATCCCCGGGCAGATAAGATCAATCGTTCCGGCCCCCTGTTCTTCCCCCTAATTTTCGGATTTACATCGTATTCTTTATAAGAATCCTGTACAGGTAGCAATCTTTCTCTGTTTTGAAATCTTCGTCCGCCAATATATCCCTCCATCGGCCGCCCGTTACGTTCGATATATCCGGCGATACGATATACTTTCTGCGGAACTTTTGATACTTGCTGTGTCTGTGCATTCAGATTCCCCTGAAATTTGGTAAAAGAAATAAAACATAACAGGAAAAAGCCAATCCATTTATAATACCTAAGCGCTTTCATATGAGTTGAATTCTTCTGTTATCCAAAAATAACATTTAATACAGCTTTTCAAAATTTAGCCGATTAAATGTAAATATGAAAAATCACCTTTAATATACTGGAAGTTCGTTAGAGTTTTGGTCGGGTCTTGGTCGGGTCTTGTTCGTAGTTACCCCAATTTTTCACCATAGTTAACATATCCTTACCCCATCGTTGACCCAATTATAGATAAAACACAAAGATAAAGAATATATAAATTCATAAAAAGCAATAAGTCATATTAAAACCATAATAACAGTAACCTATAATAATAATAATTGCGAGATATGTTTTTATTATATACTTTGGGTTTAATTGAAGAATTAATATAATATTAAAAACATTAGATGAATACAAAAGAAAACCTTCTTGAAGAGAAAAAACAACCAGAAAAAATGATCCAATACTTGCTTAACGACCAAATTGTTAATCGCAAAGTTGGAAAAAGGAAAGCTCCCATTAGTTTAAAGGAAAAATCCTCCCAAAAAGGGTTCGCAATTAGTAGCAAATTTATGTCGAAACTTAAATTCTTCTTAAAGAAAGGATTTGAGGTAGAAGCAAAAAAAGTAGCGCGTTCTCCGTATCATTTGGCATTATCCTATAATAATCCGATGATCATAAGGGGCATCTTTCCAGATATTAAAATTGATTATTCAAAAGCTATCCTAAGCATGGGAAATATGCCGCTACCGAATAATATTCTTGCCAGTCTCCACAAAACAGGGCTTAGATTCTCCTGGGATCCCAATTGTGATATCCCTGGATGCAAACCTGATGATCAAGTAATGCTGGTGGCCTATTTCCCAGAGAAAGGCTATGGCATTGAATTGTTAAACGGAGAAAAACGTCACAAAGGTGAGCACTTACTAGAATTACCCGCATCTGTTAATCTTACAGAAGTACATACTTATATGTCTTTCATATCTGCGGATCATGGCTCCATTTCAAACAGCACTTATTTAGGGCAGTTCGATTGGCAAACTCCTTTAACCCCCTAACCAGATTACCACTAAAAACCCTAAACATGACTATAAAAGCAATTATTATGAAAATTAATAGGTTCACCGACCTGATCTATTATCTGATCGAACTGGCCGAACAGCAGATTATTAACCAGAATCTACAACCTGCATATGACCCTACAGATGAATTGCTGAGCCAGAAAGAAGCTGCACACCTGCTCCGTAAAGACCCGAGAACTATCCGCAGGTATGTAAGAGCAGGACTGGTCCGTCAGGTGATAATTGCCAATATACCCTACTACAGCAAACATGAAATATACAAGCTGAAGTCTGTACCGGCAGAATTTTAAGATTTTACCAAGACCTGGCCAATTCAGCGTCAGGTCTTTAAATTTAAAATGAAGTTTTGCATGATACCAGCATCATGATAATCTAATAATGAATAATTTATGTTTTAATATATCATGGGATTTTATTGAAAAAAAATTAAAAAAAAGCGTTATTTGGCTTTATTTTTGCTTTTTCGTAAACAACGTCTTTCCCCAATTAAATATTAGGATATTATGCTACTTGTTAAAGTTGCCGTCCGAATTTGATTTATCCGAAGAAGTTTTTAACGAAAATTTATGCAAAAGGATTAATGAATACGGATACGCTTAGCAAATATCTTAAAACGGACTTCCTATATGACCAACTGCCGGGTGGATTCATCTCTTACCACCCTGATGGCAGTATTTTACGCGTAAATGAGAACTTCTGCAAATGGATGAACATTAGCAACGAAGACATTTGTAAATTAAACTTCAGGTCTATTCTCAACCAAGCTTCACAACTTTATTATGATCGGGTAATCATTCCTATCCTCGATATAAATTGTGAGGCCAATGAAGTCAGTCTTACTTTTAATTCTTCAAATGGAGAAGTTAACACCTTGTTTAATGCAGTGAGCTATAAAGATGAGTCGGGAGGTTTGATCTTAATCAACGCTAGCATCACAAAAATAACGGGCAGGGAAAATCATGAAATACTGTCCAATAGGCTTCCAAACCAGATCTGGACGATTTCTGCTGATGGTGAGTGTATTTTTGTTAATGAAAAAGTGAAAGATTATTTTGGTGAGCAGCCAATGAGCTTCTATACTGAATTTGGTGGTGTAGCAGAGGCAGACCGGGCCAAATGTCACGAAGTATGGAAATCTTCTCTGGAGAAAGGGAAAATTTTTGAGAGGGAAATCAGGCTGAAGGGCATAAGTCAAAAAGAAGAATGGTTTTTTGTTTCTATAATACCTTATTTTAATGAAGAAGGGAAAATAGAATCTTGGTTTGGTTCATGTACAAATATCCACAAGCAGAAAATGCTCCAGATTGCCAACTATTCTTCTCTCAGTCTCAGCCTCACGAGCGCTCATAAAACACTGGCTGAAAACAGGCAGCTGTTCACTAATTTGGCCTACAGTCATTCTCACATGATACGGAAACCACTCGCAAACATAATAGGCTTAACGCAACTATTGGAATACGAAGAACTAACGGAAGAAAGCCGGGATTTATTCAAAATGCTGCAAACTAGTGTTCAGGAACTAGACGAAATGATAAAAATTGCTTCCAACACAATGATTACGCCTACATACTAATTTTCCTATCTATCGCGTTTGCCTTGTTGTGCAGTGATTTTGCGGCAGGTGTATTTAGATCCTATTTACCTAACTTTGCAAATTCTGGAACGTCATAATCGTACACTATTTGTTTATACATGAAAAAGAAGATATTTCGGCGCTATAAATATATGAGTAGTGCTTTAAGCGACACCTCTCTTCTTCGTGCTCAGTTACGATTATTTACCCTGATGCTCTGCGCCAACATTATCAAGGGAGGCTTATATCTTTATGACGCTGTAATTAACCATGCTAACAATGGCAGTGGCCGTGCGATACGCCTAATGGTTTCATCGGCATTGATCATTCTTCTCCTGCGAAAGTTCCCCCGAATTGTACCCTGGGGAATACATTATGCAGTGATTGCTACCATCGCTCACGTTTACTATCGCGTATTTACTCCATCTGTCGGACCGGACATCGTTGCGATGCAAGCTATTTTTATGGTTATCCTTTCTTCATTTTTTGGACTAGGTAAAAAATGGGGTACCTTTTACACATTAATATCTGCTGCCTCGGTGATCCTTGTTCACTATATTCCTTCAAAATTCGCCGGGCTACAGCCGTTACCGCAAAATTTAAGTGATCTCTATATTTCGGTTAACTGGTTGGTGATCCTGCTTTCATGTTTTTATTTCTACGGGGTTCTTTATGAAAATATGAGGGCAAGCAAACTCTTGAATGTACAGCTTGCAGAGGCGGCCGACGCCAAAAGCAACTTCTTATCGACAATGTCTCATGAACTGCGGACTCCTTTAAATTCGGTGATTGGTATAGCCGGCCTTTTAAAAAGTGACTATACTAATGTCCAGCAAAGAGAGCAGCTTGACGTACTTAAATTTTCTGCGGAAAGCCTTTTAACACTGATCAATAATATCCTCGATATTAATAAAATGCAATCGGGAAAACTGGAACTAGAGTCCACTTCTTTTTCATTGGAGTTGCTTTTAAATGGTATTGCTAAAGGGATGGAGTTCAATGCACAGGAGAAAGGATTGAAATTTAACTTGTCTGTGAATAACCAGATTAAAGGTAAAAACTTCATAAGTGACCCCACACGCCTTAGTCAGGTCCTTTACAACCTGATTGGTAATGCTGTAAAGTTTACAGAGCATGGTGAAGTTACCTTAAGTACCGAAGTCGAGCAAAGTGACGCTTCGTATATGACAGTTAGATTTAATGTGACTGATACAGGGATTGGAATTTCAGACGATCAGTTAAAGCTTGTATTCGAACCTTTTCAACAAGCTACAGCGAGCACTACCCGCAAGTTTGGTGGGACAGGATTAGGACTGGCTATAGTTAAGCAGTTAGTGGAGATGTTTGGAAGTCAGATATGGGCAGAGAGCCAGTTGGGTAAAGGAACGAAATTTCATTTCAGTATCCGGTTACAGCTGGACAAGCAAAAATTGCCTGACACGCAAGGCTCTGCTCCCGAGGCCGCTGAAATATCTTTGAGTAGCCTGCGCATCTTGTTAGCAGAGGACAACATGATGAATATTTACTTTATGAAACAGCTGTTCAAACGCTGGAATATTTCTGCCGACATTGCAGAAAACGGAGCTGAAGTACTTGACTTGCTGGCGACCAACGATTATGATGTGGTATTAATGGATATGCATATGCCTGTAATGGATGGAGTACAGGCAACTCAGGAGATCAGAAAATTAACAAATCCGTTAAAAGCCACTGTTTATATTATTGCTTTAACAGCTTCAGTTTCCGATCAAGTGCAAAAGCGCGTAATAAGTGCCGGAATGAATGATTATCTGCAAAAACCTTTTCAGCTAGAGGAACTTAGAATTAAGCTTGAACAGAGATTAGTTACGCCCGAGATCACCTGAGCGGTCAGGTTACCCAGCTGCCCCCACTAACTGCGTAGTTTTACTCATCTTGAACATTAAAAATGGATTGGTGGAATTGCCCGCGACTTTTTTGCTGGTGACTGATCCTGTATTTCTGAAACAACAAAATTCAAAAGCCCCCTGTTGATAATTAATTAGTTAGGCTAACCATTTTTTGTACAATCAAAGTGATGGATATTAACCGTTTAATGACACATGAGGCAGTTCAAGATATACAAAAGATTTCTATGTTGTAACTGATGCAATTAATTGAATTACGACAACGCCTACCTGATAATTTTGGAGATCCAATAAAACATGTTTTACAATTGATGAATACATTATCTCAAGCAAATAAAACAGAGAAAATTGTATTGGATTATAAAGACGCAAAATTTACCAGTCCATTTTATCTGTCTTTGCACACCAAAAAAAGAAAGGAAAACCACCATGTTTACTTCAGAAATTAAAATTACAGAAATACTACCTCCCACGTTAGATTCTCGCGAAGCAGCTACTAGACTAGTGAACTTTCTGAGAGGAATTAAGGAGAATAATAAAATTGAACTTGATTTTACTGGCGTTGTTTTTATGTCGCGATCATTCGCCGATCAATTTCACAAAGATCTGCATGCAGATGAGGAGAAACTAGATTTGAACTTCAAGAATGCGTCTTTTGATGTTATCGCTATGCTCAGAGCTGTATCTAATACGCAAAAGCATAGAAAAAAGGTGGCGAATGTCTATAAAACATTTATTTTTAATAATTTATCTAACTTAGAGGATATCACCTTTTCTTGGTAAAGTTAATTTCCTCTTCATACGTCAGATTAAGAAGAGCAGAAAAACTTATGATTATCTGCTTGCTGTGATTTTACCCGATAACCTACTGAAATGATGACATTAAGGTTGTAATGTTTTACGGATTTTTCTTGCGTTTTTCCTTCTATAGCACCGTGCGGACTGGTGTGTCGGAAATCCCGACATACCACTTTTTCTTCAATTCTGCTTCTTCAAAAATGTTTTTGATGTGTTTGGTAATAGTTGTTCTACCTTTTCCAAATAGTTTGGCCATCTGTGCTTGAGCAAGCCAGACAGTTTCTTCTTCCAGCCTATTTTTCGCTGACATCATTTGTTAAACCAAAGATTTAAATCATCTATCTTAAATTTGATCAATAAACCTTTCATATACTACCGTTAAAGCTACTTTTTGCCAGCCAGAACTTGTATACAAAGATTTGGAGGTCCTTACTTTTATATTCTGATTGGGTAAAATCTCTACCGAATCCGGCAATGGGAAGGATGAATCTATATTTTCCCTAGTCAATATTAGCTTTGATTGTTCTGGATTTATAGTAAAAGAAGACACTGTAGCCTGATTTACATAGTTGACGATAATACTGGGATCGTAAACGCTTGGCATTTTACCATCTACACTATCGAAATATTGATTCTGCCAAAACTGTGAGAAAACATACGATTTTACGTTATCACGGATAATTAATTCAAGATAAGAATCTTTTAATGTTGTTATCTCTTTTAACAGCTCAGTATTTGCAACGCCGTCAAAGTTAACATCCACCTGTTTGTCTACAGTTGCACTCACAATTGCATATTTGCCATTATACTTCTGTTTTAACTCATTTATTGATTGATCTTTTTTACATCCGAAAGCTAAAAATGTAGTTAAGAATAGCAAATTAAACCAAGAGCGATAATTATTGATCCGTTTCATAGGAATAAACTAATTTTAATTAAAATGTAATTATAATTAATCTAAATCTAACACTAATTTACAATTATAGATACTTTCCCATTCTAGCTAATTCTGCTAGCCTCATCTTTAAAAGATCATCGACCTCCAGAGGTTATCCTAATTCCGTATTACTCATCAGATACGAGTTCATAATTTCAATACAAAATTGATTCTTTCGCCTATTTCACGGACAAAGCTGGACACCACCAGACAAACAAGGACACAACATCCTGATTTATAGGTTATTAAAATACACTGACATACATTCGTTTAACGAGTCGGAAGCTACCGGTAGCCAAACAGGCTTGATTTATTATTCATCATTAAACATTTAAAATTATGTCAAAAATTAAACCAGGTCAGATAGGTGACTTCAGTGGTAAAATCGGTCAGGTTGTGATCGCAAAATGGAGAAAATTAACAGTCGGCCGCAGTGCTCCAAAAAAATCGGGAAAGAGTCCTACAGAGCCACAGGCCAGGCAACGCTCTAAATTCGGTCTGATGACTGCGTTTCTCGGGAAATTTGCAGAAGCTATAAATCTTGGCTTTCCGGCTTTAACCGGAAACCTGTCTGCGAGAAATGTCGCTACAAGCCTGAACATTAGAAATGCGATCGGCGGAATTGCTCCGGCCTATGTGATTGATTTCGCAAAGGTTCTATTGGGAAATGGTAAACTCAACGGTGTATTTAACCCGCTCGCAGAAAGTGTTCCTGCAGAGGCTGCTTTAAAAGTAGACTGGTCTATCAACGAGATTGATGCCCGGGGAACGAAGCCGGAAGATACCATCTGCATGATGGTCTACAATCCTGAAGATGGATCTTCATTGACTCATCAGTCTGTAGCCAAAAGGGAAGATCTGACGGCTACGCTTCGCCTTCCTTATTCCTATACAGGTCATGAGGTTCATGCATGGCTCATGCTCGTAGCCGAAGATGGTAAGTCTGCTTCGAGAAGTACTTACCTGGGCAAACATCTGATTATAGATTAAAATCCCAAACCCCGGCCGGATCGCCTGGCCGGGGTTCTTTAATGTTTATTTCACATTTCTCTTAAAGAAGATTCACATGTCTATATTATTTAATAAGAATCCCATAATTCTTCCGCTAAGTCTCAAAAAACAGGGCTTTTCTCTTAAACTCCAGCAATCTATTCACCCGGTAATCAGGTTGCTGCTTCTGCTGTTAACCATCTGGATCTTCGCACCGGAATGGCTGCACCGGCTGGATGAAACAGCTGCGTCTGTAGACCAGTCTGTATGGCTGCTGATTATTCTCAGCCTGATTACTTTCTTGCTAATACTACTTATCTGCTGGTGGCTAATGCAATATCTCTGGAGCAGCAAAACTATGCCAACTCCGCATCAACTGGCTTTACATTTTAAAACCCTCACATTATGGCAACAAATCAGCTTCTATTGGGCCTCTTTTGCTTTACTCTTGCTAACAGCATCAATATGCCTGGTGGCAATTTGTTAAAGGAACAGGCAGAAATTTACACTGCTGATGCGGCCACCGAGGATAACTGCAGGGCCGCAATCCTTAAAATCGCCCGCGCAGAACTCGGTGTCAGAGAGCTAACAGGCAAAAATGATGGCCCAAGAGTGGAGGAATATCTAGCGGTAGCGGGGCTAAAAAAGGGACAACCCTGGTGCGCTGCTTTTATCAGCTGGATATTCCGTCAGGAAGGTTTTCATGAGCCGATAACCGGATGGTCGCCTTCACTGTTTCCGGCCTCTCGTTTAACGTCTAAGTTAAAAGCGGCACAGGTATTTGGCATCTATATTCCGCAGAAAAAACGGATTGCACATGCCGGTATAATTGAAAGAATTCAAGGTGACTGGTACCTGAGTATTGAGGGGAATACGAACCTGTACGGGTCTATTGAAGGTGACGGAGTTTACCGAAGAAAGCGCCATACAAAAACTAGTTATCGCACAGCAGATTGGGTAAAAATGGTAAAAACAGGATGGTAAATAACAGTTTTTTTAAAACGATCATAACTCACTGTAAAGCAAGCACAAACAGGCATCATGCCTTATCGCCAGGAACTAACCATCCAGGGTACAGTAAAAGATGAGACAGGTTTAGGCCTGCCGGGTGTAAGTGTTAAGGTTAAAGGTACCCAAACCGTAGTCTCTACAGACAGCAAAGGTAACTACAGTATTAAAGTTCCGACTTCGGCTGCAATTTTAGTATTTAACTTTATCGGATACGAGGCTCAGGAAGCACCTGTAGGCACTAAAACAACTATAGATGTACAGTTAAAACCAAGCAGTACAACTTTAGAGAACGTAGAAATCGTGAGTGTTGGTTACGGAACACTTTCCAGTAAAGAAGTGACTTCTGCAGTTACCCACGTTAGTGCAGAAAAGTTTAATCGTGGTGGATCCCGTAACCCACTGGATCTGATTCAGGGTAAGGTTGCCGGTCTGCAATTAACAAGAAGAGGTGGCTCAAACCCAAATTCAGGAGTGGCTACCCAGTTAAGGGGAGCAGTTTCTGTACAGGGAGCTTCTGCACCATTGTATGTAATTGACGGTATTCCAGGTGGTAACCCAGATCTGTTGCAACAAGATGATATTGAATCGATTGATGTCTTGAAAGATGGTTCAGGTGCTGCGATCTATGGTACAAGTGCCAACGCGGGTGTAATTCTGATTACCACGAAAAAAGGTAAGGCCGGACCTCCAACATTTGATTACAGCACTTATTTCCGTAAGGAGTATGTACAAAACAGACAAAAGTTTTTAACGGCAGATGAATACCGTCAGAAAATAGCTTCCGGCGAATTGAGACAGCAGGATTATGGTAATAACACAGATTTTTATGATGATCTGATTAACCATGATAACCTGTCCATGAACCATAATCTTTCGCTTTCCGGTGGTACAGACAAAACAACTTACCGTGCCAGTGTGAATTACAGAAACCTGGAAGGTATAGCTAAAGAAAACGGACGTGAAGAATATACATTGCGTTTAAATGTGAATCAGAAAGGTCTGAATGATCGTCTGAATGTGCAATTAAACCTGGCGACGAATATTAACAAATCCAACCTACTGGGTGGAGATGGAGACCTGGATGCAGTACGATCATGGGAAAGTGAAATGGCTAAAAACCCAACGTTATCTAATTTCAACCCGGATGGTTCTTACCGGTTTGACCTGACAAGCACCAATTATTTTGCACGTCTGGCACAGGAAACCAAATATCGTAAGCAACAGACGACTTCTGCAGACGGTAAAGTGGATCTGGAGATTATCGATGGCTTAAAAGCTTCTGTTTTTGGATCGGTTACCCGGAATAATAACAATGACGGAGCCTACAGGGTTAAAGCAAGTGAAGATTCTCAGGAAAATGCCGACTTCCGTGGTGGGGGTTTTGCTGCTAGAGGAATGGAGCTCGAGCAAAAATATGCTTTCGAACCGACTTTACAGTATCAGAAAACTTTTGAAGAAAAGCACAGTCTGACAGCTATCGCAGGTTACAGTTACCGCTATAACATCAGAGAAGGTTCGTTAATGGAGAACCGTGGTTTCATTAATGATATCTTCCATGAAGATCGTATTCAGGAAGGTCGTGCACTAGGTTTGGGTAAAGCCAGAATGGAAAGCTTCAAAGAAGATAATACTTTAGTTGCCTTCTTTGGTCGTGTAAACTATGCATTGGACAATAAATATCTCTTACAATTTATCTTAAGACGTGAAGGTTCATCTAAATTCGGTGCCAACAACAGATGGGGTAATTTCCCGGCTGTATCTGTAGGATGGAATATTTCTGAAGAGAGCTTCATGAAGGATATTAAATTCGTTAATTACCTGAAATTAAGAGCAGGTTACGGTGTTACAGGTAATACACCAAATGATAACAACGTATCAAGAGTTACCCTGGGTGGCGGTGGAAAATACCTGTTCCCGGACGGAAATTATTACGAGACTTACGGTCCTGACCGTAACCCTAACCCAGACCTGAAATGGGAAACTAAAAGAGAGCTAAACGTTGGTTTAGATTTCAGATTAGCAGAAAACCGTTTATCAGGTTCCATCGACGTATTTAAAAGAACAACCAAAGATCTGCTGGATACCTATACATCTCCGCAGCCTCCTTTCGTGAGAAACACGATTTTCGCAAACGTCGGAACTATTTCCTCAAAAGGTATTGAACTGGCATTAAGTTATGCTGCTGTTAAGAGCACAGACTTCTCATGGAGCATGGATGCAACAGCGAGCACAATTAAAAATACGCTGGATTCTTATTCAAACGACCAATATAAAGTTCTTTACAAAACATTTGGCGACATAGGTGGCGCAGGTGATTTGGGCAGAGCTATTACAACTTATGAAGGTGGTGAAGTAGGTACATTCTTCGGAAAAAGATTTGCTGGATTTACACCGGAAGGTAAATGGTTATTCTACAACCGTAATGGTGAAGCAGTGACGAATGATAAGATTAATGTTTCTTATGATAAGAATCTGTCTGACCTTGCACCACTGGGCAGGGCAACACCTAAATATTACCTGTCATGGACGAATAACTTTACTTACAAAGACTTCGATCTGCGCATCTTCTTACGTGGTAAATTCGATTATAAAATCTTAAATACAACAGCGTTGACTTATGGAAACAAAACCTGGAGCGGTAACTTATTAAAAGAGACGTTTGGTAAATATTCTGGTATCAATGATACTTATATGTATTCTGATTACTATCTGGAAAGTGGTACAAATGTTAAACTTGACGAAGTTACACTGGGTTATAATATCAAATCTAAATCTACCTGGTTCCGCAATGCAAGAGTTTATGTTTCAGGACAAAACCTGGCGACAATTACAGGATACTCTGGAAATGACCCTGACCTGATTTCAGATACAGGTTTAGGCCCTGGTGTGGATCTAAGAAACATGTATCCGAGAACCCGCTCTTTCCTGGTTGGTCTTAACGTTGGATTTTAATTAAAGAAATAATGATAAAGAAATCAATACTTTATACAGGTCTGGTTGCTGTATTAAGCCTGGCAAACGGGTGTACTAAACTAGACGAGAATGCGTACGATAAAATTGTATCGGATGACTTTTATAATAACGAAACTGAAGTGCTTTCTGCAGTGCTCCGTCCTTATACGCATGCTGGTGCATGGGCTACTCCTGCAGGACAGGATGGATGGTGGAGACCGGCAGAACTTTCTGCAGATCAGCTGGCCTGGCCGACAAAAGGCCGTCATGGTGAAGATGGTGGTAAATGGAAAAGATTACATTACCATACCTGGACTGTAGATGAATCGGGACTAAATAATGCCTGGAACCTAATGTATTGGGGAATGGGTCTTTGTAATGATCCTATCGGGAATCTTGAGAAAAGAGACGCTACCGCTATGGGGATTACGGAAGAAAATAAGCAGGCTTACCTTGCTGAGCTGAGATTATTCCGCGCATTCCATTACTTGAAACTGATGGATATGTTCGGTAACATTCCAGTGGTTACACAAGTAGGTATTCCTGCAAAACCGGAAACTCTTCCACGTAAAGAGGTCTTTAATTTTATTGAAAAAGAGATTAAAGAAAATATTGATAAGGTTCCTGCCCTGTCTAAAAACATGACTGGTAGAATGACCAAAGCAGGCGCTTATGCAATGCTGGTTGAATTATATCTGAACGCCGAAGTTTGGAGTGGTGAGCCGCGTTGGGACGACTGTATTGCTGCCGCAAATCAGTTGATCAGCGGTGCTGCAGGTGGCCAAAATGGTGCAATGGCATTGGATAATAACATTACGGATCAATATAAAACAACTAATGATTTATCTAAAGAGGTCATTTTCTCTTTGGTACGTGACTATCAAGTTGCACAAACAGAACCTCCTTTCCCAGGAGAATTCTATCATTTTAAACAACGTGCAATTTATGGTGGTGGCCGCGACGGAAACAATGGTATTGTGTTGATTCCGGGTGTGTTCACAACCTATGATGCAGATGATGAGCGTAAAACAGGCTGGTTCCTTGCAGGTCCTATGGTGCAGTTTAAAGATGGCAAAACACCGGTAACGGGCTCTGAGGAATACTTAGATAAGCCTTTAGTGTTTGTAGATGAAATTCAACGTAATTCTACAGGTTCTAAAGTTTCCAACATGAGTGAGGGAGAAGAGAATTCCGGTATCCGTTTTAACAAATATAAATTGGGAAACACAGATCCGGGGCCATCTGCTCCAGCTGCTGATCCTAAATACAACAGTAATGACTGGAACATCTACCGTTTAAGCTGGATCTATTTTGCAAAAGCAGAAGCAATCATGCGTAAAAGTGGTGGTACCGCAACAGCAGAGGCAGTGGAATTAATCAATACGGTTAAAAAGCGTGCTTATAAAACTGATAGCTGGGCTTCACATGCTTATACTATATCTAGCCTGACTATGAATGAGCTGCTTGCAGAACGTGGCCGCGAGTTTATCTTTGAAGGCTTCAGAAGAAATGACCTGATCCGTTTCGGTAAGTTTACTACTGAAAAATGGTGGGACCATAACCCATCGGCTGCTAATCGTAACTTATTCCCTATTCCGCAGCAACAGCGCGATATGAATGAGAACCTTAAGCAAAACCCGGGCTACTAAGTACCCGTTTTTATATTAAATTTAGCTGAAGGGCTTCCGGAAAACCGGAAGCCCTTTTTGCTGCTTACTTAACCCCCCAATTATCGGCAAGCATCTTGATAAAGAACCCTCCCACGACACTTCTGGCGCGGAAATTCATGACTTCTCCATTAGTAGTCTCATACCAGTCACTAAGTGGTACACGGCTTTCGCTTTCGGTGGCGAACCGGTAAACCGGGTTAACCAGCTTTTCAAAATCTTTCCGGTCATCTGTCAGTGTAGCTGTCCAGACGATCCAGTCTGATTTTGTATAGGTCTTGCGGCTGTCGAGCGGGATCCCGAATTTATTACCCTTCTTCAGATACCAGGCCACTTCTTTTTTGTATACTTCCTTCGGGAAAAGATTTAACCCCAATAATTTATCCCATACCAGATTATACTTCTGACTCCAGGTATTCTTATCATCAAATACCAGGGCATAATGATCTCCTGCATCTGCTTGTTTAACCCATTTATCTGCCATTTCCTGCGCCGCCTGACGGTATTTGGCCGCTTCTGCTGTCTTACCTAATTTTTCGGCAAGCTGTGCATAACCGCCGATAGCAACGATAGCTTTTATTGAAAGGTTGGTATTGTGTGCAAGGTGACCGGCGAAATCGTCTGTACAAAGCTGGTTATCGGGGTCGAAGCCTTCTTTAACGAGATAGTCCGTCCAGGTTGTTAAGATTTTCCAATGTTTTTCTGCATAAGCGGCATTGCCTTCTGCTTTGGCAATCGCTGCAGTTAAAATGAGCATATTACCGGCTTCTTCTACAGGCATATCTTCTCCGTAAGTCTGGCCATTCGCAAGTGGATAGGTACCCAGATCATGTGCAGGGTATGGTTTTGCCCACTTACCGCTTTCACTATAGTAGAAAATACCGTTCATCATTCCTTTTAGCAGATCGGGGTTATATAACAGGTATTGCGGTGCAGAGGGATAAGTAATGTCCACCGTATTAATGGATCCGTTGCTAAAATTCTCTTTGGACATAAACAACAATTCTCCCTGAGGGGAACGAACCAGACGGTGCGCAGCAATGCTTTGTCTGTATGCGAGTTTACAGATCGCGGCATATTTCTCTCCGCCTGCTTTCACAGCTTTGGCATAAAGCTCCTTGTCGAAAGCGACGCTTTGCGCGCGTACCTTTTCATACTGGTTTTCTGCAAGCTGCAGCTGCGTGATGAAAGTCTGTGCCGGCTTTTTCTTCCAGAGCGGCTTAAGATTCTGCTTGAAATACTGAATTGGGTTGATATCATCATAACCGAGCATGATGTGTTTTTCGACCGGAGCAACACCTATCAGGCCAAAATTGATATTGGTATTTAGGTTAACCGATTTTTTGTTCAGCAATTTCAGCTGACCGGCCGGCAAACTGTTTAAGGTCTGTACAGCCTTATACTTTTCCGGAACGGCTACATACAGGTAACCCCAGTCTATCCTGACATTGTCCCCGGACTTTTGAAGCATGGGCTGTGCTACAGTACCGGTTTTCAGATAAGAGATGCCAGTTGCTTTACCTTTCCAGGCAGACACGGCCTGATCGGGCGTATTCACGGCCAGATCTGATGAAGCTGTAAATACGACATTGACCTGATGCTTTCTGCCATCGGTAGCACGTACCATATAATTGATATAACTTACCGGCCGCTCAGTTAATTCCAGGCTGTTTAGTAATAAAGGCGAGAGAAAAGTGACTTCGAGGTTAACCCCACCACAGGTAAAGTTATAAATGGTTCTGGTAGCTTCTACTTTGACTGATGTCTGTCTTGCAATTAATTCGCCGCTTTTCTGTGGTATGCTGGTTACGAGTGCGGCGTCTATATGTCTGCCGCCAGCAGTATTTTTCACCTGCATGGACAGTAAATTCTTTCCTTTTTTCAATACAGACTTTTTCAGGGGGACATAGATATAATCATCTTCCCACCCATCTTTCTTAAAGATCTGCTCGCCATTCAGGTAGACAATTATATTATCGTCATGACTGATTTTCAGAAATAGATCCTGCTCTGGAACATCGGCAATTTCGATAGTCTTACGCAGATAGATTTCGTCCATATCCCAGCTGGTTTTAGCTTTGACAGGGTCATCTCCAAAGGGGGCTATGCCTGCATTCCAATCCTGATCATCAAAATCATTTGTATACCAGCCGGACTCCTGATGCTCAAAGGTATAACGGAAAGCCGCGTCTGGGGTCTTATCCAGATTCAGCAGCGGCTCATATTGTAAGGTTTGTTTACCCAGGAAGCGGTAGGATTTATTATCGACTTTTAAGATACCGGACAATGCCTGCTCTTTCCCCGTCCAGTGTTTGGTTACTGAAGCGTTCAGCTGATCGGTAAAAGACCAGATACTAAAATTGGAATGGTGGGTAATCAGCGGATAAGCTGGTGCGCGGTCTGTCTGCTGAGCTGAAAGCCTGCTGCTCAGAATGAGGCAGGTTAGTAAAAGGAATAGCTTTCTCATGAAGTATCTGTAATTTAATTTTTATATGATTTACGGTTTTGTACTTAGCGAAAATGGCCGGTCTGCGAGTTTTGTACCTCGCTGTTTCTCAGGCGAAGCAGACATTTCCAAACGGAGCAAACCACCATTGGTAATATCGCTATGTTTAACGTAGTTAGCTGCATAAGGTTTGCCATTCAGCGTCGCAGATTTGATATATACATGTTCTGCATCATTTCCATCTGCCTGAATAACAAACTGTTTACCGTTCTCTAAGTTAATAGTAATCTTTTTAAATGCCGGACTGCCTAAAACATACTGATCTGTTCCGGGCGTGACGCTGTAAAAGCCTAATGCACTCAATACGTACCAGGACGAGGTCTGGCCCTGATCTTCATCTCCGGGATAACCGTTCTCGGTGGCATTGTAAAGTTTGGACATGATATTCCTGACCTGATACTGTGTTTTCCAGGGCTGACCGGAGTAAGTGTATAAATATGGCATATGCTGAATGGGCTGGTTACCGTGTGCATACTGCCCCATATCTGCCATAACCATTTCGGTCATCTCATGAATCATACCGCCGTAACTGCCCACATTAACTGTATTTGGTGCAGTAAATACGGAATCCATACGGGTATTAAAGGCTTCATCTCCGCCCATCAGGTCGATAAGGCCCTGAACGTCATGAAATACAGACCACTGCCAGTGCCAGGCATTGCCTTCGGTAAAAGGCCCACCCCATTCATAGGGGTCAAATGAGGCATTCCATTTCCCCTGACGATCTCGCCCACGCATAAATTTGGTTTGAGGATCCATTACATTTTTATAGTTATAGACTGTTTTTTTGAAGATATCCGAGTAAAATGTCTGACCGGTCATCTCCGCAAGCTGAAAACCGCAGAAATCGTCATAACTGTATTCTAGCGTTTTAGCAGTCGCCTCGCGGACTTCAGGATAAGGGACATAACCTAACTGATAATAATCCTTCCAGCCATCCCGTCCGTTCGCAGGCCCCCATGGCCCTTTATTGGTTGCTTCATGTAAATAAGCTTTTAGTGCTTGCTGCGGATCAAATGTCCTGATGCCTTTTGCCCAGGCATCTGTTAGCAGAGAAATTGCGTGATTCCCGATCATACTGCCGGCTTCACTCGGGAAAGACCAGGATGGCAGCCAGCCACACTGTTCCCAGGCAGAAATAAGTCCCTGCATATAGCGTCCGTGCATTTCGGGATGCATAATCGTATTTAGCGGGAATTGTGCCCTGAAGGTATCCCAAAACCCAGTGTCTGTGTACATATAGCCTTCATGTACCTTGCCGTCATAAGGGCTGAAATAATAGGGCTTCCCATCTTTATCCAGCTCATAGAATTTGCGGGAGAACAGGCTTGCACGGAAAAAACAGGAATAAAAAGTTTCCTTATCTTCTTTCGTTCCTCCTTCTACTTCGATTTTACCTAATGAGGCGTTCCACACCGCAGCGGCCTTTCGCCTGGTATCTTCGAGTTGTTTATCGTTTCCGAGTTCAGTTTCCAGATTAAGCACAGCTTGTTCCGGACTGATATAGGAAGAGGCGACTTTAACCTGTACTTTCAGACCGGGTTTAAACTCGAGGTACGCTCCTTTACCTTTCCCTTCTGCGCTGAGATTACCGGTTTGAATGGTATTTTGCTTATTCTCCCAAGTACCATAAGCTTTAAAAGGCTGATCAAAGCGCATCACAAAGAAGTTCCGGAACCCTTCCTTAAATCCTTCGCCATTATTTACATAACCTGTAATGGTGCGCTTAGCGACATCTATCTGCACACCGCTTAAATTAGTATAACCGTCTAATACGAGAAAACTCTTTTTACCTTTCGGATAGCTGAAGCGCAGATGAGCTCCTCTCTCTGTAGGCGCGATCTCTGTCTGGAGCTGGTTCGCAAATTTAACCTGGTAATAATCGGGCTTTCCGGTTTCCTGATCATGACTGAAGGCAGTTGCCCGCTTGTCTTCGTCTACAACCAGACTGTCCAGCACGGGCATTAAGGAGAATACAGCGTAATCTCTTGACCACGAACTGCATTGATGTGCCTGCTGAAAACCTCTGATCGTTTTTTTGTGGTACTGGTATTTCCAGCCATCTCCATTTTTACCGGTCTGTGGTGTCCAGGTGTTCATGCCAAAAGGTAATGCCGTCGTCGGATAGGTATTACCCCTGGTGAGCTCATGCGTGGAATTGGTGCCCTGTAAAGTGTTAACATACTGAACGAGGTTTTTTTGCTGTGCCGAAAGACCGGCACTGCTCAGGCCAATGGCCAGTAATAATATTGCTTTCTTTGTTACCATCCGGGATTTTGTATTAATTCTGAGTCTACGTTGACATCATTTGAAGGAATTGGAAACAGGTAATGTCTTTTAGTAAACACGCGTGTCTCGAAAGTAACCACATTCAGGAAACCGGGCAGGTTTTTACCAATATCCAGTCCTTTCATCGGTCCATTGTCTGTCTGTTCTGCTATTTTCCATCTGCGGGTATCAAAGAAGCGGACATTTTCAAATGCTAGTTCCGAGCGGCGTTCTTTGCGAATCGCGTCACGCACCTGGCTTTGTCCGCCTGGTGCCGGTAAATCTGCAGATCCGTAAGTAGGAATGCCAGCACGTTCACGAATCAGGTTTACATATTTGATAGCTTCACTGCTTCCTGGTTCTGCTTCGTTTATAGCTTCGGCATAGTCCAGAAATATATTAGCCAGCCTGTACAAAATAACGGGTCGTCTGCTGACATCCCAATTGCCCAGACCCATAGCCTTTCTGACAACATAACCTGTGGGGCAATAGTCGTTTCCACCGGTTGCTTTACCTGAATTACCGGTATTATATAATTCGGTAGTAATCTCGCCTTCGTTAGTGTTTAACCAGGTACTCCCATTATAGGTGATATTTACATAGAACCTTGGTTCGCGCCCTACCCACTGATTGTAAATTCCGGCCTTAGTATATTTAGTTGGCTTTTCTGCAAATCCTGTAGCGAGATAACCGGAGCCTGCATCATTAATATCTCTTCCATTGGCCGTAAAGAAGGCATCTACCTGTCCTTGTGTGGCCCCTAATGCTCCGGAACCTTTAAAGTCACGCGCATATCCGCTATGGTAAGGGGTCATCTCATATTGTCTGGCTGAAAGGGAAGATTCCGGTCTGGCCAGAATCACTTCTTTATTCCAGTCTGTTAAAAACACATCTCTGCAGGAAAGGTAAGGGTCATATTTGCCATCGGCATCATTCTTACGGAACAGGTCGTATGTACCGGGGACGTATTTACTGATAAAGGCTTTATAAGCTGCTGCCGCTGCGGCCCATTTACCGGCATCAAAGCTGGAATTAATTAATTGTTTTCCATCGCGGTTCTGCAAAGCTGCAAAGTCTGCATTGCCGTTAAATAATGGACTGGCATTCAGCAAAAGTGCCTGTGCGCGGAAGGCCAGTGCTATTCCTTGTGTAATTCTTCCGTAGCTGTCGTCGTTAGCCGGCGTGACCGGGAGTTGCACTGCTACTTCTTCGAGTTCTTTAGTAATATAGGCGATGCACTCATCCATAGAACTTCTGGCGAGCTGCACGTCTGAGGCAGGCGCATCGGGTTCGATGATCTCATCTCCCATGAGAATAACCGGGCCATATAAGCGCACGAGGTAGAAGTAAAACATAGCGCGCAGTGCTCTGGCCTCTGCACGATATTGGTCTTTCAGCATTTGTGACATCTGAGGCACCTTGTCAATATTGGCCATAAAAAAGGTTGCTGACCGGATTCCGCGGTAATAATTACGCCAGTAATCGTTTACAAAACCAGAAGTGGCATCCCAGTTCCCAATGTTCATGCTGTTGGACTGCACACCTCCCCAAAGGAACTCTGCTTCATCTGATCCGGCAGTCCATAATCCTGCATTACGGTCTCCACCGGGATTGCGCTGCCCGAATTCATCGGGGATATTATTATAAATGTTATTCAAAAATTTCTCTGAGGTCTGACGGTTGGCAAAAGTTTCATCAAGCGTAAGCCGGTCATTCGGTACCTGATCCAGAAATCCTTTTTTACAGGAACTGAATTGAATCAGCACGAGAATTGAAGTGATATATATAGCATTTTTCATGTTTTCCGGTTTTAAAATTTAATGTTGAGTCCTAAGGATACATTGGCAGTCAGCGGATATTTATTTCCATTGGAGGTCTGCAGTTCGGGATCCCATAATTTAAATTTGCTGAAGGTGAGCAGATTGGTCCCGATTAAATAAACAGCCGCATTTTTCAGTCTCAGTTTCTCGGAAAAACGGGGCGGCAGGTTATAACTTAACTGTGCGGTTTTTAAACGTATAAAACTATTGTCTTTCACCCACCAGGAGCTTGCCTGCGTATTGTTAAAGTTCTGGTCTTCTCCATAAGCCAGTCTGGGATAGAAGACGTCCTGACTGGGGTTCTCTTCTGTCCAGCGGTTAGTGATATTGCTATAGGCATTGCTCAGCCCGCCACCGCCATTGAAAGGGAAAATAGCCGAGCCACCCAACATGATATCTGAATTATGCATAGACTGGAAAAGGGTACTCAAAGCGAAGCCTTTATAGGAGGCAGTGAAGCCAAAGCCTATAATCAGATTGGGTACGTCACCACGGCCGATACGGGTTTTATCGTAATCATTGATCAGTCCATCGCCATTGAGATCCTGATATTTGATATCTCCTGGTTTAATAAGCTGCTTTGATCCGGGTACAGCGCTTGCATCAATCTCTTCCTGGCTATCAAATAGTTTTTCGGCGATATAACCGTAACGGGACAGGATATTATCACCAATATGGCTCATCCAGGGATAGGCTTGTTCAGGGCGGTCATCATTAACGAGTTTATCTTTATTGTACGTGACATTTCCACGAATGCCGAGATCGACAGATCCTAGCTTAACATTGTATTCTACAGTGGCATCAATACCTCTGTTATCCACTACACCCAAATTCCCATAAGGCGAGTTTACCAAACCTATAAAGCTGGGAACAGACTGGCGCTGCAGAAAGATTCCGGTTCTTTTCTCGCGGAACAGGTCAACCATAATGTATAAGTTGTCATTAAGGGTCCTGATCTCCATGCCCAGATCTTGCTTTCTTGATTCTGCCCATCTGATCTCCACGCCGTAGTCGGTAATATTAATTCCACCGCTGTTATTGAAGTTCTTGCCCAACTGATAGCCGGGGGCATTATCGGAAAGTAAGGTGAGGTAGGCAAATCGCCGCCCGACGAGATCTCCATTGGCAATTTTACCAATTCCTGTAGTACCAATGGAGTACCGGAATTTCAGAAAGGATATCGATTTCTTGAGCCCTTCAAAAAACTTCTCATTGGACGCTACCCAGCCCAGACCTAATGCTGGAAAGGAGCCAAATCTATTCTCTGGCGCAAAAAGTTCGGAGCCGTTGTACCCGAAATTGAATTCTCCGAAATAGCGGTCATCATAAGAATAAGTAGCCCGGGTAGCCAAACCAACGAATCTTTCGGGAATGGACGAGGTAAAGTCTCCAGCAAATGGATTGGTATAGTCCTGCGTATAACCCAACATTAAACCTCCAAAGCGGTGCTTACCAAAAGCGCGATCGTAATTAACTGCTCCTTCTGTATAAAATTTTCTGTTTCCTCCACGGGATGGTTCATAACTCAGATAATTTCCACCGCTGTTAAATGTCTGTACCAGGTTCAGGCTTCCATCTTCATTATAGGGTTTATTGGTATCGGGGAAATACGTGCTTTCGCGTTTTGATCTTTTGATAGAGTTATTATTCTTGACATCAAAAGCAACCATTGCTGTCGCAGTAAGGCCCTCGGTCAGGAAATTGAGGTCTTGCGTTACTCTTAAATTGGTATACAACTGGTTATCAAATTCAGTCCTGTATCCTCTGCGTGTCAGGTCTGCATACGGGTTCCTGAAGCCACCGTTGGAAGCCTTACCCGGAATGAAATTGCCTGGATACATAACCGGATATTCTACGGGTGAGATATCCATTGCCGAACCAAAAATATCTTCTGTCTTCTCACCGGGATAGTTTCCATTGGATGCAAAGCCCTGTAGCCCGAGATCCATTTTAGTAGTTCCGGTTAGCTTCAGGTTAAGGTTACTCGTGAAATTATAGCGTTTATAATCCAGCTTGGAATTATACTGGGAAAGGTCATCAGTTTTAAGGAATCCATCTTCATTATAATATGCAAGGGAAACATAGTACTGTGCATTATCGACTCCTCCGCTTGCATTCAGGTTGGCCCTGCGGTTGCGGCTAAACCTGTTGAAGATTTCTTTCATCCAGTCTACATTGGGATACAGCAGCGGATCTTCTCTTGAAGCGGTCTTCTGAATCAGTTCCTGCGAGAACTTTGGATCCATTCCCCTGCCAGCTGTGGCCTCATTAGCCATATTCATATAGGTGACGCCGTCTGCCATCTGCGGTCTTCTGGTAAACGTACTGAAGCCTTCATTATAATCGAGAAAAATAGAGGGCTTACCGACTTTCCCTACTTTAGTCTTTACAATGATGACACCATTTGCACCCCTGACACCATAAACCGCGGTACCGGATGCATCTTTAAGGACGGTAAATGATTCAATGTCTTCCGGATCGATATTATCGATAGACCGCTCGACTCCATCTACCAGAATAAGAGGTGCACTGGAATTTCCACCGAAGGTAGAGATTCCGCGGATCCAGATGTCAGCAGTGCTCCTGCCCGGCTCGCCGCTGCGTTGCACACCTACAACTCCAGCGATACGGCCGGCCAGTGACTGTGTAATGCTGGCAACGGGTAGTTTCAGTTCTTTCGCATCAATAGTGGACTGTGCTCCGGTTAAGGATACTTTACGCTGAGTGCCAAAACCAACGACAGCAACTTCTTCCAGCGCATTCTCTGATGGCACCAGGTTTACTGTGAGCGCTTTTTGGTTTCCGGCGACTATCTCCTGGCTCTGGTAACCGACATAACTGATAATCAGCACCGCCTGGGGCGAGGGTACATCAATGCTGAACGCACCGTTAATGTCTGTTGTCGTCGTCTGCAGCGTTCCTTTGATCTTAATACCCGCTCCGGGAATAGTGACTCCTTTTTCATCTTTCACAATTCCACGCAGGATCTGCTGCGCGGAAATCTGCGGGATTGTTTTTCGTAAGGTGAGCACAATTGTCCGGTCTACAATATGGTAGTCTACGGGCAGGTCACCAAGGCATGCCTTCAGCGCCTGATCCAGGCCTGCATCTTTAACATTTACTGTGATGGATTCTTTCTCTGTGTCAAAGCTGTTGCTGAGAAAAACATATCCGGTTTGTTGTTTAATAGCTTCCAGCGCAAGCGAAAGCGGCTGATTTTTTTGCCGGATCGAGATCCGCTGTGCACGAACTGCCGCGCTGACCTGAAGCAGGCCAAAAAGCAGAAATAAAGTGGTTAATTTCATGAGCAGTAGCAATTTCGATAAAGTCGGGTGTCGTATTTTACCCGGCTTGAAAGCTTGGTTTTTCATAGAAAACAATGGGTTTGGGCGCAGGGAACCTGATACTAATAGCTGTTTAAGGCTATTGTATGCTATGGTAAGGTTTCCTACTTTTGGTTGATTTGGGGTAATAGGCAATACTGTTTTATCCTTCTGGATGGGTTAGCTCAAATCATACTCCCGGACAATGCTCGAACATTGTCCGGTTTTTTTTTGGCTACCCTGGCCCGGCCTTAGCGCGGCTTTGTGTCTATTCTCTTCATAATTTATATTTGGTTATTATTTGGTTTATCTAGATCCGGTTATAATAATTCGTTTGATTTCCGGATTACGCACAGACTGAACGACCCTGAAGTTTATACTAGCCATACTCAGCAGCCTGAGTGCCTGTGTAGCATTCATATCCCTGTAAACTTCCCCGTTAAACTTCAGATCGGGTATTTTACCTTCATAGGCAACATCGATTGCATACCATCTTGAGAATTCTTGCATTACCTGCTTGATCCCTGCATTTTTAAATTTAAAAAGACCGTTCTTCCAGGCGAGTGCCATACTGGTATCAACCTGATGTATTTCGATCTGCTGACGGGCCGCCCCTCTTCCCACAGTGGCCTGTTCCCCGGGACGAATCTTACGGGAAGACTGATTCTGCTGGTGAATCCTGATACTCCCCTCTGCCAGTGTGGTTAAAGTTTTATCGTTTTCTGTGTAGGCCTGAATGTTGAAATGGGTACCCAGCACTTCCACTTCTTGATTTTGGGTGCTAACTATAAACGGGACTTTTCCTGCTTTTCCTGTGGATGAAGCCACCTCGAAATAAGCCTCACCCTCTAAGCTGACCTTTCTTGGTTCTCCCGGAACAAATGAACTCGGGAAGCTGAATGTTGTAGATGCATTAAGCCAAACGCGTGTTCCATCGGGTAACTGCAGCTGAAACTTTCCGCCGGCAGGTGTCTTTAAAGTATGTATGGCGGGTATCTTTCTCTCTGATTGCCTGGCATCAACCGGAACATAAACCAGTAATCCGCCCTGCTGCTTTCTTATTTTAAGGTTCTGATTCCGGAGAAACTCTCCTTCGGGCAGTTCCGTCAGTGTGATGATCTTACCGTTCTCCACAGTTAGGGTTGCCTGATTAGTTCCCGGTTCCACGGTACCTGTATATTGCTGAAAGCTGATGTTTTTTCTGGAAGGAGTATTGGTTAGTGATAAATAACCTCCGGCTAGTATAAGCAGTGCTGCTATCCCGATTATTAAGCGTTTAAGTTTTATAGTTTTCCCATTGAAAGTGGGACTGTTGCTGTCGGATCTGAAGATTTCCTGCAGTATTTCTTCCTGCTGAATTTCACTTAAACCGTGTCCTGAGTATTGTTCATCTTGTATCGCAACCAGAAAATGGTGGATGAGGAGTTCATTTGCCGGGTCGGAAGCAAACCGCATAAATTCCAGGATTTCTGCTTCAGAGGCAGTCTGATCCAGGTATTTTTTGAAAAGAGGATAGTAATCTTTCCTTTCGGCGTTCATATAGTTTGAATTTGGTTCACACTACTGACGCAGCAAAAAGTAAACAGGGGTAATGGAAATGAAAATATTTTTTACCGGGAGTGTTTACCAGTAACGGTAAAGGAGTAATAATAAAATTCCCTGCTCTGCCACACCAAAGTTTGAACGGATAGTTTGCAAGGCAAGCTTCATATGCTTATGCACGGTTCCTGAAGAAATATTGAGCCGGTCGGCTACTTCCTGATATTTCAAACCTTGTTCATGGCATAACTGGTAAACCAGTTTCCTTTGTGGCGGAAGCATATTCACAATGGTATTGAGACGGTTCACAGATTCATCGTAGAGAATTCTATCATCGGTGCTGACTTCACTCGCAGGGTCTTCTCCGGAAAGCTCTGTTTCCCTAATCCGTTGCTTTGCGATAGTACGGAGTGCGGTATAACTTTCATTCCTGACTGCCCTGTTCAGATAAGCGCCGAAATTTTCTACTTCCCCCAATCTTTCCCTGCCCTGCCAGATTCGGATAAAGATAATCTGTACGACTTCAGTAGCTTTATCCTGAGATTTTAATAGCCTGAAAGCAAAATTGTAAACCATGGCATGATGCTGATGAAAAAGCTCAGTGAAGGCTCTTTGATCACCTAAAACGATTTTGCACAACAAGAGGCGTTCCCTATCAAAAGGGTTGGATTCAGGATTATACATTTGGTTAGCTTAGGAATGGTTTACTCAATAATATGCATAATATTCGAAAGCTTGTTAAAGCAATTACATTTTTCGTGTCCGTTAAGGTGAAAAATGATGATGATCAGCGGATAATCCTACCCTTATTTCGTTTCTTTGCAACACGAAGATGAGAACAAAAATACGCCGGCATGCCAGGAAGGCACGTTACATTCTGTACAAGGAAACATTAATTGATTTCAAAGAGCACCTATGGACTTTCTTAGGCTCATTCTGCGGAATCGGTCTGTTGAGTCTGCTGCACAGCGACCACTTCACGGCAAATGACAACTTATTTCTGATTGCTTCATTCGGTGCGTCAGCAGTCCTGATTTTCGGAATTATTAACAGTCCGCTCGCTCAACCGCGCAACTTTATCGGAGGACATGTGCTCTGTGCAATAGTCGGGGTTACTGTCCACAAGCTGATTCCGGGGGAGATATGGCTTGCTTCTGCGTTATCGGTTTCTTTATCAATTGTGCTGATGCAAATAACCAAAACACTGCATCCTCCGGGTGGTGCTACTGCACTGCTGGCCAATATTGGTTCCGAAAAGGTTTTAAGCCTGGGTTACTGGTACGTTTTAAGTCCTGTACTTTCAGGTGCATTAATCTTATTGATGGTAGCGATTTTCTTTAATAACAGAACCAGCCACCGCTCCTATCCTGCAAATAAGCAATGGTATCTGTTCTGGAAAAGGCGTCAGCGGAAGGCGCTAAAATAAATTTATACTTCTTTCAGCTCGTCAATCAGCGTTTTAAGCTGACTGGCGTAGCGTCCGTACTGTTTAGAGACATATAGTTCTGTAATAATGGTAACTGAGACCATCACAACGATAAAGGTCGTGGTTGCCCATATTACCTGTGTATCTTTCAGGCCATGTTCCACAATCATTTTCATCAGTTTACCATCGCCTGCATTTAAAATAACTAATGCACCAAAAATCAGGGCAAAAGGTGACAGCGAATAGGTAAATGATTTATACACTTCAATATTCAGTTTAAGATTATAATAGGTTTCATACAGACTATCTTTAGTGCTTAATGTACTTACATCCAATGTTTTGTAAAAAATAATTAGCTTGGCCAGGTAATATGCACACAAACTGAAGAATACGGCATACATACCGTAAAATGGTAAGTACAATGACTGACTGAAATTTAGAAGTTGTGGTATAAAGGCTATCAATATCACAGAGATCACCTGCACATAAAATTCTCCATGCATTTTCCTTCTTAACTGTTCCACCGGCATATGTGCAGTTTTTAATTTCTCTATTGTTGCCGGTACTTTTATATCTGCTGCCTGCTCATCATTCCAGGCTGTTTTAAAATCATCAAAATTCATATCCTTGTAGTTTTATCAGTTCTTTAATTTTGTTTTTTGCCCGGTTTAGTTTTACCCGGACGTTTCCTTCTGTTATACCCAGACTTTCACCGATTTCCCGGGAGGAATAGTCTTCCAGATGATAAAAGATAATCGCTTTCTCGACTTTCTCCAGCTGTTGTACTGCCTGATAGAAATGCTTAAGCCTGGCTTCTTTTTCGTTATGCTGATCTTCTTCCTGCGCTATATTTTCGGGAAATTCGCCACTGGTATCTAGTTTCTTTTTCTCTTTCCTAAGAAAGATAATCGCCGTATTAAGTGCTACACGATACATCCAGGTAGAAAATTTACTATCGCCCTTGAAAGCTGCATATGATTTCCAAAGCTGGTATACGATTTCCTGAAACAGGTCCTGCTGATCATCCCGATCGTCCATATACATTTTGGTGATCTTATGAATGATGCCTTTATGCTGCTCAATCAATGAAAGAAATTCTTTTTCCCGGGTTTCCAATGTCTATTTAAATATAGGTTTAACCTGATATCCTTTAGCTCTTAACAAATGGATCATACCGTTTTCGCCAGGCAGATGTGCCGCGCCTACTGCAAAGAAGTTTGTTTCCTTTTCCATCATTTGCGGCATCCGCTCTGCCCAATTGTGATTACGTTCCGTCAACATATATTTCACGGCAGTCTCATCCATAAACTGTGGTGCTGTTATCGTATCATAGACCTGTTGCAATTCTCCCGCCTGATACTTCTTGCCCATTGCTGTTAACATGTTTGTAAGCCGGTCATAGTTTTTGAAATCTGCAATAGTACGCTCGTCCGAATACGCTTTTTTGAGATAGTCGAGTTGCTCGGTTACACGCTCGATCTGACCGGTTGCAATTTTATTGTCCGCAGCAATCTTCAGAAACTCGAATTCGAAGGATTTGCTCTCTTTACAGGGTGCTGCCTTAGCTAAAAGCAGACTTGAAACTGTTTGCAAGGTTAGCATATCAAAGTTCTTAAGCGGCGCGCCTGCTTTAAGCTGCACCAGGGAATCTACAGTCCGTTAATCGGCGGCACTCAAGGTCTGGCTTAGTGGTTTCTCGCCCATCATACCCTTCTGTAATTCTGCAAGCGTTTCTTTATTACTGAAGTCGAGCTCCATAACCAGCCTGTCGCTTGATTTGATTTTCTCTGCCACTACTGGTTTAATTTCAAAGTTCTCAGCGCAAATCAAATGAATAGTGCCGAAAAGGTAAGATGGCTTCTGTAATCCTTTACCGCTAATTTCCCAAAGCATAGCCTTCTCTTTAATAGGTTCCAGAGCTGCTTTATTTTTAGTCTGTGCTTGTGCAGGGCCGTTTACTAAAGATAAACCAATTAGTGCGATGCCTGCTGCGAATATTTTGAATGTCTTTTTCATGTTCTGTTTTTATTTTAGGTTGGTTTACTCTCGGGCCCTGAAAGATTTTTTATACTCAATAAGTAGCTCATCTCTAACTTTCGTTACAGCACATTGAAAATATTTACATGTTTTTAGAAAAAAGCAGGAAACGACGTTTATCTGCGAACCTTACGACCCTACCTTTGTTTTATAAAAAACATTTAAAATTTAAAGGAATGAAACGTAAAGCAAACGCCGTCTGGAATGGCACCATTAAAGAAGGAAACGGACATCTGACAACAGCAAGCACCGTCTTAAATCAAACTCCATATTCATTTAACAGCCGCTTTGCAGAAGGCACCGGTACTAACCCGGAAGAACTGCTGGCTGCCGCCCATGCCGGTTGTTTTACTATGAAATTAAGTCTGGATCTTACCACGGCGGGTTATGTACCTGATGAATTAAAAACAGAATCTACCGTTACCCTGCTGGATGGAAAAATTACCCAGTCTTTATTGGTCCTTGAGGCCAAAGTTCCCGGAATAACAGAAGAAGAATTCCAGAAAATTGCTAAACAAGCTGAAGAAACATGTCCGGTTAGCCAGGCTTTCAGCTTTGAGATTGTTCTGCAGGCTACTCTTATTCAATAATCCACGGATTCAATAAAGCGGACAGACCAATCATTTAATATTTCATTGATAAAAAACAGTTTTATGGCACAGGAAAGAAAGTTTAAGGCAGAAGAGGATCCACAGATCTTTGCTGAGGTAAGGTCCTTTTTAAAAGGTCTTAATTCTGCCGGCGGTAAGCCTATGGAGGAATTAAGTCCGGCAGATGCCCGGCAAGTCCTGGTTGGCGCGCAAAAATCGGTACGATTCGATTATTCGGACATCGTGGAATCGGAACGCACAATCTCTCAAGGTGGATATGACGTGAAAATTCATATTACCAAACCAGAAGATGTAGCCGAAAATGCCCCGGTGTTTGTCTTTATTCATGGTGGCGGCTGGGTGCTCGGAGATTATGATACCCATCGAAGACTGGTACGTGATCTGGTCGTTCAAAGTGGTGCAGTAGCTGTTTTCCCAGACTATACGCCCTCGCCTGAGGCGCAATATCCAACTGCCATTAATGAAATCTATGCAACAGTTGAATGGTTGGCAGAAAATGGTAAAGAAATAGGTGTAGACGGCAAAAATATGGCTATCGCAGGAAATAGTGTCGGTGGAAATATGGCTACTGTCGTCGCCTTAATGGCTAAAGATAAAAAGGGTCCGGAGATTAAATTGCAGGTATTATTATGGCCGGTTACCGATGCAGATTTTGATACCGATTCTTATCATACTTACGCAGAAGGAAGATTCCTGACCAGAAATATGATGAAATGGTTCTGGGATAACTACCTGCCGGATACGGCAAAAAGAAATGAGATTTATGCCGCTCCGCTCAAAGCTGATACTGAAAGGCTAAAAGGTTTACCTCCTGCTCTGGTTCAGACCGCAGAAAATGATGTTTTAAGAGATGAGGGTGAAGCTTATGCCAGAAAACTGGATGAGGCAGGAGTTCCTGTAACGCTAACCAGATATGGTGGCCTGATCCATGATTACGGCCTATTAAATCCAATCGCCGGAGTGCCTGCTATACAAACTTCAGTTTTGCAGGCCGCAGCAGTAATTAAATCAGCACTGAAATAATTAAAATTATGGGTTGATCTGCGGGTCGGCCCATTGTTTAACTTCCTGAAACCGGCAACTTGAAGAAAAATGTGGTGCCTTCTCCGGGCTTGCTCTCCACCCAGATCTGACCATGATGGCGCTGAATAATTTCCTTACTCAGATAAAGTCCGATACCAAAACCAGATATATGCTGGGTATATAGATTATCGACACGGAAAAAACGGTCGAAGATCTTCGGTATGTCTTCTGGTTGAATTCCTATTCCATGGTCTTTTACACTCACTTGAATATGCTCGCCGACCTGTCTGCAACCCACATTCACTACCCCGCTTAAGGGTGCATATTTGATAGTATTGGTCATAAAATTATAGATAACCTGACCAATTTTATCTCTGTCTGCTCTTACCAGCATGATTCCTTCAGACGTTTCTGGAATGAAGTCATGTGTTGTACTGCTGCTACTTTTCACGTCTTCGATAGTATCAGAAACTAACTGGCAAATATCAAACTCTTTAATATTAAGCTTAATCTTGCCTGTTTCCAGACCAGAGAGATTAAGAAAACCATTAATTAGCGTCTGCATTTTAATAACCTGCTTCTCGACCTTACTTAGTGTATTACTGCTAAACTCATCTTCTTTTTTCACAGCTTTCTGATGCAGCATTTGGATATACCCTTTAAGTGATGTTAAAGGTGTTTTCAACTCATGGCTCACCATACCGATGAAATCATTCTTCCTGATCTCATCTTGTTTCTGCTCTGTGATATCGATAGTCACACCGGAAAAATGCCGGACCTGATGTTTAGGGTTATCATATAATCTGCCAACAGCAAGCAGCCATTTAATTTTCTGATCATTAAATCCGATGATTGGATATTCTACCCGGTACGGCGCCCCTTTTTTAACTGATTCGTAAGCCAGTCGTTTGACATCTTCCTGATAAGCGGGGTCAATCTGATTAATAATATCCTGCTCGCTGATCTGGTATCCTGCATCAAATCCAAATAACTCATTCATTCTTGCCGAGGCTGTAAATACCCTGCTGTCCAAATCCATATGCCAGGTACCGATAGATGCAGTATCTAATGCTACACGCAGTAATTCTTCGGCTTTAAATCTTTCCTGGCTGGTATGCACGAGCTCTTCATTCATTGCGAAGAGTTCTTCGTTCGCAGTAATCAATTCTTCGTTGAGTTCCTGCTCTCGCTTACGGCCATGGCCCTGAAACTTAATTTCGCTTTGTTTCTGCTGAAGAATAGTTAATCTCGCTTCTGTTTCATTACTGACCAGCTGAGCCAGATCCTGAAGTACCGCAGCGTCATTATCGCTGAATGTTCTTTCTTTCTGATCGATAAGGCACAATGTTCCTAAAGCATAACCTGCGCCGTTTAATATGGGTACTCCCGCATAGAACCGCAGCTGAACCGGTCCGGTAACCAACGGAAGATCTTTGATAAATGGTTCTGATAAGGGCTGTGTAAATACAGTGGGATCCTGACGCAAAATGGACAGTGCACAAATGCTTTCTGCACGCGGAACAGACTTTACTCCGGGCAGACCAACATTCGCTTTAAAAAACACCTCTTCTTTGTTAATAAAGGTAATCAGCACGATGGGAACCTGAAATATTTTAGCCGCAAGACCTGCGATGTGATCAAATGATGGTTCCGCTGCCGTATTGAAGATCTGATATTTCTCCAAACTTTCAACACGTTGACTATCATTGTCCGGGATAATACTCATCCCCAAATTATTATTCATTTATATTGTTTTGCATCTGCAACAGCAACAGCAATTTATGAACCAATTATAAAGCAGTGCTTTTAATTTGACAATTCCGGGTTCTCAATCTCTGGTTCAGCGCATTTCCCGCAGAGTTTCGGAGATAAAAAAAGAGGATGCCTTTTTTAGGCATCCTCTTTTCCACATGTTATTAACATCATGTTAATAACGTCTTACTTCCTGTTTTTCACATATTTCTCTAACCAATTATCCTGCTCATAGAAGGTATGCAATATAGATTCACGGCTCCTGTAACCGTGGAATTCTTTAGGTAAAAGCACCAGGCGTACTGTACCTCCATGGCCTTTGATCGCGCTATATAAGCGTTCACTCTGAATTGGAAACGTACCTGAATTCTCGTCATCAATACCATGTGTTAGCAGAATCGGAGTTTTGATCTTATTCGCATAATTAAATGGTGACATTTTATTATACACATCTTCTGCCTCCCAGAATGTTCTGGACTCACCCTGGAAACCAAAAGGCGTAAGGGTTCTGTTATAAGCTCCGCTTCTTGCAATTCCTGCTGCAAACAGATCTGTATGCGCCAACAAATTAGCTGTCATGAAAGCACCGTAAGAGTGTCCTCCTACACCAATTCTCTTCCTGTCTACAACACCCAGGTCATCGGATACGTAATTAATGAGCGCTACTGCATTGGCTTCTATCTGATCAAGGAAAGTATCATTTGGTTCTTCTTTACCTTCGCCCACAATAGGCATGTCTGCCTGGTCTAAGACAGCATAACCACGGGTTACCCAGAATACCGGAGAGCGGAAAGCCAGCCTTGTAAAGCGATACGGCGACCCTTTAACCTGTCCTGCTGCTGCCAGTGATTTGAACTCTCTTGGATAAGCCCAAACCAGTGCTGGTAATGGCCCGTCTGATTTCTTATATCCTTTTGGTAAATAAAGGGTTGCAGATAACTTTACACCGTCTTTACGTGGATAAGACAGCAGTGATTTCTGTACGCCTTGTAAAGATGGATAGGGGTCTGCGAATTGGGTTAATGCAGTTTCTTTTTTGCTTTTCAGGTCTGAAACCAGGTAGTTTGGTGCTTGTTCTGCAGATTCTCTGGAGAAATATAAATACCCTGTGGCATGGTTATAATATACCGGCTCTTCGTAATAAGGAGCTTTAGATTTGAATAAGGTATCTTGTTTGTTATTAAGCAGGTTCCAGCGCATTAAAAATGGACGGTCTCCCTGTGGTGAAGCGCCGCCTCCAATGGTGTAGACCACAGGATTTGCTTTATCCAGTAAAAGGGTTCCGCTTCTGCTGATAATTCCTTTGCTGGAAACAAAATCTCCCGGATCTGTATAAGTATCTTCTGAAGACCGCTGCGCAATGACTTTTACAGTTTTACCGGTTTCGGGATTAATAAGACTCATTTTTACAGTACGATCTTTTCTCCAGTTTTCTTTGAGGATAGCATACTGCTGATTTCCCCAGCTAATACCGCCATAACGCAGGTTTAGTTTGATCAGTTCTTTTGGCGCTTCCGTAAATGGTGCCTTAAGCGTGAACAGTGCATCTCGTACTTCTGTTTTTACCGCAGGGTCTCCTTTATCCTGAGCTTCTGCCCAGACTACAGTTGACGGCACATCTTTTCGCCACTCAAATGATCTTGGTCCGGTAGCTACCGCATCGAAGCCAGAGGGTAATTTCTCTGCTAATGGAGCATCGTACAATACTTTAACTGCTTTAGTATCCAGATTCAGAATACTCGCCTGATAAGGAAAGTAATATACAGGCACCAGGTACGAGTATGGTTTTTGTACAACCTCACTCAGCAGGTATTTTCCATCAGGAGAATAAGATGCCGAACGGTAAATTGCCGGCTCACCAATAAACTTTACGCCACCATCCAGGTTTACCTGAACTAATTGCGAACGGAGATAATATTCCATCAGCTCCTGATCGTAATTATTCTGAAGCAGGTTCTGATAGGTTCTCGAAGGTGTTACCACACCCAGGTTCTCCTGAACCACCGGCCCTGTTGGTACAATCGGCTGTACCGGCGCAGCTCCGCGGGAAGGGATAAACTGGGCTAATATAGACTTGCTGTCCGGGCTCCACTGTAAAGTAGTTCCGAAAGCATCATTCAAATGATCGCTGGTTAATCTTGTTGCAGCCATAGACTGCAGGTTTACAAACCAAAGTTCTACGCCTTTAAGCGTATTGTTACTGAATGCAAAATGCTGACCGTCTGGACTCCAGCTGATATTAGTTAAACGTAATTCTTTTGGTAATCCACTGATCTGCTGATCTTTTTTACTAATTAGGTTCTTAACGGTTATTCCATTGAAAACGCCCGAAAGCTCACCCTCTGTGGAGTTATTCGCGGGGTTTATTCTTAGTCCTGCCAGGCCAATAACGGGTTGTGCAACCTGTTCGATAGAGGCATAACCGGGAGTCTGCAAAATAAGCATGAGCTTACCGTCCGGACTGAATTGGACCGATGGACTCGTGGCTGCGTCTACCAGGTCTACAATACTTTTTGGTGGAAGCTGATAGCTTAAATTTTCTTGTGCATAACCGGTGACTGTCAGTCCCGTAGCCAGGCAAATACTGAGAAGAAAGGTCTTCATTTTCGATAAGTTTGGTTTGTTCGCCTAAATTACCTTTTTATGAAGGAACAGGGTTCAACAATTTAGTTACACGAATGCAAAAAGGCCCCCTTTTTTATGGAAAAGGGGGCCTAAAGTTTTATAATTGGAATTCTTCTGCGTTTAAGCGGTCTGACCGAAAGGCTCTACCTTCTCTATCCGGTATACTTTCAGGCCTTCGGGCATTTCCCACTGGATTTCAGCACCTTCCTGATAACCCAGCATGGCTACACCTATCGGGGAAAGAATTGAAATTGTATTATGTTTTCTTTTCGCTTTAGCAGGCGCCACCAGATGGTGAACATGAATACTTCCGGTTGATACTTCTTTTACGGTAACCTTAGTATCTACAGTTACTGTTCCTGCCGGGATTGCTTTGCGCAATACCTGCTCCGCGGAACGTAGTTCCAGTTCCAGCTTATCTTCATTGTACTTGCTCAGTTTTCTTCTTCTCAGGTGATCTTTCAGCAGATCAAAAATTCCACGTGATAAAATGATTGGTGTTTCTGTAATTTTAACGGCTGTTGTTTGCATAATTTTAAAGATTTAGAGCTGCCCTGCGGCCTGCTCCGGGTTTATAATTAAATTGAATTTTTAATCGTAAGCCTCTGGTCTTCTTTTAATTCTGCTTTTTTATATATAGTAAACTCCATTGCGGTTTCTCCAGCATGAATGCGGTTATTGAAAATAGAAATGTGATAATTAACAGCATAGGGTTACATGCCCTGTTGAGGGCATGCCGCAAATATTTCTTCATAAATAGATAGCTTCTTTAAGACCAGAAGGTGTACCCCATACCGCAAAGGATGGGGTTTAAGAAATAAAGTCTTTGCTGCTTTTCAGAAAGGAGTCGCCCAGTTTATACTGCTGCGATAAAAAACGGTGATACATCGCTTCAGCTGCCAGCATTTGATTGGCAAACTGAGCAAAAAATATATCATATGTCCGTTTTGTTGGATTCATTGATACAAAGGTAAGGTATTAACGGAGAATACCTTACTATTTCAGAAATACTCATCTTAAAGAACGTATGAATCAATACAAACGAGCTTGTATTATTACAATAACAGCCCTAAACTGACTTTGTTTTGTTACAAAATTAACGTAAATTTGGTTTTGTTTTGTTACATACATTAGAACTTTAATCGTACTATGTCATTTAAAAGGAATATTGAAACTTACCTAAACAACTGGAAACTAAGTGATAATAGAAAACCTCTTATTATACGAGGAGCCCGTCAGGTCGGAAAAACGACATTAATAAGAAGTTTCGCAAAAACTTACAGACATGCTATTATACTTAACCTTGAAAAGGTTAATGACCGCCGTTATTTTGAGAACTTTGACGATGTTCAAACAATTTTAGAAGCCCTGCTTTTAGCTACCAATATTCCCTCATCCGATATTGCAGATACACTTTTATTCATCGATGAAATACAGGAAAGTCCAAAAGCAATTCAGGTATTAAGATACTTCTATGAAGAAGTGCCCGGACTTCATGTAATTAGCGCGGGTTCACTTTTAGAGTTTGCGATGAGAAGGGTAAATAGCTTTCCGGTAGGCAGAGTAGAATTTCTATACCTATACCCGCTAAATTTTCAGGAATATTTAGAAGCTACAGGCAAACAAGAGTTGCTGAAATATCTGAATTCTGTTCCGGTAAAACCAGTCGCCCATCAATTATTAATGGATGCCTTTCATCGTTATGCAATCATCGGCGGAATGCCAGAGGTAATAAAAAGAGACGTTCAACATCAGAATCTTTCAGATTTACCAAGGACATATGAAAGTATTTGGGCTACTTATAAAAATGATGTGGAGAAATATACTTCTAACGACACAGAAAGGAAGATTATTAAGCATGTAATGGATACCGCTCCGTTATATCTCGATGAACGCATTAAGTTTCAGGGCTTCGGTAACTCCAATTACCGATCACGCGAAGCAGGAGAAGCATTCAGGACACTGGAGGATGCAAAAATTATACGTTTGATTTACCCTACAACAGACATGGTTCCACCTCTTAAAACTGATCTGAAGAAATCACCGCGTTTACAATTTTTAGATACAGGCCTAGTCAACTATTCGCTTGGTATACAACTGGAAATGTTGGCGATGAATGATTTGAATAGTGCTTATAAAGGTGCCGTTATACCGCATTTAGTAACACAGGAACTTATATCAATCCAAAGCATTTCAGCACATAAACCTAATTTTTGGGTAAGAGAAAAATCTCAATCAAATGCAGAGGTTGATTTACTTTATAGTCATCAAAATATGATTATACCCATAGAAATAAAATCAGGAAGTACCGGGAGTCTGAAATCACTTCACCAGTTCATTAATGCTTCAGACCATCATTATGCTGTCCGTATGTATGGAGGTAGTTTTAATATTGAAAAAGCAGTTACACCAGGTAAGAAACCCTATATACTGATGAATTTACCTTACTATGCGGCTACCTGCCTGCCTGCGTACATTGCATGGTTCGTTCAGCAGGAACTTTAAATATTTTTAAACAAAAAAGCGCCTGAAAAATGATTTCAGGCGCTTTTTTGCTTTGCAGATCCGGCTTTATTTATTTGGGTTATCCCACCATACTCTCGCATCGAGGTTGTCCGATCCTCCATAAGGGAAGGAACTTACAGCCTGGTTATAATTATTGGTATTATTCAAACGTTCCTGAGTCGGGTAACCCTCTCTCCTGGGAATCTGCTTGTTATTATTATTCGGTGCCGGTGCTAATACAGGAAAGCCGGTTCTGCGCCATTCAGACCAGGATTCATACCCATTTAAAAAGAGATGCACCCAGCGTTGGGTTGCAATCTTACGGGTTCCTTCCGCTGCGGTATAAGCAACTTCCGGCTGCGTAAGGAAGTTATCAAGTCCGGTGACATCATTATTATTCCACTGTCTGACGGACGCTTCAATAGCTTGTTTATAGTTAGTTTCTGCAGCAGCATCTCCTCCCGGAATCCAGCCGGCTTTAGCAGCTTCTGCTTTCGCAAACAGCGCCTGTGCGTAAGTAACCAGATAAACGGGCGAAGTCTGCTTACGAAGATTGGAACCCAGCAGCGAATATTCTTCTACCTTTACCGCGTCACTTAAGCCATAAGCCAGGCCTACGTAATTCCCTTTCGCATTTTTATCTGCATAAGTGGCCAGACGCGGGTCGGCGGTGCCTTGCATCAGATCTACCAGCGGTTTACTAAGTGCATACCAGTTTCTCCCCTGACGGGTATAAGAAGTATACCAGTAGTTCTCATTAGTTTCTTCTGCCAGGTGCTTATAAACGAAATTGGCAGCATTATTATCTATAATTCCTGCATTCAATGCTTTATTAAATTCCGTTTTTGCCTTATTTTCATTCACCTTGGACAGGCGTAAAGCCATCAGCAAGTGAATCGTATTGGCAAACTTTTTCCAGCTTAAAGATGCTCCGCCATAAACGATATCATTTTTAATAGCACCTGTTGAATTGGTTAAAGTCGCATTTGCTTCGTCCAGCAGCAGGAACAGATTATCATAGATCTGTTCTTGTTTATCGTAGGCCGGATTTAAATTCTCACTGCCTTTCAGCGCCTGAGAATAAGGCAAATCTCCCCAACGATCCGTCAGATGCCAGAAGAAATACGCTTTCAGGATCTTAGCTACAGCGACCTGGTTCTCTACCGGGCCTTCATTTCCGTCGAGCGTCTTGGAATTAATTACACTTTCCAGGTTCATCAGCGGGCCGTAATACAAGGAATAGAAATTAAAATTAACAGTTGTATAACGGGCATCATCAATATAGGTGGTATTGGCTAAGTACTGAGGATACAAACTGCCATATGCATTATTTGCAATTCCGGGCAGATACATTTCTGAATTTGCAATGAGCTGCGTACCGGATACTTTTGCGGGTTTATTGGGGTTTGTATTGATGTCATCATCAAATTTGGTACATCCGGTAAAGCATACACCGGCTGCCAGTATGAGTATGTATTTATTAATTTTTCTCATGTGTCTTTCTTTTATGCATTCAGGTCGGACCTGCATGCCGTCAATTAAAATGTCAGGTTCAGGTTTACGCCGTAAGAACGAACTGTTGGTAATTGGCCTTTTTCTATCCAGCTGATAGAAGCTGCACCGGCAGAGAGATCTGAAGGATCCAGTCCTTTTGGTGCTTTCTGCCAGATCATCCATGGATTTCTAGCCATCAGCGCAATTCTTACTGCTTTGAACGGTAATTTCGTCAGCATTTTCTGATTCAGGTTATAAGCAATACTTACTTCCCGAAGTTTAATGTAGGAGGCATCCATAAGCCACTCTTCATAAACCTGTGTACCGAGTGTATTCCGGTAATAGTTCTTGGCATCGACATAGGCTGTTACTTCCTGCCCTGTTGCCTTAGAGATACCATTTACCTTTACACCCCCGCCTTCTGCAAGCGGATCACGTACATTTTTACCCTGATCATTTAATGCTGCTGTCTCTGGTGCCTGACCTGATTTTACAGTGAGCATCTTACTCCAGCTAAAGAATTTACCCCCGGACTGGAAGTCAATCATTGCACCGACATCAAACCTGCCGATATGAAAAGTATTGGAGAAACCACCAGTGAATTTAGGTAATACGCTTCCAAAGTCATGGTTGGCTTCATAAAGCGGCAGATTATTAGCATCCAGCAGTATTTTACCCGTAGCTGCATCACGCTGATAAGCCTGACCAACCAGGTTACCAAATGGCTGCCCGGTGGTGGCATTCAGGTATACGTTTACTTTTGAATAGACGTTTGCATCCAGTTGATAGATATCGATTCCCGGATATAACTCTTTAATCATACTCTTATTACGGCTAAAGTTAACTGCGACATCCCAGCTAAAACCAGAAGAAACAACCGGTTTTCCATTTAAGGCAATCTCAATACCTCTATTTTCAATCTTTCCGGCATTAATTACTGAAGATTCATACCCACTCGCCCCTGACACTTTAAGCGGAATAATCTGATCTGTATTCTGCTGTTTATACCAGGTAAGTTCTATGCCCACACGGTTCTTAAGGAATCTCAAATCGATCCCTGTTTCTACAGAATGTGAGAATGAGGGCTTAATCTGTGGATTATTCAGCTGATCGGGAATATACTGTGTATTGGTGTTGGAGGTTTCTGTTTTATAGGTATTACCCGTCTCATAAAAGAATGCAGTCTGATAAGGAGAAAGATCAGACCCTGCAATTGCATAACCTGCTCTGATTTTACCATAACTTAAAGGTGCCCATTTAACTAGCTCACTGAACACAAAACTTCCGCTCACGGATGGATACCAGTAGGAATTATTGTCTTTTGGCAGTGCTGATGAAACATCATTACGGATAGTCGCATCCAGGAAGTAAGTGTCTTTATAGCCAACTGATCCTGTTGCATATACACTCCTTACTTCTTTTCTTCTTTGATAAGATACGGTCTCCGGTCGGTCTATAGAAGCTTCTATATTATAAAAACCAGGGCTGGACAGGCCGCCTCTGGTGGCTTGTCTGAGGTAAGTATATTTTTGGGTCAGAATGTTTGCACCTACATTTGCACTTACAGAAAGGTCATTCCAGCTTTTGGTATACTGACCTAAGAATTCGTAGTTATTCTCTGTATTCTGATATTTACCGGCTGTATATCCTTCGGTCTCAAACCCGCCTAAGGCTCTTTTACTGGTAATATTCTGCGTAAACATATCTGAACGGATAAATCCGCTTAATTTTAACTCTGGTATAACCTGATAAGTGGCGTTGATATCTCCGAAGAAACGGTCACGGTTATCGTTATTCAGGTTTTCATAAAGATCAAAGAACGGATTATTCCAGTCACTCGGTTTGTTGTTGGCGATTAATCCGGTAGTCGTATTAGGATTTACATTCCAGTTTTTGATCGTTCCGTCTGCGTATTTATAGTTTTTGAGTTCGTTCATATCTATATTCCGCTGGAACCACTGTACAGCACCTGTCCCTGAACCCTGATAACCTTCTGCAGGGCGCTGTCCATTATTATTCGCATAATTCAGGTTAGCACCAACGCTCAGTTTCGGAGTAAGATCCAGTGATCCGTTTACACCGAGGTTATTTCTTTTTAACCAGGTATTTGGCAGTACTCCTTGTGTATAAGCATTATTATAACTGAAGCGCAGAGCGGCATTTTCATTTCCTCCGGCTACCGAAATATTATTATTGAAAGTGTATCCGGTCTGGTATAGATCTTTAATGTTGTTTGGCTGAGGTACAAATGGAGTCTGCTGTCCGAAACGTTCATCCTGCGGATAGAAACTATAATACATTCTTACCGGTGTGCCATCCATTTTTGGTCCCCAGCTTTCGTCATTCCCATTTACATATTTCTGTCCGTTAGCCAGCGTCAGGAAGGTCTGGTTATTTCCCACACCATAGGTGTTTTGTAATGGCATAAAATTACCGGTCTTATCTATCGTAAATGCAGAACTGAACTGTACGTCTGTTTTTTTAGGACCTTTTTTCCCTTTTTTAGTCGTAATCAGAATTACACCATATTGGCCTCTTAAACCATATAGTGCAGAAGCGGCCGGTCCTTTCAGGACATTCACAGATTCTATATCTTCTGAATTGATATCCTGCGCCAGGTTCCCATAATCGGCACCGTTAGAGGTAGTATTAGAGAAATTGGTATTAGAAATAGGCGTTCCATCGACTACCATCAGGGGCTGATCGTTCCCTGAAAGGGAGTTGGCTCCACGAATCTTAATCTTCTGCGTACCACCCATACTAGCACCGGATGACCCGGTAACCTGTACACCTGCAACTTTACCCGCCAGTGAACCTAATACATTCTGTTGTTTGGCTATAGTAAGATCTTCTCCTTTTACACTTTGAGTGGCATATCCGAGTGACTTTTCGGAACGTTTAATTCCCATCGCCGTAACGACAATTTCTGAGAGATTCTGGTCATCTGATTTCAACGCTATATTTACGGTATTACCCGAACCAACTGCCACTTCCTGCAACTGGAATCCGATAGAACGGAAAACAAGAACGGCTCCAGTGCCGGCCTTAATCGCATATTCTCCCTGTGAATTGGAAGAGGTTCCATTGCTGGTTCCTTTAACTGTAATGCTAACTCCGGGAAGTGGTTGTCCGTCTTCTGAGGAAGTGATTTTACCCCGGATGTCTTTCTCCTGCGCCCGTAAAAGACCGGCGCAACAAAAGAATAGAATGAGTAGAGTAATGGTTTTTTTCATAAGTTTTGGTTTAGGTTGTTTTGGTTTATTTTATTTTTTGCCGGTATTCTGGTAAAAAGGGTTGTCTTCTACCCGGCTGACCTGTGCACTGCCGACTGCGGTTAACATTCTTCTTGCACTCACCAGTGTGCGGGACTGAAAATCTGCATAATCAGCAGCCGATGGGATCATACTGTTGATTCTAACTAAGCCTGCCGCCTGAATAAATACGCCTTCTCCGATATAAATGGCTGTATGTGTAATCCGGGGATTCACCACTCTTCCTTTGGACGATGCAAAAAAGAGTAAATCTCCAGCTTTGAGATTCTGGAGACTCTTCTGCAGATTTACGGTGTCTGCTTCATAAATATCGACTGCTTCTCCTACCAGTGCCTGTTGTGATGCATCTCTCGGCAAAACAATTCCGTTTAGAAAATAGGCACTTTTGGTAAAACCGCTGCAGTCTACACCTTTAATGGAGGTACCACCCCAGAGATAGGGCACACCGACAAATAATTTAGCAGTTTCCAAAATCTGATCTGCAGTAGGATTAGGTCTGCGAAGCCATTTATTATAGTCTACAGCATCTTTGGTATGGATATATCCTGCTCTCCCATCTGGATAAAGGATATGATAATATTTACCTTTCTTTCCGGTTATACTCAGGATATTTCCTTTAACCAGATCTGATACGCGCAGCGATTTTTCATCCGGCTCTGTATAAGAGAACCCATTATCAGCAATGTAAACTATCTTTTTCTCTTGTTCCCACTCTTTGAAACGGGCGTCATCCATCAATGCAATAGATTCATTTTCCAGCCAGGAGATATAGTTATCCGGGGACCGGACCAGGGAATAGCCACGTTGCTTTTTAAGAATCTGCAGCGGTGTACCTAAAATAGTCTGTGTGACCATCTCCGCAGCATGATCTGGTGTTTTACGATTATTACCGACCGAGAGTTTAACTACGCCGCGTGTTACTGCACCTGGCTCTGCCAATGGCAACAGAGTTTGCTTTATAATGGTACGAAGGCCAGCCTGGTTATAAGCGGCCTGTAATGCTGTAGTAGCGCCGGCTATGGTAGTTTCAAGATTGATGGTTACGGGATTTGTTCCTTCGAGTTCGTATTGAAACACATCTGTACGTTTGTCGGGCACCAATAATTTACCGGTGTTTTCTGTAAGCTGCCGAACCTGAAAGTATTGCGTACTATCAGGAGATTGAAAAGCCAGCGCATTCAGACTTCCTCCCAGAAGGAGAACCATCAGGATATTGCTATATTTCATGTTTTTGGTTAGATAAAGGTTTTATGGTATACTAAATGTAATTTTTTTTCATCCATAATTCCGTGATGCAAATCAAAAAAATCGTTTTTAATAGAGAAATCACGTATTATTTTTGCTAAAAGGAACATTTTGCCTGCTTTCCAGGAAATACTCAGACCCAAAACCTGTATTTCCAAAGACACAACCACAAATCTTTGTTCTTTAACCTGCGCTAAGGTTAAAAACTGTTAAATCATTTCGAAAAAAATCTGAGTAAGACACCAATAGTTATCTTGTAATGATGGAAGCCAACATCATCTTAAAGGAATTATTCCTGATGTAATTGTAAATCTGACGATACAAGGCATAAGTTCCGGCCGGGACGAAATACTTGAGGCAGCTTTAAAGATGGCCGGGCATGAGTAAGCTTACTATAAAGATGGAAGACGAAGAATTCCGCCTTTTAAACTAAAGAAAGATTTATTCGGATAGGCTTCTTTCAAGATTTCCGCGGCAATTAAACTGCGTACCCCGGCATGACAGAATAAAATAACCTGATTCTGCAGCAGGAATGGGATGGACCGTTGCAATTCTGAAAGGGGAATTTTAACGAAAGGGAATCCTTTCGCTTCCGGCATTTCACCTGGCTCCCTTACGTCAATCACAAGATAAGAGGGATTATCCTTGATCAATAAAAAATCTGCTGGGCTGATTTCCGGGGCATCCATAACGTAAAACTACATCCGGTAACGTAAAGATACAGAGCGGCCTAAAGCCTGTGCCAGTTCGGGCTCAATTGCAAACTCGCCTTCTTCCTGCATCCATACTTTATTTGTATTCTTATGCAACGTAACAGTTTTTCCGTTTAATAATATTTTAAGCTCGGCCGTATCCTTTGTTATTCCGGCGCCATTTATAATCTCGTACACATAATCTGTGTCTTTGTACGTGATTCGCATTTTCAGTCCCATAATCTTCTTCTCGACCCCAAAGGTAATTAAAAAACCATTACTTTTCCTGAGTAGGGCAAACAACACTCAGGACCAGTAATGGCATAATTCATTGGGCGTAATATAACAGATCAGGGAGAAAAAACGAAATAAAATAGTAAGGAATTAAAAAACTCGCAGGAGCTATGTCTCGGAGGTGTCAATTAATTATTTAAATTTGGTCTTTTACATACATACCAGAACATTTGTATATGACATATCAGGAAAAATTAAGCGAAATACGTAAACAGATGAAGGCCGACCAGGTGGGCGCCTATATTATTCCTTCTGCCGATCCGCATATCAGTGAATACCTTCCCAAACATTATGAATGTATCCCCTATCTTTCTGGTTTTCACGGATCTGCCGGTACTTTGGTTATCACTGCCGATTTCGCAGGTTTATGGACAGATTTCCGCTATTTTGAACAGGCTACTGAACAACTTAGTGGTAGTGGATTTGAATTGGTTAAACAAAAAGTGCAACATGCGCCAGAATATATTCAATGGTTAAAGGATACATTACCTGCAGGTGCTACTGTAGCTGCAGATGAGAAATTATTATCTATTCTTCTGGGTGAATTAATAACTACAGAAATTGGTCTGGCCGACCTTCATTTGAGCCATAAAGACTATATCAGCCCGATCTGGCAGAACCGTCCTGAATTGCCTGTTGAACCGGCTTATTTAATCAGCGCGGAAGCAGCGGGAAAAACTGTGAAGGAGAAATTGACCGCAGTCCGCTTAGCAATGGAGCAGGCAGGCACCGATTTTCACCTGGTTTCTTCCCTTGATGATATGGCCTGGTTATTCAACATCCGTGGAAAAGATGTGAATTATAACCCGGTTGTACTGAGTTTTGCACTCATCAGCCAGGATCATGCGACTATATTTATCCAACCCGATAAATTGACAGAAGAGGATAAGATTGAGTTGCTGAAAAGTGGAACTGAGGTTCTCGCTTATACCGAAATTGAACGTTCTATCAGTCATATTCCTGCCGGAAGTAAAATCCTCCTTGATCCAAAAAGAAATTGCTATGCCTACCTCAAATTATTACCTGAGTCGGTTAAAATAAAACGCGCAACCAACCCGTCTACAGTATTAAAAGCGGTTAAAAATGAAACAGAAGTTCAGAATACACGTGAAGCCATGCGCAAAGATGGTATTGCAATCACGAGATTCCTGATCTGGCTGGAAGAAAACATTGGCAAAACGACGATCACGGAATTGTCGGCAGCGGCCAAACTCGGAGCATACCGTGCTGCTGACCCCGCCTATGCGGGCGATAGTTTTAACACAATCAGCGCCTATGCTGCTCATGCTGCATTACCGCATTACGGTGCTTCTGAAGAGAGCAATGTGCCCCTTTTAAACAAAGGTCTGTATCTGGTGGATTCAGGAGGCCAATATTTCTACGGTACGACTGATATTACACGCACGATACCTCTCGGCGAAACGACCGCAGAAGAGAAAAAAGATTATACGCTGGTACTGAAAGGTATGATCGAAGGCTGCAGATTGAAGTTTCCTGCAGGTACTAATGGATACCAGGTTGATGCTGTCTCAAGAAGACCGCTTTGGGAGCACGGAATCAACTATGGCCACGGAACAGGTCATGGTGTTGGATATTTCCTGAACGTGCATGAAGGTCCACAGGTTTTTAACCCTGCCGCAAATGCAGTAGCTGTAGAGCCAGGGATGATTACTTCTATTGAACCTGGTGTTTATCGTCCGGGCAGACACGGAATCAGAATTGAAAACCTGGTATATACCATCCCGGCTGAGAAGAATGAATTTAATGATTTCCTTGCATTTGAAACGTTAACTCTTGCCCCTATCCATACCGGAATATTACAAATGGAATTACTGGAAAAAGCACAGATAGAATGGTTAAACAGTTACCATGAGCTTGTTTATGAGAAACTAAGCCCGGGTCTAAACCCTGCCGAAGCAGCCTGGTTAAAAGAAGCAACCAAAGCTATTTAGCAAAAACAAAAAGAGAGGGATAACTGATGTGTCCCTCTCTTTTTGTTAAGTTACGATTTGACTCCTGCATGTAAGTTGAACAGGAGAGTTATCTATATTTTATTTGACTTGTTTCAGCAGATAAGCGCCATAACCACTTTTCACAAGCGGTGTAGCAATAGCGATTAATTGCTCTTTACTGATAAAGCCCATTCTGTAAGCTACTTCTTCTATACATCCGATCTTCAGGCCCTGTCTTTCTTCGATCACCTGTACAAATTGCCCGGCCTGCATCAAAGATGCAAATGTACCGGTATCCAGCCAGGCTGTTCCACGGCTCAAAACGCCTACCTTCAATTTACCCTGTTCCAGATATACTTTATTTACATCTGTAATCTCATATTCTCCGCGTGGTGACGGCTTTATGTTCTTAGCAATTTCTACTACGCTATTATCATAAAAATATAAACCGGGTACTGCATAATCTGATTTTGGAACGGCTGGTTTCTCTTCGATTGAAATTGCATTTTTATGCGCATCAAACTCAACTACTCCATATCTCTCTGGATCTGAAACGCGGTAAGCAAAAACGACTCCGCCTTCGGGATCACTACTGGACTGCAGCAATCTGGCCATCCCGTCTCCATAAAAAATATTGTCACCCAGTACCAGTGCAACTTTGTCGGTCCCGATAAAGTCAGCTCCAATTACAAAGGCCTGCGCAAGTCCATTTGGTTCCTGCTGCACAGCATAACTGAATTTGCATCCCAAAGCACTTCCGTCTCCCAATAATTTTTCAAAATTAGGTAGATCGTGAGGGGTAGAAATAATTAATATCTCTTTAATCCCAGCCAGCATTAAGGTTGATAATGGATAATAAATCATGGGTTTATCGTAAACAGGCATCATCTGCTTACTCATGACTAATGTTAGGGGGTGTAATCGCGTACCGCTCCCTCCTGCTAAAATAATTCCTTTCAAGACGTCTTAGTTTTGGTTATAGATTTGAAGATACACTATTTTCGAGTTCAGCATACCATTCCTCTCCATATTTTCTGATCAGCGGTCCTTTCAGAAACGTATATACTGGTACTTTAAGCTCACGCCCGAATACACAAGCATCGGAACAAATATGCCAACGGTCATAATTTAAAACATCAAACTCCGGATAGCTGGTTACCCGAATAGGGTATAGGTGACAGGAAATCGGTTTCTGCCAATCTACAATACCTTGTTCATGAGCCTTTTCAATTGCACACTTGGTAATTCCGTTTTCAAACGTTACATACGCACACTCTTTATTTCCATCTACACATGGGGTGGTCAGATCTCCATCAGAATCTATCACCGATGTTCCGTATTCCTCTATCGCCGCTATGCCTTTTGGCGCAAGCAGGTGCTTAATTTTCGGGTAAATTTCTTCCAGAATAGCTGTCTCTGCATGTTCCAATGGTGCACCGGAATCTCCTTCTACGCAGCAGATACCTTTACATTTATTTAAATTACACACAAAGTTTTCGCGGATAACATCTTCGTGAACCAGAGTGTTCTGTACTTCTATCATGATTTATTTTTCTTGGACTAAAGGATATTTTAAACCTTTGGCCGATTTAATTTCCATTGTAACAGCACCGACTAAGATCTCAACCTGTGCCTTTACAGGGACTCTGTTGCCATCATCTGTGATCCAGAGATATAATGCGCTGTCTTTTCTAAAGATTCTTCCTGGCTGGATGCTTGGACTGAACTTCAGACATCTGATCTTCCCCAGTTTACTTTTAACTACTTCTTTGCCAACATATTTAACCGTAAGGCTACTGATCTTATCGCCCAAAAAGTAATTCAGTTTAAATTCATCTCCTATTTTCAAACCCGATATGTCGAGACTACGGGCAAAATAATAGGCTGAAACGAGATCAAATGTCTGATTTGTTGGCGCTGTAAACGTACCCCGGTTACTTACTACCTTTTTACTTCCCTGAGTAAACCTGGCTTTATCCTGTCTCTTATAAGACGCCTCCCTGATATTTTCCTGATAGAAATATGGAGTCAGTGTCTTTTTATCTATATAGGAATCGTAATGATCCCTTATTTTGTAAAACACATCAAATGTTCCTGAAGTTTTTGCATCTACAACCAGATTATATACCGGCTGATTGTCAAACTTCATATCTGAATTTAAAACCTTAATCGTTGCTTCTGCGGCTGTAATGAAACCATAGCGCAATTTGTACTCCAGCTCCTCCCCCGCCTGAAACACAGGTTCACTCTTTAAAGGAAGTTCCTGAGAGAATCCGCAAAAGGATGACAAAACGAAAAAGGAAAGCATGGTAATTTTTCTCATACCCCTGTAAAACAAAAAGTAATCCAAAATCATCAGGCCTTTCGTTTGAACACAGGTACGGTAGAACAAGGTTCACCATACATTATGCTTTTAACAACCGGCGTAAGCAGGTTTGTAATCTCCACATAGGCAGCAACCGGAACGGTGACGTCAGCACAACCTTTGATTACAATACGTTCGTCCCTGAAAGATTCCAGATCGATTTTTGCAAGAGCCCTGGTAAATAATACGGCTTCCAGTGTTTCCAGATTACCAAAAACTACCTCGTTTGCATAAGGTTTCAGTTTTGTAGCGAGCAGCATATACGCCCAGGTAGGTACAATCGCGTCTGCACTGCAGATCACTGCGACGTTTTTGCCGGCATAGCTTTCCCACTCATGTGTCTTAATAAACTCTCTGAAATCCTTTTCACGTAACATTAAACCGTGAAACAGGTTATCTTTTATATCGTAGATTATTCTTTCTCCCTGGTCATAATATGATTCCAGGTTCAGCGTAATTAATCCACTGGCAGCAACTTTGTTGACTATATTTTCCTGAATTTCCATAACATTATTAAATAAAAAAAACCGGAAGCATCAGCTCCCGGTTTCAAAATTACGTAAAATAAGATTAATAGAATTTCACCCTATTGTCTTTTATCTCGCTTTTATCTTGCAGAGCCTGGAAAGCCGCACCTAAAGTACGTTGTCCCAATGCTTGCAGCATCATTTCTTTCTGTTTAAACGTATTACCCATTGGTGCAGGATTTGCAAAACCATTTACGGTAAATACATAAACACCATGCTCCCCATCTATTGGTTTAGAAATTTTGTTTACCGGTGAACCAAATACAGTTCCTACCAGTTTGTTTTCCTGAGCAGCTCCTGGAATTACAGGGTTTGAGAATACAATATTCTGCACTGGTGTAACAGTTCTTCCGACCTTCTGTGCAACCTGATTCAGGTTGGCAGCGCCTTGAGCAGCCTTAGCTAATTTATCTTTCAGCATCTTCGCTTTAACGGCATTGATAACCAATGGTTCGATATCTTTTTTAATAGATTCCAATGGAAGAACTCCTTTTGGCTTAACGTCAGTAACATGTGCTACAACAAACGCATTATCCATTTGGTACACTTCAGTTAACACATCGCCTTTTTTTGCTGCAAATCCATCACGGATTAACTGACGCGGATTATCAAGTCCCGGAGCATAACCCTGGCTACCTGTAATTCTTTCAGCCACACTAACTGTATATCCTTGTTTCTTTGCTTCAGCACTGAAGTTATCGTCTTTAACTGCATTCAGGAAAGCCGATGCTTTTTTATAAGCCTGATCTTTTGTTCTGCTGCTTGGTGTAAGGTTTTTTTCTATGTAAGCGATCTTAGCTACTTTAGAAGATCCGATTTGTTTTTCAATTTTCAAAAGGTGTACACCAAACTGTGAGGTAACAACTTTAAGATCACCTACCTGGCCATTAAATGCTGCATTCTCAAATTCAGGAACCATCATACCTCTGGAGAAAGTACCCAATTCACCACCTTTATCTTTCGAACCATCTACACTATAGATTTTAGCTAATGCTGCAAAGTCGGCACCTTTCTGAATTAATGTTTTCAAAGAGTCAGCCATTTTTACCGCCTGATCGACACCACCCAATTTTGCTGCGTCTAGCAGAATATGGCTGGCTTTTACCGAATCTGGTGAAAAACGCACATCTTGTATTTTAGCCATTTTATAAGAACTTCCAGAGAATACCGGCCCGTAAAATGAACCTGCAGGAAGTGAAAATACTGCCGAATCAACTTGTGGGTCCAATTGTCCTTTAGTGATATAAGTATATGGAACTTTAACATCTGAATTGATTGCTGAAAACAATGAATCTGTTTTAGATGCTCTGAAATCTGCAGCCAATTTCTCTACCTGAGTTTTTACTGCTGCTGAATCTTCCTTAGTAGGATTTACGCTGAAAGCTACATATTCAAATGAACGTGTTTCTGCAGGATTATCAAATTTCTTTTTGTTATCGTTATAATAAGCTGAATAGTCTGCATCTGTAGGTTTCACAGCAGCATCCGGGATACTCGCATATTCAAGATTTACATAGCTGAAATCTGCCAGTTTATTTCTGTTGATATATTCATCGCTAGCTTCCAGAGTGGTTACATAAATTGAATTTTTAACCAGATTAGCATATTTCTGCTGTAAAGCCTGTTTCTCAATTTCAGCTTCCAGCAAATCCCATTGTTGTTTTAACTGCGGGTTAGATGATTGTTGCTTTAAAGAGTTAATAACAGCGGCACGATCTACCTGTCCTGTCTGAGGATTACCGAAATACTGAACGATAAGCGGGCTGGGATTTTTACCCTGATAAAGATCAAATAATTCATCACCGGAAATATCCAGTCCTAAACGCTGGTATTCTTTTGAAAGCAAGATCGTAGCAAGTTCACCATTCCACGCATTGTCAACAGCCATAGCTGTCATTTGAGGATTGGCACTACCGCCGTATTGTTGTTTAAACTGCTGTAAATTCTGATCTACTTTAGGGCCGAAATCGTCAATGTTGATATCTTCACCATCCACAGTTCCGACAACTTTTTGAGAAGCAGCCCAAAATGGCTTACCTACGTTAATTGCATCACCGACTAAAAATGCAACAATTGCAAAACCGATGGTGCCAACTAAGATGATGCCCATGCGATTCCGCAAAAATGTCATAAAACCCATAATATCTATTATTTATATTTTTTTTAAGAGCGCGCAAGATACAACTTTTGCCAAAAAAAGAAAACAATAAAATGTATTTGAATAAGTATTTAAAAATTAAGGGAATAGGGTTTATGTAATCTAACTATTATGGAGTCAGATCGCCCTTAACAAAGGTCTCCCCTGAGCCTTGTTCGAAATCTACAGAGCTGAAATCTTCGGGTGCACTGAAATTAACAGCGTTGAGAATTGTACCGTCTGGTCTGGTCACAATTCCACGTGGAGAGAAGTATTTTTTTTTGCGTTCGTCCCAGGTGAGCTCTTCCGTGTTAAAGGTCAGATCTTCACGAACTACTACGACATTCTTTTTGAAAACAGTAATCCCTTCTGTCTCTTTACGGATAGCATAATCAGAAGTGATTGTACCAGTAACTTTCTGCAGCGGATCGAAGAATGTTATTTTAACTCCTCCCGGCATCTCCTGATATTTACTTCCTTCAGAAGGGTTAACCTGATCCAGTACAGGCGCATAGCCTTTAGCTTTAACAACGGCAGAATCACTAAATGTAATGTCTACGCGCAGGGATCGGTCTCTGGTGAGCGTAACTTTTTTTGCGGATATTTTAGCCGCTTTTTTTAAGTCGTCTTCATTGCAGGAACTTAAAAAAAGCGGGATCATGCACAGTATAGCCAATCGGAAAAGTATACCGGCAGTTTGCATTAGTCAAATTTAAATCTTCTGAACCACATATCGTTAAGAGTGAATCCAAGGCGCAGATTGATAAAGTTTTCCTGCAATGCATTTGCCTGCATTGTGCCACGTTTACCGATCTCAGTTGTAAAATTCACTTTATAGAACGCTCTTGTTGTCAGCGCGTTTGCCAAAGGTAATCCCAGACCGAAACTCAGTGCCATTTCTTTCACATCTTTATCGGCAAGTTTAATATAAGATTTATCATAGCTCAAGCCAAAACGGTAATCGACTCTTTTGAAATAACTATTAATGGAGGTAATATCTGGAGTAATCTGGCCACCGACCGATACACCGTAACTATCTTCTAATCCCTGATTAACCTTGTTTAAGCTAAATTTAGACCAGCTACCCATCCTGAAATCAGCACCTATAACCCATTTATTATCGCGTTGTAAGGCAATACCAAAATTATGCGTTAAAGGCACTCTCAGGCTTGACTTTCCCGATTTTAAAGAATCAATTGACTCTACAGTCGTGTTTCCAGTTCCATCAGTTTCGCTGCCTATCCTGTATTTCGAAGCAACATAGCTGCGGGTTGAATTAATATCATTTGCCGATGAGCCGGAATACCCGAAGTTCAGTGATGTTTTTGAATTTAATTTGATATCATACTGAATACCATAAGAGAAGTTAACTCCTCCGATACTATTTTCATTTCTCAGACGGGTAGCCATAGCTACAGGATCTTCAAACTCAACTCTTCTGTCCTGAATAATATTTCCGAAAAGGTACTCAACATTACCTCCGATACGTAAATGATCGCCTATCTGGTAACCATAACCTATATAAGCTTTTGTTAAACCACCCTCACCTGTATAGATATTAGACACATTTTGAGTAGCGGGATTTCCAGTATTAGAACCACTGGAAATTGTACCTTTTTCTGCAAAATCATAACCTACCTGAGAATAAGGCATTACACCAAAACTCATTGCCGACTTTTTAGTAATTGGCATTGCAATCGTCAAATGGCTCAGGGTTCCGTTAAAAGAACTGCTTTTATCAGACCCCCTGGACAGGTTAACAATACTTCCTGCAAGCCCCACATCAATTGTTGTTAAACGGATTCCACCATAAGACGCTGGATTCTGTACGTTAATATTGTTGTAGCCTGTTGGTTTATTGATAGCCGTAGATACTCCTCCCATAGCCCGAAACTGCGGAAGCGGAGAACCCATAAGATTACCAATTCCAAACCTTGAGTAAGGTGACTGACTAGTAATTTGTGCATTTACAGAAATGCTGGCCAGCAGAACTAAAACTGCAGTGATATAATTAATCTTTTTGTACATATTCGAATGCAATGACTTCGTTTAATCCTTTTAATACCAGATAAGGATCATGACTAATTTGAGAGGCATAATTGCTGTTTTTTAACTGATCAAGCAAAAATGCGGCATCTCCTCCTGTAATCACAACCTTCAGGTTTTTATATTTATTATTATGCAGGGCAATAAAACCCTCTACTTCATTTACTACTCCTTGTAATACGCCATTGGTAATAGCAGTATCGGTACTAATCCCATCGGGAATACGCTGAACTTCCCTGTCCCAGCCCACCAGAGGCAATTTACCGGTAAAATGGTGAAGAGCCTGGAAGCGCATTTGCACGCCTAAACTGATACTTCCTCCAAAATATCTTTCCTGATCGTCGAGCAGATCATAGGTTATACAGGTTCCTGCATCTATAACCAGGCAATTCTGCCCCGGAAAACCCTGATGAACAGCTATAATTTTAGCCCACCTGTCCTGACCCAGCGTTGACAGGGTCTGGTAATGGTTTTGGACACCGGTATTCAGCCGGGTCGAAAAAGGCAAATATTTCGTATTGGCTTTTAAAACCGAGATCAATTCAGGATCTTCAGGTTTCACACTCGAAAGCGCAGCATATTCTACGCCTTGTTCCTTTATAAAACTTGCCAGAGTGGCCTTATTCAGTTCGGGAACGCTTTGAAAAAAAACCAGCAGTTTACCTTTAAAAACAGCTAATTTAGTATTAGTGTTGCCTATATCAATAACCAGATTATGCATTAGCCTGTATGAACGTAACCTGCTCCGGGAAATTGACAACTCCAAACTTCATTTTACAAAGCTATTAATCTTTACCAAGTTTCAAGGTATCAAATTGTTAAAAAAGGTTAAACAAACAAAAAGAATTGGATCGCAATAACGAGTATCAGGAACAAACTTTCATAGAACCAGCGTTTTGTAGCATTAGAAAAATAATAAGCGAGCAAAACTGCACCTGGAGGAACACATAAAAGGAAATGATAAAGTTTAAAGTTAGATTTCGTGTAGCAGCTTAAAATTGCAATCAGAAACATGAAGAAAAGCATCTGAAAAGCCTTTCTTGTACTAATAAAACTTCTAAAAAAGTTTTCTCTCAGCTGAATGAGGGCAAGAACCATCATGATAACCACCGGAAGGAGAACCAGATAATCATTATAGTGGATTGTAAACACCGAAGGGAACTTATTTTTTAATGGTAGCCAGATTTGATAAAACATATTCAAACTGTCATTCCAATAGTAAAATACGGCCAGAAAGAACGTTATACTGAGAAAACCGACGAGTCCGGAGATCCATTCTCTCCAGTTGAAACTTCTGTACAACAATAAACTCAGCCAGATCAGGAGCAACATCATCACAAAAGGAAAATAGATCAGTGTCCCTAATGCGATAAACAATCCAACATCAAACATGAGCATAATTGCATTCGGCGCTTTTCCGATTTTAAGCAATTTATCCATCACAAGAATCAGCAAAAAATTGCAGATCAGAACAGGGCTCAGGATCAGAAATGGATCGAATAAACTTGCACCTGTAATGTAAAGCAATGCAGGTAAGAAACTTGGTTTCGCAAGAAGTTGATGATTGTTGACAATCCGGTTAAAATAAATCGCCTGAATATAGATTAAAACGCCGGCGAGCATGATATTTCCAGTCACAGACATCGAACTGCCCAGCGGAATCTGAATCATAAATTTAGTGTACGATTCCAAAAACTCGAAGTTCAGCCTTGGCGGTGGGTTTATTAAAAAAGCAATCCGCATAAAAAATGTATATGCAAAAAGCAGCAACAGGTTTATGGGGTTTAAAGTTTTGAATTGATTGATCATGCCATTGATAGATTGGCAAAGTAAAGAAATTTATCTGGCAAAAGAACTGACAAGTTTGTCAATCACAACCGATGTTTCATCTGGAAAATTATAACACCGGCCTTCCGGCATAGCAAGCCACGAGCGTATAATTCCCTCCCATTTCTTTTGACCGGGCCAGATCACAGGAAAACCCATTTTCTCGAGTGCAAAAGCATTACAATGCTGTTCATACTGGGATTTCATTGGAATAACCAAGAGTTTTTTACCTAGAAACAATGCTTCAGATGGCCCTTCGAACCCGCCTCCGGTCAGCAGTCCGGCAGCAGAAGCCAGACTCGCATTAAACTGATCATGATGAACGGGTCGCACCCACACGTTAGCACTAACATACTCCTGACGGCTGTGTTTAGAAAACACATGCCACTGCTGATCTGAAAACTGATGCAGTAAGGGTAACAGATGCTTCTCATCCATTGCTGGTAAGTAAACTGTATAATGTCCTGCGTTGGTTATTTTGAGCTCTCTGATTGCCTTTCGGATCACAGGCGTATGAATAAAGTCATCGTAGGGCTCGAAATGGAACCCAATGTGCCTGGTGGCTGGTGCATAATATTTGAGGATCATTTTTTCCCAGCCTGCGCCCGTCGCTTTTGGAACAAGTGGTGAAAAGAAAGAAGCCTGATGGCTTAAAGCCACACTAGTAATGCCCTTCAATCTGCATGCCCAGGCTGTCACCGGCTCAAAATCGTTCAGCACAAGATCATAATCCTTAAGTGGGATACTACGCATGTCTTTAACCAGGCGCGGAAGGTTCATCTGCCTCCATGTCGCATAATGATCAACGCCACCCTTTTTTCCGAAAATAAAACTAAAGCCGTGAAGCTGATGCCGCACAGGTTGAGTTAATTTCACATCGGCCTGTGTGCCGCTGATTAAAAGATTCACCTCACCATACTGCTGTAAAACAGGGATAATTTCCCTGGCCCGGCTTATATGACCGTTTCCTGTTCCCTGTATAGCATAGAGTATCTTCATCTCAGCCTACTTTCATCTTTTGCAGCAAAAGACCTATATCTAGTTTACTGCGCAGATCTTCACTATCAGACAGTAAACCTTCTTCCTGCTCATCTTGTCCGAAGTCATGCTGCTCATACCTGAAAATACTCCAGGCCCCGTCCTGATACTCCAGAGCGGTCATGTTTTCCACCCAATCGCCGCTGTTCAAGTAAACAACCTGCCCCCCATCTGTTTTCACCTGCTTCATCTCCGGTTGATGGATATGTCCGCAGACCACATACTGATAGCCTTCTTCTACTGCAACCTCTGCAGCTGTCTGTTCAAAACTATTGATAAACTTAACCGCATCTTTAAACTTCGCCTTAATTTTTTTTGAGAAGCTCATTTTTTCCTTTCCCATTAATTTAAGAAACCAGTTCACACTGCTGTTTAACAAAATTAGACTGTCATAGCCTATGGCGCCCAATTTTGCAAGCCATTTAGAATGCTGCATAGTGACATCAAAAATATCGCCGTGAAAGAACCAGACTTTCTTCCCGTCTAATTCCAGCACGAGCTTATTTTCCAGGTGAAAACTACCCATATTCATCCCCGCAAATTTGCGCAGCATCTCGTCGTGATTACCCGTCAGGTAATACACCGGAACACCTTCCACAACAAATTTCATTAGCTTTCGTACCACCTTCATATGCGTCTCCGGCCAGTACCTTTTACTGAACTGCCAGATATCAATGATATCGCCATTCAAAATAATCATCTTCGGCTTGATACTTTTCAGATACCTGAGCAACTCTCTGGCCTGGCAACCATAAGTACCCAGATGAACATCGGAGATCACGACAATTTCGACTACTCTTTTAGATATCATCCGTTTACGATAATTAGGATTATACACTAACACATATTAACTTATACAAAGATCAGTTTGGCAGGTTAAGTGAATGTTAAATAGAGATGATCATACGAACTTGTTAACATTGCTGAATACTGACGCGGTATTAAGTCGGTATTGAAAGGGTATTGATACGGTGTTGATTTACCATTTTACCGTATCAATACCGACTCAACACCGTATCAATACCCTTTCAATGTACTCCCAAATCAAAACAAAATCAGGAATTTGTCTCAGCTCAGTTCAAAAAAAAAGCAGTAACGAATCGTTACTGCTTTAAAATCTAGTTTCTATTTATTATAAAAGTCGCCGCAAATTCCCGGCCTTTCTAAAAGGGAATGTCTTAAGCTTTTTTCTTCTTCTGATCTGTGTAGAATGCAAAGCCTAAACCTGCAAGCAGGATCAAAGATCCGGCAAGTGATATTTTTTCACCCAGATAATAAGAAGTTGGATGGAAGACAAATTCTACTTTATGATTTCCTGCAGGCAGTTGCGCAGCACGCAAGATATAGTCAGCTCTGAAATAAGGCTTTTCGACACCATCTACCAGCATTTTCCAGCCCTTATCATAATATACTTCTGAGAATACAGCAACAACATCTCTAGGCGCACTGTAAGAGTACACCATATGATCAGGATGATAGCTATCCAGTTTAATCAAGGCAGAATTTCCAGGAACACCAGCACGTGCGGTATCAAGTCTGTCTTTAAAGGCGACGTCTACAATCGCTTCTTTTTTAGGATCAAAACTGCTGACAGCTTTCATTTCCTCATCTGCATTTTTAACAAACTGAACGCGATCTACAAACCAGGCATTACCAGCAGCTGTAGCGTTACGCTGCATTTTATAGGCGCCTGTCTGGCGATCCTGAGTAATAATATATTTGGTATTCAACATATCCAGCACGTCTTGATTTACACTTTTCGTGAACTGGTGGTCGATTAATTCCTGAATACGTTTTAAACGGGCCGAATGTGCACCACCAACTGTTTTATGGAAATAGGATGCATCTGCATTAGTGAAGGTTGGGATTGAGGCGTCATAAACCCGGAAATCGGGATCCTTGTCGGCCATAATGAAAGTATCGACATCCCTTGGCTGATAATGATTATTTAAACTCGCTTTAGAAACGAAATTTGTATTATTCAGATATCTTTTATCTACCTGCCACATATCAATCAACGTAACAAAAGCCAGTAGACCGAACACGGCTTCCTTCTTCATCTTATCTGTAATTAATGCCCAGATTAATCCGAAACCAATAATCAAGAACAATAAAGTACGCATAGCGTCTGCGCGTGCAAATGCAGCGCGATCGTCTACCAATGCATTTCCAATCGCCAAAGCGATATTCCTGTCATTGCCGAAGTTCTGTGCAAGTGCATCCAGAAACTGCTGATGAGATGATGTTTTAAAGCTGAAAAATAACGTAGGGACCACCGCAACAATCAGCGCAAAGCCACCCGTAATTCCGAAAGACCAATATAACTTTTTCAGTATATATGCTTTATCATATTGCCCTTCCTGCGCTTCTTTAACTGCAAGTAAAGCCAGTATTGGGAACAAAAGCCCAATAACTGCGAGAATGGACTCAACAGCCCTGAACTTGTTATACAGCGGCACATAGTCGAAAAATATATCTGATATAAACGGGAAGTTTTTACCAAAAGAGAGGAGAAGGAACAAGATCGTAGTCGATAAAATCCACCATTTCATTCTGCTCTTTACGATAAAAAGGCCGAATATAAAAAGCATACAAATAATTGCTCCGAAGTAATAAGGCCCTGCGGTAAATGGTTTCTCGCCCCAGTAAACGGGCAATTGCTGTGCGAAACCCGCAGCCTGCTCAGGTGTAGCGCCTACTTTGGCCAGTTCTTTAGCCACATTGGAATTAGCATCCAGACGTTCATTACCCCCTCCATATAAATCAGGAATCAGAAACGTCAAAGATTCACCTACACCCTGGCTCCACTGATAGGCATAATCTTTTGGTAAGCCGTTATCTGGCTCGTACGAGTCTGCAGTAAGGTTTGATTTACCACGTATAGTTTCTTTACCGTACTCGTAAGTAGTCCAGAGATTACTTGCATTAACCATAACGGAAAGTACAATAGCTAATCCGAGGTAAGACAACACTTTGGTTAGTTCTTTCGTTTTATTGGCTTTTACTGCGTGATAGATTTCAATTCCGACATAAATTAGCAAAGCCAGGAGGAAATAATAGGTCATCTGAACGTGGTTCGCACGCAGATTTAATGCTAAAAAAAGTGCCGTAAGTGACGCACCCATCAGATACTTGCCTCTGAAAGTGAGAATAATACCTGCAAGAATCGGTGCAAAAAGACCTATAGCAAGGGCCTTGTTACTATGCCCCGCAGCAATAATAATAAAGTTGTAGGAGGTGAATGCAAAAGCAATCGCACCGGCTGCAGCGAGCCAGGGATTTATTTTCATTACACAGAATAGCAGATAGGCGCCCAAAAGATAAACCAGCACTGTTCCGACGGGATCAGGTAATATATCCTTAATTATTGAGATCCCGTAAGTTGTTAAGTTTAGTGGATATTGAACCCAGATCTGGTACGCAGGCATTCCGCCGAACATCTGATTGGTCCATAACGGACCTTTGCCGTCTTTGGCTTTGTAATCCATTATCTCTTTCTGCATGGCTTTTGCCTGCAGCACATCACCTTGTGCAGGAGCCTTTCCCTGAAGAACAGGACTGAAATAAACGAAACATAAAATTACAAAAAACGCACAGATGGCCAGGTGTATGCCATTCCTTTTTAACCAATTATTCATTAAGGCTTGTTTAATTTAAACTAATCCCAAAAATATAAAATTGATACAGATTAGAAAGGAAATTTATGCATTCGGCAGAAATACTTTATTTCAGTTCTTCGTAATCGACAAAATCACCCAGTTTATCTGCGTTTCCCTGCTTTGGCTGTGGTGGTACATAGTCGATAGATATCTGACCTTCTGGTTTAGAAGGGCGGCGTTGCTGCTGTTGCTGCTGACCGGTGTAACCACTCTGCTGCTGCTGCATTTTTCCAAATATATTTCTGATCAGTAGCGGGAATATCAATCTTAAAAGAATGCGTATTACCCACAGGATCAGTATAGTGATAAAAAGAAATTTCAATAATCCCATTTGTTTTTTACTTTAAAATTTTCTTCTGTCTATATAGCAAAAGATTAGCTCCTGCCAGCTCAGTTCAAAGAACTGTTGCGGCTTTATAAATCGTGAAGAGAAAGCCGTTGGTACCGGCCTTAAACATCTTCACCTATAAATTTAAACAGGCTCTTTCAAATATAGACAGAAACCTGTGCTGATTATTACAAATAACGTCCAATTCTTGCACAAGAATTACAATTTGAAGCCTAATCTTCCACAATCTCGGCAACGCGACCGACTTGCCCGTCTTCCAAACGAACCTTAATCCCTCTGGAATGATAAGGTGATGAGGTCAGCAGATTTGCCACTATACCCCTGGTTAACTTGCCGGTACGCTGATCTTTTTTTAATATTATTTCCACTTCCAGTCCAGGATAAATATCTGCTCTGTTTTTTCCGTCCATCTTATAATTTAATCTTTTTTGTTGTTTGCGCCCCGAATCTGTCCGCAAAAACTTTCTCCATTGCGAACATTTCATCCCTGAGGCGGGCAGCCATCAGGAAGTCCATATCTTTGGCTGCTTTAGCCATATCTTTTCGTGTTTTATCAATTGACTTCTGCATCTCAGCCTGCGTCATATACTGCACGATGGGGTCCGCAACCATACTTGCCTGGTCGACTTCAACGTAAGCCTTTTTCCTTTCCGCATTCGCAGAAAAATCAAGCACAGAAGTTTGCTCGAGAATTGCTTCCCTGCTTTTCCCAACCGTTTTAGGAGTAATTCCGTTTGCGAGGTTATAAGCCATTTGCTTTTCTCTTCTTCTACTGGTTTCATCCATAGTAACAGCCATGGAATCCGTGATTTTATCGGCATACAAAATTACACGACCCCTGTCGTTTCTTGCCGCACGTCCAATAGTTTGAATCAGGGAGCGTTCGGAACGCAGAAAACCTTCTTTATCTGCATCCAGAATAGCAACAAAGGAAACTTCCGGAAGATCCAGACCTTCCCGCAGCAGGTTAATCCCAATCAGCACATCAAATTCACCAAGTCTTAACCCTCTCAAAATCTCCACCCTTTCCAGGGTTTTTACCTCGGAGTGAATATATCTGCACTTGATATTAAGCCTGTCCATATATTTGGTTAGCTCTTCTGCCATGCGCTTGGTTAACGTAGTGACCAGCACGCGGTCACCCATCTTAATAGTTTTATCAATTTCATCCAGCAAATCGTCAACCTGATTAACTGCCGGTCTTACTTCAATCAGTGGATCCAGCAATCCTGTAGGACGAATAACCTGTTCTACTACAATACCGTCAGATTTCTGCAGTTCATAGTCTGCAGGAGTGGCACTGACATATATGGTCTGCGGAGCCAAACGTTCAAACTCCTCAAAATTCAGTGGACGATTATCCAGTGCAGAAGGCAAACGGAAACCATATTCTACCAGAGACATCTTTCTGGACCGGTCTCCACCGTACATTGCGCGGATCTGCGGCACGGTCACATGACTTTCATCTATAACCATCAGGTAATCATCAGGGAAGTAATCCAGTAAGCAGAAAGGACGCATCCCAGGTGATCTGCCGTCAAAAAATCTGGAATAATTCTCAATACCTGAACAGTAACCAAGTTCTTTCATCATCTCCACATCAAAATTCACCCGCTCCTCGAGTCTCTTCGCCTCCAGTAACTGCCTGTCTTCGATCAGTTGGTTTTTCCTCACCTCTAATTCCTGCTGAATTCCCCAGATCGAAGAAGCAAACCGGTCTTTCGGCGTTACAAAAAGGTTGGCCGGATAGACAGCCATATCTTCCAGTTTCTCCAACGTTTTTCCGGTAACGGGATCGATGACACTCAATTCTTCTATATCGTCACCAAAAAACGAAACCCGGTATGCCGTATCCAGATAGGCCGGAAAAATATCGACTGTATCGCCTTTTACACGGAACGTACCGCGTTTAAAATCATTGATTGTTCTTGCGTATAGAATCTCAACAAGGCTATGCAAAAATGAGTTTCTGGAAATTCGCGTACCTACAGCGAAACGGAATACAGAGCGGGAAAAGTCTTCCGGATTTCCCATACCATAAATACAGGAAATGGAAGATACAACTATGATATCCCTTCTTCCGGACATTAAAGCCGATGTTGTACGTAAACGTAATTTCTCAATTTCTTCGTTAATACTCAAATCCTTTTCGATATACGTATTACTGCTCGGCATATAAGCCTCCGGCTGATAATAGTCATAGTAGGAAACGAAATAATTGACCTGGTTTTCCGGAAAAAACTGCTTGAACTCGCCATAAAGCTGAGCAGCCAGCGTTTTATTATGACTGAGAATCAGAGTCGGTTTCTGAGTCTGTTCAATCACATTTGCCACTGTAAAAGTCTTTCCTGAACCGGTTACTCCCAGTAAGGTCTGATAGTGTTCATTATTGCGAACTCCGGTTACCAGCTGTTCTATGGCACCGGGCTGATCGCCTGTCGGTTTGTACTCAGAAGTCAGTTGAAATTTCATAGGTATTCAAAGATAAGGAATATTGATGTATTGATATGTCGTGATTATATCCTAAATTTATTGGCCATGAAGCTATTGGTATATGTCCCGCTGCTTACACCCAGAATAAAGTATATTTTTAACTTTATTTTCACTGACATACTTCATACACAGGTTGGCTTCAGTTCTAACCTGCAGGAGTATAACGAATCGGACCTGCCTAAAATTTCCTATGCAAGCAGACCGGTCAAAGATGAACTCTTTTTCAAACAGGATGAATTCCTGCTGGGACACAGTATAAAGCCTCCTACGATCCGCACGTCCATTTATGGCGATATGATAGTCCCCTTTGCAGTGGAGGGTGGCATACTGCCTTTCGATATTTTTGCCGCATCTTTTTATTTTGTCAGCCGGTTTGAAGAATACCTACCGTTTGAGGCAGATGAAAATGGTAATTTTCCCGCTGAGCAGAGTTTGCAGAGTAAACTTAAACTCCTTGAGTTTCCGGTTATAGACGGATGGGCAATGTTACTCAAAAACATTTTACTTAAACAGTATCCGGGTCTGCATTTTGGCAAAAAGAAATTCGAGATCACCCCTTTGATTTGCCTTTATCCAAGTACAGCAGGCTCCTCTTTCAATCTGTTCAAGCAGGTTTTTACACATTTCGGAAGTTTACTGAAATTCAAAAAACAAGTGAGGACACAACCAGGAAAGCTTAGTAACCTGCAACTTTTTCTGGTAGGGCAGCATACCCAGCACAATCTCAATGCTGTGTATTTTTATCGTCCCGCACTGGAAGTAGACAGTGTGACCGACAGGCAGCTGGTTTTCCCTAACAGTTATCTGCACTTAATAAAACATGGCCTGCAGAAGGATTACAGAATGGGTTATCTGAATAAACCAGGATTTCGCGCAGGTACCTGCACGCCTTTTTACTGGTATGATCTGCAGTTGGAAAAGATGACACATTTACGCATTCATCCGGTTCCTGTCAATGATCTTATTCTGAAGCAATCCCGAACATTCGATAAAGATAAAATCCACGATCAGTGGGGAACTATGATTAACCACGTCAGAAAACTAGAAGGCAGTTTTTATATGGTCTGGCATAAAGACACCTTGCCAGAATACGGTAAAGGAAAAGCAGGGAGGCAGCTATACGCACAATTATTAGCCGATTTTTCTAACTTTGCACCATGATATTTGAACTGAGTAAGACAAACTCCATTGCTAATACATATGTAGCTGAACTTCGTGATGAAACTATACAGAAAGACGCAATGCGCTTTCGTTACAATCTGGAGAGAATTGCTGCCTATTTCGCATTGGAAATCAGTAAATCAATGGATTATGAGCAGATAAATGTACAGACTTCGCTTGGTATGGCCCCGGCTGTAAAATTAAAAGAACAACCGGTACTGGCAACCATTCTCCGTGCAGGGCTTCCCATGCAGCAGGGACTTATCCAGATTTTTGACCTTGCTCCTTCTGCATTTATCACTGCCTACCGGAAAACGCATGACAATGGCATACCTGAGATCATGGTCGATTACGTTTCCACCCCAGACCTTACCGGCAAGACCCTGATCATGGCAGATCCGATGCTGGCTACAGGTTTATCTATGGTACTTTGCTGCAAAGAACTCCTGAAACGTTTTAAAATTAAAGAATTACATCTTGTAATTGCCATTGCAAGTGCCGCAGGCGTTGCCTATGTAAGAGAACATCTACCCGAAGCCAAATTATGGATTGGTGCGGTTGATGCAGATCTGGATTCCAAATCTTACATCATTCCCGGACTGGGAGATGCTGGAGACCTGGCCTACGGCAAAAAACTATAGAACTTCATGAAAAAACATATCTTTTTCGACCTTGATCATACGATCTGGGATTTTGATAAAAATGCAGAAGAAACACTTACTGAACTTTATGGCCGTTATTGCCTGGATCAGTATGGTTTAAACTCCTGTACAGATTTCATAAAAACATATACCCACAATAATCAGCTTTTATGGTCTGCCTATCATTTGGGCCAGATCACTAAAGAGACTTTAAGGTCAGAGCGTTTTTATAAAACATTTGTTGAGCTTGGAATTGCGCCGGAATTAGTTCCTCATGAATTTGAAGCCGACTATGTACGGTTGAGCCCGACAAAAAAACACTTATTTGATGGATCGTTCGATGTGTTAGGTTACTTGCAGGATAAATATACTTTACACATTATTTCAAATGGCTTCAAGGAAACTACCTTAATGAAAATGGATCTTTGCCAGCTGAATCCTTATTTCACCAATGTTGTGATTTCGGAAGATGTGGGAGTAAACAAGCCAGACCCGGCCATATTTGAGCATGCATTAAGCCTTGCAGGTGCAACCAAGGAAGAAAGTATCATGATCGGTGATAGCCTGGAGGCAGATATTAAAGGTGCACAATCTTACGGCATAGATGCGATTTTCTTTAATCCGATGAAACTCGAAAAACCGGCTTATGTAAACAAGCAGATCCATCATCTTGAAGAACTGATACAACTCTTTTAGCATCTTGATGTTTATCTGATGAACATAATCAGCTAACGCGACAAAACCAATCTATGCAGCACAACAAGGTATTCGATGAACTGAAAGAAATTACACAGACCTATAACCGCTTTCTGGAAAAGATTCCGGTTGCAGCCTTCCAGCAGACTCCTGCTTTCGGAGGTTGGTCTTACAGTGAGGTGTATTCGCATATATTTGATTCCAGTATTTTATCAATTCAGGCCGCAGCGTCCTGTAAAACTAACGGTGAGCTCAATAAACCTACATCTTTTGCGGTTAAGCTTGTCCTTTTTTTTGGAAGTTTTCCACCGGCTGCCCGGTATAAAGTACCGAAACGACTAGAATCCAGGGTACATAAAATCAGTCCGGAAGAAGCCTCTGTTTTAATGCATAGTTTCCTGGTACAGCTCGAAAAATTTGCTCCGGTAATCCAGAATGCAGGAAGCAATTTAAAAGTTAAACATCCGCGTTTAGGTTTTCTGAATGCCACCCAATGGATGAGATTTACTGTAGTCCACCTGAAGCATCATATGAAACAACTTAGACGGATTGAGAAAAGAAGTTAATTTCACATCTTTGCACAGATGAAGATACCCGGTCTTAAAGGTTTTGATGAAGCTGCATTCCAGAAATATGTAAAGAATACGGGATGGCTAATGTTCGGCAAGATCCTGAGTATGTTCGTCGGCTTTATCATTGCACGGTATCTCGGTGCAAGTGCATTCGGGGAACTGAGCTTTGCAGATGCCTTTACAACTATTATTGCTGCTGTCGGCGCACTCGGTCTGGACAGTTTTATTATCCGTGAAATTATTAATGACCCGAAACGGAAGGAAGAGATCCTGGGGACTTCTCTCTTGTTGCGACTGAGCATAAACGCATTGCTTATTCCCATTACTGCAGGTATTTATCTCTTTTTTCATCGCAATTCTGAACAACCTGGCGATCCGTTAATCTGGATCATCGTAATTCTCGCATTCGCATCATTCTTTAAATCGTTTAATATAATTGACTCCTACTTCCAGTCTCAGGTTGCGTCAAAATACGTCGTCAAAGTGCAGAATATCTGCGTAATTCTATCCGCGGCGATTAAGGTATTCCTGGTTTACATGAATTTACCCCTCATCTGGTTTGCCGTTGCCCTCACTTTTGACAGCGTAATGCTGGCCGTCGGACTTATCATCATGTATCAGGCCAGAGGTGAAAATATTTTGCGCTGGACCTTTAGTAAAACCCGGGCATACAGCTTGTTGAAACAGTCATTTCCCCTTATCCTGTCTGCAGTAATGGTCTCTATTTATATGAAAATTGATCAGGTCATGTTAAAAGAAGTCGGCAGCGTTGAAGTGGGGATTTACAGCGCCGCAGCCAAAATCAGTGAAGCCTGGTACTTTATTCCAATTGCTATTGTAACTTCTGTATTTCCGGCAATCATTCATGCAAGAAAAACAGATCCCGAACGTTATCTAAAACGGCTGAGGAACCTTTACGATCTCTTGGTCTTTATTAGTCTGCCTGTTGCTATTATCGTGAGTTTTTTTGGGTCTGATATCATACATTTTTTATATACAGATAAGTATCAGGGTGCCGGAGATATGCTCTCCATACATATATGGTCCGGGATCTTTGTTTTCCTGGGTAGTGCGAGTTCACAATATCTGCTTGCCGAGGGGTTTACGTTAATTTCATTTCAGCGTACTGCCATGGGGGCAATTGTAAATATTCTTTTAAATTTATGGCTTATACCGCTATATGGCGGTGTTGGTGCATCCGTTGCAACATTGATAGCTTGCATGGTCTCGACCTTTTACCTGCTGCTGATTCCTAAAACAAGGGCTCAGGGCATAATGCTTTTAAAATCATTATTTTTGTTTACCGCATTTCAAAAAATATTTAAACGTTGAATAAACTTCAGGCATTTGCCACATTAATCACTAACCCGGACAGGCTGAAAGCCTTGTTATCATACGGGCATAAAGGCTATCTGGCCAGCATTGGCTGGTTCAGGGCTTTTGATCAGCAACAGGCGGTAGCTGCCAATGGCGATCCACTGCCTTGGGTAACGTATTCTTTTATTGATTTTATAACCCCGCGCGTACTTCCTGAAATGCGAATTTTCGAATACGGATCTGGAAGTTCTACTTTATTTTATGCCAAAAGAGTTAAGGAAGTGGTCTCAGTTGAACATGATCAGGCCTGGTTCGAAAAAATAAAAGGCACTAAACCTGCAAATGCAGAGTTGATTTACTGTGCCCTTAAACCAGATGGAGAATATGCACGTAAAGCAGCATCTCTTGACCGCCCGTTTGATCTGATTATTGTCGATGGCCGTGATCGTGTGAATTGTTGTATACATGGTGTCAGCGCATTAAGCAATAGCGGAGTAATCGTCCTGGACGATTCCGAACGTCCGGAATACCAACCGGCAAGAGACTTTCTGATTAATGCAGGCTTCAGAGAACTTTCCTTCTCGGGTATTTCACCAGGTTTGTTTTATCTTAAGGCTACATCCGTGTTTTATCGTTCAGACAATTGTTTAGCTATCTAATAATTTATGCAGGTTTTCGCTCCCATAGCCCTTTTTGTATATAACAGACCGCAGCATACTGCGCGTACCTTAAAGTTCCTGCAACAGAATGAGCTGGCAGCAGAGAGTCGTTTATTTATTTTTTCTGACGGGCCTGCAAAAGAAAGTGATGAAGAACTGGTTGCCGAAGTACGGGAAATCTTAAAAAATACTGAGGGATTTAAATCCGTTGAAATACTGGAACGCAAGACTAATCTCGGGCTTGCAGATTCGGTAATTGCAGGCGTAAGCCAGCTTATTAAAAACTATGGACAGGTAATTGTCCTGGAAGACGATCTGATCACCTCTCCCTATACGCTTACTTACTTCAACGAAGCACTGCAACGGTACAAAAAAGAAGAAAAAGTCATGCATATCGGTGCCTATATGTACCCGTTGAAAGGTACGGATCTGCCTGAAACATTTTTTTACAGAGCAGCGTCAAGTTGGGGATGGGCAACCTGGGAAAGAGCATGGAACCACTTCGAGCCTGATATAGATGTTTTGATATCTAAATTCAGTCATCAGCAAAAAGCTGCATTTTCGATTGACAATCAGATGAATTTCTGGAAGCAGATGATGGAATTTAAAAAAGGAAAGAATAACAGCTGGGCGATCCGATGGTATGCATCAATTTTCCTGCAGGGTGGCTTAACTTTAAACCCATCACATTCCTTGGTGAATAACATTGGCCATGATGGTACTGGTGTGCATTCCGGTATCAATGAAATTTATAATGTAATTATTAACCCTAAGCCTATCCGGACTTTCCCTGAAAAGATCGCAGAGAATAAGGAAGCTTACCTCGCTATCAAAGCATTCCTTGGTAACAGAAAAGGGAATATCTGGGAGAGGTTAAAAAGGTTCGTCAAACAAAAATTACATAATTTTAAAGCTTAGCGGCTTACAATTCCTTTTTTGCCTCTATCAGGATATAAGGAGAAAGTGCTTTTGAGTTAAAAGGAATAATCTTCGTAAGCACTTTGCCTGCAATCCAGGTGGCTTTTTTGAATAATCTTACAGCCACCGGCTTTTCCTTCTCTTGTTTCAGCCATAAACTAAAGTGTCCAAAATAGCGGGCTTCCTTTACGGTTAGTCCCTCCTGTTTACAAATACCGGCCAGAAGCTCCGGATCCATACAATGGATATTATGTTTCTCGTAATTCTCCCGATCAAATTTACGTTGGAACCAACCATTTAACGCCCTGAAATTCGGGAGCGTGATGAATAATGTGCCGCCAGGTTTAAGAAACTCCACATGCTTTTTGACAATATCCCCGGTATCATTAAAGTGTTCTATCAAACCGCAGGACAGCACCATATCATATTTACCCCGCTCCTGATGATTAAATAAATCTGCTTCTATAACGTGTATATCTCCGGCCTGCAATGCATTGGTCTCCAGCAGATCATCAGTTACCGGGGGGTGAATAAAATAATCCAGCAACGTGACATCCAGCTTAAAATATTTACGCAGAAAGACCGCATAATATCCAGGAAAACCACCCAGTTCAATGGCAGTTTTAATTTTTTCCCTGTCAATAATTTCCTTTAGTTCTTTATGAAACAGATAGTTTTCCGGTATTCGAAATGAAAGCCCTTTTTTACTAGTCCAATAATTCACCCAAAAATCTCTATCTGTTAATAGATTTACCATATTCAATTTGTTAGCTTTCTGATTATTATCCCCTCTACCTATAATCATGCCGGGACAAAGAGAACGTAATATGAAGCTAAATATATATCTTCCTGTCCGGGGAATTCACTGGAAAATATAATTATTTGTAATTTAGTCGCATTGAAAGTTATCCATATCAATACATACGAAGGGAATGGCGGAGCAGGACGTGCCTGTCTCCGGCTTAGTGACGCACTGAAAGCACACGGTACTGACTCTAGTGTTCTGGTATATTATCAGTTTCAAAAGAGTGAGAAATCCAGGGCATTCAGCCATTCCATATTCCAAAAAATCAGCGCTGTTTATCATATACTTGCAGAGCGTTATCTGTCTAAATTTCTGACAAAAGCAGCGCTCAAAACACCTTTTTCCCTACAATGGTTCGGCAGCAATATAGCTAGTCATCCTGCGGTACAATCAGCTGATATTATCCACCTGCACTGGGTAAACCACGGCTTTCTTAAGCCATCTAACCTGGCTGATTTAGAGGAACTAAATAAGCCGATCGTCTGGACTTTTCATGACAGTAACGCCTTTACCGGTGGCTGCCATGTCCGCTATGCTTGTGAAAATTTCCATAAACAATGCGGTAACTGCCCCTTATTAAAAATGAGCGGTAAAAATGATCTGTCTCACTGGAACTGGCTAAAAAAGAAGAAGGGATATGCAAACCTCGATTTTCATATTATCGCCCCCAGTAACTGGATGGCATCTTCTGTCAGGTTTAGCAGCCTGATGGGTGTAAGGCCGCAAACGGTTATCCCAAACACCATTGAAACAAACGTCTTCAAACCGTATGTTAAATCAGAAGCCCGGAGAATCTTTAATATCGCACCTGAGAAATTTGTAATTCTGAGCGGATTTATGCCCTCAAAAAATGACAAACATAAAGGGACAGCATATCTTGTTGAAGCTTTGAACGATTTGGCTAAACGTCCGGATATCGACCCGGGAAATATAGAACTGCTAATCTTTGGTAATAAAGATGGCATAGAAATGCCCGAATTCCCTTTTAAAACCACGCTACTGGGAACTATCAGTGATGATACGCAGCTAGCGAAATGTTATTCGGCCGCCGATGCCTTCATTACACCGTCACTGGAGGATAATCTACCCAACACAGTAATGGAAAGCCTAGCCTGTGCTACGCCGGTAATCGCATTTAAAACGGGTGGCATCCCGGATATGGTTAATCACCTCGTAAATGGTTATCTGGCAGACTATGAATCGGCAGAAGATCTCGCTACCGGAATGGAATGGTTATACCATGAAGAGCACGCGCCTGAAATACAGAAAGAAGCGAGATTAACTATACTGAAATACTTTTCCGAGGAAGTAGTAGCTAAACAACATCAGCAATTATATCAGTCATTAATAGACGCCCATGTATATTAATCCAAATTCAAAATGCAGCCTACACTGAGTGTAATTACCATTGTCTATAATAATGTCCGTGACATCGAGAGAACTATCCGTTCTGTTTTGGGCCAGTCCTATCCGCAGATCGAGTATATAATAATTGACGGAGCTTCTACCGACGGTACAAAAGAGGTGATTGCGAAATATGAGAATCGTATCAGCCAGTATATTTCAGAAAAGGATAAAGGAATCTATGATGCGATGAATAAAGGGATAGCAATGGCAAAGGGCGATTATATCCTGTTCATGAATTCAGGTGATGAAATATATGCAGCCAATACTGTCGAGAACGTCTTTGCAACTCGTCCTGGTGCCGACATCTACTACGGTGAAACTGAAATGTATAACGACAACTGGGAAAGTCTGGGCAGACGCAGACATCAAGTACCGCAATCCTTCACCTGGAAGAGCTTCAGATACGGCATGAATATCAGTCACCAGGCAATTTATGTTAGCCGGAAAATTGCAGAACCTTACAATCTGGAATACAAATACAGCGCGGACATAGACTGGATAATCAGGGCCGCAAAAAAGGCAAAGGTTATCGTTAATACCCACCAATACGTCGCAAAATACCTCGTTGGCGGCATATCCAAGCAAAAACACCGGGAGAGCCTTAAAGAACGGTTCCATATCTTCAGTAAATACTACGGCTTTGTTCCTAACCTGATAAACCATGGCATTATTGCTTTCAATCTGGCTCTCTATTATGTCAAGAACCGCAGAACCAATGATTAAATTCCAGCGATAGCAAGACTGCTCAGGGTTTGCAGGAACTATTATGGGTTTCAGAATGCCAACAGAAAAAGAAACCGAGCCCCTCTATAATTCCCAATTTCAGATAATGACAAACAATCTTTTTTCTGACTTGTAGTAATTGTACATCAAAATTCAATTATTATGGGAAGATTAAATAACCGCAACATAGCTGTACTTTCAGCAAATGGATTCGAAGAATCAGAGTTAACCAGCCCTGTTGCCAGACTTAAAGAAGAAGGTGCCTCCGTACATATAGTTTCCTTGGAAACAGGTAAAATACAAGGAATGAAAGACGATAAGGAATGGACCGTGGAAATTAACGTGGACCAGACAGTGAAAACTGCCCATCCAGATGACTACCAGGGTCTGCTAATTCCTGGAGGTGTCCTCAATCCGGATAGCCTGCGTAAAAATGAAGATGCCCTTAACTTTGTAAAGGCCTTTTTCAAAGCTGGTAAACCGGTCGCAGCCATTTGCCACGGACCACAGGTACTGATCTCTGCGGAAGTTGTGGAAGGAAGAAAACTAACCTCCACCAAAACCATTAAAATAGACCTCGTAAATGCCGGGGCCCTATGGGAAGACTCGGAGGTCGTGGTCGACCAAGGTCTGGTAACCAGCCGCAGCCCCGCCGACCTGCCTGCCTTCAACGATAAAATCGTGGAAGAATTTGCAGAAGGTGTGCATGACGGGCAACATGCCTAATCACATTCCGACTAAATAAAAACCAAAATAAAAAAGGAGATTTATAGCTAAATCTCCTTTTTTATTTAACCTTACCCCCCGATACCAGCACCCGGCGCTTATTTAGCTCTTCACAGCACCTTAAAAAAACAATGAAAATAGTTATTGAAACCAGCAGACTACTTATAAGAGAGCTTACCCATACCGATTATCCTGGAATATTTGAGCTTGACTCCGACCCTGAAGTCCATCAATTCCTCGGTGGAAATCCTATAAGCAGCATCGAAGATGCTAAAAAAAGCATTGAATTGATCCGTACCCAATACATCCAAAACGGAATTGGCCGATGGGCCTCCCCGATCGAGACCTTTACTTACGAGGGCGTAACTCACATCTGGTATGAAAAAAAGCAGTAAACAAATCCCTCCACAAAGCCTCTCAACCTGCCTAACTAAAAACCCTAAAAGCCTTCCATAAAGCCTCTCAACCTGCCTAACTTAAAAAACCTAAAAGCCTTCCACAAAGCCTCTCAACCTGCCTAACTTAAAAAACCTACCACATTACCTACCTAACTTACTCCCAGACCGGCATGATTCTCTTAATAATAAAATCTTCAATATGTTTCAAAAGGCCTTAGCGAGCTCTTCGCGAGGTGGAGCCGTCTTGAAACATATTGAATTTTTATTATTAGGGATTAGTCGACCACACCCCCCCATCCTTCACAAAAACCCTGCGGTTCAGTTTCAGGTTGCTGACAATAAATTCGGCAAAATCTTCCGGTTGCATTACTTTGTCAGGGTTACCGTCCGTTAAATTAAGATCCTTTGCCATATCTGTGGAGACCGTACTTGGAGTTAGTGTGCTTACTCTGATATTATGCTTACGAACTTCCTGCATTAAAGATTCAGAAAGGCCGATCAGTCCAAATTTAGATGCGCTGTAAGCACTTGTGACGGCGGCGCCACGAAGACCGGCGGTAGAAGAAATATTAATGATATCTCCGGTTTTACGTTCGATCATTTCTGGAAGAAAGGCACGCGTAACATAATATACCCCAAAAAGGTTAACCTTTACAATCTCTTCCCACCTTGAAGGCTCAAGTTCCATAAAAGAACCGAACGAGCTGATGCCGGCATTATTAACTAAGATATCCAGATGCCCAAAAGCACTTTTAACCTGTTCTGCGGCAGCATTAACAGCGTCAATATCAGCAACGTTTGCAGTGACAACGACCGTTTTAACACCATAAGCCTTTAATTCATCGGCGACAAGATTCAGATCAGATTCTGTTCTTGCGAGCAATGCAATATTTACACCTTCCTGTGCAAGAGCAATAGCTACGGCACGTCCGATTCCTTTACCAGCACCGGTGATCAGTGCATTTTTTCCTTGTAATGATTCCATAATCGATTGAATAGACTGTAAAAATAAATAAAAATTGGGGCCAGCAGAATAATAAAGACATCCTGAAATTGAGATGAGATTTAATTAAAGCAAAACAGGGGTGACCTGTAAATACAGACACCCCTGTTTAAGCTATTTACTTAAAAGATTATTGATTAAATCTATATCTCAGACCGAGCTGAATTCTCCAGCGGGCAGTCTCATCAATACTGCTTGAAAAAGTGTTTACCAGCGGCACACTGTTGTCTGCGTTTAAGTAAGGGAAAGAGAATGATGGTTTGCCGGTAGTAGCATCGACACCCTTAAAATTAAGCAATCCATTTGCCCGGTTGGCAAATTTCGGAACACCCCATGTTTTATTAATCATGTTTCCAAAATTGAAAACATCAAAAGTAAATTGCAAGGAGTGCTTTTTACCCTTAACACTTGTAAATAAGTCTTGGGCCAGGCGAATATCAAGCGTTCCGATCATATTGCCTACAAGCCCGTTCCTTTCGGCGTATTGTCCTCTCTTTTTGTTTAGATAGTTATCCTGGCTGATATAGCTATTTAACTGATTCCAAAGCTGGTCTGGTGTACGGGAATCATTCGCATTCTCCGGTACCAGTACAATATCAGCTTTATTTGCAGGTACAAAAATCAGGTCATTTCCACTTAAACCATCATTATTCAAGTCGTTACCATAAGTATAAGAATATCTGAAACCGTCCTGTAACTGGTAGAACATCGAAACTGTGGTACCCAAATGATTGATGTATTCCTTTCTGTAAACGACCGAAGCGATAAACCGGTTTTTAACCATGTAACTTGAATAAGACAGTGCGTCTGTATTCGGGCTGCCGGACACTTGACGATCTCTCCACATAGACTGTGCAATAGAGCCGCCGTCATTCACTGACCTTGAATCTGTATAAGTGTAACCAGCTGTTGCGAAGAAGCCTCCCGCGAATTCTTTAGATAATGTTCCTGTAAGCGACAAGCTACGTCCCTTATCAGTATTGGTCATTACAATCGCATCGGAAATATTAGGATTTGCTGGCGTAGGTGCCGCAGCGCCATAAATTCTTGGGCTAGTATATCTAGGACGGTTGTCTGCACCTTGTAAAAGCGTGTAGGCTGAAGTATTTAAATTCGCATTCCTGAAATAAACCGAGTTAATGTCCTTTGAATATAGAGCCTCGATTGTTCCTGTGAAGCCCCCTGGCAGTTTTTGGTCAATCGCCAGATTGGACCGCCATACCTGCATAAATTTAAAATTCTGATCAGTTACTGCGAGGTTATAGGTGGTGTTATTGGCAGAAGTTGAGTTATTCACATTTCTGTAGGCATCAACATCAGGTGTAAATGGTCTGTTTTTTGGATTTGTGATTGATTCCGAACCAAATTGAACACCGTTATTACCCGCCTGGTTGGAAACCCAAACTAAAGGAGGCCTTCCCGTGAATAAACCGGTACCACCTCTTACCTGTGTTAGCCCCTCATTATTCACGTTCCAGTTAAAGCCCAGACGTGGTGACCATAAAATTGAGCTTTTTGGGAATCTGCCGACGTCAATTTTCTCGCCGTTTTCAAAAGACAGGTTCTCTACATTCGGGTTACTGACCGAGGCGGGTGAAGAAACATGCGTTAAGTCTGCACGTAGCCCACCGGTTATTTTTAGCTGGTCACTAACTGTGTAAGCATCCTGGACATATAATCCGTACATATTTGACTGAATTTCGGCATAAGGGAATGATCCGTCAGGCGTCACAGAATACTGAACCTGGTATTTGGATGCATTTGAAACTCCGGTATTTGCGCTGTTATAGAAGTCTGCCAGACTATTAAAAGTATAAGCGCCATAATAGTTCGGAGCAAAACCATTGCGCGTCCTGTAGCCCTCGTAATTAGCGCCGATTGTAATTTCATGGCGGCCGGCATAGATATTAAAGTTATTGGTAACCTGATAAACCTTGGTTTTTAAGGTATTAAATGCAGTGAAAGGCTCGTAACCGAAAGCAGTATAGGAACTGCCGTCAGGATTCATGATATCTACAAGAGGGAAAGGTTTATTACCCTTTGACTCCCTGAAATCATTCATATTATTGTAACCTACTGTCAGCTGATTGGAGAACTTGTTACTAAAACGTGTTCGGAATTCAAGGTTGACATTATCCATGTTATTATTAATACCGTATCCGGCAGACTGAAAAGGAAGACCGAGCTGTGAGGGCTGGCGATTATTCTTTGGTGCGCCGCTATTGCTCGGTAAAATGTCTTTGAAGGACCGGAAGTAGAAATACTTTAAACTTAAGGTATTCTTGTCGTCAATATTATAATCCAGTTTGGCAGATAATTTATCACTTCTTGTGTTCAGTGCATAATTCTCATACGCACCTGCCTCATAACCCAGTGTTTGGAGATATGAACTCAATTTATCCAGGTCCTCTCCTTTTGCCTGAGAAACATTGGGGCCGGTACTTCCACCTCTGGAGGCTATAAATCCTGTTCCTGGATCGGAGCGTCTTTCCAGCTCACCGCTTACGAAAAAGAATAATTTATTTTTTATAATGGGCCCGCCTAAAGTGAATCCATAACCTTTAAGACTAAAGTTATTTACGGGTGTTTTTAGTCCGGCGTAGTTATAATCACTAACCAGGTCCTGGTTACGGTAATAGGTATTTAAAGATCCCTGAAACTCATTTGTACCACTTCTGGTTACGGCATTAATTGCCGCTCCTGTAAATCCGCTCTGACGGATATCATAAGGCGCGATATTCACCGTAATTTCCTCAAAAGCATCCATATTGATCGGCTGTGATCCGGTCTGGCTGCCAATTGTACCCTGCAAGCCAAATGCATTATTAAATAAGGCTCCATCCACTGTAAAATTATTAGCCAGGTTACTTCTGCCTGCGATGCTGGGACTTCCGAACTGTAGTGAAAACTGAGGGGTAAGTTTAACAAAGTCGGTGAAACTCCTGTTTAAAGTTGGCATATTCTGTATAACAGTTCTCGAGATATTCTGAGATGCACCCGTTCGCCCGGAATTAAATACTTTACTCTGTTTACCGGTCACAGTGACTTCAGATAAAGTACTGGCATCTTCATTTAAGATGACATTTAAAGTTGAACTTTGGCCCAATGCTAATTTTTCAACGCGCTGGGTCTGATTTTGAAAACCGACAAAAGTCACTGTAATTGAGTACGGGCCGCCGATGCGCATTGCCGGTAAATTGTAGCGTCCGTCCGGCCGGGTTGATGTTGCGTATCTCGAACCGGATGGCTCATGAATGGCAATAACTGTAGCCCCTGAAATTGGTCCTTTTGTATCGGTGACCAGACCATTTATAGAGGCGGTTGTTTCATTTTGTGCTACAGCATCTATCTTTAAGAAGAGTAAAAATAAGAAAGCTGTAAAAAGAAGTAATGTTTTTTTCATGGATGCATTTTTTTCAAAAATACATGCATGAACAGCGGATAAATGTTTGGATTATATTACCTTATTGTTAACTGTTTTCCTTGTTCGGGAAAGACGAGTTTGAGCTTGTGCAGATTGTCTGCAATCAGTTGCTTCTTTACTTTTTCTGCGTTTGCGTGCGGAGGTTTAGTGTGCGTTACAATAAAAGTAAGCTTTTTGAAAGCTTCGGGGTCAGTCAGCTCACGGAGCTGACTAAGCTCAGCATGAAAAAGCTTTGGAGTCAGATGGCCGAACAACTGATTGTCTGGTTGTTCGTTCGGAAAGGAAACTTCAAGAAATACGGCCTTTAACTGACCTGAGTTAATCAATGGAGCAACCGCTTTCCACAGCGTAATTAATTTATTGGATTTTTCAATCTCATCTGCACCGGTATCCCCGAGATATAACAGGGAACTATTATTTGAACTAACTAAAAACGCTGTGCTTTTATAAGGATTTCCATGACTGAGTTCATAAGCCTGAACTTTCATTTCTGTATCTGCAAGCGGATAAATAACACCCTGTTCCAGTGTGACATATGAATATTTCTTCAACTGCGGCTTTTCGCCCTCATTTGTGAAATTCGCCCAGGCATCCCATGTAAAGTATTTATCTCTGAGAACATGAAGTACAGGAGATATTCCATAAATATTTTTTGATGTATCTGCTGGTGAATTGATGATTAATCCAGCCACATGATCCAGATGGGCATGTGAGATCAGATAACCTTTTATTTTTTTTCGCTGAATTTCTTCGATATTTCCTTTGAAGGTCCTGCGGCTAACGGCCATCTGTATTCCTGCCTTTATGGTTCCGGCATCCAGACAAACATAGTTTTCACTACCTGCAGGTGCGACCATATAAGCAGATAAATTGCTTTCATCGTCTCCGCCTTTAACACCGAGTGGAATTATTTTAAAACCGGTGTTGGATTGCTGCGACCAAACACTAGCCGTATTGATTAACAAAAAAACAAGGACTGCACAAAATTTCCGAAGCATATAAACCAGTATTAGTACTGCTGCACAAAATACGAAATCTACCTGACGTGCTATGTTAAAAAAACATTAGCTGATTATCTGCCAGAAAAAAAAAGCTTATAAAAAAAGCCTGTAAGAAAACTTACAGGCTTTAAATAAAAATATCAATATATCCTATTGGAATTTTTTAGCGTTGATTTTACGCTCGTTTTCAGTAAGATAAATCTTACGTAGACGCATACTAACAGGAGTAATCTCAATATACTCATCTGCCTGAATGTATTCCATTGCTTCCTCTAAAGAGAATTTAATTGCAGGAGCAATACGTGAGTTATCATCAGTACCAGAAGCACGCATGTTCGTTAACGCTTTACCTTTAACAATGTTAACAACCAGGTCATTATCACGGATGTGTTCACCCATAATCTGTCCTTCGTAAACATCTACACCCGGATCAACGAAGAAACGGCCACGATCTTGCAGTTTATCAATAGAATAAGCAGTTGTACTACCTTTTTCCATAGAAACCAACACACCATTCAACCTGCCTGGGATAGTACCTTTCCAAGGCTCGTAAGACTTGAAACGGTGAGCCATGATAGCTTCACCACCAGTTGCAGTTAATACGTTGTTTCTTAATCCAATGATACCACGTGCAGGAATTTCAAATTCTAAATGCTGCAGGTCGCCTTTTGGCTCCATAACCAATAATTCACCTTTACGTTGTGTAACCAGCTCAATTACTTTACCGGATACTTCAGCAGGTACGTCTACGATTAAAGTTTCAATCGGCTCACATTTCTTACCATCAATTTCTTTGATAATAACTTGTGGCTGACCAACCTGAATTTCGTAACCTTCACGACGCATAGTCTCAATTAATACTGATAAATGGAGAATACCCCTTCCGTATACCAGGTATGAATCAGGAGATTCCGTTTCCACAACCTTTAAAGCGAGGTTTTTTTCCATCTCTTTGTATAAACGCTCTTTAATACGCTGAGAAGTTACAAATTTACCTTCTTTACCGAAGAAAGGTGAGTTGTTGATTGTGAACAGCATATTCATAGTCGGCTCATCAATCTTAATAACAGGTAATTGCTCAGGAGCTTCGAAATCTGCAATAGTATCACCGATATCGAAACCATCAATACCTACTACTGCACAGATATCACCCGAGTGAACCTCAGTAGCACGAACTTTACCTAAACCTTCGAAAGTATATAATTCTTTCACTCTTGATTTAACGATTTTTCCATCACGTTTGATCAGGGTAACCGGCATATTTTCTTTGATCACGCCACGGTGTACACGACCTACAGCGATACGACCAACGAAAGAAGAGTAATCCAATGAAGTAATTTGCATCTGAAGCGTTCCGTCGTTAGTTGGTGCAGCAGGAATATGCTCAACAACAGCATCCATTAAAGCAAAGATGTCTGTAGTTGGTTTAGTATAATCTGTACTCATCCAGCCTTGTTTCGAAGAACCGTAGATTACAGGGAAGTCTAACTGATCTTCTGTTGCTTCAAGGTTGAAGAACAATTCGAAAATCTGTTCGTAAACTTCTTCCGGACGACAATTTTCTTTATCGACTTTATTAACAACAACAATTGGCTTCAATCCTAAAGCCAAAGCTTTTTGCGTTACAAAACGCGTTTGAGGCATTGCACCTTCAAAAGCATCACACAACAACAGTACACCATCAGCCATTTTCAATACACGCTCAACCTCACCACCGAAATCGGCGTGACCAGGTGTATCGATAATATTGATTTTAATATCCTTGTACATAACAGATACGTTTTTGGATACGATCGTAATTCCACGCTCTCTCTCCAAGTCGTTGTTATCAAGTATTAAATCACCTGATTGTTCGTTATCACGAAAAATCGAACAAGTGTGTAAAATCTTATCAACCAATGTAGTTTTACCGTGGTCAACGTGTGCTATAATAGCTATGTTTCTTATTTTTTGCATAAAATGCGCCTAAATTTTGGCGCAAAGATAACGTAAATAATTGACATATCAGCCTATCAATTAGGGTAATGTCGTGTTTTTCTTCAAAAAAATACATGCCGCTCATTGCCTTTTTTCACCCTTATAACCGGTCTTTATAAAACTCTAAAAAAAAATACATTCAAACTATAACATCATTATATTGTTCTAATTCTGCTTAAATATGCCTGATAAAAAGATCCTAAGTATAGCTAAATGAAAAAGACTGCAATAATTATGGGCGCGACCGGATCCGTAGGTACAGCCCTGGTCCGCTTACTACTTGATGACCCACGTTACTCCACCGTACTCGTTTTACTCAGGCGCGAAATGCCATTAAGTCACCCGAAGCTTAAACAGTTACTCATCAGCTTCGATAAGATTAAAGATTACGCAGATCAGATTAAAGGCGACACAGTCTTTTGCTGTATCGGCACCACGGCAGCGCAGACCCCGGACAAAAATGAATATCGGAAAATAGACTTCAAATACCCGCTGGACCTCGCCTGGATTGCACAGGAAAACGGAGCTACAAGTTATCACCTGGTTTCAGCAATGGGCGCAGATGCAACATCGAAAGTGTTCTATAGTAAAACCAAAGGCCAGCTCGAGGAAGAACTCAAGAAAATACCTTATGAAAGTATTCATATATACCGGCCTTCATTGCTGGATGCTAAAAGACAGCAATACAGGTTCGCCGAAGATCTGCTAAACCGGATTATGCGCGTCGTAAATCCATTGCTGGTCGGTGGACTGAAAAAATACAGGAGTATTAAGGCCGAATGCGTAGCTACGGCCATGCTTCGATACTCACTGGAACAGAAAAAAGGAATTTTTACACATAAATCTGATCAGATTCAGAAAACGTGCGATAGCTAAGCCAGGAAACCTATCTGCCGAAAGCCCATATTAAAAAAGCAGGCATAGCTTTCGCCCAGCTTTTCAAATCGTGTTTACCGCCAACCATTTCATAGTAAAATATATCACCAGGTCTGCTATAGTCTTTGCTTAGCAGCTCCCGTATAATGTCGATCGTGTCATCAATGGAATCAATAATTCCATTTTTGTTTCTATCCGCAGTTTCATCCTCAGTTCCAGTCATCAGCCAGAATTTAAGCGCAGGCTTACCTGCAGTCTGCCTAATCACCTCATGCATAATCCTGTCCTGTTCGGTATAATTCTCTTTCAAATCTTTACTACGCCACCAGAACGAACCGGAGAAAACGCCTGTGAGATCAAAATTTTCCGGATTTTTCCATGCAATATCAAATGCCGCTAATCCGCCTAAAGAATAACCCGCAATCCCCTTTTTACCTTGTATAGGCATACCACAGAAAGCCGCGATATAGGGTAACAATTCCTGATTTACAAAAGAGGCATAAGCTCCGGCCCTAGCTCCCCTGCCAGCGTAATCCGGTATACCGGCAACACCGTACTCCATAACCCTCTCTGCCGATGCGTGTACCGCAACTACCAGTAATGGTTCTATTTTCTGATCTGAATAAAGAGCTGCCAGCATCTCCTCAAGGCCCATCTGCTCAGCATCCTGCCCATCATTCAATAAAAGGAGATTCAGTTTTTCATTTCCCATCAAATCTTCAGGGAAAAATAGATCCAATTGCACCTCCCTGTCTAAAAATACGGAATTCAGCGTCCTGCTCTGATGTCCTGAATGTTGATTTAGCATGTTATTTTCACTCAAATTATCGTTTACACTTATTCGTTTCCGCGGGCAAAATTAAGAAAACATGTGTGTTTCTTAGTATTATCCTGATTATTAGGAGAAAATCTTAAAACATTTGCGCTTTGAACCGGATTTACATATATTCATTATATAAATCGTTTAGGCGTGAAAGAAGAATATAAAAAATGGTATAGTCCAAACCTAAGCACTGAAACAGAGCTTTTGATATTTGGCCATAGCGGACACCCTGTTCTACTTTTCCCAACGAGTCAGGGGCGTTACTATGAGCAGAAAGACTTCGGAATAATCGAAGCAGCCCAACACTATATCGACGCAGGTATAGTTAAAATCTATTGCCCTGACAGCATTGATGCCTGGAGTTGGTATAACAGGTCTCTACACCCCGCAGACAGAGCTAAAAACCATTATTGGTATGATAAAATGCTTAAGGAGGAGCTATTCCCCATGGCATGTCAGGACACCGGTATGGAACGAGTAATCACAGCCGGGTGTAGTTTTGGAGGTTATCATGCAGCGAACTTTGCTTTTAAATACCCCGGGCTGGTCAGCCATCTGTTCAGTATGAGTGGCACATTTGACATTACTTCGCAGACAGATGGTTTCTATAATGGAGATATCTACTACAATAACCCGGTAGATTTCTTGCCAAATGATCTGGACCCGGAACTCTGGAATCTCGATATTATTTTGGGAACAGGAGAAAAAGATATCTGCCGACCCTTTAATGAAAGAATGTCTTCCATATTATCCCAAAAGGGAATCCAGCACTGGCTGGATGTCAGACCAAATGCCGTACATGACTGGCCACTCTGGAAAACACAGTTTCCCGATTATCTTTCCCGTATCCAACCCTTATAAATAATTCTTAATATATAGCCTGTAGATATCTTAAGCATTAAAATTCAATTTTAAAACACATGAAAAAAATAGGTATTCTATTTGGGCAGGAAAGATCTTTTCCAGAAGCCTTTGTCAAACGGGTCAACGAACTAGGAGGCGATGAATTTCGTGCTGAATTTGTCAATATTCACAAAATCCTGCAGGCAGAGCCTTTAGATTATGCAGTGATTATTGACCGCATTTCACAAGACGTACCCTTCTATAGAGCCGCACTTAAAAATGCAGCAATTACTGGAACAGCTGTGATTAACAACCCATTTTGGTGGAGTGCAGATGAAAAATTCTTTAACAATGCCCTTGCCGTGAAGCTGGGAATTCCGGTACCGAAAACCGCTTTGATCCCTTCTTATGAAAGACCGGACGACACTTCAGAACAATCATTCAGTAATCTCGCATTCCCTATGGACTGGGAAGGTATTTTTGAATATACCGGATTTCCTGCCTATATGAAACCATTTGACGGCGGCGGCTGGAAGGAGGTTTACAAACTGCATGATAAAGAAGATTTCTTTGATAAGCATAGTAAAACCAAGCAGTATGTCATGATGCTGCAGGAAGAAATTATATTTGATGAATATTACAGGTGCTACTGTATTGGCGGAAAATACGTGCGTATTATGCAATATGAACCACGTAATCCATTTCACCTGCGTTACGTGGTCGACTCACCGCCATCCAGCCCCCAGTTATTAAAGAAAATAGAGGAATATGTTATTCAGTTAAATGAATATCTGGGTTACGACTTTAATACTGTTGAATTCGCCGTCCGGGACGGTATTCCCTATGCAATCGACTTCTGTAATCCGGCACCCGATGCTGAAGTGACCAGTGTGGGCCAGGAAAATTTTGACTGGGTAGTTGATACCGCGGCAAAGTATGCAATCGAAAGGGCACAATTACACCAGGACGGACAAGATAATTTAACCTGGGGAGCCTATATTAAAACAGCGGCATCAGGCATCCCTTTGGTCAGTAAACCCAAACCTGCAGCAAAAAAAAGCACAGTAAAAAGTGCTAAAACCACAAAGAATACTAAATAACAACCAAATACAGTACACAGCAGGAGGATAGCCAGATGAATGAGTTTACATTGGGTATAGAGGAAGAATACATGGTGATTGACCCGGTGACCCGGGAACTGACATCCCATGATCAGAAAATAGTTGAAGCTGCACAAAAGATCCATAAAGATCAGGTAAAAGCCGAGATGCACCAGGCCGTGGTAGAAGTGGGCACAGGAATCTGCAAGAATACAACAGAAGCCAGAAAAGAAATCTCCATGCTACGCCATACTGTCTCCAGGCTTGCCGGCGAACAGGGCTTGCGTATTGGAGCTGCCGGCACGCACCCTTTTTCTCTTTGGGAAAAACAACTGATCACAGAACATCCGAGATATAGTGAGATAGTTAACGAACTACAGGAAGCTGCACGCTCAAACCTAATCTTCGGCCTGCATGTCCATGTCGGATTTCAGTCCAGGGAGTTAGCCATTCATATTGCGAATCAGGTTCGGTATTTCCTTCCACACGTTTTCGCACTTTCGACCAACTCACCTTTTTGGGAAGGAAGAAATACAGGCTATAAGTCATTCAGGACAAAAATATTTGATAAGTTCCCAAGAACGGGAATTCCGGATATCTTTAATAGCATAGAAGACTATGATAGTTATGTGAAGCTGCTGATAAAAACCAACAGTATCGATAATGCTAAAAAAATCTGGTGGGACATTCGTGTACATCCATTTTTTGAAACTATTGAATTCCGGATTTGTGACTGTCCAATGCTGGTAGATGAGACGATGGCTTTTGTCGCAATTTTTCAATCTTTATGTGCTAAACTTTATAAGCTGCGTTTGCAGAACATGAAGTACATTAGCTATTCCAGGGCATTGATTAATGAAAACAAATGGAGAGCAGCAAGGTATGGAATCGACGGAAATCTAATCGATTTTGGTAAAGAGATGGAGATTAATGCACGAAATCTGATTCTTGAATTGTTAGATTTTGTAGATGACGTAGTAGATGAACTGGGCTGCAGGGACGACATAAACTATGTGCATAAAATATTAGAAAATGGCACAGGAGCTGACAGGCAACTTGCTGTTTACAATCAAACAGGAAGTTTTGAATCGGTAGTAGACTATATAACCAGCCAGACATTGATAGGCACAAACGGATAAGATGACAGATAAAAAAATTGTAAGAGTTGCCGTAATAGATATGAATAACCAGTTCCCAAATCAGGGACTGAGAGGGATTTTGGGGGTGCTGTCAACCTTCGAGAAGAATCATGGACTCACACTCCAGGCTAGCGTATTCGATCTCAGAGCAAAACATGAGCTTCCCGGAACTGATTTTGATATATATATTTCAAGCGGTGGTCCTGGAAGCCCGTTTGATGGCGAAGGGGAAGAGTGGGAACGGGTCTTTTTCAGACTGCTGGATGAACTGGACGACTATAACAATCTGAACCCCGTTAAAAAACACGTGTTCTTAATCTGTCATTCCTTTCAGATGGCCTGCCGAAAATATAATGTTGGTCTGGTCACCAAGAGAAAATCCAATTCTTTCGGGATATTTCCAGTGACCCTCACCGAAAAAGGCGAACAGGATTTACTATACGCAGGCTTAAAAAATCCATTTTACGCAGTTGACAGCAGAGACTGGCAGGTAATTGATAATTCAGACGAACCCTCATCTGTTTCCACGGCGACAGTGCTGGCAATCGAAAAAGAAAGGCCGCATATTGATCTGGAACGCTGCATGATGTCCGTAAGGTTTTCACCACATATGGTAGGTACGCAGTTTCATCCGGAAGCCGACCCTGTACGCATGAAAGCATACCTGACTGAAAAAGAAAAAAAGGAAGCTATAATTACTGTCCATGGAGAAGAAAAATATCAGGATATGATGGATAGCCTGGAAAACCCGGAACATATCTACCTGACTCAAACCCATATCCTTCCAAATTTTTTAGCGGCTGCAATTTCAGGCCTTTGACTAATTAACTATGATACCTAAATACCGGAAAGCCTTCAATGAATCCTTCTCTGAAGAGAAATATGCTGAATTTATTGGCGAACTGGAGGCTGGGTATCCCCCTGTTCCAATTCGCTTTGCGGAGACACCTATATTTTTGCCGGATGCTTTTAAAGAAAAGCTGATCGATGCCGGCGCAGAAATTCTCCGAATAATCAAGAATCCGGACTTTAAAGCGCAAACGGAAAATGCTATTCCAGCAGAATGGTTTGTACCAGGTGAAAATGATCACCCACATTTTCTGGCCTTCGATTTTGCAGTATGCCGGGATCAGGGAGGAGAACTAGTGCCCAGATTAATTGAATTACAGGGATTTCCTTCCCTTTATGCATTTCAGATGCACCTGGCAGAGACTTATATAAAGGTTTTTCAATTGGAGGACATAGCGCATTTAACTCCGTTTTTTAATGGAATGGATAGTGTTTCCTTCACAGAGCTCCTGCGGGAAGTTATACTTGGACCATGTCAGCCAGAGGAAGTTGCCCTGATGGACGTCAATGCAGCAGAACAGAAGACGGCTATCGACTTCTTCGTTACCGCCGGAATTCTCGGGATACCGGTGCTCTCACTGACTGATATTTTCCAGGAAGATAAACAGCTTTTTTATTTAAAGGATGGACAAAAAATAAGGCTTAAGCGGATTTACAACCGCCTGATCTTTGACGAGGTTGCAAACCAGCAGGATTTATTCAACCAAAGCTTTGACCCCAGGGAAGAACTGGATATTGAATGGATTACACACCCAAACTGGTTTTACCGGATCAGCAAATATACCATGCCCCTGCTTAAAAATGAGTTTGTACCTGAAACGACTTTCGTCAGCGAATTACGGGAGATTCCTGCAGACCTGGAAAACTATGTCTTAAAACCTTTGTTTTCATTCGCCGGGATGGGCGTAATTATAGATGTAACTGAGCAGGATATTACAGATATTCAACAGCCGGAGAACTGGATCCTGCAGAGAAAGGTTAACTACGAGCCTATTGTTCAGGCACCAGATGGGTTAATAAAAGCAGAAATCCGGTTACTCTATCTGTGGCCGGATGGAAAGGAGCCTACGTTATGCATTAACCTGGCCAGACTAAGCAGGGGGAAAATGATTGGCGTAAGGTATAATCAGGACTTTGACTGGGTGGGTGGAACGGTGGGCCTCATGGAGAGTCTAAATTGACATTTTAAAGACTACTGGGTCAATAGGATTACATAGATTTGTCTCTAATGTTTATCTGACCTTCAAAATATACATTATGGATTTACAAACAATATTAGTCGGACTACTATTTGCAGCTGCCTTATTCTACATCGGAAGAATAATTTACAGGGCTGTCTCACCTAAAAGCAATGGATGTGGATCTAACTGCAAATGCGGAGTTGATTTTTCAAATATCGAAACACCTAAAAAATAGATTATATCTATATGCCCTTCATAAATCAGTTTAAAGCCTATTTACAGCAGAAGATCGCTTTAACAGACGAACAATTTGAGCTGATTTCAGGCGGAATAACTGTGAAGACATTTGCAAAAAACCAGGTGATCCTTAGTCCAGGCGAAACCAGTATCAAAACCTATTTCGTTGTTGAAGGCTTAATGCGTTCTTACTCAATGGACAGCAAAGGCAAAATACATATCATTCAATTTGCACCTGAGCAATGGCTTCTGTCTGAAAGAAATAGCTTTTTTAATCAACCGTCAGATTTTTATATCGATACCACGGAGCCCGTTACAGCGCTGGTAATTCCGAGAAACTTCTTTATGGAAGCCTCAGTCCATGTGCCCTGTATTCAAGATCTGAATATCACTATGCTGAATAATTCGATCCGTTTCATGCAAAAGAGAATTAACATGCTGCTTAGTGCCACTGCTGAAGAAAGGTATCTTGACTTTATTAAGCTGTACCCGAATCTCACGCTGAGAGTACCCCAATGGATGATTGCCTCGTATCTTGGGATTACACCTGAGTCTTTAAGCCGCGTTCGTAAAGACCTCGCCCACAAACATTTTAACAAGTAGATTTCTTATCATACATCAACATCCGTTTATAAAACCGGCCCTATATTTGTCTTATTAAAAAAAAACAATAAGATTATGGCAACTCAAAAATGGATACTTGATCCCGCACACAGCGAGCTTCAATTTAAAGTAAAACACTTAATGATCTCTACTGTAACTGGTAGCTTCAGTGATTTTTCTGCTGAGATAACAACAGAAGATGCAGATTTCAACCATGCACAAGTTTCTTTTAAAGCTTCAGTTGACACCATTAATACAGGTAATAAAGATCGCGACGGACATCTAAAAGGTGGCGATTTCTTTGACGCAGAAACACATCCTGAAATTACTTTCAAATCGTCTTCATTTGAAAAAGATGGCAGCGACTATATTCTTCAGGGCGATCTAACTATAAAAGGTGTGACCAAACCGGTTAAACTTCAGGCTGAATTCGGAGGTACTGCTGTAGACCCTTGGGGAAATACTAAAGCTGGCTTTACCATTTCAGGTAAGATCAACCGTACTGACTTCGGCCTTACTTATAATGCTGCACTGGAAACAGGTGGCGTAATGTTAGGTGAAGAAGTTAAAATCGCTGGTGAGCTTCAGTTTGCTCAGCAGGCATAAGCAACAATCATGGAAAACAAGATTAAATCTGTCTTCTCCATATTAGATGCACCACAGCCTCATATGGTTGGAGATGGCTTCCGGGTAAGTAATTTCTTTCCCGGAGGTTATAAAATAAAAATGAGCCCTTTCTTTTTGCTGGATTATAACGCAAAAGTCTTACTGCCGCCAACCGATGAACTACGCGGTGTAGGCGTACACCCTCACCGGGGGTTTGAAACCGTAACTATTGCTTATCACGGTGCAGTAGCACATCATGACAGCGCCGGCAATAGTGGCATCATTTACCCGGGAGACGTTCAATGGATGACAGCTGCCGGAGGTATTTTACATAAGGAGTATCACGAAAAAGAATTCAGCGCAAAAGGAGGACCTTTTCAAATGGTGCAGCTGTGGGTAAACCTTCCGGCAAAAGACAAGATGAGCAAACCGAAATACCAGGCTATTGAGCACAAAGATCTGGCTATAGCGGAGCTTACAGACAATGGCGGGGAGGTAGAAATTATTGCAGGAACTTATAATGGCGTAACCGGTCCGGCGACAACTTTCACTCCGCTACACGTTTATAATGCAAAAATCAAAGCCGGTAAGAGCGCAGTTTTCAGCTTTCTGGCAGCTTATAATACTGGTTTTCTAATTATCGAAGGTGAAATCAGCATCAACGGGCAGGAGAATGCAGGCGCGAGTCAGTTCATTTATTTTAAAAATGACGGCGAGGAGATCAGTGTGGAAGCAAAAGAAGATAGTTTAATTCTGATCCTTAGTGGCGAACCTATTCAAGAGCCAATTGCCCAATATGGCCCCTTTCTGATGAATAATCAACAAGAAATTAAACAGGCTATAAGTGACTATAACGAAGGTAAATTTGGATACCTGGAATAAAATCTGCTCAGCTACGAAAAGCTGAGCAGATTTCTGTTTTAAGAATTATTATTTTTTCACCCCGGATTCCGTTGCTTTTGGCTTATCGGGGAATTGACCTGTATCGGTCTGTAAACTATCAATCAGGGCTTTTCCCGAAGAATCCTGTGAATTCTCCTGGACTTTTGGTCTTTCTACAGTATCAATACTAATGGAATCAGGCACGCGCTCACTTCCTTTATCGCCCATCGTACAAGAGCTTACCGAAAATAATCCCGCTGTGACCAATACGCTGTAAATCATAGGAATTTTCATCTTTAATAATTTAGGTTCAGAGATGATATCATCAGAAAATATAACTTCTGCGACCTTAAATTGTTTTTAGTTTTTCTGGATGAGACAAACTGCGTAGGCAACCACCCCCTCTTCTCTTCCTATAAAACCCATAGTTTCATTTGTTGTAGCTTTAATTGAGATATCTTCCTCTGAAATTGCTATTGCTGAAGCGATATTTGCTTTCATCTGCGGAATATACGGGTTAATTTTAGGTGCTTCCAGACATAACATTGCATCTATATTGCCGATCTCCCAACCTTTTTCAGTTATCAGTTTTACGGTTTCCTGCAACAGTAGTATACTACTTACACCTTTCCACTGCGGATCTGTATTTTTAAAATGGAAGCCGATATCTCCTAGATTAGCGGCGCCCAGCAAGGCATCACAAATCGCATGCAACAAAACGTCAGCGTCAGAATGCCCGAAAGCTCCTTTATGATGGCCAAGATCAACACCACCTATGATAAAAGGATGCGCGTCTTTTAACTGGTGAACGTCAAAACCAAAACCTACCTTAATTTTCATACCTATTAATTTAAATAGCCAAAGATAGCAAACTAAGGGGTCTTTTAACGGTTGATGTAACTCGCTTCAAAGCAAGCAGCTAATGCTGCCGTTTCCGTACGCAGGCGCGTCTCTCCCAAACTCAGCGCTTTGTATCCAGCCGCCAATGCCATTTCGATCTCCTGCGGGCTAAAATCACCTTCAGGACCAATTAGAATTAAGTAGTTACCTCCAGGGACTGCAACTTGCTGAATAAACTGCTTTTCCTCTCCAGGCAGACAATGGGCAATCATTTTAAATCCATTAAGACTGGACTGTGCATCAATAAGCTCTTTGAAAGTAGCAGCTGCATTTAGCTGTGGATGAAAGGCCTGTAAAGACTGCTTCACTGCAGCAGTAATTACCTTATTCAGGCGCTCGTCCTTGACGATCTTTCTTTCGGAACGCTCACAGATCAGCGGTGTTACTTCATCTATGCCGATTTCTGTAGCTTTCTCCAGAAACCATTCGAGCCGGTCTATATTTTTAGTAGGAGCAACTGCGATATGCAGACTATAATTTCGTTTTTGATAATCCTGTACATGGTTTACAACCCTCAGAATTACATTACGCTTGGTTTGTGCGGTTATCTCAGCCTCGTACAAACCACCTTTTCCGTCAATTAAATGTACCAGCTGTCCAGTGGACAGTCTAAGCACCTTCATACAGTGCCGACTTTCCTCTTCGTTCAGGATATAATCAGATCCACTGATATCCGGGGTATAAAATACGTGCATTGAAATTAGTGTTTGTCTACCATGTCGTCTGGTCTAATCACCAGCTCGAGCTTAATGGTTTCTATATTCTGTTCGGTTTTCTTAAGGATGGTGAATAAATAACCATAACACTCTTCGCTGTCTCCAACATCTGGAATTTTGCCAAATGCATGCGAAACCAGCCCGCCTACAGTATCAAAGTCCAGATCTTCGGGTAAATCATGCGGGAGATGCTCATTCACATCATAGACCGTTGCATATGCATTGATTACAAATTCTGTTTCAGAGATCCGCTCTACTGTCGGTTTTTCCTCATCATATTCGTCCTGAATCTCTCCAACAATCTCCTCCACAATATCTTCCAGAGTAACCATACCTGCTGTACCACCGAATTCATCGATTACAATAGCGATCTGAATGCGTTTCTGTTGCAGTTCACTTAACAGGTCATTAATTTTTTTGGTCTCCGGGATAAAGTAAGGCTTACGGATAATATCTTTCAGAGACCACTCCTTATTAAAAGCCAATAAAGGAAGTACGTCTTTAGCGTGAATAATACCGATAATCTTATCAATTACGTCATCATACACCGGTAAACGGGAATAACCTTCGGCAATAATCATCTGAATGACTTCTTCCTTCGGACTTCCCAATTCAATACCCTGTATTTTAGTACGGGGTACCATGATATTTTTAACGACACGTTCATTAAAATCAAATACGTTTCTGATCAGTTCGTGTTCGTTGGTATCCAGGGCACCACTTTCTTTTCCCTGATCCAGTAAGTAATACAGTTCTTCTGTACTGTGTACAGTATCATGCCCACCTACATTGGAGATACCAAATCCTTTTAAAATGATATTTGCAAAGCCATTCAGCGCCCAGATAAATGGTCTGAAAACCACATAAAATATCTGAAGAGGAACAGCGACAAATAACGTTGTTGCCACCGGCTTCTGTATCGCTACAGATTTAGGTGCAAGCTCACCGAATACAATATGCATAACGGTAATAAAACCGAATGCAATAATTGGTGATGCAGTTTTGCTGAATGACTCAATAAATTGTGGAGTCTGGTTTAATGCAGTCAATAGATTATGCAGCAAATGCTCCATAACCGATTCACCGACCCAACCAAGGCCTAATGAAGCTAATGTAATACCCAGCTGCGTTGCAGCCAGGTATCCATCAAGATGTTGTGTAATGTATTTGGCAATATTAGCAACCCTGTTCCCGGATTTAGCTTGAATTTCAATCTGTGATGCCCTGACTTTTACAATTGCAAATTCAGCGGCAACAAAGAAGCCGTTTAACAGGACTAGGAAGAAGGTTAAAAATATTTGAAAGCCCATTAAGAGTTTGTTCTAAATGTACTATTGTAAAGTTCAATACTTTCTTCAATTACCTTATAAGCATATGAAACACCCATTAGTTTTTCAACTGTAACATTCTTTTCTTCCAAAGCTTTGTAATCCTGGAAAAAGCGAACAATTTCTTTCATTGTATGCGGCGGCAATTCATCAATATCATTGATATAATTAACAGACATATCGTTTTTGGCAACGGCGATAATTTTATCATCCTGCTCGCCATTGTCAACCATATGCATTACACCAATAACTTTAGCTTCAACCAAAGATAGAGGATAAACGTCAACAGAGCACAAAACAAGAATATCAAGCGGATCGTTATCATCGCAATAGGTTTGCGGAATAAATCCATAATTAGCCGGATACATTACAGAAGAGAAAAGTACGCGGTCTAATTTAATCAGATTGGAATCTTTATCAATTTCGTATTTCGCTTTTGATCCTTTTGGAATTTCAATAATTGCATTTACCGATTCCGGTAAGTTCGCTCCCGGCGAAACGCTATGCCAGGGGTGGTTTTTGTCTATACTCATTTTCTATTACTCAGTGTTTGAATTTTCTTCGATATTATTCTTTTCTACCCTTTTTTTCAAAAATGTGATAATCAGCGGGATAGTTGTAATCACAATAAAACCTACTATAATATACAGCAGGTAATCATTAATTTCCTTTTCAAACTTCTTGCCAAGGAAATAACCTAGCAAAGTTAAAGAAGTGATCCATAAAAAACCACCACTTATATTATATAATGCAAACTTTTTAAAATCCAATTTAACTACTCCTGCAAAGATAGGTGCAAAAGTTCTGACGATAGGCACGAACCTACCCATGATAAGGGCGAAGGCGCCCTGCTTGTTATAATATACTTCTGCTGCTTTCAGATACTTCTTCTTGAAGAAGAATGAGTCCTTTCTATCATATAAAACCGGCCCTGTTTTCTTACCAAACCAGTATCCGGTAAAATTACCAGAAACGGCTGCTACAAAAAGTCCGGCTATAAGCACATAAATATTTACATCAAGTTTGCCGGTAGCGACAAACATTCCTGCCAGAAACAAAAGATAATCCCCCGGTAAAAAGAAACCAAAGAATAAACCTGTTTCCGCAAAGATGACGAACATGACTACATAAAAACCACCTTCTTTAAGTAATTTTTCAGGATCAATGAACTGATGTAAGGTGTTCCAGAAGTCGTGCATAATTCAAGTATTCGTAAAACTACAAATAATTTTCCTGAGATATGCTTATATCAGATTTAAAATTACTGCGGGATAAACACCTAGAACAAGGGTAATTATAACCGACAGGATCAGAACAAGCTTGTATTGAACAGGTGCATTCAACTCCACTTCAGGACCTTCTTTAAAGTACATGGCGACAATAACTTTCAGGTAATAATAGAATCCGATCAGTGCATTTAAAATAGCAAAGGCTACCAGATAAATGTGGTATTCTGTCATTACGTTCAAAAACATCAAGTACTTACCGATAAAGCCAGCAGTAAGTGGAATACCAGCCAGCGAAAGCATGGAGATAGTTAAGGCGAGTGCCACAAATGGATTCTTTTTAGCCAGACCGTTATAACTTTCAAATCCGTCACCCCCGGTTTTCTGTTTAACCAGAATTAATACGGCAAAAGCGATAATACTTGCAAACGTATAAGCTGCAGCATAAACAATCACATTATTCGATGAGTTACCTGTTAAAGTAACCAAAGAGAAAAGCAAGTAACCTGCATGCGAAATACTAGAATAAGCAAGCATTCGTTTGAAGTTCTTCTGGAATAAAGCCGTCACATTACCAATAAATAAAGTGATGAATACAATTGCCAGCAAAGGCGGCATCCAGAAATCATGCAGCGGTGCGAAAGTACCACCGAATAATCTTAAGAAAGCTGCAAAACCCGCAGTTTTCACTACCGTAGACATGAAAGCAGTAATTAGTGAAGGAGAGCCTTCATAAACATCAGGAGTCCAGAAATGAAAAGGAGCAGCACCCAATTTAAAACATAATCCAACCATGATCAGGATCATTCCCGGATAAAACAAAGGAGAAACTGACTGGTGGTTACTAATTAGATATTTGTTAATAGCATCCAGGCTAAATGAACCTGTAGCACCGTATATCAAAGCAATACCGAATAATAAGAAACCTGTAGAGAAAGCACCCATCAGAAAATATTTCAGAGAAGCCTCATTCGAAGCGAAATCTTTCTTTCTGATACCCGCAAGGATATAAAGCGCTACAGACATGATCTCAATACCAATGAATAGCATTGACATGTTGGTGTAGGATAGAATAATCACCATACCCGACAGCGCAAAAAGGATCAGCGTATAGTATTCAGCTACATTTTCACTGTGCTCGGCAAAATAATTCTGAGTCAGTAAAAAGATAAATATCGTTCCCAGAATGATCAATGACGAGAAGGCAATCGCAAAATTGTCCATTTCCATCATTCCATAATAAACTATATTGGTATCCCATGCCGTCACTGCGAATGCCAGAGCAGTCACCAGCCCGACAAGGGTAAGTGGTAATAAAGCTTTTTTTGCTTTGAATAAACCCGCATAAAGCACCGCAAGAGCAGTAACAACAATTGTTATAATGATATTCATTTCCTTATTTTACCGATGTTAATTTTTGATTGACCTGTTCTAATAATTGTTGTACTGAAGCTTCAGACAAATGAAGAAAAGGTTTAGGATACACACCCAGTGCGATAACAAGCACGCAGATAATTACCAGAACCGCTTGTTCCGAACCCTGGATATCTCTAAAACCAGCTGTTAATGTATTTGTCTCGCCAAGCATGATCTGCTGATACATTCTGAACATATAAACCGCTCCGAAGATCACTGAAAGACCTGCAAATACCACTGCCCAGATATTATATTGATAGATTCCGGTCAACAGCAGGAATTCTCCCACAAAACCATTCGTTCCCGGCAGAGCAACTGATCCCAATACAATGATCAGAAAAGCAATTGCCAATTTCGGGGCCGTTTTAGCAATACCACCCAGTTCAGCAATCGTATTGGTTTTCATTCTGCTGAAAATAATGTCCAGCACAAAGAAAAGACCAACTACGTTAATACCATGACTCAACATTTGGAATATAGCACCTTGCATACCCTGCGCATTTAAAGCAAAGATACCGGCAGCGATAATACCTACGTGAGCAATGGAAGAATAAGCAACTAATCTTTTAGCATTACGTTGTGTGAAAGCGATCAGCGAAGCGTAAACCACACCAATCACAGAAAGCACCATTACTGTAGAACCCCAGTCATTCAGACCTAGTGGGGCAATTGGAAGTAACCAGCGGATTACACCGTATACACCCATCTTAAGCATAATACCTGACAATAACATGGTACCTGCTGCAGGCGCTTCAGTATAAGTATCCGGCTGCCAGGTGTGGAAAGGAAATACAGGCATTTTAATTGCAAAAGCAATAAAGAAAGCCCAGAAGATCCAGCCCTGCTGTTCAGCATCCAGGTTAAGCTGATAGAAAGCCTGGATTTCAAAATTGTCAGCTGGATTCTGCAGATACAGGTAAATAATACCCAGTAACATAAACAGTGAACCAGCGATCGTGTAAACGAAAAATTTCATATTCACTTTAATCCTGTCTTTTCCACCCCAGATAGCGCAGATAAAGTATATTGGAATTAAAGCAGCTTCCCATCCGATATAAAACAGAAAGGCGTCCAGTGCAGTGAATACTATCAGTAAACCAGCCTGCATAAACAGGATCAGCGCGAAAAACGACTGAGGTTTAGGATATTCATGCTTAAAAGCGGCCAGAATAATAATCGGTATCAGGACATTAGTCAGTAAAATCGTGATTAAACTGATCCCGTCAATACCAGCGTGAAAATGAATACCCAGATCAGCGATCCAGGGTACATTAACTTCAAACTGCGTACTTGCGTCCGGTACAAACTGTGCAGTGATGATCAGACCAACAGCCAGTGAAAGCAATCCGGAAACCAGCGCCACGTACTTGGCGGCATTACCGGTGAAGGCTGTAACCAGCGCTCCGGCAAGGGGAAGAAATATTAGAAGTATTAAAAGTTGTTCCATTATGTTTATTTGGACGATCTTTTATAGAGATAAATATGTATACAATAACAGGGATATAATTCCGGCGACCATCATAAAGATGTAGAAACCGATATTACCCGACTGAAGCAAACGGATGCCCTTACTTGCTTCACTGGTGCTCCAGCCTAATCCATTGACAATCCCGTCAACAATTTTCGTATCCACAACTTTGTAAAAGAAGCGGGACAGCGCATCAAGAGGTCTTCTCACTAAAAGATCGTAGACCTCGTCAATATAAAATTTATGATAAGACAGGTTAGCCAGTGCCGATCGTTTACCCTGGTCTGCAACGGGCAGATCATTTTGTTTAACGTATTTCACGAAAGCATAAGCAATTGCCACGATCACACCCACCACAGAAACAGCCATCAGCATGTATTCCGTAGCATGAGACAGAGCAGAGCCATGTGCAGGAATTACCGGAGATAACCACCCGGCAAGCCAGTGATGGCCACCCAGTACTTCAGGGATACCAATAATACCACCTACTGCAGATAATACCGCCAGAATGATCAATGGAATAGTCATACTTGAAGGAGATTCATGAATCTTCTCTTCAGCATGATGGGTTCCACGATAAGTACCGTAAAAAGTTAAGAATAACATTCTGAACATATAAAATGCCGTCAGGAATGCAGTAAACACTGCAATACCCCACATGAACTGGTTATGCTCATATACATGCGCCAGGATCTCGTCTTTAGAGAAGAAACCCGAGAAAGGTGGTAGACCGGCAATAGCAATAGTACCAATTAACATGGTAGCAAAAGTAACCGGCAATTTCTTGCGCAGACCACCCATATGACGCATATCCTGTTCGTGATGCATAGCATGAATGACAGACCCTGCGCACAGGAATAATAGCGCTTTGAAGAAAGCATGTGTAATAACGTGGAAGAAAGAACCAGTATACGCACCAACGCCCAGACCCAGGAACATATATCCGAGTTGAGATACGGTAGAGTAAGCAAGTACTTTTTTAATATCAGTTTGTGTCAGGGCAACCAGTGCACCTAGTACGGCAGTGGCCAAACCAATAATGGCGATCAGATGCTGCACTACCGGAGCCAGATCGAATAAAATGTGTGAGCGGGCAATCATATAGATACCTGCAGTAACCATTGTAGCCGCGTGAATCAGGGCCGAAACCGGCGTTGGACCAGCCATCGCATCCGGTAACCAGGTAAATAATGGAATCTGAGCAGACTTACCGCAGGCAGCGATAAACAGTAGAAGTGCGATTAAAGCTAGTGTGCTGTCGCCAGGCATTAACTCAGCAACCTGAGGGAAGACCTTTGCATATTCGATACTGCCAAAGGTCGTAAAGATCATAAATATTGCGATCAGGAAACCCAGATCACCGATACGGTTCATTACAAAAGCTTTCTTAGCTGCAGTTGCATAACTACTGTTCGTATACCAGAAGCCGATCAGCAGGTAAGAACAAAGTCCTACCCCTTCCCATCCGATGAACATCACCAGGTAGTTAGATCCTAGAACCAGTAGAAGCATAAAAAAGATAAACAGATTCAGATAGCTGAAAAACTTTCCGAAACCTGCATCATCGTGCATATAACCAATAGAATAAATATGAATCAGGAATCCGATCCCGGTTATAATCAACAGCATGATTGAACTCAGCGGATCTACCAGAAAAGATAAGGGAACCTGAAGCGTACCAGCGCTAATCCAGTCAAAAAGGAAAATTTCATGAGATTTTACAGGATCATTACCCAGGGCTAAAAAGATACTCACACTGATCAGGAAAGAAATAAATATCACTCCACTTCCAATAAATCCGATCAGGGATTTAGACAATGTGTTTCTCCCCAGACCATTGATAACAAAGCCTAAAAGAGGAATTAACGGGACCAGCCAAACTAAATTTATCATTTTATTATCTATTCTTTATAACTACCACTTAAGGCGATTCAACACATTAATATCTGTAGACTGTGTATTTCTGTAGATCATTACGATTATACTCAGGCCGACGGCAACTTCGGCAGCTGCCAGTACCATAATAAAAAATACGAAGACCTGACCTGAAGGATCGTTGTTATGTACAGAAAAAGCCGCAAGCAATAAGTTCACCGCGTTCAGCATCAGTTCAACTGACATAAAGATCACGATGGCATTCCTGCGTGTCAATACGCCGATCACACCAATCGAGAAAATAATGGCACTTAACCAGATATAGTGGTTAAGCGGCACGCCCTGTAGATTTTGAGTAATGTTGTCCATTAGTATCTATTTTCTTATATCGGGAATAGCTAAGCGCTAGACCTTTTCTTTTTTAGTTAATAAAACAGCACCTACCATGGCAGTAAGGAGCAGAATTGATGATAATTCAAAAGGCAGCATAAAGGGCCCGAACAGCTCTTTACCCAGGTTCTTTACCAGACCCAGATTCGGATTAACCAGAATCAGCGGATCAGAAGCTGCAGTAGCTTTAAGTGACCCGATCAGTGTTACGACCAGGCAGCACCCGCCTATTATACCTACAACTTTAACCAGCACAGATTTGAGCGGTTCGTTATCGGTATTCAGATTGAGCAGCATTAGCACAAAGAGAAAGAGCACCATAATAGCCCCCATATAAACAATAAAGTTTACAACGGCGAGGAATTGTGCGTTCAACAGAATATAATGAACTGTGAACGTAAAAAATGTAACGATCAGATAAAGTACACTATGCACTGGGTTTTTGGCGAAAATCACCATCAGTGAAAAGAATATACTTAGAAAAGCGACCAAATAGAATACTGTTGTACCCATTTATTTTGTTTGTTTTATGCCTGTATGGCGGGTGTATACTATAGCAGAAGCGAGGCTTCCGGTTATTTTTTCTCCAGTGGTTGTTCGACCAGTTTGTCTTTGCCGTAAATAAAATCTTTACGCAGGTAGTCCGAAGGAACAATCGGGCCATCCAGGTAAATTGCTTCCTTAGGGCACGCTTCTTCGCAAAGACCACAGAAAATACAGCGCAGCATATTGATTTCATATACTGATGCATATTTTTCTTCCCTGTACAGATCTTTCTCTTCAGGTTTACGTTCAGCGGCGATCATAGTGATAGCCTCTGCCGGGCAAGATAAAGCACAAAGCCCGCAAGCAGTACAACGTTCCTTACCATTCTCATCCCTTTTAAGGGAATGCATACCTCTCCAGTTAATGGACATTTCACGCTGCACCTCAGGATAACGGATAGTCGCTTCTTTTTTGAAAAAGTGACTGATCGTAATCGAAAGACCTTTAGTAAGCGCAGGTAAATAAATCCGCTCCGAAAAGGTTAGTGGTTTTTGTATTAATACTTTCTTTTTATTGGTTAATGGTTCCATTAAACCTCCTTATATTATTCCGCAGGGCGGACAGTTAAAACTTTTCTACAATTGCAATCACTAGACCGGTAATAACGATATTAGCTATAGCCAGCGGGATTAATGTTTTCCATCCCAGGTGCATCAGCTGATCGTAACGGAAACGTGGAATCGTCCATCTTACCCACATAAAGAAGAAGATGAAAGCAAAGATCTTAGCGAACAGAACTGCAGTTCCGATCAGAGGTCCGATTACAGGGCCAGTATGTAAAAGTACCCAATCCATTCCAGGGTAATTATAGCCACCGAAATAAAGCGTCGCCATTACCGTCGCCGAAACAAACATGTTAATATATTCTGCGAACAGGTAGAAACCAAGTTTCATAGAAGAATACTCCGTGTGGTAACCACCAATCAGTTCAGTCTCACATTCCGGTAAATCGAAAGGTGCGCGGTTAGTTTCTGCAAAAGAGCAAATAATGAATAACAGGAACCCTAACGGCTGATAAAGCACGTTCCAGTGCCAGCCGTGCTGCTGCTCCACGATTTCCTTCAGACTCATCGTATTAGTGACCATTAAAAGGGCAATAATAGAAAGCCCCATAGACACCTCATAACTGATATTCTGAGAAGCTGCACGGATTGCACTCAGCAAAGAGTATTTATTGTTGGAAGCCCAGCCTCCGATCATCACACCGTAAACACCTAGTGAAACTACCCCGAAAATATATAACAGGCCGACATTGATATCAGTAACCTGCAAAGCAATAACGCGGTCACCTATTGTAATATCAGATCCCCATGGAATCACAGCAGTACCGATACAGGCAGTTAACATTGCCAGACCAGGGCCAACCATAAATAACATTTTATTTGAGTTGGTCGGTACAATCTCTTCCTTCATGAACATTTTCAGTCCATCAGCAAGCGGTTGTAACATACCAAAAGGACCGGCACGGTCAGGACCTAGCCTGTCTTGCAGGAATGCTGCAACCTTTCTTTCCGCGTATGTAGAGTACATCGCGATGACTAAACTTATACCAAAAATGATCGCTACAAGTATAAATTTTTCTATGACGAATGAGATATCCATTAGAATTTAGCGGTTTTTTCCAGTTCAACTTTATTAGCCTGCTGTAGACGCAGATCAGTCTGAATAACAGGCAGTGGTTTCATCGTCTCATAGTGATTAGATGCAATTACTGAAGTATCGCTGATATGAGTAGGTTGTTCAATAACCCAGTCGGCAGTTTTCTTTTTATCAAAACGGCAGGTATTGCAGATAAAATCCTCTACCTCGCCATAAATATCTTTACGAGCTGTAACACGCAGTACATCAGCACCTTTGTACCATAATGTAACTTGTCCCTTACAAGTTGGGCAATCACGGTGTGCATCTACAGGTTTGGTAAACCATACCCTGTTTTTGAATCTGAAAGTTTTATCAGTCAATGCACCAACCGGGCAAACGTCGATTACGTTACCGGAAAAATCATTATCCACGGCAGTCTGGATATAAGTAGAGATTTCTGAATGATCACCCCTGTTCAAGATACCATGAACACGTTTATTTGTGATCTGATCTGCAGTAAACACACAACGGTAGCATAAAATGCATCTGTTCATGTGTAACTGGATTTTATCACCGATATCTATACGCTCAAAAGTTCTTCTTTCGAACTCATACCTTGTTTTCTGTAAACCATGTTCGTAACCCAGGTTTTGCAGATCACATTCACCGGCCTGATCACATACCGGACAGTCCAGCGGATGATTAATTAATAAAATTTCGACTACTCCACTTCTGGCTTCCAGTACTTCCGGAGAAGTAATGTTCATCACCTCCATACCGTCCATAACAGTAGTACGGCAGGATGCAACCAATTTAGGCATAGGTCTTGGATCCTTCTCAGAACCCTTGCTAACCTTAACTATACAGGTACGGCATTTCCCGCCACTTCCTTCAAGCTTGGAATAATAGCACATTGCAGGCGGAACAATATCCCCCCCGATTTGCCTTGCGGCATTCAGTATAGTTGTACCTGGTTCTACTTCGACAGTTATTCCGTCTATGGTTACCTTAACTTTTTCACTCATTGTTAAAGATATTCTTTTATCAGTCAGCCCATTTCCATTCAGAACGGAGCCGGCCGACAGTTAATTTTCCTGTTTCAATCCGCTTGCGATCGGCTCAGCATAGCGGGCAATCCCGTAATTAGTGTGTTGACTTTTCTGAGGTTCCCTTACATGCCATTCAAATTCATCCCTGAAGTGTCTGATTGCACTGGCAACCGGCCAAGCAGCGGCATCACCCAGCGGACAAATTGTATTTCCTTCGATTTTCTTCGAAACATCAACCAGCAGGTCGATATCACTCATCTTACCATGACCATGTTCAATACGGTGCAGTACTTTTTCCATCCAGCCAGTACCTTCACGGCAAGGAGAACACTGACCACAGCTTTCATGGTGGTAAAAACGAGAAAAATTCCAGGTATTTCTAACAATACACTGATCTTCATCAAACGCGATAAAACCACCGGAACCCATCATGGTACCTGTAGCAAAACCACCTTCAGAAAGAGATTCATAGCTCATCAGACGCGGATCGCCATTAGCCAGTTTCAGCGTCAGGTTAGCCGGTAATACCGGTACAGACGATCCGCCTGCCACAGTAGCCTTCAACCGTTTTCCGTTGGCAATACCACCGCAATACTCATCAGAATAAATAAACTCTTCAACCGGAAGTCCTAATTCAATTTCATATACACCCGGGCGAACCAGGTTACCAGAAGCAGAGATCAGTTTAGTACCTGTACTTCTGCCGATTCCAACTTTAGCATACTCTTCACCGCCATCGTTAATGATCGGTACAACAGCAGCAATGGATTCTACATTGTTCACTACAGTAGGGCAACCGTATAAACCAGCAATAGCCGGAAACGGAGGTTTAATCCTTGGATTTCCTCTTTTTCCTTCTAATGATTCCAGTAAGGCAGTTTCCTCACCGCAGATATAAGCACCGCCACCAGGCTGAACGTATAACTCCAGATCATAACCCGATCCCAGAATATTTTTACCCAGAAAACCAGCACTCTTAGCTTCAGCAATAGCCTTTTCCAGAATTCTGATCTGCGGCATCATTTCACCACGTACATAGATATAAGAAGTTTTCGCACCCAGCGCATAGCTGGAAACGATCATTCCTTCGATCAGTGCATGAGGAATATATGTCATCAGGTAACGGTCTTTGAAAGTTCCTGGCTCCGACTCATCTGCATTGCAGACCAGATAACGTTCCACACCTTCAGGCTTAGCCAGAAAGCTCCACTTCATTCCCGTAGGAAATCCTGCACCACCACGACCGCGGAGACCAGACTTCTTCACCTCCTCAACCACGTCATCCGGGCTTAGGGTTTTCAAAGCTTTTTCCACAGACCGGTAACCACCTTTCTGGCGGTACACATCAAGAGTATTGATGCCTGGTACGTTAATATGTTCTAATAAGAGTTTACGGGCCATTATTTTTTGCGTAATTCTTCTAACAATGTATCTACTTTCTGTTCGTCAAGGTTCTCATAGAATGTATACTCGGGACCGATCTGTAAAACAGGACCAAATCCACATGCTGCAAGGCATTCTACACCTCTCCAGCTGAATAATCCGTCTGCAGTGACCTCATTCTCCTTCACACCCAGTTTGTGCTCAATATGAGCCATTACTTTCTCCGCACCTACCAGACAGCAAGGCCCGGTACGGCATACTTCCAGTACATATTTACCCTGAGGCTTCAGGAAATACATACTATAGAAAGACGCTACTTCATAAACCTCAATCGGTTCAATTTTAAGCCAGGCAGCAACCTGGTCCATAGCATTTGCACTCAGCCAGCCCAGTTCGGCCTGTACTTCATGCAGTATCGGTAATAAAGCCGACTTTTGTTTTCCTTCCGGATATCTACTGGAGATCTCCGCGAACTTTGCTTTCAAAGCTGGCGAAAACTCTACAGGTTGTGTTTCTTCTACTTTAAGCATCTAATTCTCCGGCAATAATGTTCATACTACTCATATTAATGATGGCATCAGATAATAACATGCCTTCACTCATGTTTGCAAACATGGAATAATTGATAAAGCTGGGTCTTCTGAAATGGAGGCGGTAAGGTGTTCTTCCACCGTCATTGATCAGGTAAAAACCAAGCTCCCCGTTTCCACCTTCAACAGCATGGTAAACTTCGGCCTTTGGCGCATCAATCTCACCCATTACAATTTTGAAGTGGTAGATTAAAGCCTCCATATTATTATAAACCTCCTGTTTTGCAGGAAGGTAAAAATCAGGAACATCTGCATGGAATACACCTGCAGGCTCATTTTTTATTTTTTCGAGTGCCTGTGTGATCAGACTTACACTCTGCCACATCTCTTCGTTACGAACACGGTATCTATCATAAATATCACCAGTCGTACCTACGGGAACTTCAAAATCAAATTCATTATAAGAACAGTAAGGCTCGCTTACACGCACGTCATAATCTACACCAGTTGCTCTCAGTAACGGACCGGTCCAGGAATATTCCAGAGCTTTCTCCGCAGTAACGGCAGCTACACCAGCAGTACGGTCAATAAAGATCCGGTTCCGGTTCAGTAAACTTTCGAATTCTTTAAGTGCAACCGGGAATTCTTTCAGGAATTTATTGATTTTCGCAAAAGCGATATCATTAAAATCTCTTTCAAATCCGCCGATCCGGCCGATGTTAGTCGTTAGACGAGCACCGCAGATCTCTTCATAAATTTCATAGATATGTTCTCTGAACTGAAAAAAATAAAGGAATGTTGTCGTAGCACCAGTATCCTGCGCAATGATCGTATTACAAATAATATGATCTGAAATACGCGCAAGTTCCATCACAATAATTCTCAGATAGTCAACACGTTTAGGCATTTGAATATTGAGCAATTTTTCGACGGTCATGTGCCAGCCCATATTGTTAATGGGCGAAGAACAATAGTTTAATCTGTCTGTTAAAGGAGTAATCTGATAAAATGGCCTGTGTTCAGCGATTTTTTCGAATGCACGGTGAATATAACCAATGGTAGAAATACCACTGACAATCCGCTCTCCATCTAACTGAAGTACATTCTGGAATACACCATGTGTTGCAGGGTGAGTCGGTCCCAGATTTAGGGTTACCAATTCTTCCTGCGGATCATTATCTGTAAATACTGGCTGATTGTGATTCATGTGCTTATCTACCAAAATATTCGTCTTTTTTATCAACTCTGTTTGGATCTTCCAGCGGATATTGCTTTAACATCGGATGCACGTTAAGCTCATCCATGTTTAAGATCCTTCTCAGGTCAGGGTGACCTTCGAATTTCACACCGAAGAAATCGTATGTCTCTCTTTCCATCCAGTTTGCACCTTTCCATAAGCTAGTCGCTGTAGGAATAACAGGTGTATGTTCGTGCAGGTAAACTTTTACTCTGACACGAATTCCTGCCCGCATATTGTGCAGGTGGTAGACCACCGCGATATGGTTGCTTTCCGGATAATGAACAGCTGTAATATCGGTCAGAAAACTGAATCCGGTTGCTGTATCATTTTTCAGAAACTCTAATACTGCTGTAATGACATCGGGTGTTGCAGAAAAGGTTAGTAAACCATAAGGTTCTTCAAACCGGCTAACCTGCTGTCCGAATTTAGCGCTTAAGAGTTCGGTAATTGCTGTATTCTTAATCTCTGCCATTATTCTATTCCGTATGAAGCCAGCATTGCTCTGTATTGCTCAGAATCTCTTCTTCTGCCGCTTTCGTTTTTAACCAGCTCCTGAATCTTTCCAAAGCCATCCAGAATCGCTTCCGGTCTTGGCGGACATCCAGGAACATAAACATCCACAGGAATGATCTCATCAATCCCCTGCAGTACAGAATAAGTATCAAAAATACCACCGCTTGAAGCGCAGGCACCTACAGCGATCACCCAACGGGGTTCTGCCATTTGCAGATAGACCTGTTTCAAAACCGGACTCATCTTTTTAGCAATAGTACCCATCACCATCAGCAAATCTGCCTGACGGGGTGAGAAACTAAGTCTTTCTGAACCAAAACGACCTAGATCGTAATGTGAACCCATGGTTGCCATAAATTCAATTCCACAGCACGAAGTCGCAAAAGGTAAAGGCCATAAAGAATGGGACCGGGCCAAGCCGATAACTTTATCTAAAGAGGTGGCGAAAAAGCCAGATCCTTCAATGCCTGGAGGCGCGTCTACTATATTGATGTCACTCATATTATAAAACAAAAAAGGCTCATTCTGCATAGAATGAACCACAAATCTACAATAATTAGAGCCAAATGGAGGTATTGTAACGGATTTAGAAACGATCTAAATAGTTTAATCCCAATCTAAAGCCTTCTTTTTCAGCACGTAGATAAATCCTAATAAAAGCAGTGCCATAAAGACAAACATCTGCGAGATACCAGCCCAGCCAAACTCTCTAAAATTAACCGCCCATGGGTACATGAAAATCACCTCGATATCGAAAAGGACAAACAAAATCGCAACCAGAAAGTATTTAATTGAAAATGGCTGACGCGCATTACCAATTGATTTAACACCGGCTTCGAATGTTGCCAGTTTATCTTTAGTCTTACGGGAAGGACCTAAGAAATGCGTAGCGATTAACGTCACGACAACAAAGCCAAGGGCTACTATAACCTGGAAGATAATAGGTACAAAATCCGAAGGTAAACTTTGTGTTTCCATAAATTTTAGATTAAAGCACAAAAGTAACAGAAAAAGGCAGGATAACAACCCTGCCTTTTCATTTATAAGCTAATTTATATTATTTCTTTTTAGCAGCTGCCGCTTTAGCCGGAGCTTTAGCAGGCGTTAACTGTTGTAAACCAGCAGTTGCATTTGCATTTGCAGGATCAATAGCTAATGCTTTGTTAAACAATTCAGTTGCTTTAGCTTTATCGGCCGCTGAGTAGAAGAAACCTAAGTTTGTATAAGCTTCAACAAGATTTCTTTTTTCTGCATCAGCTGCACCTAATTCAGGTTTTTTAACTGTAACCAGATCCAGGTATTGCTCGTAGTAAGGAACATTAAGACCTTTTGGACTAGTTTCATCATCCATATAACGTGCAACACGTGCTCTGAAGATATAAGCCAGCGTAAACTCAGGAGAAGTCGTATTCAAGTGAGCCAGCGCAGAGTCAGCCTCAACCAATAACTTTTTATCCGGGTTTTCTTTAGCCTGATCAGCTAATGCATAGTTATAATAGTTAGCAGATGCCAGGTAGTAATAGTTCGTTAATGAACCTTTACCGTTAGGGTTTAATCTGATCGCGTCTTTATAAACAGCAGCAGCCTGAGCATATTTTTTGTTGTTATATAATGCTTTACCTACTTCTTCCAGTGCCTCAACATTTGTAGAGTCTTTAGACACAGCTTTAGTGATGTTAATTAAAGCCTGATCATCTTCACCAGCTTCTAGCTGAGCTTTACCTAAATAAAGGTAATCTGACGCTAACAGACGTGTAGTATCCGTGTTTTTAGCAAAGAAATCTTTCAATAACTGTGCAGCGTTAGGGCTTTTGTTTTCAGCAGCTGAATAAGCTTGCAAACGGTTGATAACTAAAGTTTTTTGATTATTTGGGTATAATTTAGCGATATCAGCAGTTTCAGTTTCTAATGCTTTATAGTCTTTAGCATAGTACAGGAACTGAGCGTAACGCAATCTTGAATCAAAAGAAGTATCAGTTAAATCGATATATTTTTTGAAGTTAGTGATTGCTTCTGCCGATTTGGTTGCAAAATTAGCTGGCTCAAAGTTAGCCCACTGCATATATAACTCAGCAATTTCACGGTAAGCAGGACCATAATTAGGATCAGCTGCAATTACTTCTTTTAATTGAGTTTCAGCCTCAGGAAATGCTCTTGATTCTTTGTACATACGACCAATCTGAACTTTAGCTCTTAACAAGCCTTCATTCATATTAATTGCGCGCAGGTAATTACTCAAAGCTTCCGAGTTTTTCTTTTGCAAAGCATAATAATCACCTAGAGCCAAAAATGTCTCAGGATCTTTATCATTTGCATCTACTTCATCTGCTTTTTGCAGGTTTGGTAATGCTGCATCAAAATCAGGTTTGTCCTGTGCAAGGTAAGCCTTACCAATATATAAATATGGTGTGTGATCTTTTTTGCTTGCTAATGAAATAGCTTTATCAAAATTAGTTTTTGCAGAAGCAGCGTCATTCGCAACAAGATCTGCATGACCTAATCCTACATAATTTAACGCATATTTAGGTTCAGCTGCAATACCTTTGTTGAAAACAGCTTTAGCTGAATCTACATATTCGTTAAGCAGGTAAACATCACCTAAATTAAAATAATTCTCTCCCTTTCCAGCCTGCGAGCTTACCAGCGATTTAAGCATAGAAGTCGCTTTAGCGTACTGCTCAGCATCGATAGCTTTTTTTGCATCAGATAGATTTTGAGCAAAAGAGGCAGAACCCATCACTACTAAACCTAAACTTAAGGTTATTGCTTTTTTTGTCATTTTCATTGTTTTATCTATTTTTTTTTAAAGGTTATGAAGCCGCTGAAAAGCTTTTTCAATGTTTATGTATTATTTTAATCACATATGACCCTTCCTGTGGTCATAGAAAGGCAATATAAATATTTTAATTTTTATTCTTAGTTCTAATATTTAAATCTCTCGGAACCATCCTATTAGGCCCTAACCCAGATTTCAAAACAATAAGCTGTCCACGTTGACTCACTAACCATGTTGCAAAACCTGTGCCTAAACCGTTTTTACCTTCCGCATTAATAATATATACGTTTCTAAGGAACGGATAGATGCCATCAATCAAATTCTTCTGCGAAGGTTTATAAAAAGCATCATCGCCCGGTTTACCTTTAGTGTTTTTTACCGCAAGGACTTTAATTTCGGAAGTGAAATTTGCCACATCCCGGTTATCCTGAATAAGCCAGTTAACGCCTACAACGCCGATATAGTCTTTATGTTCTGCAACGTATTTAATAACATCATTATTATTCTGCAGGGTATAAACTCCATCTTTCGGCAGAACTTTTATACCCGCAAGTACCATAAAATAACGTAGCGTACTTGAATACGGGTTATCAAAAACTAATTTCTTTTGAGATTTACCATCTGCTTTCAGAATAGACACGACTTCATCAGCAGTAATAGTAGAATCCGGGTTGCTGTTCCCTGTTATCATTGCAATACCATCAATTGCAAATCTGGTGGTAAAGACGGGGATACTACGTTTTTTGTAAGCCTGCTCTTCTTCCGGGGTAAGCATTCTGGATAGGATTGCTACCCTGACACTGTCGTTAAGAAATGTAGGTAAAATCTTGTTTTCGTTACCCTGGATCAGTTCAAATTTCGTATCCGGATAATCTAATTTAAAAATTTCTATCTGGTCCGCAAGAACATTGGAAAAACTTTCATCTACCAGCATGCGTACCTGACCAGAGGTTCTGGTATCTGCTGCAACTTCCGCTTTAGGTTTAGGTTTGCAGGCAGCAAATAGAAATAAGGGCAGTATAAACAACAGTCGTTTCATGATGAGGAAGAAAAGGTATGAATTTTCCGATAAAAAGCGCAGAATGCTTAAACTAGTTATCTTTTTGATTGATCAGGCGAAAGAACCGGATGACCGCATAAACGATCAGTAACAGGCCAAAGAGTATGCGATAAGTAGGCTCAATATCAAATGGAATGTCTTTCCAGAAGATTAGCGCTACTCCGAGTACCAGGTACATCGTAAACATCACTAGGCCTAAAATGAACAGAAATCGCTGTTGAGGCGATTTCTGTTTAAATAATGTATTGAAGTCTAACATTTATTTGGTATTAGTTAGATAATGTGAAACTGATTGGAATGTTATATTTAACACGAACCGGTTTACCATTCTGGATACCTGGAGTCCATTTTGGACTACCTTTTAATACCCTTACCGCTTCTTCATCGGTACCACCACCTAATTTACGTTCTACTTTAATATCTGTAAGTCTACCATCTTTCTCAACTACGAAAGATAAGAACACTTTACCTTGAATATTATTTTCCTGAGCCATAGGAGGATATCTGATCGCTTTATTTAAGTAAGCGTAGAATTTGTCCATTCCGCCTGGGAAACCTGGCTGAGTTTCGATACTTACGAAGTCATAGACTTTAGTATCTTCCACAACAGCTGCTTGTTTAGGGCCTTCCCCAACAGGGCCGACTACAACGATATCAGCTCCAGGATCACCTTCAATTGTTTTCTGACCTGGGTCAGCAGCCTTTAATTGCTCAATCTGAGGTGGCTCTTCATCACGAACCTGATTATCCGGTTTTACAATCGGAGGAGGGAACTTGATCTGATCCACTTTTGGTGGCGGTGGCTCAACCGGTGGCGGTGGAGGTGTTTCTGGATCCACTGGCGGTGGTGGAGCAACAACAACTTCAACTTGTTTCTCAATAACCTCTTCCGGCATCTGACCTTGAACAAGAGTCAGGATCTTTGGAAGGAGAAACAACAAGATGAAAGCTGCCGATGCCAAAAATAATGCCTTGGTTGTATTTGCACCATTTTGCTTGCGGAGCTCGTAAGCGCCGTAAGCTTTGTTTTTTTTAGCAAAAACAACGTCAAGCCATTCCTTATTGAATAAATCTATTTTAGAACCGAACATTGCTTGTTATTTAAAATGTTAAAAATATTTTTATAAAATCCCTTGTTGTTTCATGAAAGCTTTTTCATTGTCAAGGATGTTTTCATCATCAATCGCAGGAGCAGTTTTGATGCCCGTGATTAATAACTCATCCATGATATCAACAAAGTTTTTATACTTAGCGCCGGAAGTTGGCTTGATAACCATTACGATATCTTTACCAGTAGTCTCCATTACTTTTTTCTTGTTCTCAAGAATAGTTTTTCTGATGTCACCAATTCCTTCGATTTCAGGAGCTGTTTCACCAGCAACGCCCATGTACCATGCCACTTTATTATTTTTACCTAATAAAATAGTCATTGTCTGAGAAGCCCTCAACTCTAACTGAGCATCAGACGTATCATCCTTATCTGGCTTAGCAATATCCATTGCTATGGGCTTATTCAGCGTGGTGGTAAGCATGAAGAAGGTAATCAGTAAGAAAGCCAAATCCACCATCGCGGTTAAATCGACCTTTGTAGAAGCCTTCTTGGTTCTTACTTTTCCACCCTTTTTGCCACCCCCGCTGGAGGTATCTAATTCTGCCATGATTTTATTAGTTAGCTGCCCTCAGCAGATGTGATTAAACTAAATTTGTTAATTTTTTGCTTTTGAAGGATATCAATAATCTTCTTCATTGTAGAATATTCTTCATCTGCATCTCCTCTGATACTTACTCTCATTCCTTCAGAATGTAATTCAGCAACAGATTTACGTGATTGCAGAATCCAGTCAGCTAACTGGTTATTGGCAGAATCTGCAGGAATTCCTGTTTCCAGACCAGAAGCCTTTCTTTTATCACCATCTAACATGATGAATTGTTTCAGACTCTGAATTGGCACTCCAAAAGAACCAATTACACTAAACCGTTTTTTCTCTTCCGGGGTAAAATCAATTTTGTACTGCTCACCAATTTTCTCCAAGGTAGCAACCTTGATGTCCTGGCCTGCAGTTTCAAAAAACACTTTACCATGACCGATACTCAATACAGCGATATCCTTTTCAGGAACCTTGATCTTATAAGTGGAACTAGGAATAGTCACATTCAAAGGATCCGGCTGTTTTGCAGTAGCTGTTAATATAAAGTAAGTAAGCAGCAGGAAAGATACGTCGCACATCGCGGTCATATCAATTGCTGTACTTTTTCTTTGAACCTTCGCTCTTGGCATAATTTTAAAAATTACTTATGTTTTATATAATGATGTTAATTCTTCCGGTTTTCCATAAAGCCGGTAAAAAAAAATTCATTATTTCTTATTTATGCGTAGAAGCATAAGTTTGGATGATGCTAAAACCAGCTTCATCAATTGCATAAGTTAATTTATCAATTTTAGAAGTCAGGATGTTATACATGATAATCGCTAAAGTAGATGTACCGATACCAGTTGCTGTATTGATCAATGCTTCAGAGATACCTGTTGCTAATGCTGCTGAATCTGGTGCACCAGAGTTAGCTAAACCACCGAAGGCCTTGATCATACCTGTTACTGTACCTAATAATCCCATTAATGTACCTACTGATACTAATGTTGCAATAACTGTTAAGTTTTGCTCTAACATTGGCATTTCTAATGTAGTTGCTTCTTCAATGTCTTTCTGAATAGCTAAACATTTCTGATCTGTATCCATGTTAGCTTCAACTTCCATTTCACGGTATTTTTTCAGACCTGATTTAATAACGTTTGCTACAGAACCTTTTTGTTTGTCACACTCAGCAATTGCAGCTTCAATATTGTTTGAAGTTAAGAGAGCTTGAATTTTTTTAACGAAAGTATCTAAGCTAGAAGTACCAGTTGCTTTACCAATAACGATGAAACGCTCTACAGAGAAAACGATTACCATTAAAAACATACCTACCAGGACCGCAACGATTGGACCTCCTTTAAATGCCATACCACCGTAATTTCCAACTTTAGGCAAGTTGTCAGCGTTGTTGTCGATAAAGTTGTTTGCATCACCGAAGATAAATTTCCAGATACATACACCTATGATAATACAAATAGGGATAACTAGTGTAGCGAATAAATTAGAAGCTGATGAGCTTTCTTTTTGAACTGTTGTTGGTTTTGGTGCGTTTGCCATTTTTTTAGTTTTTGAGTTTTTAGTACTTGTTTTTTTTTAAATTTAGATTAATATTCTGTAATACACACAACGGCTGATAGAATCATTTGTTGTCTAAACAAATTTACAAATTGCTTTCAATTATTTTAGTTGCTAATTTGATTCTTTGCAAAATATTCTTTACAACCGGTCTATATTAAAAAAAGATTGCCTCTGCCAGGAGACAATCTTTCACAATGAAAACTAAAAAAAAATTCAAATGCAAATTTTTGATTAAAAAAAATGATTTAAACCGTGTTTTTGACGATTTTAGGGAGTGAACTCAGAATTTCCTCGCTGGCGCCATCCTCAAACTGTTTGAAATTGAGAATAAATGCCATCGCAAGCTCCTGTGCTTTTTCATCATATTTTAGAGGATCAGCCCATGTATTTTTAGGGTTTAAGATCTCAGAAGGCACATTTGGACAGCTTTCAGGCATGCGCAGACCAAATACAGGATGAATTTCGCAGGCCACCCGATCCAGCTCGCCGTCCAGTGCCGCAGTGATCATGGCCCTGGTATAGGCCAGTTTCATTCTTTGCCCCGTACCATAGGCACCTCCGCTCCAGCCAGTATTCACTAACCACACATTTACCTGATTCTCTTCCATTTTTTTCCCAAGAAGCTCCGCGTATTTTGTCGGATGAAGTGGAAGAAATGCTTTCCCAAAACATGCGGAAAAAGTAAGCTGAGGCTCTGTTACGCCAGTTTCTGTACCAGCTACCTTGGCTGTATAACCGGATATAAAATGAAACATCGCCTGTCCTTTATTCAATTTTGAAATCGGTGGCAGCACTCCGGACGCATCTGCTGTCAAAAAGAAAATATTCTTTGGATTTCCTGCCCGGGAAGGAAGGATTGCATTATCTATATAGTTTATCGGATAGGCCACCCGGGTGTTTTCTGTCTTAATAATATTACTATAATCCACTTCTCTGGTGCCAGGAAAATAGTTGATATTTTCTAAAAGTGCACCGAAACGAACGGCTGCATGAATCTGAGGTTCCTTTTCAGCAGTCAGATCTACACACTTCGCGTAACAGCCGCCTTCAAAATTAAAAACGGCATCTTCGCCCCAACCATGTTCATCGTCACCGATCAGGCCTCTCGCCGGATCAGCAGAGAGTGTAGTTTTCCCTGTTCCGGAAAGACCAAAGAAAATAGCGGTGTCGCCGGATACTCCTACGTTTGCAGAGCAATGCATTGACAGCGTATTTTTCTGTTGCGGCAGAATGAAATTCAGCACCGAGAATATCCCTTTTTTAATTTCTCCGGTATAGCCAGTACCTCCTATCAAAATCATTTTCCTGCTAAAGTTAAGGATCGAAAAATTCGGTTGGCGGGTGCCGTCGAGTTCCGGATCCGCAAAAAAACCAGGAGCCGCGATGATAGTCCACTCCGGTTCTGAATCCTGGTGCCGGTCCGGCCTGATAAATAAATTATGCGCAAAAAGATTTTGGTAGGCGGTTTCTGTGACCACACGTAAAGACAGACTGTACTTTTCATCGGCACAGGCGCTGGCCTCGCGGACATAATACTTTTTACCCCTCAGATAAGCACAAACTTTTTCCAGCAGCGCATCAAATTTAGCGGGTTCAAAACCAATATTGATATCCCCCCACCAGACCGTGTCACGTGTAATATCATCCAGGACAATAAATCGGTCCTTAGGTGACCTACCGGTAAATTCACCGGTATCTATTGCCAGGGCACCAGTATTGGAAAGTGTTCCCTCTCCGTTTAATAGTGCCTCTTCAATTAACTCCGGTACGCTTAACTGAAAAAGCGCATTCTCTGTGCCTAAATTTAACTCTAAAAAGTTTGTTTCGGGCAGTAAAACCTTGCTCATAAAATGAATATTTGTCTGGCAAAGCTAAAGAGTTATTTATGGATAAAACAAGCTTTACAGAAGGAAAAAATTCATTATTGTAGCATTTACACTAACGCATAACAAACTGAAGAACAGATATTTAAAAGGCTTTTTAGCCGCCTGATTTTTTTACTTTATAGCCATCTTTTTGCAGTAGTAAAACCACTTTATCACGGAAATCTCCCTGAATAATGATCTCTCCATCCTTTGCCGCTCCTCCGACACCACATTTCGACTTGAGCATTTTCCCCAAAATTTCCAGGTCCTGCTGACTACCACGAAAACCTGTAATGAGGGTGACTGCTTTCCCTCCTCTATTTTTTTTGTCCAGCGTTACACGCAGATCCTGTAGTTTATTTGGGATTACTTCTTCGGGTATATCCTGGTCTTGTGCAGGCACAAAATCCGGATCAGTTGAATACATAATTCCGCTTAGATCACTTAATGATTTTTTATTTGGCTTCATATCCTGTCAAATTTTAAACTATGGCTTTATCTTCGGGAACAATGACTTTTAGGGATAATGGAGCTACTTTTATATGAAGTTCTGCACTCATTAATCCAGGTTCACCGTCCAGATGAATAGGCGCATCTGCCTTACGTACAATCCTGATTTCTCTGCCTTTAATAATCTCAACCATTCCAGACCGATCCGTACTTGCGTTCAGCATATGATAAGCGAGCATTGGAATTTTATAGAGCGGAAATTCCTTAATTATACAGACATCCAATAAACCGTCGGTAACCGAGGCTCGCGGAGATACGTGCGCATTATTCCCATATTGCGATGAATTCGCAATACTCACCACATAAGCCGTCCTGGTGTACAGTAGACCATCAATATACAATTCGTAAGTTTCGGGTTTATAATGGATCATTTCCTTTAGCCCCAGCTGCAGATAGGTAGAAAATCCCCTTGATTTATTCCCGGCAAAAACTGAACTTACATGGGCGTCAAACCCCATACCGGCCATATTAAAAAAGAATTTCTCATTCAGTCTTCCGGTATCGATGCGGTCTACGTGAAATTTGTTGATTAATCTGACTGCCCTTCTGGTGTTCATCGGGATTTTAAGAAATCTTGCCAGCCCGTTACCTGAACCCTGCGGAATAATTCCCAGTATTTTATCATGCTCCATGACCTTCGAAGCGACTTCATTAATAGTTCCATCGCCTCCAACCGCCACAATAACGTCAAAATTCTTTTGTACAGCCTCCTCTGCAATCTCTGCTGCATGACCTACATACTCAGTGAAACTAAAGTTAGGGTTAAACACCGTACGATCAAGCTCAGCGTCAATTTGAGCCGGAATTTTCAGCTTATCTTTCCCACCTGAAATGGGATTTATGATAAATAATATATTCGATTTTGCCAAGGGAATGAGGTTCTTAAGTCTACAAAATAATTGATATTTTTTGACTAATTTGAATATATATAGTAATTTTGCGCATCAAAGGTGGACTGATTTGCGATGTTATCTAATACATAACGGGATTGCAACCACGTAAAAAAAAGTGCTAACCATTCATACACTTCCTTTTACTGCCTGTTATCAGGGTCATATTCCATTTTTAAAGAATTATTAATTCATAAAAATTAATCATTAAAAATGTCATATTTATTTACGTCAGAATCTGTTTCTGAAGGTCATCCGGATAAAGTTGCGGATCAAATATCGGACGCACTCATAGATAATTTTTTAGCTTTCGACCCGGAGTCAAAGGTAGCTTGTGAAACATTGGTCACAACCGGACAGGTATTTCTTGCCGGCGAAGTGAAATCAAAAGCTTATCTCGATGTCCAGAAGATTGCAAGGGAAGTGATCAGTAAAATAGGTTACACAAAAGGTGAATACATGTTTGACAGTAACTCCTGCAGTGTCCTTTCCGCAATCCATGAGCAGTCACCTGATATTAATCAGGGGGTAGATAAAGCAGACAAAACAACGCAGGGTGCCGGTGATCAGGGAATGATGTTTGGCTATGCAACCAGAGAAACAGAAAATTATATGCCGCTTGCTTTAGACCTTGCGCATAAGATTCTAATTGAATTGGCTGCAATCCGCAGAGAAAACACCGAAATCACTTATCTCAGACCTGATGCAAAATCACAGGTGACTCTGGAATATAACGATAACAACGAACCAGTAAGAATTGATTCGATCGTTGTCTCCACTCAACATGATGATTTCGATGAGGAGTTTGCTATGCTGGCAAAAATCAAGGAGGATATGATTAATATTTTGATTCCACGTGTATCAAGCCAATATCCTCAATTCAGCAAACTTTTTAATAAGGATATTAAATATCATATTAATCCTACCGGTAAATTTGTAATCGGCGGTCCTCATGGAGATACTGGTTTGACGGGAAGAAAAATCATTGTTGATACTTACGGCGGTAAAGGCGCACATGGTGGTGGTGCATTTTCTGGTAAAGACCCATCTAAAGTAGACCGTTCTGCTGCTTATGCAACCAGACATATTGCTAAAAACCTTGTTGCAGCTGGTATTGCTGACGAAGTTTTGGTACAGGTTTCTTATGCAATCGGTGTAGCACAGCCCATGGCTATCTACGTAAATACCTATGGCACTGCTAAAGTAAAAGATGCCGCAGGACAAGTACTAACGGACGGAGAGATTGCCAAAAAAGTTGAAAAGCTTTTTGACATGACTCCTTACGGTATCGAAACCAGGCTTAAACTGCGTAACCCGATTTACTCAGAAACAGCTGCTTACGGGCATTTTGGTAAAGAAAATGAAATCGTCAAAAAAGTATTTAAGGCATCTAACGGCACAGAGAAAGAAGTCGAGGTGGAATTATTCACCTGGGAGAAACTTGATTATATCGATGCGCTGAAAACAGCTTTCAGTTTATAATACTTCGGAATTTATGCCCGTTAATTTAAATGGGCACTCCATATCCCTTTTGATAAAGCATAAAAACCCGGATTTATTCCGGGTTTTTTTATGCGATAAATAAAACCATAACCCAAAAACGGTTGTTAAACATGAAAACAATTTTTATTATGGAACAGCCAGTAGAAATGAATACCCTTAGCCAGATTTTGGAAAAATTAAGGCAAAAAGGTTTAGACAACGAAATCAAAATGACCGACCATGGCAAGATGCAGGGAGTGGGTTTGAATAAAATTTATAAACCAGAAGATCTGACCATCATAAAAACATATCGTTTTGAGGGTGACTCAGACCCGGGAGATAATTCGGTACTTTATCTGCTGGAAGACAATGAAGGACAGATCGGATATATCATTGATGCCTACGGCATGTACAGTTCACATGAAGGAACTGGTTTTGATGATTTTCTTAAAAAAATCCCTACTGCAGACAGAGATATGCAGGAGTTATTTAAATAGAAAAACAAATGGTAAAGGGATAGGGGCGCTTTAAAAGCGCCCTTTTTTTATGCTTTTTTTATACCTTTATAATCTTCATTTCCCTCAGGATATCCATTCTGATCCTGGTTTGATTTCCCCTTACTGGCAAGTCATTATCCCTTCAACAAATACATTTTAACACGATTATTTAACTAATAACTCGGGTCAACCATGGGTCAACCCCACGTTTTTTCGGGTCAACTATACCCCTCACCCGAACAAGACTCTAACAAGACTCTAACAAAACCTTGCCAGTGGTGTCAAAAAAATTAGATTAAAGTCTTGATAGGGAATGGTGTTACTAAAAACACAAATTCTCACCGATTAAATACCATTTCACATACTCGTGTGGGTTATTTGTGGGTTACTATGGGTGTGATGTGGGCTCGTGTGGGATTTTGCACAACCACAGTAAGAGCTCACCCGGGCAAAACCCGAGCAAAGCTCAAACAGGATATTGCTGAATCCGGATTAGGACGGCTCATAGAAATTTTCTTGTGAATGTTACATTCAAACCTTTGTGTAAAAAATACACAGTCTTATTTTTAATTATTCTAAATAAAACATAATTTCGCCGCTTTAATTTTCACACATCATATGAAAAAACAGCTACTATTAATCTTTCTTTTAACTTTTTCCTTCTTTGCAGAAGCGCAAACGGGCAACCGGTTGTCCGGAAGAATCTTTAATGACACAGATGAGATCCTTGCAGGTGCAACTATACAATTGGAAAACACGAGCTACCGTACCAGCACGAATTCCGAAGGCACATTTGAATTGCTCCAGGTGAAGCCCGGCAAGTACACTTTAATCGTCTCTGTGGTGGGCTATCAAACTCAAAAAAAAGCAATACAGATAGAAACCAAAGACCTGATTGTCAATATCCATTTAAAGGCAGCTAACGAAAGTTTACAAACTGTAGAAATTACAGGAAGGGTAGAAAAAAACTATAAAACCAGCGTAAGCTTCGGGGGAACGAAAACTGCAACAGCTATCAAAGATGTCCCGCAATCTATCCAATATGTGAGTAAAGAACTTATGCAGGATCAGGGTGCGGTGCGCATGACAGACATCGTGAAAAATGTCAGCGGTGTAAATCAATATACCTTTTATGACGATGTCTCTATCCGCGGATTCCGTAATCAGGGTGGCGTGGGAAGCAATAGTTCGAATCAGCTGTTAAACGGACTGCGCACTTTCAATGGCTTCTGGAGACAGAATTTATTGAATTACCTGGAACGCGTGGAAGTGATTAAAGGCCCGGCATCAGCACTTTTCGGAAATGCCAATCCCGGAGGAACCATCAATAAGGTTACCAAAAAGCCACTGGAAAACGACAGAAAATCGATCAGCTTTCAAACAGGAAGCAATAATACGGTTCGCGCAAATACCGATTTTACCGGTCCCATGAATAAAGATAAAAGTTTATTATACCGCTTAAACCTCGGCTATGAAAATGCAAATTCATTCCGCGATCTGCTTTTTGATAAAAATGTTATTATTGCGCCATCCCTCTCCTACCTCCCTTCTGAAAAGACCAGAATTAACCTGGACGCGGTTTATAATAAATCTAACAGCCGACTGGACCGCGGTCAGTCAATATTTGGTTCGACAGATCTTTATTCCACGCCTATTTCGCTAAACGTAGCAGATATCAATGACTATTTGAATGAGGAAACTTATATGCTGACAGCGTCCTTAACGCACCAAATCAGCAAAAAAGTATCTTTTAATACTTCCTATTTGAGAACCGGTTACCGCCAGGATCTGTTTGAACACAGAAGCACTGCCTTTGCTTTAGACAAAAAAGGGAAAGAGATTCAGGAACTTGCTTTCAGGAGGGCCAGTATGAGACATAATGAACAGTTTAGTGATAGTTTCACCGGTTATATCAATGCAGATATCAATACCGGAAAGGTTAAACATCAGCTTGTGGTTGGCTATGATTATAATAAAAGTCTGATTCCTCAGGGTTCATCTCAGCAGGATGCAACTGGGTACCGGTTGCTTGACGGAACAATTGCTTCCAGATATGTGGCGAAAGACTCCACTAAATATCAGTTTTACAACTACAAAGGCAAAATGATTCCCAAACCAAATGTATCTTCTTTTGACCTGAGCGCCAATAAACACTCCCTGCAAGATATTAACGGATACGTTTATGAGGCGAACAATACAGACGTAGTCGTACCATTTCAGTCTCAGCAACACAGTATGTATGTTCAGGATCAGATTTCGATTAACCGGCTGAAAGTATTATTGGGTCTGAGATATGATGTATTTCTTTCCGATCTGGGTTATCTGACGCCAAATGTATCCCGCATAAGACAACATGCACTACTGCCAAGAATTGGCGCTACCTATGAGGTTAATGCGAATATCAATGCTTACGCAACCTACACAACTGGTTATAGCCCACAAAACGCCAGCAGCCAGAACGCGCTGGCAGGTGGCCCTTTTGATCCTATGGAGAGCTATTTAATGGAGGCTGGGCTGAAAACTGACTGGTTTGGCGGCAGGTTAAGCGCAACGGCTTCAGTTTACAAAATCCAACAAAAAAATGCACTGTATAATGCATTAGATCCGGATAATCCTGACAAAATGATTCAGATTGGAAAAGACATTTCTAAAGGTATCGAGTTTGACATTGTGGGTAATGTTTCCCCGAGCCTGAGTATCATAGCTACTTATGCCTATAACAATGCTGTACTGCGGGGTGCACAGGGCGGCGCCGATAGTCTTTACAATAACCAGCAAAAGCCCAATGCGCCAAAAAATCAGGGTAGTCTCTGGGCTAAATATATGTTCACAGGTCGTTTGCTGAATGGGCTTGGGTTTGGAGCAGGTGCGTATTACGTGGGTGACCGTACTTTCGGCTTCCAGGGACAGAAAAACATATTACCGAGTAAAGGACCATCTTATTTACTGCTGAACGCAGCTATGTATTACAGATTAGACCGTGCACAGATTCAGGTTAATCTGAACAATTTAACTAACAAAACCCATTGGGTTGGCGGTTATGACAGCTCCAGACTATATCCCGGAGCTCCGCGGAATCTGTTAACCACCATTACTTACGACTTTTAGTTTGAAAGAATAAAACTTAAATAATAAATTATGAAGAAGACATTAACCTTACTCATTGTATTATTAACCTTCAGCGTGGCGCATGCACAGAAAAAAGCCTCAAAAGGGAGCATATATTATGTTTTACGCATGGATTACCGTGACCGTCCTGTAGACGAATTAGTAAAAAAAAGACTCGATTCGCTGGGTTATCAGGTTACTCTTGCCGACCAGTCAGAACCGGTCAGTAAAGCGAAAGGATATGACCTGATTATCATCTCGTCTACTGTGAGTTCTCAGGATTTTGGAGGTGCATATAAAGACCTGCCTATCCCGCTGCTAACCTGGGAAAATGATATCCTGGATGATCTGCGTTTCACCGGAAAACATAAAGGTGTAGATTTTGGAGAGGTAGAAAAAGAACATTATATCTATATAGTTAATGCTCCGCATCCGCTTGCTGCAGGGCTGGAACCGGGTATTAACTCGGTTTACAGGAAAGATCAACCGATGGGCTGGGGGAAACCCGGGTTAGGAGCAGCTACAATTGCTACCATGCCAGGCCAGCCTGATAAAGCAATTATATTCGGGTATGAAAAAGGTGCAACAATGGATTATGATTTCATTGCACCAGCCAGAAGGACTATGCTATTTTTGGATAACACAACGTTCCCTTTACTCAAAGAGAATGGTTTGAAATTATTTGATGCAGCAGTAAGCTGGACAATAACAAAAAAGGCTTTATAATGATGAATTTATCATTATAAAGCCTACTTTACAAGCGATGTTTTTTCTTATTTTTTTACATCTTCCTGACTAATGTTTAACAGGTCATCACCATTGTTTGTATTACTGAGGTTTAATTTTGAACCTATTTTTTTAGCTGCCTCCCAATTTTCTTTAACTGCGGGCAGGGCCTGTGCCGCAAATGAACGTAAGTCTGCGTTATTCAATTTTGCACCGTCTGTATAAAGTGCCACTGCATCTGCCTGTGTTTTAATCTGCATTTTCAGATACTGGACATCCAGCGCGCGTCCGCTTAGATTTTTTAAATCGTCTACCTGTTTCTGCTGCACTTCAGACAACAGTGCAGGCCCTTCCATACCTTTTCCACTAGCGATTTTAGTCACATCCATATTAATTTTAGCATATTCCTTTTTTAACCGGTCAGCCAGGCCTTTGATTTCCTGGTTTTGAGATTTCTGAACAACCACTGCCGCCGCTGCCTCTTCCAATAAGCTGGAAGACGCTGCATTCAGCACAAATTTCTTTTCGTCACCATTCATTGACACGTCGGCTGTAGCGGCCTGAGCTCTGTCAGTTGTGTCGGCGGTACTAGCAACGACAGCAGATTTTGCAGTTTCACTCTCATCACGATCTTTTCTATCTGGTGAACTGCAGGACTGCATGATTAATAAAGCCATTGGAATCAGTAAAAAGTATGTTTCTCTTTTCATCTTTATTGTAGTTAAGGTTGATATTTATTTCTTACGGACAAGTGCTAAAGCGCTCTTGATCAGCCGCCAATGCTTTTTTAACATTCAGAACGCCGAATTGTTTAAAATGCCGCCGGACGTTTCTCAGAAAAATTTGGATATCCCAATTAAGCATCGTAATATTGCGATATAAATTATGGGACTTACAAAAACTGAAATATTTACCGCAGAGCAAAACCAGCTGGCTACATTATTAAAAGCTATGGCCCACCCTGCCCGAATTGCGATCCTGCAGAGGATTCTAAAATCAGACACCTGTATCTGCGGCGACCTTGTAGAAGAACTTGGACTCGCACAGGCAACCATATCCCAGCATTTGAAAGAGTTAAAAAATGCAGGAATTATCCAGGGTACGATTGAAGGCGTCAGTGTTTGCTATTGTATCCATCCGGAAAACTGGAAAACTATGGAAAATCTCATCGGAGGATTTCTGAATTCTTATAAAGGAATAGACAGTTGCTGCTAAAGCCTTTTTTTTATTTAAATCAATCGTTAAATTGCAATATTATGAACAATCAAAATCAAATGACCTGGGGGAACTTCAAATCAACATTGCAAAAAAATCCTGATTTGCATCTGCAGTTCCGGTATGCCGGGGAGAACTTGGTTAAACCTTCTTATCATATTACCGAAATTAAACAGGCTCCGATTGTTTCGGTGGATTGTGGGGGTAATCCCGACGCCATCGTTAAAATAGAATTCGGAAATACCGCTTTCAAGACCCGCCAGTTGTATCCGCAGCAATTTGAAGTAGGCGGTGAAGATCTCATCATTAATCTTTCTCCGGATTTTACACAGTGTAAAGCATTATCAAGAGGAGACACTTGTGGGCCAAAACCAGATTCAGTTAAACCAGCTGCAAATTCGGTCCCAAAAATAGAAATGTATAATGCCGAAGGAGAAGGATCTTCCTGTGCACCTGGATCTGGTTGCTGTTAATGAAAAAGATATTAGTCCTGTGCACCGGTAACAGTTGCCGCAGCCAGTTAGCAGAAGGTTTCCTGCGTCATTTTGCAGGAGAGCACGCCGAAATATATAGCGCAGGTATAGAGAAACATGGCGTAAACCCAAAGGCTGTGGCTGTCATGGCTGAAAGCGGAATAGATATTTCAGCACATACCTCTAATCTGCTGGATGAATACAAAGCGATTGATTTTGATTATCTGATCACAGTATGTGATCATGCCCGGGAAAGCTGCCCGTTATTCATAACCGATGCTACCAGATTCCATTTCAATTTCCCTGACCCGGCAAAAGCTACGGGAACCCCAGAGGAAATATTCGATGAGTTCAGGAACGTAAGAGATCAGATCAAAACTTATTGTGCTGATTTCGCCAAAAAGTATCTTTCCGGTAATTAGGCCGGAAAGATTTTATTAAACGTAAAAAAACTAAAATGTCTGCCAATCACTGCGCACCCGCTGCCGAACGAAAAAAATTGACTCTGCTGGACCGGTATCTGACACTCTGGATAGGCCTGGCTATGGTAACAGGAATCTCCATCGGAAACTTCATTCCTTCTTCGGCAAACTATATCAATTCGTTTTCGGAAGGAACAACTAACATCCCGCTTGCAATCGGATTAATCCTGATGATGTACCCTCCACTGGCTAAAGTAAATTATAGTCAGATCGGCAGAGTGTTTAACGATACACGCGTATTGAGTGTCTCTTTGATCCTAAACTGGATTATTGGCCCGTTTCTAATGTTTTTTCTGGCTATTATTTTTCTGAGTGACTACCCTGAATATATGACCGGACTGATTCTCATCGGACTTGCCAGGTGTATTGCTATGGTAGTAGTCTGGAATGAACTGGCAGAGGGAAATAGAGAGTATGCCGCCGGACTAATTGCACTGAACAGCATTTTTCAGGTTGCTTTCTATAGTGTATTTGCCTACCTCTTCATAACTGTCCTCCCTCCTCTTTTTGGACTCAAATCGTTAAGTGTGGAAATCACTGTGGCTGAAATTGCCAAAAGCACAGGAATTTATTTAGGTATTCCATTTGCACTGGGAATAATCAGCCGTAACGTACTGATCCGATGGAAAGGTATCTCCTGGTTTCAGGAAAAATTCATCCCTTTTATATCACCGATTACGCTGATTGCACTGCTCTTTACTATTGTGGTTATGTTTAGTCTAAAGGGAAGCCTAATTGTACAGATACCTATGGACGTAGTGAGAATTGCAATCCCTATGCTCATCTATTTTACACTGATGTTTGTGATCAGTTTTTTTACGGGAAAATATTTTGGTGCAGATTATTCCAAAAGCACAGCCATCGCTTTTACCGCAACCGGTAATAACTTCGAACTTGCCATTGCTGTTGCCATCGGTGTATTCGGAATTAACTCGGGGCAGGCTTTTACAGGGGTCATCGGTCCTTTAGTAGAAGTACCTGCGCTCATTGCGCTGGTTAATCTTGCTTTTTGGTTCAGAAAAAAATATTTTTCATAAACCACATAAAACACTAATTATCAAAATCATACACCATAAAACGATCTGATTTGACAAAAAAATAGTCATAATCTTTTATTTTTTTTTGATTACCACCTTCCGGAAAGCGAGAGTTGCGCTACTAGCTGAGTATATAATCATTCTAAATAAAAATAATGCGCTATCGAAAATTTATACTCTTGTTCTTTCTTTTTGCCTTCTCAGTTCCCGTCCTGGCACAACAAAATGCAGGTATTTCCGGCCAGATCAGAGATAATGATGAGCTGATTACCGGTGCCTCTGTTTCTATCAAAGGCACACAAACAGGAACGCTATCCGATAAGGATGGAAGTTTCCAGTTGAGTAATTTAAAAGCGGGCGACTACACCCTGCAGGTTTCTTTCCTGGGTTATCTCCCGGAAGTGAAACAAATTTCTTTAAAAACAGGTCAGCAGCTGGTTTTGAACTTCAAACTAAAGAAAGACGCTAAGCAGCTGAACGATGTCGCCATCAGTGCGAAAACCTCAGTCCGCAAAGTAAAGGAAACCGGTTTTGCGGTTACTTCAGTAGAACTGAAAAACTATGCCAATACAACCGCAGACCTCAATCAGGTGCTTAACCGTTCTGCCGGAGTTAAAGTACGTGAACAAGGCGGTCTGGGATCCGATTTCAACTTTTCTATTAACGGCTTATCGGGCAGTCATATTAAATTCTTTATTGACGGTATCCCTCTTGAGTCATTCGGAAGCGGCATGACGCTAAATAATATTCCGGTTAACCTGGCCGAAAGGGTAGATATATATAAAGGAGTTGTTCCGGCGTTTTTGGGCTCAGACGCATTAGGTGGGGCGGTTAATATTATAACCAAGCGCAACAGTGGCAAATCTATAGATGCAAGTTACAGTTACGGTTCTTTTAATACGCACCGTGCAGCTTTAACTGGAAGTTTTACGGATAAAAAAACTGGTATCCATACCAACATCACCTCTTACTATAACTTTTCAGATAACAATTATACAATGTATAATAATCCTAAGGCGAATGCATTGCTTAGGGTTGTAGAGAATGGCCAGTTCGTTACCAAAGACAAACTCAATCGCTTCCATGATGGTTATGAATCTTTCATGGGTCAGATAGAATCTGGTGTATCTAATAAAAAATGGGCTGACGTTTTTGTGGCTGGTATTACGTATACATCTAATTACAAGGAAAGACAAACAGGGGCAACTCAAGAGAAAGTCATCGGTCAGATGTTTACCCGCGGACATAATATTATTCCTTCCATCCGCTACCGCAAAGAGAATCTACTTGTTACCGGATTATCAGCTAGTGTTTTTGCAAATTTCTCCGCAAATAAAACCGTGGTAACCGATACTAGTGGAAATGTATACAACTGGGATGGAACGGTACGCGAGAGACGTGTGGGAAGTGAATTATCGGGTGAAAAACCAATGATTAATCACATCACAGGACACTACGCCCTTGCACAAGTAAATTTTGGCTATGTGCTTGGAGAGAATCACCAGATTAACCTGAGTCATAACTTTAACCGCTCCTACCGCGAAAGTTATAATGAGATAGATCCTTATAACAATACTTACGACAGATCGAACAGTCTGAACAAAAACATTACCGGACTGAGTTATCAGCAACAGTTATTCGGACAGCGATTGACCACTAATTTCTTCGGAAAACGCTTCGGCCTTGATGGAACCACTTATTCTCCAGATAATGTACCGACCAGCCAAAGCAAACAATATTTCGGATATGGAATCGCGACGAATTATAAAATCGTTTCCAATCTGGGTATAAAGGCCTCTTACGAACATGCTTACCGTCTACCGGAACTGGTCGAATTGTATGGTAACAGGGAAGATATCCTGGGCAACCCGAACCTGAAACCAGAAAGCAGTAATAACTATAATCTGGGTATATACTATGACCATAAAATCGGGTCAGGTAAAATATCGGCAGAAGCTACAGGTTTTTATCGTGATGCCAATGATTATATCATTACCACACCTTCTACCTCAGGATCTGTCGGCAGTTATTCTCAATACTACAATACTGACGGGATCAAAGTTAGCGGTCTGGAGGGTGAGGTTCGCTATGAATACAACAACCTGTTTAGTGTTTTAGTGAATATGAGCTATCAGAACGCGGTAAATCGTCAGCAATATAGTGCCGGAACAGTCAGAGAAAATATAACCTACCTAAGCAGAGTTCCTAATCAACCCTGGTTATACGGAAATGCAGATTTCAGCATTGGAAAAAATGATCTGGTCGGCAAAGACACGCGCGTGCAATTTAACTGGTTTACGCAGTTCATTAATGATTATTCTGTAACCTGGTCTAAACTAGGCGATAAAAACACCAAAGATTATATTCCTAAGCAATTCATTCAAAATGCCACCTTAACGTACTCAACGCATGGCGGCAGATACAATATTTCACTGGAAGGCCGCAACCTGACTAACGTCATTGCTTACGACAATTTCAAGCTGCAAAAACCAGGAAGATCCTTCTTTATTAAACTACGTTACGCATTCAGTCAATCAAATTAATTAAATCAATAGCTTATAAATTATGTTTACTACAATTAAAAATCGAGGTTTTATCCTGGCTGCGCTACTAGCAGTCGCTGCTGGTTTCAGCTCGTGTAAAAAAAGTGATAACGGTGGCGGTGGAGAACCTGAGCCTGGTGCAAAAGGCGAATACGCTGTGTTATTTACCGTTGGTGAAAGTGATTACCTCCTGAGTGCAAACTCACTAACTGAAGGTTCTATCAGTCCAAAAGGAAGTGGTGTTGATGTAACGAATATCTTTACCTGGGGTGAGAATATCATTCAAAAGGGTAAATATTTCTACCACCTGGACCCTAATGAAGGCAAATTCGGTAAATATTTATTTGAGAATAATAAGTTAAGTACTATCAGTGAGATTCCATTCAGTTCTTTCCCAAGCCCATACCTTGGCTGGCATGTATGGTTGGATGCAGATCAGGTGATGTTTGGCCCAAGAGGTAGTAATATTTATGCAATTGTAAATACCTCGACCATGAAACTGGTTAAAAATGGTGAATTTGACACCAAATCGATCCCGGCAGGACAGAGCAGAAGAGTCTTCTCCGCAGTCCCAAGAGGCAATAAATTGTTAATCGGATTTGGCTTATACGATGAGGTGAAAAAAGTAAATATCGAAAAATCATATCTGGCTTCTGTGGACTTCCCTTCATTGGAGAACTTCAAAGTGACCAGTGATGACTCTCGTTCTGCTCCAATCGGCGCGTTGAGAAACGGATACTTCAGTCAGTTAACTGACAAGGGTAATACCTTCATCTTGACGCATCCAATCGCATTAGGCGCTAACATGCCAAATATGCCGACAGGATTCTTTAGAATTAAAGAAGGTAGTGACGTTATAGATCCGGGATATTTCTTCAATGTATCTGCATTAACTGGTAATGACGATCAATTAGGCGTTTGTGATCTGGGTAATGGTAAAGTGATCCTGATCAATGCACATAATGCTGCAACAAACGTCAAAGAATGGAATGACTGGTGGTACGCTGCAATGTGGCAATACATGGTGGTAGATGTGAATACACAACAAATTGTGAAAACATTGAACTTCCCGCCATTACTGAACTCCAGATCAGCTGTTGTTCATGACGGTAAAGCTTATATCGCAGTTAATGATCCTAACGCAGATGCAATTTATCTATGGGAATACGATCCAATTGCCGATACACTTAAGAAAGGCTTAAAAGTAGAAGGTGGTAGTGATAATACTCCAGTCATTTTCAAATTAAACTAAATATTATCCATTAAATGAAGACCCGTTCGCGCTGTTAACAGGCTTGAACGGGTCTTTATCTTGTCTAAACTCCCGCTCAAATGTTAAAAAAAATTAATGCATGGCTGCATCTCTGGTTAGGCCTGGCTTCCGGCATTATTGTCGTAATTCTAAGTATTACAGGTTGTGTACTTGTATTTAAACAAGAGATCCAAAGTCTTTCCTCTCCCTGGCTACATGCAGAAAAACCAGAGGGTGCAAAGGTCCTGGCTCCGTCTGTTTTGTATAAAGCGGTAGAAAAGGTGTTGCCGGAAAAAGAGATTCATTCGGTATGGTATCACGGAGAAAATAAAACTGCCCATTTCAGTCTTAATTCGGATTCTATGGTATATGTTAATCCATATACAGCCGAAGTAGTCGCAATGGTCGATCATGATGATATCTTTCATTTCATGGACGAAGGGCACAGGCATCTCTGGCTCCCCGTAAAAATCGGAAGACCTATTATTGGCTGGGCTACTTTCATCTTTTTCGGATTGCTCATTACAGGGATGGTCTTATGGTGGCCAAAAAAATGGAACAAAAAAGGCCGTGAACAGAGTTTTAAAGTAAAATGGAAAGCACGTTTCAAACGGGTAAATTATGACCTGCATAACGTATTGGGTTTCTATTCCCTTACCCTCGCACTGTTAATGGCCATTACAGGATTGATTATGTCTTTCACCTGGTTTAGTAAAAGTGTCTACTTCCTTACAGGTGGCGATACCAACAAACCAAGAAGACAGAAAATGGAAGTTTCTGCACCGTCGGTAAATTCACCGCTTTACAATGCAGACATGATCTATAAAAAGGTGACTGAAGAAATTGGACAGCATAATAAAGACCAGGTAATCGTTTATTTTGAAGAGGAAGCTGACCATCCTATTTATGCCTGTACCGACATGATTAACGGTCACTGGAGAGATCTGTATTTTGACCCGGCAACGCTCGAATTGATGACGGGCTCAGGGAAGACAATGGATGAACTGCCATTTGCTGATAAGGTCAGAAAGTTAAATTACACACTCCATGTTGGCGCATTCGGCGGAATGGTAAGTAAAACACTTTATTTTTTAGCCAGTCTGATCTGTGCGAGTCTGCCAATTACAGGTTTCTATATCTGGTGGGGCAAGAAGAAGAAATCTACCAAGAAACCAAAAACCGATACGAACCAAAATGTTATCGCATAATCTTACATTCCGATCCGGATGTTAATGATTTTAGCCAAAAAAGCCGGGTGATACCCGGCTTTTTTGGCTAAGTAGGAAACTAAATCCAACTAAAGTGGATACGCCAAATTGCACAATAATCTGAGGAAATTATATAATTTAACAGAAATTCTCCCACTAACAAGAAAAAAGGTTACCATTGCCAATTGCAGATCAAATACTTAAAAACGCAGCATAAAAGACTTATTGGTATTTGATTTATCTATTAAGCGGCGATAGTTGAATAGCTAAATAAAACATGGAGAAACTTATACCAACCTTTACAGACATAACTAGCTGGGAAATACCAGTGTACCAAAGTACGGGTGGAACAAGGAGTAAAAATATTGCTATACATCCAGAAACAGGTGATCAATATTTTTTTAAAGGCTCTAAGGAAACTGATAAAGGAGAAATTAGGTATCCACAGGAATTTTGGTCTGAAATAGTGGCGTCAAAAATCGGGCAACTATTAGGCTTCAAAATGCTAGATTACAATATAGCTTACAATAAAAATAAAAAACAAGAAATTGGCTGTCTTTCAAAATCAATGGTTGTACATTCAGATAATAAACTTACTGAGGGTGTTACATATCTAACAGGTTTCGACTCAAAATATAGACCGGATATCCTCCAACATAAGAGATTGTATACATTTCAGTTCATTTGTTCTGCTTTGCAGAGTTTTCATCTGGAGAATCACATAGAAAATCTTGTTGAGGTCATCATTTTTGATAGTATTATAGGTAATTCAGACCGTCACCAAGAAAACTGGGGAATAATCACAAATTTCAGAGGTGCAATACATACTCCTTCAGAAGAAACTAGCGTCGCATTTTTTTCAAAAACAACTACCAAGCTGGAAAAAGTAATAAATAGATTTCTTTCAAACAATTCTGATATTGGTGATAAAATTATTAAACCGCACTTAGTTGTAAAATCAGATATACTCCCAAATGAATTTGCTCCAATCTATGATAGTGGTTGTTGCTTAGGAAGGGAAAATTTGGATGAGAAAATTTTTAAATTACTAAATGACAAAAATATGCTGGATGCATATGTTAAAAAGGGTGTATCTGAGATTCATTGGGAAGGGGAAGAGAAGAAAAAAAATCATTTCAATTTAATTGAACTCATAGAGACTAAACATCGGGCTAAGGTATTATCAGTAATACTGAATATTAAAGAAAAATATAGTTTAGACGCTCTTAGACACATTATCAATCATGCGGATTCAAAACTACCGGATGATTTAAGACAATTTAAGTTAGAGGAACATCGGAAGGAATTGATGTTTAAATTGGTAACTTTGCGGCTCGAATTATTATTCAATCATATATGAAAGCAATAGGAAATATATATCTCACTTGGAGGACAGGTAGAGGTAGTAGTAGATTTCCAGTTGGTACTATTAAAAAAAGTGCCACTGGGGGTGTTCGCTTTCAATATAATAAAGAAGTAGTAGCGAAAGCACAAGTGCATGGTTTTGTTCCCTATGAGGGATTTCCAGACTTGGACAAAGTATATACCGAAAATGTTATTGATATTTTTGGCCAACGGTTAATAAGAAATGAGAGAAATGATGTTCAGGATTTTTATAAATTTTGGGGCATAGATTTAAGTTATAAGGAGGACAAATTTTATATGCTCGCGTATACTCAAGGCTTACTACCAACCGATAATTACGAGTTTTTAGCTGATTTTAACCCAATAAAAGGGTTAGGTTTCATCACTGAAATTACAGGTCTGTCTCATCATAAAATTCCGAGTGATACAATTAAAATTGGAGATAGGTTGCAGTACCAAATTGATACTAAAAACGAATTTGATAAAAATGCAGTCAAGGTCTTAACACAAGGTATTATCTTAGGCTATATAAAAACCATACATTGCAGGATTTTCAGTAAAACTAAAAGACCTTTTAATTTAACTGTTCATGGTATAGAAAAAAATGGGGTTTTAAACAGGGTCTTTCTAAAAGTCGATACATTTTAAATTAATGCTGACTATATCTCGTTAGCATTAATTATCTAATCTGCCAAAGGCAGCGCAAAACAGAACCGGCTTCCTTCACCCAGCGCGGATTCTACCCAGATCCGTCCATTTTCCGCGGCAATAAAATCACGGGAAATGGCTAATCCCAGGCCTGAGCCTGATTTATTCTGTCCATCGGTCGGCACTTGAAAATACCGGTCAAAAAGGCGTTCCAGATACTGTTCTTCTATTCCTTTACCGAAATCACGTACAGAAAATTCAATTTCATGACCACTTTCGATCACCTGAATAACGACTTTGGAATTTTCTGTACTGTAACGCAATGCATTGGATAGAAAGTTCACCAGCACCCATGCCGTTTTCTCGGTATCTACGTTCACTTCAGGAAGATGGTTCCTGCTAATCAATTCCAGTTCTATCGATTTTTGTTCTGCCTGAAACCTGACGGAATCCATTGCATAAATGGCGATTTTGCGCGGATCTGTCCTTACGAAATTAAGCTGCAGTTTTCCGGTTTCTACCTGCGCCAGGTTAAGCAGTTCGCTGGTGATCTTTAGCAGACGTCCGCAATCGTCCTTCATATGCTGAACCAGCTCTCCCTGTTCTGTATTCATTTGGCCTACCCGATCATCTTCCAACAATTTCAGGCTCATTTTTAAAGAGGAAATAGGCGTTTTTAATTCGTGGGATACCGTGGCGATGAAATTGGTTTTAGCTTCATCCAGTTCTTTATATCGTGTTATATTTTTAAGAATATAAACTTCGCCGGCTGCTTTTCCAGTCTGAGTGAGTACTTGCCCGGACTGATCATCTAAGTTCTGTACCATAATGACCCGACGTTCCAGCTGAAAATAGGACTCCTTGTTATCAGCATAGATTTTCATCGGCTTATCGGTATTTTCAATCTGAAGAATACCCCTTAACAAATCATTTTTTTCCATAAGCGCGGCGGCATCCATTCCTACCGTTTCCTGCTGGTTCAGCTGCAATAGTTGTCCGGCCTCCTTGTTCAGGAATAGAATCTCTTTTTTCTCATTCAGCCCTATAATCGCATCATGCATCTGTTCTATAATTGCTTCAATCCTGAGTTTTTCAGACTGCAACTTAGCCAGATTACTATTTTCCCAGTGGTTCAGCTGTAAAGCCATCGCATTAAATGCATCTGCAAGTTCTGCAAACTCATCGGTACCTTTGAAATCCAGATGCTGTTTATAATTTTTTCTGCTGATTTCTTTAATTGCTTCAGAAAGCTCCCGCAGCGGATTTGCCACGAATCCGGGAAAATTCACGATAAAGGAAAACAGGATGAGAAAGCACATCGATGCGGTAAAAATCAGATAAGAAGCAGCCTGCTCCACACCACGCTGTGCTGCATCATTTTTCCGCACAATCGCGCCCATATTAAACTGGTCAATCAGTCGGAGCTGTTGTCTGGCCTGCTGCAATGCCTGCTCTTTCTCTCGCATGTCTGTTAAAGGATCGGAAAGCCGCTTAAATGCATTGGTGAGTGCGAGAACTGCCTGACCTTCCCCTTTTTCAGTAACATTCTTTTGTTCCTCGGCCAAAAATGCACGGAATTTTCTGATGACAGGCTCAGGAAGTGGAAGCTGAAAATCATCGAGTATAGTACGCATCTCCCCGGTGAACCGGATACTTTTATAATTATCTTTTAAAATAACTTTCGAACTGACCGAGATCTTGTTCATATAGTACAGAGACATGCTCCCGAAGAACAGAACGACCAGGAAAAGGAACCCAAATCCAAGTCGTAATTTTGTTTTAATCTTCATTTGATTCTTTTTATAAATTAGGATAAGATCACCAGGTCTGTTTCTGTCTCTGCAATTTGCCGGAGTAACTGGTTAAAGATCGATGTTTTCATCATGATCTGAAACAAGCTGAAATGCGGCCTGCCAATACAAATAGTCGTTATCTCTTTTGCTGCGGCAATGCGGGCTATTGTTGCCGTGACATCGTCGCTTTTTATTTTTAGAACTTCTGCTCCCATTTCTGTGGCCAGCTTCAAATTATTAATCAGGTGCCTTTGCAGGTCTAGCTTGATATTGTTGCCATTTTCTGCACTACGCTGCACGTATAGAACCAGCCAGGGCGAGTGATAATAGGATGCCAGCCTGGCCGTCTTCCTAATAATCACTTTTGCTGTTGAATGATTCGTCGAGATGCAGGCCATAAATTTTTCCGGCCTGAGCTTAACCTGTTTTGGCACTTCAATATTAATCTTTCTTTCTAAATGATGCGCAACTTCTTTTAAGGCAAGTTCCCGAAGCTGCAAAATCCGTTCTGGCTGAAAGAAATTACGTAAAGCAGTTTCTACCTTCATGGGGTCATAGATCTTTCCAGCTTTCAGGCGGTCGATCAGTTCATCGGCTGTCAAATCTATATTGACAATTTCATCGGCCATTTCGAGAATTTTATCCGGAATTCTTTCGGTTACTGCGATTCCGGTAATCTTCTCAATCTCTTCATTCATGCTTTCCAGATGCTGAATATTGACGGCAGAAATCACGCTGATTCCAGCGTCCAGCAGATCGGCAACATCCTGCCACCGTTTAGCATTTTTACTGCCCCCGATATTGCTGTGTGCAAGCTCATCGACAATTACGAGCTCCGGATGTATATTTAAAATGGTATTCAGATCCATTTCTTCCAGTTCTTTGCCTTTGTAGAAGATCTTCCTTCTGGCTATAACAGGAATTCCTTCCAGCAGCGCATGAGTTTCGGCACGGTTATGCGTTTCGATATAGCCGATCTGGATCTGAATACCACTCTTTAGCAGGGTGTGTGCTTCCTGCAGCATTCTGTAAGTCTTTCCAACTCCTGCACTCATACCTATATAGACCTTAAACTTACCCCTTCTTGATCTTTTGACCAGTTCCAGAAAGTTTTTGACGGGCCCTGCGGTATCATCTTCTCTTTTCATCATTTAATTTAAGGATTAAACAGGTATGGGATTTAGAAGGAAACAGCCAGACTTGCTGTAATTGCTGCATTGTAATTTACGGCACGCCCCGCCCTTACAAATACAGGGTCTTTACTGTCGTATATTTTACCTTCCAGACGGAGCAGCGCATTCTTAACAGGCGCATAATCAACATTCATGGAATAACCGGTTGTGCGAAAGCCATGCGGCGTATCTGATGCAATAAAAACGCCTTTTTTATCCTGGTAATGTTCTGCTCTTGCTGCCAATGCCCATTTTTCGGCAAATTTATACTGGGCGATAGCCACAGGTGAAAACACCTTGTTCTTTTTAGTGCCCCCTTTTGTCTGCTGCTGGGTTCCATAATCAACACCCAATATCAGACCTAGTTTTTCACTAAGTTGAAAAATGCCATAGAGGTTGTGATATACCCGGCTGACTCCGATAGAGTCCGCTCCCTCAGTACCTATATAATTGCTATAATTCAGGCTAATACCTGCAGCTGGTTTCCAATTTAGCTGCAAACCAGCGGCAGGCTTGTTATTTCCATCTTGCCGTGTAATCCGCTGCCACCCGTTCAAATATAAAGCTGTTGCCGTAAACTTCCCGTCCGGTGTGGCATAGCTAAGTTTTGCCCCTGACTCGTAGTAAGGGGTGTTTTCCGACGAAATATTTCTTGTTAAGACCCAGCAATCTTTAGAAATTGCGCTCTCAAATCCTATATGGGAGGAGAAAACACCTGCATCCAGCCAAAGACTTTCATTTTTACTCAGCCTGATCCCGGCATTAGCCTCCAAGATATTTTTGAGTACCCCGGTTTCTGCAGTAAGATTTGCATTGGAATAAGTACCGGCCATTAAGGCCAGGTTTGCCCGGATCTTCCCGTCGTCATAATTCCCTTTGAGATAACCAAGATTAAGGTTTACCTCCTGGTTACGGTTATGGGAATAAATAAATCCGGGCCGGTTATGATTTGCAGGTTTATTAAAATCGTAACTATAATAGGTTTCTACATATCCACTAAAGTGGATTTTCGAGTCGTCCTGTGCATAAGCGAATGAACCGGTTGTGAATAGTGCTGCTGATAATATTAATTTTTTCATGGAATACCTGATATAAGTTTTAGTGGTGCTGATTAGCGGCTGTCTGACTGAGCTCGTCGAGGGCCAGGTTAAGTTGTAATACCGAGACGGTGGAGGGCCCAAACATTCCCCAGAGTGGCCCGCTGATATGGGCAGCGACGAGTTCGGCAACTTTGCTTTCTTCCACATTTCTGTAGCTGGCAACTCTTCTAATCTGGATTATTGCCCCCTGCGGAGAAATTGCCGGGTCCAGCCCGCTTCCTGAGGCCGTAACCATATCTGCAGGTATATCGGCTTTTTTTAAACCCGGGTTATATTTCTGTAGTGTATCTATACGGTCTGCTACCAGCTTAAGGTAATCTTCATTGGAAGGGCCTTTATTGGACCCTCCGGATCCGGCAGCATTATAACCAACCGCAGACGGTCTTCCCCAGAAGTAACGCGGATCGGTAAAGGACTGACCAATCTGTACATAACCAACGACTTTTCCCTTGCTGACCGCTTTTTCACCGCCTCCTCCACCTTTGCTAAACCGACCCGCAGCAGCTAATATTAATGGATATATTACGCAAAGCAGTGCCAGTAGAACAGCTGTTAAGCGAATGGATTGTAAAATGTATTTTTTCATGATTTCTATTTTTTAAACAAATAAGCCGACGATCAGATCAATGAGTTTGATGCCCACAAAAGGAGCAATAATACCGCCTGCACCGTAAATGAGGAGGTTTCTGCGTAATAAGGCACTTGCGCCAATGGGTTTATATTCGACGCCTTTCAGTGCCAGTGGAATGAGTATGGGAATAATGATGGCGTTAAAAATAACCGCGGACATAATCGCACTTTCCGGACTGTGCAGCCCCATGATATTAAGCTTCTCTAAGGCTGGTATAGATGCAATAAACAGGGCCGGAACAATAGCAAAGTATTTAGCAACGTCATTAGCGATAGAGAAAGTGGTTAACGTTCCCCTTGTGATCAGCAATTGTTTACCGATCTCCACAATCTCAATTAGCTTGGTCGGATCATTATCTAAATCGACCATATTCCCGGCTTCTTTAGCCGCCTGTGTTCCGCTGTTCATGGCCACACCTACGTCTGCCTGGGCTAAGGCAGGTGCATCATTAGTTCCGTCACCCATCATGGCGACCAGCTTACCCAAAGCCTGTTCTTCTTTGATATAGTTCATTTTATCTTCGGGTTTGGCTTCGGCAATGAAGTCATCGACCCCAGCTTTCTCCGCGATAAATTTGGCTGTCAGCGGATTATCTCCGGTAACCATTACAGTTTTAACTCCCATTTTACGCAGTCGCTCAAAACGTTCGCTAATACCTGGCTTGATAATATCTTGTAATTCAATTACGCCCATTGCCTTTTCGTTGACCGACACAACCAGTGGTGTGCCACCATTACTGGAGATCATTTTAACCTGTTCGGCAGTGTCTGCAGGGAAAGGGTTTCCTGCCTGTAAAACCATATTCCGGATAGAATCGAATGCCCCTTTGCGAATTCTTCCACCTTCGGGAGTATCCAGCCCACTTGCCCGTGTTTCTGCAGTAAACTTGATAAAGACAGCACCTTCGGGTGCAGCCATAATCTTGTGCTCCTGCAATGCTGCTAATTCCAGAATAGACTTCCCTTCGGGTGTTTCATCTGCAAGTGAGCTCATTACACAGGCCTGGATAAAAGCTGCGGAAGTTATACCTGCTGCAGGATAAAAGCTGGTTGCTTTACGGTTACCGATAGTAATCGTACCGGTTTTATCTAAGAGCAATACATCAATATCACCTGCGGTCTCTACTGCTTTTCCAGATTTGGTAATTACATTGGCTCTTAAAGCCCGGTCCATCCCGGCAATACCAATAGCGGAGAGTAACCCACCGATCGTAGTAGGGATCAGGCAAACAAAAAGCGAGATCATCGCGGCAATTGTAATTGGCGTATTAGCGTAATCTGCAAATGGTTTTAGGGTGATACAGACGATGATAAAAACCAGCGTAAAGCTGGCAAGTAAAATAGTTAGCGCGATCTCATTGGGTGTTTTCTGACGGGATGCACCTTCCACCAGTGCAATCATTTTATCCAGGAAGCTCTCTCCGGGCTCTGTATTCACCTGAACCCGGATCTGATCTGATAAGACTTTAGTACCACCGGTAACTGATGATTTATCTCCCCCGGATTCGCGGATTACCGGTGCAGATTCGCCGGTGATCGCAGATTCGTCAATCGTTGCAATTCCAGAGATAATTTCTCCGTCTGCCGGGATCGTATCGCCGGTTTCACACAGAAAAACGTCCCCTTTCTTTAACAGACTGGATGAACGGATAATAATCGTTCCGTCGCTACCCACAACTTTAGCGGGTGTTTCTTCGCGTGTTTTACGTAAAGAATCAGCTTGTGCTTTCCCTCTTGCTTCGGCAATGGCTTCTGCAAAGTTTCCAAACAGCACGGTTAACAGCAGGATAAAAAATATAAAGAAGTTATACAGGGCAGATCCCTGGCCTGTATGGGTAACAGAGTATACTGTTACATAGGCCATAACTAAGGTTCCGATCTCCACGGTAAACATAACCGGATTTTTGATCATCGTCCTGGGGTCCAGTTTAATGAAGGATTCTTTCAGTGCGGTTTGTACCAGCGCCGGATCAAATATTTTATTGGATGAGGTTTTCATATCTCGTATTCTATTTAAGCATGGTAAAGTATTCTGCCAATGGACCCAGGGTCAGCGCAGGAAAATAAGAAAGGGCATTCAGTACTATAATCACAGCCAGCGTCATCAGACTGAAGGTCAGTGTATCTGTTTTTAATGTTCCTGCAGATTCGGGGATATATTTTTTAGCGCCCAGCAATCCTGCTATCGCTATTGGTCCGATAATTGGCAAAAAGCGGCCGAACATCAATACGATACCTGTAGACACATTCCAGAATACATTATTGTCTGCCAGTCCTTCGAATCCGGAGCCATTATTGGCATTGGATGAAGTTATTTCATAAAGCATTTCTGAGAAACCATGGAAGCCCGGATTATTTAGCCAGCTTTTAGGTTGTACAGCCCATGCTGCCTCGCCATGTGTCGTAAAAACATAACTGGCAACAGCTGTACCTGCGAGAATCAGAAATGGACTCAGCAACGCAATTAAAGCGGCAATTTTCACTTCCCTGGCTTCTACTTTATGTCCAAGGAATTCGGGTGTACGACCAACCATCAGTCCGGAAATGAATACGGCGATAATGAGGTAGACGAAATAGTTAAGCAAACCTACCCCACAACCGCCAAAGAATGAGTTAATCATCATACCGAGCAGTTGCCATGTACCTGACATTGGCATGGTGCTATCATGCATGTTGTTTACTGAACCAGTTGATATAATAGTGGTCATCGTACTCCAGTAAGCAGAGATGGCCGGCCCGAAGCGAACTTCTTTTCCTTCCATAGCACCGGTTTGCTGGGAAATACCCATTTTAGCCAAAGCCGGATTTCCTCCGAGTTCTGATTGGAGCATAGGAATCAGCAGCAGCAGCATCCCAATGGTCATTACGCCGAAAATCATCCAGGACAATTTCCTTCTGCGAATGAAGTAACCAAAGGTAATAACCAGTGCAAAAGGGATAATACATTGTGAAACCAGTTCTACTACACCGGTCAGGTAATTCGGGTTTTCCAGCGGATGAGTGGAATTCGCACCAAACCATCCTCCTCCGTTTGTGCCCAAATGTTTAATGGCAATAAACCCGGCCGCGGGGCCCCTGGAGACGTTTACTGTATCTCCCTGCACTGATATATATTGATCTTTTCCTTCGTAACTGGTCGGTGTACCGTTAAATGCCAGGATTAACCCGACCAACAGGGATAACGGCAGCAATAACCGGGTAATAGATTTGACGAAAAACTCCCAAAAATTCCCGAGTCTTTCAGTAGTACGGTCCCTGAAGGCTTTAAAGAAGATAACGCTCGCAGCAATACCTGTTGCTGTACTTACAAACTGAAGAAACATCAGCACAAAATGCTGGGTCAGGTAGGTAACGCCACTTTCACCGGAGTAGTGCTGCAAGTTACAATTGACCACAAAACTGATAATGGTATTAAATGATAGATCTGGCGACATACCCGGATTACCATCTGGATTTAAAGGTAATTTATCCTGATAGATTAATACGAAGAAACCATAGATGAGCCAGACAAGGTTGATAGTTAACAGGGCTTTCATTGCCTGTTTCCAATTCATTTCTTCTTTTGTATTGATGCCGGACAGTTTGAAGATCCCAGCCTCTAAGGGTTTTAGAAAGTCTGTCCAGACTTTTTCTCCGGCAAATACCTTCGCGAGATACCGACCGAGTGGAATAGCAATAACCAGTGTTAATAGGTAGGTGGCTATTACTCCAAGTAATTCTGTGTTCATAACGTTTAATTAAAATTTTTCGGGTTTGATCAGCACGTAAATCATATAGATAAAGACGCTGATAGCGATAATGAATAATGCAATCATAATTGTCAGATTTTTTCGAACCAGTCGATGGATTTGTAAATGATGAGGCAGAGCAGTAGCAGGGCCAGAAGTAAGATGATGGTGAGCATAGTTTTTGTATTTTCCAGACCTTATCCAATCTGGAGGCCAGAAAACCAAACTTGTATTCAAATACCTGATATACTGTATATTACGTGCCGTATTTTTCTTTTTAGAATTTTTGGGCATAAAAAAACCCTTCCAAAATGGAAGGGTTTTTTTCAATATGAAATTCCTGCTTTATTTTTCGAGCTGATATTCTTCAATCTTCCTATACAAGGTAGTTAAACCAATTCCCAGTAAACGGGCAGTCTCAGTTTTGTTCCCGTGTGTATAGTGCAAAACTTTAACAATATGCTGTTTTTCTACCGCCTGCATATTAAAGGGGTCGTCTGTTGTATGCTCGTTGTGGAATTCATAGGGCAGCAGATGCGCACCCAACTGGCTTTCTTCTGCAAGAATCACTACACGCTCCATCACATTTTTAAGCTCTCTGATATTTCCTTTCCAGTTATGGTTAAGCAGTAATCTTGAAAACTCCTTTTCCATACTAAACTCCGGTTTATTAACCTTTGCCGTAAATTCCCGCAGGTAATGCTGTGCGATAAGCAGAATATCTTCCTTTCTATGAGTCAAAGGAGGCAGTTCTATCGTAAAAATAGATAAGCGGTAATAAAGGTCCAGACGGAAATTACCTTTTTCTGCTTCTTTTTTAAGGTCTCGGTTTGTAGCAGCAATAATCCTTACATTGACTTTACTGGTTTGCGTTGCACCTACTTTGATATAGGTCTGATTCTCAAGTACACGTAGTAATTTAGCCTGCAGATCCATATTCATCTCGCCAATTTCATCCAGAAAGATCGTGCCTTCATCGGCTTCTTCTATCAAGCCTTTTTTATCTTTCACTGCACCAGTAAAGGCTCCTGCAAGATAACCGAAAAGCTCGCTCTCCAGTAGCTCTGGATTGAAACCGCTGCAGTTAACAGCTACGAATGGCTTGCTAATCCGGGGGCTGGTCTGATGAATGGCCTGTGCAAATACTTCTTTTCCTGTACCTGTTTCTCCCAGCAGCAAAACGGTAGTGTCTGTTACTGCAACTTTCCTGGCCAGATTTATGGATTCGGTAATTGCCCTGGACTTCCCCAGAATGGATTCAAAGCTATATTTTCTGCTAATCTTACTTTCAAGCTCATATACGCGATAATTAAGTCTCGCCTTATCCATTGCTTTATAAACCAGCGGAATGATCTTATCATTATCATCACCTTTAGTTATATAATCAAAGGCTCCGTTCCGCATGGCCATTACTCCATCGGCAATAGTTCCGAAAGCAGTAAGGTTAATGACTTCTGTGTAGGGCCGGATCTTTTTGATCTCTTTAACGAGTTCTACGCCATTGATATCGGGTAGTTTTACGTCGCTCAGTACCACCTGAATATCCTCAGCTTTCAGGATTTTAAGGCCTTCTTTACCGGTATTGGCCTGAAAAACAGTAAAACCTTCCAGCCCGATAATACGGGCCAGAAGGCTGCAGATTTTTTTCTCGTCGTCTATGATCAGGACTGAATTAGCCATATCTATGGGGGCTTGTTATTGACTCTCCAAATATGGAGATAAAGATGATAAAACCTGGATATAAATGGAGATACCGGATTCGATTTCCTGAAGCAGGATATACTCATCTGCGGTATGTGACCTCGACGATTCTCCCGGCCCCATCTTTACTGCAGGAATTTGCAGCCAGCCCATATCTGAACTGGTTGGGGACATATAGGTCTTCCTGCCGCTCTGCAAGCCTGCTTTTACCAGCGGATGTGTGACAGCGATGTCCGAAGGGTAAAGCACATTTGGCCTGACCGTGATCTCACAAAAGGTATGGTTATCTATCACCGTCAGAATTTCTTTCTGTGTATAATTATGATCAAATCTGACGTCCACGACAAAGCTGCACTCCCCGGGAACAATATTATGCTGGATACCGGCATGAACGCCAGTAACGGTAAGCTTTACGGATTCTGGCTGCCCAGGGTCCACTGGAAAATGATACCCGGCAAACCAGTTGATGTCTTTGAGGGCTTTGTAGATCGCATTATCGCCTTCTTCCCTCGCTGCATGTCCAGCTCTGCCGGTACATACACAGTCGAGCACCATCGATCCTCTTTCGGCAACCGCCATCTGCATTCCGGTTGGCTCTCCTACAATAGCGAATGAAACGGGCATCAAATCCTGAAGGATACATTTAATACCGTAAGTACCGGATGTTTCTTCTTCGGCTGTTAATGCAAGGCATAGGTTAAAAGGCAGGTCATGGTCTTCATAAAAGTAAAGGAATGTTGCGACAAGGCTTACTAGTGGTCCTCCGGCATCATTACTACCTAATCCGTACATTTTACCATCTTTTAAAACAGGCTGAAAGGGGTCATTCTTGTATTGATCATTAGGCCGGACGGTATCATGATGTGAATTTAACAGGATCAATGGTTTGTCCGGATCAAAAAATCTGTTGTAACACCAAATGTTATTGTATTTTCTGATCGTCGACAATCCCCGCAGATTAAGAAATGCTTCCAGATGATCTGCGACTGCTTTTTCTTCGCCGCTATAGGAAGGAATCGTAATAATTTCTCCCAAAAGTTTAATGGAATGAGCACAGAGCTCTTTTAAGCTGATCTGATTTTTAGTTACCATATTCATGATGAGTGGATTGAGTTAGACCAGGATTATAATGCTGAAGCATGTCGTGTCCGCTGAAATCTAAAGCAGCGTTGTCGCTGGCAGGGATAAAAAGCATTGCCGTACACAGACAGTTCGCGCGCTTCTTGCTTTCGAGAATATGAAAGTTTATACAGCCTTTACAACCTTCCCAGAAGGTACTGTCCTGTGTGATTCCGGAAAAGGCAACCGGCTGAAAGCCTAGTCTGCTGTTCATCTTCATTACAGCTGTACCCGTGGTTATACTGAAGATCTTAGCTGTAGGATATAATCTCCTGGATAATTGGAAGATTCTGTTTTTGATTGCCCTTGCCACCCCTGTATTTCTAAAGTCAGGGGATACAATTAATCCGGAATTGGAAATGAAACGTTCTTGTTCCCAAGTTTCAAGGTAAGCAAAACCTACCCACTCTCCTGAACTGGTAACCGCGATAACGGCTTTTCCTTCGCGCATCTTCTGACTGACAGTCTGCGCGCTCCGTTTAGCAATCCCCGTTCCTCTTGCAATAGCTGAAGCTTCTGTTTCCCTGATAATTTCAAGGGTATACCTGATATCATTTAATGTGGCAATTCGCACAAATATGATGTGATTGTTCATCTTTTTATGTTTTGATGAACAGGCACCTTTCAAAAGGAATGCCCCCGCTGTCAGAACGGGCACAAAAGGGCTTCAGGAATCTAGAATCGTGGAAAATAAAAATAAACGGTTTATTCGGAGCCTGACAGACCCTTTCATAATGAAAGGCTTCTTCCCATTTTGTTAGCCTGCAGTGATCTGAATTAACCTGCTCCCTGCCCCGTATTCGCTTCGCCTTGTTTCAAATCGTCGTTGTTAACGCCTCTTTTCTTTTTAGGAGCCTGCTGACCGAAATTCATCTTCCCGAAGTTATAGGCAAAGCTGACACCAAATGATCTGAAAGGAACAGAGAATTTACTGCTTTGTGTTAGCGGCTCGCTATTGATATTGGACGTGAAATCTTTATAATCTTTAAAAGGCTGGGTCACATTCAACCCGATTGTTCCACGCTTTTTCCATACTTCCTGTTTCAACCCAACAACCCAAAGGTTAAATGCCGGATTGGTCCCCTGGAAAGTTCTTCTGGCAGAATTTTGCATGAGAAAGGTTTCTGCATTTAAGGTTGGGCTCAATTTTACAGTCCCGCTGACGAATGCATTATATTGTATATAGGTAGACTGTTTACCTTGCTGCAGACTGCTGATAATTTGAGGTTTATAAGTAAATGCATTAATATTCCCTCTTAAGGTGAGGACACCAAATAGCTGGACTGATCCAAATAGGCTAGTACCAATGGAATTGTTATTCCCTACATTCAGAAAATTAGTTAGTGACACGTCGCGGGTTACTTCATTTCCATTATTATCTACAGTTGTAAAAGGTACGGTGCTCACGACGCTCTCAATAATATCGGCTGTCCTGCGATAATAAACTGAGGCATTAATAACGGAGGTTTTAACAAATGTGGAATAGTTCAATTCTACCGTTTGCGCAATCTCTGGTGATAAGGCCGGATTTCCCTGGCTTTGATTCAATGGGTCACTGGTGTTCCTGAATGGATTCAAATATTGTAAGCTAGGCCGCTGGATCCGTTTACTGTAGCTCAGCTTTATAGTTTGCGATGGACTTAGTGCTTTTGAAATGGCTAAACTGGGTACAAAATTGGTATAGTCGTTTTTAAAGGGCGATAGTCCGACACTGGTATTTCCAGAGTTCCCGTCTATCCTGGTGTTTTCTACCCTTGCGCCTGCCTGGATGGTAATGCCGTTGCTCAGGCTCGTAGTCAGTAATCCATATCCGGAATAAACGTCTTGCCCATAGTTATAGGTGTTTGAGGTATTGGCATTAAATATATACTGGCCTGATTCATCCGGGTTAAAAAAGTCATAATCGCTTTTAATCTTTCTGATAATGGTCTTGGCACCGGTTTCAATTTTAAAGACTTTATTCAGCGGCAATACATAATCGGCCTGAACGGTATATTCATTGTTCGTTCCCAGATTTGTTGCACGCTGATTCTGCGTAAATGCGGAATATTCTGACAAATAATTCACATCGTTAGTTCCATGCGTCCATTGTCCGGCAATGCTTAATTCTTCTCCTTCTCTTTTGAACTTATGTGTAAAGTCGTTATTCCAGTCAAAGTTGGAAAAGCTATTCTTATTGTTGTTAGTGGCTGTATAATCAACGGTTCCCTGTGATGGTGAATAATTACTGTTAATCGTATTTCCGTTATTTTCAAATGCACCTCCACGGGTACTGAATGACGAAGAGAAGCTGTCATTATCATTAAAATCATAACCCAATGAGGCAGAACCACTCAAAAAATGGCGTTTCGAAGTGCTTTCACCCGTCGATGATGAAGAGGTACCCAGTTCTGAATTCTGGCTGCTAAAGGATGAATATGTAGTTTGCGGCCAGGCTGAATTATAACCTACGTTCGCAGTAATGCTGAGTTTATTTTTATTAAAATTCAAATTTGCATTTTCATTGTTCTGTCTGTTTCCTACTCCGGTACTGACAGATCCGCTAATTCCGGATACGTTTTTCTTTTTAGTGATAATATTAATGATCCCTGCTGATCCTTCTGCGTCATACTTGGCGGAAGGAGCGGTAATGACCTCAATATTTTTAATCTGATCTGAGGGCATAGATTTTAACACATCTGCCGCATTTGTAGTGAGTGCTCCTGAAGGCTTACCGTTAATGAGTATCCGTACATTCTGACTGCCACGCAAAGCAACATTCCCATCCATATCTACTGAAACCATAGGAACTTTACGTAGAATGTCGGTCGCATTTCCCCCGGAGCTTGTCACATCTTTCTCGGCATTAAAAACCAGTTTATCAATCCGATTTTCAATCAATGCCTGTTGTCCGGTAATTTGAACGGCAGCCAGCATATTGGCATTTGGAGAAATAATGACCTGCCCAACGTTCTTATTTGGTTTCCCTGTCGATAATATCAGTCCCGATATTGTCTTCCGGCTATATCCCACGAAATCTATTTGTATCCGGTATTCTCCGGGTGGGACATTATTTATTTTGAAATTGCCCTTGGTATCTGTTAGCCCTCCGTTAACAGGAGCCGAAGCTCCGTTCTTAAATAGGCTGATGGTAGCATAATCTACTGGTTTCTGATTCAAGGAGTCTATAACGATACCGGAGACGGTGCCACCTGCAGCAGCGCCGGCCGGAGCCTGACCACGGACATAAAATGCTCCTGTCATCAGGAATATAAAAACCAATGCGAACCTTAGCGGCGATTTCATTAGGTTATTTAAAATTTCAATTGTTGCTTTACTCCTTTTAGTTTCCATTTTTAGGGTCTTTGGGAACAAATCAAAGAAATTATAAGATGTCAAATTTTGATTATAGACGGTTTAATCTAAAAAATCGACCAAATACAAGTTTAAACCGATGAGCAATAGATAATTTCGGCCATTCTATCTATAAAACACCGCCCTGTGTCTAATGTGCTTTATATGCCGGGATAAATGCTCCATATTTGTTTTACATGAGTACAGCAGATAAAGGCATCATGAGAAAACTTCCATCCATCCACTACTTTATAGGTGTGGCCGGGCTTGCATTAATGTTCTTTCCACTGACCTGGCCACTTAAACTACCCCAGGAATTTTGGGTAAAGCAAATCCTAATCTATCTGGTATGGGCTGGCTTGTTTTATGCCAATTTCTTTTATTTCACCCCTAAACTATTATACAGGCACAAAATAGGGTTCTTCGTTATATTGGTCATTTTCACTTTGTTTGCAGTTGTTTTTTTCAGCAATTGGGTAGACAGTTTACTGGGACTGCCGCAAGCCATGGAAAAATTGTTCAGCTCAATCGGACACAAGCCTTCCAACAAAGATGATCATACAGGAAACTATATTAATATCATTACTGCCATGGTGGTCTACGGAATAAGTACGGTAATTTCCCTCTCCAAAAAGATGCAGACCGATCAACTGGCTTTTCAGGTGACAGAGCGCGAAAAGATTATTTCCGAGCTATCATTCTTAAAGGCACAGATTAACCCTCATTTTTTCTTCAATACGCTTCATACGATTTACGCCCTCGCGGATAGCAACACCGGCACAGCCAAAGATGCGATCTACACATTGTCTCATATGATGCGTTATGTTATCTATGACACTAAAAACGACCTCACAAACCTGAAGAATGAGATCAAATTTGCTGAAGACTATATCACCCTGATGAAGCTAAGGCTTGCGGGTGATGTACAGATCATTTTCGAAAAACAGGCCAATATGAAAAATTACGATGTGGCACCTATGCTGCTGCTGCCTTTTATCGAGAATGCATTTAAACATGGGATTAGCACACTTCATCCAAGTTATGTCTATATTGATATATCCCAATCTGAGCAAACAACTATAATAGAAATTAAAAATTCTGTTTTTGAAAAAAGAAAGCATTTGGAAGAAAGCAATGGCATTGGGATAGTTAATACCAAAAGACGATTGGATCTCTTATACCCTGGCAAGTACACCTTGAATGCAGAGAATAACATTACGACCAAGGAATATACGGTTACTTTAACACTGGATTTCAAATGAAAATTAATTGTATAGCCGTTGATGATGAGCCTTTTGCTTTAAGCCTGATCACTTCCTACATTAAACAGACGCCTTTCCTGCATCTGATTGGCGAGTACACAAACGGCGTTGAAGCGCTAAAAGCCATTCATGAGCAACCAGAGATACAGCTGATATTTCTGGATATCCGAATGGCCGACCTTTCCGGTATAGAACTGGCAAGGATCGTCGAGCAAACGGGAAAAAAGAAGAACCTGAGAATTATATTCACTACAGCCTACGACCAGTATGCTGTTGAAGGATTTAAAGTGGATGCACTGGACTATTTGCTGAAACCTTTCAATTTCGTAGACTTTTCTAAAGCGGCAACCCGCGCATATGATTACTTTATAATGCTTGAGCATTCCCTGAATCCAGCAAGTACATTAAATAACGCCAGACAGCCTGAGAAAAACTATCTGTATCTCAAGGTTGACTATCAGCTGGTAAAAATAGACACCGGTGACATCTTATATATTGAAGGGCTTAAGGATTATGTAAAACTGTTTTTGAAAAGTCAGGATAAGCCGCTGCTCACCCTGACCAGCCTGAAGGGTCTCGAAGAAAAATTAAGTGGTTTATCCTTTTTAAGAATTCATCGCTCATTTATTGTCGCAGTTGATCAAATTAAATCGGTCACCAAAAATTCGGTGCAGATCGGAAATACAACAATACCGGTAACAGACCAGTATAAGGACGGATTTACTGCCTTGCTGAAAAAGTGGTCCTGAGATGTAGAAGTTCAGGCTTATGTGTATCTGGTGTATACAAAAAGCGCCTGTTTTCTTACGAAAACAGGCGCTTTAATACTTTAATACCAGCGGACCGGACGGGACTCGAACCCGCGACCTCCGCCGTGACAGGGCGGCATTCTAACCAGCTGAACTACCGGTCCGTTTTCAATAGCGAACGGGCATAAATGCTTTTGATTCGTATCGTGGTGCGAAGATATTGGTAAATATCCTAAAAACAGCTTTAAAATGCAGCTATTTCAAACATTCCTTATAAATCATTGAAAATGAGCAATTATTTTTTTGATGTCGAGTACAAATTTTATTCAGAAGGGTAAAAAAAAACTGAATTAATTCTGACTAAAGAAGAAAGAGTAATTGGTATTGATCGACACGCTGGATCGGTTGATTTGTTGCACAAATAGTAAAAATGGAGACTAAACTAATGAAAAGTATTTTCCGTAAGCTCGAGGACTCATACCAGTTATTTTCTTGAATGTTTTGGAAAAATGGGAAAGGCTTTCAAACCCGGTCATTTTTGCGATTTCTGTTTGTTTTGCCCCTGAGCTCATAATCAGGTACTGAGCCCGCTCAATCCTCTTTTCAGTAATGTATGCCAATGGACGGGAACCGGTATACTGCTCGAAAAGCCGGGAGAAATATTCTGAATTCAGGTGGATCCGTTCAGCCAGGTACTTAACAGAAAGCGAAGCCTGGAGGTTCATTACAATGTAACTAATGGTATCAAGTATTTTTACAGGAATGTGTCCACGTTCTCTTTGTGCAATTATTTCGGGCGACGTAAATCTGGCAACCAATTGTAACAAAACCCCCTGGGTTTCCAGAAACTGATTAGTATTTTGCTGCATATTTAGTTCTTGATATTCCTTATAATAGATGTTCTTTTCGTAAATTTTCGGATCGTCTGAGCGGTTAATGCCGCGTCCCGGATTGATGAGCTTAAGCCGCTCAAAATTTAATATATCAACAGGGTTAGCCTCCACCTTGAATATTGACCTATTTGACGCAAACAGTGATTTCCCATCCGAGGTCTCCTCAAAAAACTGCACAAAATACTGCTCCAGGAAGGTTTCACAAGATAAATTGCACAAGGTAAAACTAGGTATAATGTACAGGAAGCCTGGTTCCAGTCTCAGTTTTTTTTCAAAATGGGATATTTCTCCTGTTCCAGAGCTAATGTAATAAATGCGGTGGTAAGGACTGATCACATTCTTATAATTCCACTTTTTGTCCAATAATACCAGATCTACATTCATCAGGGAAAAACTGTGCGTAAGTATGCGTTTGATCATAGTTCTAAGCAACAAATATCTAAAGGTCTGTTTTCAGTAAAAAGAGGTCTGTTTTTGTCTAAAATAAACAAAATCTGAAGAATTATATTTGAGAGTTGAAAATACTGACCATCAATTGTCAGATTGCAAGTATTAAAAACCAAGTATATAACTGATGAAAAGAAGAACATTGATCAAAGGCGGTCTCTCTGGGCTTGCCGCCTTATGCGCCTCAAGAACTTTTGCACAGGCACAGTTGCTGGATTTCCTCCCGACTACTGATAAAAAAACCTTCCTGCCTAACTGGGATTCCTTGGAACAATACCAGGTTCCCGACTGGTTCAGGGATGCTAAGTTTGGTATTTGGGCACATTGGGGGCCGCAATGCCAGCCAGAGCGCGGCGACTGGTATGCACGCGGGATGTATGAAGAAGGCAGCGAGCAATATCAATACCATTGCGATAAATACGGACATCCGTCGGAATTCGGTTTTAAGGACGTTATCAACGAATGGAAAGCCGAACGCTGGGATCCTGAATACCTGGTTGGCCTGTATAAAAAAGCAGGAGCAAAATATTTTATGGCGCTGGCCAACCATCATGATAACCTTGACCTGTATGACAGTGAGCATCAAAAATGGAACTCTACTAATGTTGGACCAAAAAAGGATCTGATGGCCGGATGGGCCAAAGCGGCAAAAAGACAAGGCTTGCCACTTGGGGTAAGTGTTCATGCAGCGCATGCTTGGAGGTGGTACGAAAACGCCCAACTCTCAGATAAAAAAGGCGCATTGACCGGGGTTCCTTATGATGGCAAGTTAACTGCCGCCGACGGGATTGGAAAGTGGTGGCAGGGCTATGATCCGCAGAAATTGTATGCCCAGAACCACCCTCTAAGTCAAAACAGCAAAGACGACGGGTCTATTCATGGCCAATGGAATTGGGGCGACGGCGTGTATCCTCCTTCAAAGGAGTACTGTGATAATTTTTACGACCGCACCATTGACCTAATTGATAAATATAATCCGGAGTTGGTCTATTTCGATGATACGGCGCTACCTCTCTGGCCGGTCGATGATGCAGGATTACGTATAGCAGCACATTTATATAATAAGAGTGTTAAGAAGCATGGCAAAGCAAACACCGTGATTTTCGGGAAAATTCTGGATGAGCAGCAGCGTAAATGCATGGTATGGGATATTGAACGCGGGCAGAGCAACGCCATAGAGCCACTGCCATGGCAAACCGACACCTGCCTCGGCCAATGGCACTACGACCGCCGGATCTACGACAATAACGATTATAAATCTGCAAAAACAATCATTCATACCTTGGTTGATGTCATTAGCAAAAACGGAAACCTGATGCTCAACGTCCCATTACGAGGCGATGGTTCAATTGACGATAAGGAACTGGATATTGTCGAGGAAATCGGCAGATGGATCGCCATAAATGGTGAAGGTGTATATGGGACGCGCCCATGGAAAGTATTCGGCGAAGGCCCAGCCATGGAATCTGCAGCTCCATTGAGCGCCCAAGGCTTCAATGAAGGGAAAGGAAAACCTTTCGGATCTTCAGACATCCGGTTTGTAAAGAAAGGAGCAATACTCTACGCAACCCTACTCGGATGGCCTGAAAATCAAAAGGCAGTAATTAAAACATTGAAAGCCGGGGCATATGGAAAAGTAGCAAAAGTCAGCATGTTGGGCCATAGTAATAAACTGGATTTCAGTCAAACCACTGACGGTCTAAACGTTAGCCTCCCTGAGCGGCCCAGCGAAAACATTGCCTTTGTCTTAAAACTGGAAGGATCTTTTGCATAAATGCACGGATACTCAGGCTCCTATCGTATCCATACACGCCCGGATGAAATACCTGTGGCGAGATATGTTTTATCAGCTATGTGAGATGCATGATGGGCACTTCTGGAAAATGAAAAAAGCCTGCAATCATATGATTTGCAGGCTTTCTAGTTTATTTGACGTCTTGTCTTGCGGACCGGACGGGACTCGAACCCGCGACCTCCGCCGTGACAGGGCGGCATTCTAACCAGCTGAACTACCGGTCCGTTCTCCCTTTCGGGAATGCAAATATAGGAATGATAATTGCATTTCAAAATTAGTATTTCAATTATTTTTGAAAAAACAGCTAACTAATTAAGCTACAGAACCCTCTTTCATCTTTTCTGCATTTTCAGCAAATTGCAAAGCATCTATCAGCTCCTGCACACCCCCATCCATTACACCATTCAGGTTATACAAAGTTAAACCAATACGGTGATCGGTTACCCTGCCTTGCGGATAGTTATAGGTTCTGATCTTTGCAGAACGGTCACCTGTGGATACCATCGTCTTCCTTCTGGATGCGATATCCCCGTTTCTTTTCTGCAATTCGATATCATATAGCTTACTTCTCAGCATTTCCATTGCAATCTCACGGTTACCCAACTGAGAACGTTCCTGCTGACAAACCACAACCATTCCTGACGGCCTGTGAGTTAACTGAACTTTAGTTTCTACCTTATTTACGTTCTGTCCACCAGCACCACCTGAACGTGATGTTTGCAGGTCAATATCCGCGGGGTTCAAATAGAAGTCAATTTCTTCTGCCTCGGGTAATACAGCAACCGATGCAGCTGATGTATGCACACGCCCCTGTGTCTCTGTATCCGGAACACGTTGCACGCGGTGAACGCCAGATTCATATTTAAGCTGTCCATAAACATCTTCACCGGACACTTTCATGATGACCTCTTTATAGCCTCCTGCAGTACCTTCGGTGACGTCTACAACTTCTATCTTCCACCTTTTTTGTTCAAAGAACCTGGTATACATACGGAATAAATCTCCAGCAAATAACGCCGCCTCATCTCCACCTGTACCACCACGAATCTCAAACACCGCATTCTTAGCATCTTCAGGATCGACTGGTATTAACATTAAACGTACACGTTCTTCCAGTTCTTCCTGTTGCTTAAGCAAAATATCAAGCTCTTCTTTAGCCATATCACGCATTTCAGCATCTTTCTCCGTAGTCAGGATCTCCTTATTAGCCTCAATGTTACTCATGATGTTTTTGTAGATTTTATATTCATCTACAATTTTGGTCAGGTCTTTATATTCTTTATTAAGCTGGGCGAACCGCTTCATATCCTGCATAGTATCAGGATTGCTTAATTGTTCTTCAACATCCTCCCAGCGGGTTTTTATAGCTTCTAATTTTTCTAACATAATATTTTATTCAGCAGATAATTGCCTCATTCCATTCTTTCGGGTTTAATAAGATCGTATCTTTTGGGAAAACCGTTATTATTATTGGATAGACAATTGATTTTTATAGGATTACAAAATTAAACAAAATCATCTAATTTTTATTTGCTTTTTCATGGAGCTCAACGAGATGCTGCTGGTCTCTTGGTTCAAAAAACTCCAGGCGAAGCTCTTCTCCATCAAATACAGCATAGGAATTGAAGGTAAACCATTCGCCTATGTTTATATAAAGGCTGTTATCTTTAAGTTTTATATTTAAGGGAAGGTGTCTATGCCCGTAAATAAAATAATCATAATGCTTTTTATTCAGAATCTCCCTTGAATGTACAGCCAGCCATTCATTTTCTACGCCCAGATAAACCTCTTCAACCCGCGTATTTACAATTCGGCTCTGGCTCGACCAGCCTGTCGCTATTCCAAGACCTATTCTTGGTGGCAGTATTGAGAAAAGCCAGCGGCATACCGGATTCCGGAATATTTTGCGCAGCATCCTATAATTTGAATCCCCGGGCCCTAAACCGTCTCCATGGTGCAGATAAAATTTCTTACCCCCTCTTTCCATCTCCATTTCATCACTGATAATGGTAATGCCCATTTCAAGGGTAAAATAATCCTCTACCCACATATCATGATTACCCTTAAAGAAGTATATTTTTATACCTGAATCTGACATGTGCGCAAGTTTACCCTGCAGCCTGATAAATCCTTTGGGAACCACTGTTTTATATTCAAACCAGAAATCAAAGATATCCCCCATCAGAAATAACTCCGAACAGTCCGGTTCAATATTATTCAGCCAACGGACAATCCGGTCTTCACGGATCCGGCTTTCTTTATGATTAGGTGAGCCCAGGTGGAAATCTGAAGCGAAATATATTTTTTTTGCCATCAATAGGTCAAAGATACCAACGATTATGCTTTTTTGAATAAAAAATTATTTCCTCCTATTGCAAGAAATGGCAGCTATTTGACGATTAATACGATCATTTTGGTCAGGTTTACAAAAAGCACCTTATATTTACCACCAAATCCACACAATATAGAATCATTACAAACAATTTTCGTAAATTCGCCACAAATTTAAATACATGATTTCTACAGATATAGCCATCATTGGCGCAGGCCCCGTAGGTTTATTCGCCATCTTCGAAGCAGGTTTATTAAAAATGCGTTGTCATTTAATTGATTATCTTCCTCAGGTAGGCGGACAGCTTTCTGAAATTTATCCTAAAAAACCTATATATGATATCCCGGGTTATCCAAGTGTCCTGGCGCAGGAACTGGTTGACAACCTGATGGAACAAGCTAAACCTTTCCACCCTGGTTTCACTCTGGGTGAGCGTATCGAAAGCCTGGAAAAACGCGGTGAAGCAGATTTCGTAATGACAACCAACATGGGTACAGTCATTGAATCTAAAGTTGTAGTTATAGCTGGTGGTCTAGGTTGCTTTGAGCCTCGTAAACCTGCTGTTGCCGGACTGGAACAATTCGAAAACGGTCGCGGGGTGAATTATATGATCCTGGATCCGGAAAAATACAGAGGACAGAAAATGGTTATCGCCGGTGGTGGTGACTCAGCACTGGACTGGACTATTTTCCTTGCCGATATTGTCGATGAACTGACTTTGGTACACCGCAGCGAAAGCTTCCGGGGTGCTCCTGATTCCGTGAATAAAGTAATGGAACTTGCTGACAGCGGGAAGATTAATCTAATCCTGAACAGTAACCTCAACTCTGTTTCTGGAAACGGTAAGCTGGAAACAGTAGAAGTGGTGCACAACCGTAGTCTGGAAGTTACTAATATTAATGCAGATCATTTGATACCTTTATTCGGATTAAGTCCTAAATTAGGCCCAATCGAACAATGGAACCTTAATATCAGTAAAAGTGCAATCGAAGTGAATACGGAAGATTACTCTACAAATATTGAAGGTATTTACGCTATTGGTGACATCAATACTTATAAAAACAAATTAAAACTGATCCTTTGCGGATTTCATGAGGCTGCTTTAATGAGCCACAGCGCTTATCAGTATATGAATCCTGGTGTTAAATACACTATGAAATATACTACTGTGAATGGCGTTGCTGAATTTTAAAAAATGGAAGAAAATAATATAACAGTACACGTACAAAATCCTGACGGCACCCTTACTTCACTGGAAGCTCCGGTTGATATGGGATTAAGTTTGATGGAATATTTAAAAGCGTGTGAATATGATATCCTTGCCACTTGTGGCGGAATGGCGCTATGCGCAACTTGCTGTGTAGATGTGTTGGAAGGTGAAGAAAAGCTGAATGAAATGACAGATGACGAATACGCCATGCTGGATACCTTACCAGATCTTCTGCCCAACTCAAGGTTGGCTTGCCAGCTACAGCTTAACCCTGCAATGGACGGGCTGATAGTTAAATTACACGGCACGTAAAATCCACGAAATAATAATACAGGAAAGCCCCTGCATACTTATGCAGGGGCTTTCTTTTTAACCGGACAACCGGTGATATATGATTAAAGACGGTTACCTTCCGGATCCGCCAGTCCTTTTTTGATTGTGAATTCTACGTATGCACGATCTCTTTTTAACAGTTCCATCAGTTGTTCTACTAACTGCTCTTCCTGCCCGGGAACAAATTGTAGATTTTCTTTAGCCAGATCTCTGTATTTTCTGAGTACTTTGATTTTAACTCTTTCTGCACTTTCAGGAGTGAATGTAAAGCTTGCCATAATAATTTCTTTGCTGCAAAAATAGAAAAAAAAACAGCACATCCCCCATCCGTTAGAGCAGGAAGTCAATATTCATATACAGACACGTATCCAGTTCTGTTCATTTGCTTTTTGAGCCGTCAAACATCAAATATATTTTATATTTTCATGTTCCTTAAACCATTAAAAACCAAATCTATAGAATGGCAAGATTAAATCTTCTGGAAGAAACGCGTTTTGAAAAACTGCCCGTTTCTGTATTTGATAATCCGGCAACTGCATCTGTCAACGTAGCCAGGCGTATTGCCGGAATCATCCGCGACAAACAGGAAAAGCAGGAAAAGGCAGTGATCGGACTGGCCACCGGGGCAACCCCTGTTGCTGTATATGCAGAACTGGTGCGCATGCACCGCGAAGAAAACCTGAGTTTCTACAATGTAGTGAGCTTTAACCTGGATGAGTACTATCCTATGCAGCCGGATGCAGCGCAGAGCTATGTCACCTTCATGAAGGAAAACCTTTTTAACCATATTGATATTCCGGCAGAAAATATTCATATTCCTGATGGCACACTGCCCCTGGAAGAAATTCCTGCCTTCTG